>NZ_SUNH01000103.1 GCF_005048265.1 Paracoccus hibiscisoli
TGCGGGTGTCGAAGGCACCATCAGCGGTGACGCTTGCAACCTCGTGATCTGGCGGGATCTGGTCCAGAAGCTCTGGCAATGAGGAGGATCAGCAAACAGTCCGGAGGGACTGTTTGCCCGACGAATGGCGCGTCACCGACATCACTGGTGGTGAACTCGGCCGCGCGTATTTCCAGCGTTTGCTCGTCAATTCCGATGTGGATCTTGCGCCGTGAGCCATGTCGCGCCATCGGTCCGAGCGACGATGGCGAACCCGGCGCTTGGTGCCACCATGCTTGCGCGTTCGTCGGGAAAACAGTCCCCTGGACTGTTTTCTGACCCTCCTCACTCCACTCCCCTTCGCCCTCGACCTTGATGCCAGTGCTGTCGATCAGCAGGTGCAACGGGCCGCTGGATCCACGGTAGGGAATATTGACCTTCAGGGACTTCTGGCGCCGCGACAGCGTGCTGAAGTTGGGCACGGTCCAGTCCAGGCCGGTCAGGCGCAGCAGGCTCTCAACGAAGCCCCCTCGCCATGGTCACTCGAACCGTCGCCCATCGGGCTTGAACCGATGGCGCCGCGATGGGCAACCGTTTCCACGGCTCGATCTGCCTGAGCGCCATGCCAAACAGCACCTTCATCGTCAGGCAGGTCTGGATGGCTGCGTCACTATAGTCAGGCTGTCGGCCACGTTTGCCTGTTGGCCTGGCCTCCCAGGTCATCTCGGGATCGAACCAGATCGTCAGCGAGCCACGACGCTTCAGAGCTTCGTTCTAGGCGGGCCAATTCCTGGACTTGTAGCCGGGGGGCTGGGTCGGCTCATGCGCCCCCAGCTACCACGCTGGATCCACAAGATGAATCCATCACGCGATTTGTGCAACAGAGCC
>NZ_SUNH01000104.1 GCF_005048265.1 Paracoccus hibiscisoli
AACCGTTCAAAGAACGCCCATTCCTCGTCCGACATCAGGTCTCGTGCCAAGCTGGTCTCGATCGCAGATACCAGCTTGAATCATGCCCGAACCGCGTTGTGAATCCCTTTTGTCAACACGGCCTAGTATTTTAAACCCATTTGAAAGCCTGTCCATCGTTGGGAAAGGATCTGAAAAGCCCCATGAACGGCTGCCCTATAGCCTGAGCGAACTACAAGCGATCTGGCAACGGTGCAGAGAAATGGACGATGAGCGCCGCTGGGCTATTGCCATGCTGTCCGACACAGGGGCACGGCAAGCTGAGGTCGTCGGGCTACGGAAAGACGACGTGATCCTGACCGGGGATGTACCACACATCCTGATCCGCCCGAATGCGAACAGGGGCCTGAAGAATGTCCAGTCAGAACGGAAGGTCCCCTTGGTCGGTGAGGCCCTTTGGGCAGCACAACGGGCCATGACAACGGCAGGCAATGATCTGTTCCCGGTGTTCCAACCCCGAAGGTCTGACGCCGTGTTCAACCCAAACAGTGCGTCAGCGGCTCTCAACAAGTGGCTTAAGGAGAACCGGTTGGCAAAGGTAGGTCAAGGGCTTCACAGCTTCAGGCACACCCCTGTTGACCGCTTGAGGGACGCTGGTGTCCCAAAGGATGTCAGGGAACAGATTGGGGGTTGGAAGTCCCAAGGGGTCAGCGAAGGCTATGGCCAGGGAGGCGTTGTTGCAAAACTCTTATTGAGAGGGATTCACATCGCGATTTCATGCGGTTAGGCGGGCAGCATGAGCAAGCCCGATCCCGCCCGCTACCGCACGACGAACTGGCCCGCTTACAACGCTGCGCTCAGGAAGCGCGG
>NZ_SUNH01000105.1 GCF_005048265.1 Paracoccus hibiscisoli
GGCCGACCGTCTGGCCGATGGTCGCCAATTCCGGCTGCTGAACGTGCTCGACGACTTCAACCGCGAGGGTCTGGGCATTGAGGTCGACTTTTCGCTTCCGGCCGAGCGCGTGGTTCGGGCGCTGAACAAGATCATCGAGTGGCGCGGCAAGCCCATGGCCATCAGGGTCGACAACGGCCCGGAATACATCAGCGCAACCCTGGCAAGCTGGGCCGCAAAGCAGGGCATTGTCCTGACCCGCATCCAGCCCGGCAAACCGCAGCAGAACGCTTGCGTCGAGCGCTACAACCGCACCGTCCGCCATGAATGGCTCGACCTCTACATTTTTGAAACCATCGCGGACGCACAGAGTATCGCAACCGACTGGCTCTGCACTGACAACACCGAGCGACCCAACATGGGCATCGGCGGCATAACACCCGCACAGAAACTGAAAATGGCTGCGTGAGTTCTACGACCAAACCCCGTTAAAACGGGGAGGATTACCGACTACCCTCTGCCACATGACGACGCAGCAGACCGCATGGCACGACTTATCCACATTCTTTGGGGACTGTTCCGTGGATAGAAACAAAAAGGCCTTGTAACTCAGAAGGCCTTTCTTCCGATTGCGCCGCCCACTGCCGATGGCAAACCCAGCATTCTGTCGACTCGCTACAGCCGCGGACGACAAAGCTGCCGAGGGATCAGGGAGCAAGGTCGTGTCTCGGAAGTGGTAGAAATTGTCTGGCGGCGTAATCTCCGGGTGAACCAACACCCACCCAACCGGCGGCGGCAACCGCCAGGGAGATCACGCCATGAAGCAGAATACCGATAGCTCGT
>NZ_SUNH01000106.1 GCF_005048265.1 Paracoccus hibiscisoli
TTCGATCCCGAGATGACCTGGGAGGCCAGGCCAACAGGCAAACGTGGCCGACAGCCTGACTATAGTGACGCAGCCATCCAGACCTGCCTGACGATGAAGGTGCTGTTTGGCATGGCGCTCAGGCAGACGACGGGCTTCGTTGAGAGCCTGCTGCGCCTGACCGGCCTGGACTGGACCGTGCCCAACTTCAGCACGCTGTCGCGGCGCCAGAAGTCCCTGAAGGTCAATATTCCCTGCCGTGGATCCAGCGGCCCGTTGCACCTGCTGATCGACAGCACTGGCATCAAGGTCGAGGGCGAAGGGGAGTGGAACGCCCGCAAGCATGGTGGCACCAAGCGCCGGGTCTGGCGCAAGATCCACATCGGAATTGACGAGCAAACGCTGGAAATACGCGCGGCCGAGTTCACCACCAGTGATGTCGGTGACGCGCCCATGCTGCCAGAGCTTCTGGACCAGATCCCGCCAGATCACGAGGTTGCAAGTGTCACCGCTGATGGTGCCTTTGACACCCGCAAGTGCCACGATGCCATCGCCGCCCGAGGTGCCACCGCAGTCATACCGCCACGCAAAAATGCCAGGCCATGGAAGCCCGACACTCCCGGAGCAATCGCGCGCAACGAAGCCCTGCGCGCTTCACACCGCTTCGGGCGAACCATCTGGCGACGATGGAGCGGCTATCACCGCCGGAGCCGCGTCGAAACGAAGATGCATTGTGTGAAGCTGCTGGGCCAACGCCTGACTGCCAG
>NZ_SUNH01000107.1 GCF_005048265.1 Paracoccus hibiscisoli
GCCCAGGCTTGCACGAAACGCCCGAGATCCGCCGTTTGCGGTGTCAGCTTTGACTTACCTGCAAAGGCAAGAAGGCTATCGTTCAGAGACTTGCCGCGCATGACCGCGTCGCGGGCTTCCGAGATCAGGATCTTCGCCTCTTGGGGATCGGTCGTCAGTTCCAGAAGCTCGACATTCCCCAGGATCACGGCAAGCAGATTGTTGAAATCGTGGCTGACGCCCCCTGCCATCTGCCCGACCAAGGCCAGACGTTCACTGCGTTGGCGCTCCTCAATTATGCGCCGCTGTTCCGTGACATCGTTAATGAGGACCACCGCATGTCCGTGTTCGTCATCCTGACCCGCCAGAGGGACGGCCACGCATTCCAGGATCTCAGGGCGTCCTGAACGGTGGTGCCGTGCCTCGAAATGGCACAGCCGCTGCGCCGCAAGTGTCTCGCGGACATGACCGATATCGGGGGTGCAATCCGTCTCCTGCATGACCTCGTTCAGGGTCTTTCCCAGCAGCTGCTGCTCGTCCTGATCCTGAAGTTTGATCGCCGCTGCGTTCGCATACATGATCGGCCAGAAATCAATGGCGCCTTCGCCCCGTTCAAGCATGACGGCTCCGGTGGTCATCGCGTCGATGGCAGTCCTGAAGAGTCTGAGATCGCGCTGTTCGCTCACCTCGCGGGTCACATCCCGGAAGTGGACCGCGATGCCTGTCTGCGCAGGATGCACGGTGACGTGAAACCAGCTTTCCA
>NZ_SUNH01000108.1 GCF_005048265.1 Paracoccus hibiscisoli
GGCGGCCGTTCTTGCGGATCGGGATGATCGCGGTGCCACCGCGCGCGATGATGGCGCTGTGGCAGCGGCGGGTGTCGTAGGCGCCATCCGCGGTCACGGTGCCGATGTCTTCGTCGTTCGGGACCTGGTCCAGCAGGTCCGGCAGAACGGGGCTGTCGCCTTCCCGGCTGGGGGTGAACTCCACCGCGCGGATGTCCGAGGTAGCGGTGTCCATGGCTAGATGGACCTTGCGCCATTGGCGCCGTCCTTGAACACCATGCTTGCGGGCCTGCCATTCGCCGTCGCCGAGGAACTTGATACCCGTGCTGTCCACCAGCAGGTTCAGTGGGCCGCCGGCCCGGCGATATGGGATCTGCACCTTCAGGGTCTTCTGTCGGCGACACAGCGTGGAGTAGTCCGGCACGGGCCAGTCGAGCCCCGCCAGACGAAGGAGGCTGGCGACCATCCCGGCGGTCTGCCTGAGCGGCAGCTTGAAAAGCACCTTGATCGACAGGCAGAACTGGATCGCTGCATTCGACAAGACCGGCGGGCGCCCGGGGCGGCCCTCATGTGCCGCGTGCCAGGCCATCTCCTTGTCCAGCCAGATCAACAAAGACCCGCGCTTCCTGAGCGCAGCGTTGTAAGCGGGCCAGTTCGTCGTGCGGTAGCGGGCGGGATCGGGCTTGCTCATGCTGCCCGCCTAACCGCATG
>NZ_SUNH01000109.1 GCF_005048265.1 Paracoccus hibiscisoli
CATGCGCCCAGCAATGGGCAACGGTGATCGGCGCGCCGCCTGTCCGGGACGGACGCGTCAGGCGGTTGTAGCCAGTGTAGCCATCCAGCTGCAGAATGCCGTCAAAGCCCTGCAGGATGCGCTCTGCGTTCTCGCCCGCACGGTCAGGCGCATAGGTGAAGACCACGCCGGGGGGATCGCCCCCGCCCCATGAGCGGTCATCGCGTGCCAGAGCCCAGAGGTAGCCCGTCTTCGTGCGTCCTCGGCCGGGGTCCAGCACGGGTGCCGTCGTCTCGTCCATGAACAGCTTGGTCGACGTCTTCAGGTGCTCGGCCAGTCGATCGACCACCGGACCGAGGTGGAAGGCGGCGGTGCCGACCCAATCGGCCAGCGTGCTGCGGTGAAGCTCGATGCCCGCGCGGGCGAGGATCTGGCTCTGGCGATACAATGGCAGGTGATCGGCATACTTGCTGACGAGGACATGCGCGAGGGCGCCCTCAGTGGGCAGGCCGCCCTCGATCAGGTGTGCGGGTGCCGGGGCCTGGGTCACGCCCTCGGCGCAACGACGGCACGCATATTTGGGGCGCACAATCACGATGACCCGCAGTTGCGCGGGCACGATGTCCAGCCGCTCGGTCCGGTCTTCGCCGATGCGGTGCATCTCACCGCAGCCACACGGACA
>NZ_SUNH01000110.1 GCF_005048265.1 Paracoccus hibiscisoli
CGACGCGCATCTTGCATGGTTTGCGCATGGGAATTTGGGTGAGCACGTCCCGCACCTCCATCTTTTTTCGAATTTTGTCAGCGTCATAGCCTCTTTCTGCCAACAGGACGCTCGGCTCTGGCAGGTTGTCGGCCATGATGAGGTCGAACCCCAGATAATCGGATGTCTGTCCCGGCGTGATCTCAGTCCTCATGGGCAGGCCTGCTGCACTGACGCGGAGGTGGATCTTGGTCGTGAAGTGGAAGGTGGTCCAGAAAACGATCCGGTGGATCGTTTTCCCACCGGACGCTCTTGAGCGACCAAAACCCTGTCGTGGAGTCCCCCTTTTGCGCCCGCAGCCTGATGATGGGCGCGAACCACGGTGCTGTCGACCATTTGGAGAGCATCCGGCGCCGCCCCGCTTTGGTTCAGGGCGTCCATGATGTCCTCCCAGAGACCTGCCCGCGTCCAGCGTCGGAACTGCCGGTAGACGCTCGACCATTTGCCAAATTCCTCAGGCAGGTCGCGCCATGGGGCACCGGTGCGAGCGATCCAGAATATCCCATCAAGAACAAGGCGGTGGTTGGTCGGTTTGCGCCCGTTCGGCGCACGGACCGCCAGGATAAACCGTTCAAAGAACGCCCATTCCTC
>NZ_SUNH01000111.1 GCF_005048265.1 Paracoccus hibiscisoli
GGATACGCGTCCGATAAAGCGGGCTGTGGGTCATGCCATCCTCCATCCATTTGCCCCATGAGACGGCAGTTCTGCACGGTGTGCAAGCGGTGTCCCGGGCATGGTTCGGCGATGCCGCTGCGCATCCATGGGCATCCTTGGCACGGCGGCATATCGGGCAGACGCATCTGCCGCTTCGGGCAAACCCCGGGGACCTGCCGCACCGGCTGAGTTCTGCGGACCTTGGTCCCCATCCAAAACACCGCATGACGCCTTGCCTCCGCCAAGGCCGTGCCTCAGGATCGGGTCCTGATCCCCTTGTCCAGAGCGACCTCTATGCCCGCCCGCATCGCCCATGTTTCACTGCTGGTCCCCGATTACGACACGGCGCTGGATTTCTTCCGCCGCATCGGTTTCGAGTGTCGCGAGGATACCGATCTCGGCGGCGGCAAGCGGTGGGTGCGGATGGCGTTGTTGCAGAAAGGCGGCCTGATGCGTGACTGCCCCTTCCCCCTTCATTGTCAGGCCACGCGGACGATCTCGGCGGTGCCGAGGGCGTTGAAGCGGTTCATGAGCGCGACGCGGATATGGATT
>NZ_SUNH01000112.1 GCF_005048265.1 Paracoccus hibiscisoli
CTAGCATAGCGCGGGCCTCGAACTCGATTGGGCTGATGTAGCCCAGTTTCGAATGCCGTCTGCGCGGGTTGTAGAAACGCTCGATGTAGTCGAACACGTCCGCTCGGGCTTCGTCGCGGATCCGATAGACCTTGCGGTTGGTGCGCTCGATTTTCAGCGACGAGAAGAAACTCTCCATTGCCGAATTGTCCCAGACGTTCCCGGCCCGGCTCATGGAACAAGTGATGCCATTGTCGGCCAGCAGGCGCTGAAACTGCTCACTGGTGTATTGCGGCGACCCCTGGTCCGAGTGATGCAGCAGCGCATCGGCCTTGCCACGGCGCCAGACGGCCATCATCAGGGCATCCATGACCAGCGTGGCATCGCGTTCGGCCTTCATCGACCAGCCGACCACACGGCGAGAGAACAGGTCCAGCATCGAGCCATGGGAACGCCCCTGGTCCGAGTGACCATGGCGAGGCGCCACATACAGCCAGCCCTGGGCGGTCCAGATGTAGGTAAAGTCGGCCAGCCACTTCTGGT
>NZ_SUNH01000012.1 GCF_005048265.1 Paracoccus hibiscisoli
TACAACTTCGCGCGCCGGCTCAAGACGCTCGCCAGCCATGGTCCTCGGACCGATGGCGGCCCATGGCTGGCCCTCACGCCTTACGAATACATCTGCAAGATCTGGACATCCGAGCGAGACAGATTCACCCTAAATCCGATCCACCAGATGCCGAGACTGAACAGCTAGCATCCGCGATACCAGCGTCAGGTCCAGCCCGGTCAGGTGCGCCGTTCCCATCCCGCCATCGCCGATCAGCGCCGGGCTAACCACCCGCGCCAGCGTCGGCACGGTCATCAGCGCGACCATCGCCAGCGGCAGGCCCAGGATCATCTTGGCCTGTCGCGACAGCGGCTCCAGCATGGACAGAAAGGCCAGCGTGGACAGCGTGGACAGCGTGGACAGCGTGGACAGCGTGGACAGCGGCGCGACCGCAGCTCCGCCTGCAGCACCAGTGCCGATCGGTCATCGGTCTTCCAGACCGTCGCCAGAGCCACCAGCGCATAGAGGATGAGGGCCATCTCGGCAAAGTGGCGCAGCCCATATTGCGTGCGCAGCTTGATCAGCAGCACGGGCAGGGCCGCGCGTGGGATCTCGTAGGCCGCCAGCAGCCAGGCCGCCGCCGGGGTTGGTCCCCCCGGATCGCCTGCGATCTGCGGCAGGCTGGTCCTGACGAACCCCTGCTGCAGACCCTGCACCAGCCCGATGACCGTGACCGCCCCATCAGGGCCAGCGCCCGCAGCGGCGGTTGGCCCGGGGGGCGGGGCCGCGCTCATGGCCGGTCCAGCCGGACGATGGTGCGCGCGATCAGGTTCAACACCCGTACTGCGCGGTCCGGATCGTCCGGCGCGATCCCCTCCAGCAGCGCGTGGCGCAGCTGACGTGGAAAGGCCACGATGGCGCTGTCGCAGCCCGCAGGCGTCAGGACCAGTGCGTTCTTGCGCTTGTCCCCCTGCTACGAGCGGCGCTCCAAGAACCCGCCCGCGACCAGCGCGTCGACCTGACGTTTCGGCGTCGGCGGCTCGATCGCCAGCAGGGCGGCAAGCTGGGTCTGGGTGATGCGGCCATGGCGGGCCAGCGTGGCCCGCGACATGTCAGCCAGACCTCTAGCCCGCGCGCCCGTCACAGCTGCGCCGCAGGTCGCGCATGACCTGCAGCAATCGGTCCGGAATAAGACTGTCCTGCGTCCTGGGGCGTTCCGCCGACCTGAATTGGTTCGCCAGCGAAGGACCATGCAAAGCGGGATCAAGGCGCGCCCGGGCATTCTTCGCCCATCGCGCAATGCAGCGCCCGCTCAGGCCGCCAGCCGCGCATAGATGCCGCCCCGCGCCAGCAGGTCGGCATGGCTGCCCGTCTCGGCGATGCGGCCCCGGTCCATCACCACGATGCGGTCGGCAATGCGGATCGTGCCCAGCCTGTGCGCGATCACCAGTATGGTGCGCCCCACCGACAGCGCGTCCAGCGCGGCCTGTATCTCGCGCTCGGTCTGGCTGTCCAGGGCGCTGGTGGCTTCGTCCAGGATCAGGATCGGCGGGGTCTTGAGGAACGCCCGCGCGATGGCCACGCGCTGCGTCTGGCCGCCCGACAGCATCACGCCGCGCTCGCCCACGATGGTGTCCAGCCCCTCGGGCAGCGCGGCCACCAGCTGCGCGCGCTGCGCGGCCTCCAGGATCTCGGCCTCCGTCGCGTCCAGGCGGCCATAGGCGATGTTCTGGCGCATCGTGGGCCGGTCCAGCCCGTCGATGGTAATGCGCCCCGCGCCCGGCTCCTAGAACCGCGGTAGCAGCGCCAGCAGGGTGGACTTGCCCGCGCCCGACGGGCCGACAAAGGCCACCGTCTCTCCGGCGCTAACGCTGAGGTCGATCGGGCGGTCGGGGTCATAGCCAAAGCCCACGCCCCGGAACACGATCTCTCCGCGCAGCGCGGGCGCCGCGACGGCATCGGGGGCATCGGCGATCTCGGGGTCGGTGGCAAGCGGCTCCTGATAGCGGCGGAACCCGGCGATGCCGCGAGGATAGGTCTCGATCACGGCGGCGATCTTCTCCAGCGGGCGATAGAACACGCCGACCAGCAGCAGGAACCCCACGAACCCGCCGGTGGTCAGATCGCCCGTCAGCACGAACCCCGCCCCGACCACCATCACGATCACCTGCCCCAACCGCAACCCCATGTATTGCAGCGCGGAACTGACCGCCATCACCTTGTAGGCCTCTAGCTTGGTGCTGCGATAGCGGGCGTTGTCGGCGGCGAACTGGTGGTTCTCATGCGCCTCGTTGCCAAAGGCCTGCACCACGTGGACGCCGCCCAGAGTCTCCACCAGGCGCACGTTGAAATCGCACACCCGCGCATAGGTGGCGCGCCAGATCCGCGTCATCCGACCGCCATAGACGATCACCAGCGCCAGCATCGCCGGAATGATCGTCGCCACGATCAGCGCCAGCTGCGGGTTGATCCAATGCATCAGCCCGAAGGCGCCCGCAAGGGTCATCAGCGCGATGAAGGCACCTCGGGGCCGTGATGGGCGAGCTCTCCGATCTCCTCCAAGTCGCGGATGACGCGGGCCACCAGCTTGCCGGTGCGGGCGCGGTCGTACCACCGCCAGGACAGCCGCGTCAGGTGGTCAAAGGCGCGCTCCCGCATCGCGGTCTCGATGTTGATGCCCAGCTTGTGGCCCCAATAGATCACCACCGTCAGCAGCCCCGCATTCACCGCATACAGCACCAGCAGCCCGCAGGCGGCCGCCGCCGTCAGCCTCCAGTCGCCCTGCGGCAGCTGGTCGATGAACAGCGTTACCGCCAGCGGAAAGGCCCGCTCCAGCAGACCCGAGATGACCGCACAGTCGAGATCCAACCAGAACAGGCCCAGGAACGGACGATATAAGAAAAAGAAATCTATCAGCATTGCGGGTTAATCGGCTAATCACTTGGAAAAGTGGTCGATCTGTCGTCCGTATTCCGTGCCCTGCCTACTGATATCACACCAAGCTTCTGATTATTTTTGTCAAAGATGTTAATCAGCGGTTTCCCCGTTTAACCGTTCATTCTGACCGAAATGCTCACCCGCAACGACCAGCTGATCGGCCTACGGCGTGACACACTTGGGGGCGACGCTAACCGACAATCTGGTGTTCACCATAAGCACTGCAGGTGTCCCATTGACGCGCAGCCTGGCTCGGCGGGCATCGCAGTTCTCGGAGGAATCATTAAGTACGCTTTATCAATGACTTGCGCACTTTTCTCTCCGCGAATTATGGAGGGAGGACAGGGGCACAAGCCCCCTGCCCCCCAAGGTTTCGCAGCGAAACCTCAGCGCTCCAGCAGCGCGCGGATTTCCAGCATCAGACTATCCATCAGCTCCGAGGTCAGCGCAGACCCCTCCAGCCGCAGCACATGCCCCCGGCTATCGGCGGACCTGCGGATCGTGATCCCGCCAGAGGTCCGCAGCGTCTTGTCGTCGATCCAGCCCATGTTGGAGGCCGCCCGCTTGGGCCGACCGCCCCGCGCCGGGTCGCGGATACCCGCCTCCTGCAGGCGGATGACCGGCTCGATCACCCCCCATTCCTCATCGGCATCCACCGGCGTCGCCCGCGACAGCGCCTGGCGCACCTGCGCCTCGGCCCCCTGCCGCAGCGCGGTGGCCAGCTGCAGACCGCGCCGTTCGGTCAGCTGCTCGGGGAACTGCAGCATGTCGCCCAGCTCCTCAAAGATCAGCGCAAAGGACCGGATCTTGGACCGCTTGGCCTTGGACCCGGTCGCGAACAGCTTGTCCACCGCATCCTCGGTATTGGCAAAGGCCCCGTGATTGGCCGCGATGACGGCGATACGCCCCCTCTCGAAATGGCTCAGGTTCTCGCGGACTTCGTTCTCTTCGATCATCGAGACAAAGGCCTGCCCCGTATCCGACCGTGGCCGGATGATCGCCCGGATGGTGGCATAAGTCGGGGCCTGGGTCAGCTCCCGCAGGCCGCGCGTGGCCAGCAACCGCCGATAGCCCGACAGCAGGCCATAGCGCTGCCCGTCCCTGCCCGGCTGCTCCAGCTCGAACACCTCGATCGGCAGCCGCAGGCCATGCGCGGCGATCGACTGGCGCAGCTCCAGCATCTCGGCCTCGCCCATGGTCATGCGGTCGCGGATCATCGCGTCCTCGTCGATCTGCTCCAAGGCCAGATCGGCCATCAGCAATCCGCGCGTCTCTGCGTCGTGCAGACGGGCGGCATCAACCTCGGTCCGGGCGCGGTTGGCGCGGGCCTCCGCCCCCTCGGCCTGGACGTGGGACGCGCTGTCGGCGGCGACCTGCGCGATGGGTGCGATGCCCCGGACCGAGGCCGCCCGATCAAAGGTTTCGCTGCGAAACTCTGCCTCGATCCGGCTCAGGTCGTCGGTGCTGGGGGTTTCAAGGCGTCGGCGCTTGACCATCTGTCGTCTCCTCCTTCTCCATCTGCAGATCGCGCCACCAGGCGCCCAGGATCAGTTCCTTGACCTCAGCCCAGGTCCGGTCAAAGGTCTCACGGCCGCGGACATAGGTGTCGCGGTTGAACTCTCGGTAATCGGCCTCATAGATGCCGTTCACCTGCTCTCCTGCCTGGCCGACCATGGCGGTCAGCTCCTGGCGATAGGTGGTCATGAAATCGCCGAAATAGGCCTGGATCACGTTGGCCAGATCGGTCTGCTGACCGGCCTCGAAGCGGGTGATGATGGCGCGCACCGCGTCCCATTCGAACCGCATCTCGGGCAGGCCGTCGCGGCGGCGGGCGGTATTCTCTCCCTCCTCGACGCTGGCGAAGGTCGAATAGAGCATATCAAAGAACCGGCCCGTCGAATCGAACTCCAGGAAGGTCGCGCCCAAGGGGACCAGCAAAATATCGGCCGCCGCCAAGGCGTTAATGGTCAGATAGCCCAGGGCAGGGGGGGTGTCGATGATGATGATATCGTATTCATCGACGACCCCGTCATGGGTCAGCCCGTTCGACAGCGCGTCCCACAGGGGCCAGCCGCGCAGACCCATGCGCCAGACCGGCACCTGGAATTCCGCCCAATAGAGGTTCAGCTGCGCGCCCAGCAGGTCGATATTGGGCCAATGCGTCTTCTGGATCAGGTCGCGGGCGCCGATGTTCAGCGCCTCGGTCAGGGTCTCGTCGAAGGGCAGGGGGGGCTGGCCGCGGGCCTCTCGGACGCGGTTCTCGTCCTGCAGGGCCAGGGCATAGTCCTTGGCCAGCAGGGGGAAGGCGGTCGACCATTCATCCGTCACCTGACCGCCCATGATAGAGGTCATGCTGCCCTGGCTGTCCAGGTCGATCACCAGCACCTTGTAGCCGTCCAGCGCCGCGGACATGGCGAGATGCGCGGCGGTCGAGGTCTTGCCCACGCCGCCCTTGAAATTCGCGACCGCAAGGATCTTGGCGGGCAGGCCCTCGGGGCGCCAGGGGCGGTATTCGCGGTCGGGCGCGCCTTCGCTGGCGAAATGGTCGCGCAGGCGCAGGACGTCCTCGAGAGTGAACCATTTGGAATTGCCCTCACCAACGCCCTGGGGCAGGTCGGGATGCTTGCGCAGCACGCGACGGAAATGGGCGGTGGCCACGGGGATCAGATAGCGGCAGACTTCCCAGGTGGAGAAGCGGCGCAGACGCTTGCGGCCATCGGGGGCATAGCCCCGCTCGGCCAGATCCTGTCGGCCACGGGCGGCAAAGGCCGCGGCCTTGGCGAATCGGGCGGTGCCGATGGGTTCCGACAGCCGCTTGGCGGCACGGGCCGGGTCGATGCTGAAATAGGGCGGAAGCGGCTCTTTGCCTGACATCATGTTCCTGCTGTGATGTATCATATTGCGAGGCTTAGCCCCTGATCTATCGCACATCAAAAGGCAGTTGGGAATCACGGATGCCCGGTTTCGCGGCGAAACCCCTCATTCCAAGCCAGAAAGACACCCTCAAAGCTTGTATTTAGTTTAGGAACTTTAGAATCTTTGGGACCATAAAATCATTCAGGTTCAATGGTTTTGAGGCAATCTGGTGCCCGTTTCCGGGTTGAAAGGTGCCCGAAAGCGGGCTGAAGGGTGCCCGAATGCGGGGGCAGGGGTGCCGATTCGCGGTTTGAGGGGTGCCAAGCTGCGGGAAGGGCCTGACGAGAGACGAAAAAGGCAGGCCCACGCCCTGAAACCGGTCCGGTCGTCCCGAATGTGGGTGCCTTTGGCTGACGGGACCGTGTTCAGGTGCCCGGTTACGGGACGGCGGAAAACCGGGCTGGGGTGCCCCTTGGGCGCTTGCCGACGGGTGCCTTTTGGGGCAGCATGAAGAAAAAGGAAGCCGGCCCCGGTGATGGACGACATACCCCGCGAACATCTGTCAGGCGCCCTGCGGCGCGGTGCGGTCAAGAAGCATGTGGCCGCCATCCATGTGTCGGGCAAGCTGACGCTGCTGCAGCGCAAGCTGTCGAACGTGCTGCTGCTGAATGCCTATGACACGCTGATGTCGCGGCAGAGCCACCAGATCGACGCGCGCACGCTGTGCCTGATGATCGGCTACAACAGCAACGACATGGACACGCTGAAACAGTCGCTGCGCGGGCTGGTCGAGACGGTGGCCGAATGGGACATGCTGGATGACAAGGGGCGGCAGGAATGGGGCGTGTCCAGCCTGCTGAGCTATGCCAAGCTGAAGGGGGGCGTGTGCGAATATGCCTATTCCCCGGCCTTGGCCGAGAAGCTGCACGATCCCAAGGTCTTTGCGCTGATCAACCTGAACATGCAGCGGCGGTTCACGTCGGGGCACGCGCTGGCGCTGTATGAGAATTGTTACCGGTTCGTGCGGACCGGATCGACGGGCTGGTGGCCGCTGGACCTGTTCCGCCGCCTGATGGGGGTCGAGGGGTCGGCCTATTACGAGGTGTTCAAGCAGCTGAACGCCAAGATCATCAAGCCCGCCGTGACCGAGGTGAACAAGACCTCGAACATCATCCTGGCGCCCGAGACCAAGAAGCAGGGCAGGGCGGTCACCCATATCCGGTTCCTGATCAAGGAGAACCCGCAGCTGGCGATCCTGGACATGGATGACGGCGAGGGGGCGCGCCACGGGCCGGTCTATGCCCGGCTGCGCGCGCTTGGGGTCAGCGACCGGCTGGCGCGGCAATGGCTGTCGGCGCATGGCGATGCGGTGGTCGCCGCCAAGCTGGATTACGTCGAGGCGCGCCAGAACGTGGTCAGCAAGGTGGGTTACCTGAGCGCCGCGCTGGACGGCGATTTCGGCGCGCCCGAGGCGGAACCCGCGCCCGCGAATCCGCAGGCCGAGCGTCTGCGCCGCATCCTGGAGGTGATCCGCGCCCGCACGCCCACGCAGCGCGATGCCGACCGGCGGCTGTTCGCCAGCCAGCTGACCGACCGCGCCGCCCGCGCCGATTTCGAGCGCCACGGCTGGATGTCGCCGCTGAACGCCGCGCGCATCGCGGCCTTCTGGGAGGACATGTCGCCGGGCCTGTTCGCGGATGCCGCAGGGCCGGTCGGCGCCCGCTGAGGGTCAGCCCGGCGCCTGCGGCCATTCCCCACGCTCGATCAGCGCCTGGCGGATCATCGGGCGGGTGATCTTGCCATAGGCCGATTTCGGCAGGCTGTCCCACAGGATCAGGCGTTTGGGCCGTTTGTACCCCGCGATGCGCGGCGCCAGCCAGTCCAGCACCGCCTGCGGATCGGGGGTATGGCCGGGGCGGGGGACGCAGACGGCCAGCCCGGCCTCGCCCCAGACCGGGTCGGGGGTGCCCAGGACCACGGCCTCGGACAGGTCGGGATGGGTCAGCAGCTTTTCCTCGATCTCGCGCGGGTGGATGTTCGATCCGCCCGAAATGAACATGTCCGACGACCGCCCCGTCAGATAGAGAAACCCCTGTTCGTCCATATGGCCCAGATCGCCGGTCAGGAACCAGCCGTCGCGAAAGGCTTTGGCGTTGGCGTCGGGGTTGTCGTGATAGCCCGCAAAGACGGCGGGGCCGGTGACGGCGATCTCTCCGGTCTGGCCGGGGGGCAGTTCGGCGCCCTGGTCGTCCTGGACCTGCACCTGCATGCCGGTGCGCGCCAGACCGCAGGTGCCGATGCGCATCGACGCGTCATCGGTCGCGTGATGCGCAGGCGGCAGGACGGTGATGTTGCCGGTGACCTCGCCCAGGCCGAAATACTGGACCAGGACGGGGCCCAGGGTCTGCAACGCGCGGATCTGGTCGGCGCGATACATGGGCGCGCCCGCATAGATGACATAGCGCAGGCTGGAATGGTCGTGGCGGGCGACGGAAGGGTCCTCGACCAGCAGTTTCAGGATGGTGGGGACGGTGAACATGTTGCTGACCCGGTGGCGTTCGACCAAGGCCCACAGATGGCCCGCGTCAAAGCGGTCGCCCGTGGGCAGGATGGTCGGCACGCCGCGCGCGATCTGGGTCAGGGCGTGGATGCCTGCGCCATGCGACAGCGGCGCCACCACCAGCGAGGCGTCCTGTTCCGTGGTGCCGGGCATCAGATCGCAGAGGTGGTTGGTCACGACAAAGGCCATCTGGCCGTGGGTCAGCACCGCGGCCTTGGGGCGGCCCGTGGTGCCCGAGGTGTAGAAGAACCAGGCCGGATCGTCGCGGGTCATCGCGGCCTCGGGCGGCATCCGGCCCATGTGGCGGGCGATCAGCGCGTCGTGGTCGGGACCAAGGTCAGAGGCGCCGATGGGGATGATCGCCGGGATATGGGGCGCGCAGGCGGCGGCATGGTCGGGGAACTGCGCGCCGCAGAACATGGCGCGCGCGCCCGAGGATTGCGCCAGATACGCCAGATCGTCGGGCGAGAGGCGGAAATTGGCGGGCACCCAGACAGCCCCGATGCGCCAGCAGGCGAACATCGTCTCCAGCATCTGCAGGCAGTTGGCGGATTGCACCAGGACGCGATCGCCCTTGGTCAGGCCATGGTCGTGGATCAGCGCATGGGCCAGCGCGCCGACGCGGGCCTGCATCTGCGCCCAGGTGGTGATGTGGTCGCCATGGATCAGGGCAGGGGCGTCGGGCAGGCGGCGGGCGTTCTGGGTCAGGAAATGGCCCAGGTTCATCACCCGGTCAGAGACGGGGGTCATCGCACCCGCTCCAGGATCGAGACATAGTTCGTCACCGCAGCGCCCCCCATGTTGAAGACGCCCGCCATGGTCGCACCGGGCAGCTGCATGTCGCCCGCATCGCCGGTCAACTGCATCGCGGCCATGACATGCTGCGACACGCCGGTCGCGCCGATGGGGTGGCCCCTGGATTTCAGCCCGCCCGACAGGTTCACCGGCAGGCGCCCGTCGCGATGGGTCACGCCGTCGCGGATCACGCGGTGGCCCTGACCCGGTTCGGCCAGGCCCATCGCCTCGTATTCCAGCATTTCGGCGATGGTGAAGCAGTCGTGGGTCTCGACCAGGGACAGGTCGTCCAGGGTCACGCCCGCGCGGTCCAGCGCCTGTGTCCAGGCGGCGCGGGCGGCGCGCATCGCCAGCATGTCGCGGCGCGACAGGGCCAGCGGGTCGTTGGCCTGGGCGCGGGCGCGAAAGGCGATGGCGCGGCGCATCGTCAGCGCGGTCTCCGCATCGGCCAGCACCAGCACCGCCGCCCCGTCCGAGATCAGCGAGCAGTCGCTGCGCCTGAGGGGCCCCGCCACACGGGGGTTGCGGTCCGACACGGTGTTGCAGAAGGCCACGCCCAGATCCTTGCGCATGTGCGCGTAGGGGTTTCGCATGCCGTTTTCGTGGTTCTTGGCCGCGATCATCGCCAGCTCCTGCGAGCGGTCGCCGTTCTGCTGGAAATAGCTGGCGGCGATCTGGCCGAACAGGCCCGCGAAACCGGCGTCGATCTGCGCCTCCTCGGCGTGGAAGCTGGCGCCCAGCAGGATGTCGCCGACCTCTGCGGTGGGGGTGGCGGTCATCTTTTCCGCGCCCACCACCAGCGCGATGCGGCCCCGGCCCGCGGCGATGAAATCCATCGCGCCATGCAGCGCGGCCGATCCCGTGGCGCAGGCGTTCTCATAGCGCGTGGCGGGGACATGGGCCAGCGCGGGGACCGCCATCCCGACCAGCGCGCCCTGAAAATCCTGGCGCGAAAAGCCGTTGTTGAAGACCCCGGTGAAGATGCCGTCCACGTCGGCTGCCGTGATGCCCGCGTGGTCCAGGGCCTGCGGCACGGCCTCGGCCATCAGGGCGCAGGTGTCGGGGGCGTCGGATCGGCCGAACCGCGTATGGCTCCAGCCGACGATCATCGGGTCGGTCATGTCTGTTGGTCCTTGCTCAGGCGGGATTCGATCTGCGCGGCCTCGGCGCGCAGATGGCGGGTCAGGTCGGGCAGGCGATCGGGGCGCATCCGCGCCTCGACCGTGGCGATGGACAGCGCGCCCGCCAGCCGCCCGTCGGGATGGTGCAGCGCGATGCCCAGGCCCCAGGACCCCTCGATCACCAGGCCGGGGTTGAGGGCCACGCCATCGGCGCGGGTGCGGGCGATCAGGTCGCGCATCCGGTCGGGGGTCAGGGCGGGAAATCGCTCGGCCAGAACCGGCGCGATGGCGCGCAGGATGGTCGCGCCCTCATCGTCGGGCAGGGCGGCCAGCATGGCCAGCGACCCCGCGCCGACGCCCAAGGGATGGGTCTGGCCCGCGACCAGCGCGTGGCTGCGCAGCGGGTGGCTGCCCTCCTCTCGCATCAGGCACAGGGAGCTGGCGCCGCGCCGCACCGACAGCAGCGCCGCATCGCCCGTCACCTGCGCCAGGCGCATCACGCTTTCGCGCGCCGCCGCCATCAGGCCGGGGCGGCGCGCGGCCTGCGCGCCCAGCACCTGAACCTGTACGCCCAGGTGATAGCGGCTGGCGGCGTCCTGTTCGGCCATGCCAGCCCGGATCAGCGCCAAGGCCAGCCGCCGCACGGTCGCCTTGTTCAACCCGGACCCGGCGACCAGGCTGGCCAGCGTGGCCCCATGGTCGCCGCTGGCGCCGATCAGCGTCAGCAGCAGCAGCGCCCGGTCCACGCTTTGGGTGCCGGTCTCGGGCAGGTCCATGATATGAACCGATGGGGCGGGCTGGGTCATGCGAATTTCCGGTCGTTCGGGCCAAGATGGCAAGGGAATCGCGGATCGTGCAAGTTTTTTCTTGCCATGCCGCAAAGGGTCGCACCATGATATGAACCGACGCCACGGGAGGGTGGCAGGTTTCAGGGAAGGGGATTGCGATGTCACGGATGGGATGGGGACGGCTGGCGCTGGCCACGGCTTTGGTGTCGGCGATGGGCATGGGGGCCGCGCTGGCCGAGACGCTGCGCCTGTCGCACAACACCGGCGACGGCACGACCTGGCACAAGGGGGCCGAGCGGTTCGGCGAATTGCTGGCCGAGCGCACCGATGGTGAGATGGCGCTGCGCGTGTTCCCGAACGCCCAGTTGGCGGGCGGCGACCAGATGCGCCAGGCCGACATGGTGGGCCGGGGCGCGCTGGATTTCGTGATGACATCGGCCATCAACGTGACGCCGCTGGTGCAGGAGATGGCGGTGTTCTCGCTGCCCTACATGTACGAGAACTACGCTCAGGTGGATGCCACCACCGCCGATGGCGGCCCGGCCGAGGCGCTGCGCGACATCCTGCGCGACAAGGGCATCGAGGTTCTGGCCTGGGGCGAGAACGGGTTCCGCGAGGTCACGAACAACACCCGCCCCATCCGCACCCCCGCCGACATGGCGGGCCTGAACATGCGGGTCGCAGGCCCGATGTATATCGACGTGATGAACGCGCTTGGCGCCAACCCCCAGCAGATGCAGTGGACCGAGACGCTGACCGCCCTGCAGCAGGGCGTCGTCGACGGGCAGGAGAACCCGATCGGCGCGGTGATCATTCCGCAGCAGGTCTATGAGGTGCAGAAATACCTGACGGCCTGGCATTATTCCTATGACCCGATCTTCCTGGGCATCTCCAAGGCGAAATACGACGCTTACGACGCCGAGACCCAGGCCATGCTGCGTGAGGTCGCGGCCGAGGCGATGGCATACCAGCGCCAGATCACCCGCGAGGGGACCGAGACCGGCGTGGCCTTCCTGCGCGAGAAGGGCATGGAGGTCCATGAGCCCACCCCCGAGGAGCTGGCCGCATTCCGCGAGGCGACGCAGCCCGCCTTCGATCAATGGGCCGAGCGGGTCGGACCCGAGCTGGTCGCGTCCTTCCAGGATGCCATCGCGCAGGCCCAGTAACGCAGGCGCAATCACGCGGGGGGCGTGCGCGCCCCCCATCCCCGCCGGAGGTGCCGATGCTGTCCTTTCTGTTGCGCGAGGCCGAGCGGCTGATCTGCGCCGTCCTGTTTCTGGGCATGACCCTGCTGGGGTTCGCGAATGTGGTGGTGCGCTATGCCACCAACTATTCGCTGGCCTCGTCCGAGGAGCTGCTGACCAACGGGTTCCTGCTGCTGACCGTGTTCGGCGCGGCCATCGCGGCGCGCCAGGGCCAGCATCTGGCGGTCACCGCGGTGGTGTCGATGCTGCCGCGCCGGGCGGCGCAGGCGGTGGTGGTGCTGTCGGTGATCCTGTCGGTGGGGCTGCTGATCGTGTCGGCCTGGCTGGCCTGGGGGGCGGTGCAGGTGCTGTATCGCAACGGCCTGACCTCCTATGCGCTGCGGATTCCGATGTGGTATTATCAGGCGGCGGTGCCGTTCGCCTTCCTGCTGATCGCCTGGCGGTTCGTGCAGCATGCGATGGCCGAATTCCGGCAGGCGGGGGCGGATCATGGCTGAGATCCTAGGGGGGATCGGCCCCGGCACGCAGATGATCGTGCTGTTCTTTGCACTGCTGGCGCTGCGCGTGCCGGTGGCGTTTTCGCTTGGCCTGTCGGCGCTGTATGCGATGTGGCGGATGGGGTTCGGGCTGGAACTGGCGGGCGATCTGATCACCGCGGGGGTCGCGCGCTATTCGCTGCTGGCGATCCCGTTCTTCATCCTGGCGGGCGCGCTGATGGGGTCGACCGGCATCGCGGAACGGATGATCCGGTTCTTTCGCGTGCTGGTGGGGGGACTGCCCGGCGGCATGGGGGTGGTGGGCACGGTCGTGTGCCTGTTCTGGGGCGCGGTCAGCGGCTCGGGTCCGGCATCGGTCGCGGCCATCGGCCCGATGATCATCAAGGGCATGGAGGAGGACGGCTATACCCGCGCCCATGCCGCCGGGCTGGTCTGCGCGGGGGCGGCGCTGTCGATCGTCATTCCGCCCTCGATCGGGCTGGTCCTGTTCGGGGTCATCGCCGAGGTCTCGATCTCGCAGCTGTTTCTGGCGGCGATCATTCCGGGGCTGTTCATGGGGCTGACCATGCTGGCCGTGCTGCCCTTCATCGCGCCGAAAGGGGCGGGCGGGTCGCTGGAGCGGCTGATCCCCGACCCCTATGCGGGCCTGCCCTATGGCGCGCGGCTGTGGCGCAGTTTTCGCGACAGCTTCTGGGGGCTGATGACGCCGGTGGTGATCCTGGGCGGGATCTATTCGGGCATCTTCACGCCCACCGAGGCCGCCCTTGTCGCCACCGTCTATGCGCTGTTGGTGGGCGGGCTGATCTATCGCAGCCTCAGCCTGCGCGCGCTGTACGACACGCTGGCCGATGCGGCGGGGTCGTCGGCGACGGTCATGCTGATCGTGGCCTATGCGGGGCTGTTCGGATGGGTCATCACGGTCGAGGATCTGGTCGGCACCTATTCCGGCGGCCTGCTGGCCCTGTCCGACAACGGGTGGGTGATCCTGCTGGTGATCATGCTGATCCTGCTGGTCGCGGGCATGTTCATGGACGCGATCACGGTCATGTTCATCACCCTGCCCATCGTGCTGCCGGTGATGCGCGAACTGGGCTGGGACCCGGTCTGGTTCGGCGTCATGGTGATGATCAATCTGGCCATCGGGCTGATCACCCCGCCGGTCGGCGTGAACCTGTTCGTGGCCGCCAATGTCGCCCACCTGCCGATCGAGCGCGTGGCGCGGGGCGCGCTGCCGTTTCTGGTGGCGACCCTGGCCGGTCTGGCCGTGGTCGCGGCCTTTCCGCAGATGTCGCTGTGGCTGATCCACTGGCTGAGATGAATTCCCGAAAGGACGATCCATGACCGACAAGACCGCCATCATCACCGGGGCCGCGCGCGGCATCGGCCTGGCCACCGCCCGCCTGCTGTCGGAGCGCGGCTGGCGCGTGGTGCTGGCCGATATCGACGCCGAGGAACTGGACCGCGTGGCGCCCACCGTGCCGGGCGCGCATGCCATCACCTGCGACGTGTCGGACCCCGATCAGGTGGCGGCGCTGATCGCGGAGGCGGTCGACTGGTCGGGGCGCATCGACGCGCTGGTCAACAATGCGGGCATCGCCGATTTCCGCCCGATGGGGGAAACCGACCTGGCCACCTGGCGGCGCATCATGGCGGTGAACCTGGACGGGGTGTTCCTGTGTTCGCAGGCGGCTGTCCCGCATCTGGCGCGGACGGGGGGCGCGATCGTGAATGTCGCGTCGATCTCTGGCCTCAGGGCCAGCACGCTGCGGGTTGCCTATGGCACATCCAAGGCCGCGGTGATCCACCTGACGCGGCAGCAGGCGGCGGAACTGGGCCAGCAGGGCATCCGCGCCAATTGCGTGGCCCCCGGCCCGGTGGACACCAAGCTGGCGCTGGCGGTGCACAGCCCGGCGATCCGCGCGGCCTATCACGACGCGATCCCGCTGAACCGCTATGGCCGCGAGGATGAGATCGCGCAGGCCATCGCCTTTCTGTGCAGCGACCAGGCGTCCTATGTCACCGGACAGGTGCTGGCCGCTGATGGCGGGTTCGAGGCGACGGGCGTGGGCCTGCCCGCCTTGCGCGCCGGGAACTGAGGGCCGATCAGCCCAGGGCGTATCCCACGCCGCGCACCGTGCGCAGCGGGTCGTCGCCGCCGTTCCGCATCAGCGCCTTGCGCAGGCGGCCGACATGGACGTCGATGGTGCGGGTGTCGACATAGATGTCGCGCCCCCAGACCCGGTCCAGCAGCTGTTCGCGCGTCCAGACGCGGCCCGGTTTCTCCATCAGCGTGGACAGCAGGCGGAATTCGGTCGGGCCCAGATGCAGCGTCTGGCCCGCGCGGAACACCCGGTGTTCGGCGGCGTCCAGGATGATGTCGGCATAGGACAGCCGTTCGCCCATCGTCGCGGGCCGGGTGCGGCGCAGCTGGGTGCGCAGGCGGGCCAGCAGTTCGACCACGGAATAGGGTTTGACGACGTAATCGTCGGCGCCGGTTTCCAGGCCGCGGACGCGGTCGACCTCTTCGCTGCGCGCGGACAGCATGATGATGGGGATGTTGCGGGTCGAGGGGTCGGCCTTGACCTGGCGGCAGACCTCGATGCCCGACACCTTGGGCAGCATCCAGTCCAGCACGATCAGGTCGGGCTGTTCCTCGGCGACCAGCAGCAGCGCGTCCTCTCCGTTGTCGGCCATGACGACGTCGAACCCCTCGGCCTCGAGGTTGTAGTGCAGCACCTCGCGTTGGGCGCCCTCATCCTCGACGACCAGCACGCAGGGCGCCTGGCGGGCCATGATCAGCCCTCCCCCAGGGGGGCCACGACCGGCACGCTGTTGCTTTTGGGCCGCGCCTCGTCGGGCAGGTCGCCCGTGACCAGATAGACGACCTGTTCGGCGATGGACGTCGCGTGGTCGCCCATGCGCTCGACGTTCTTGGCGATGAAATGCAGGTGCATGCAGGGGGTGATGTTGCGCGGGTCCTCCATCATGTGGGTCAGGAACTCGCGGAACAGCGCGTTATACATCTGGTCCACCTCCAGGTCGCGCTGGCGGACGTCCTGGGCCAGCTCGGCGTCGCGGCGGATATAGCTGTCCAGCGCGTCCTGCAGCATCTTGTTCACGGCCTGGCTCATCCGGCGCAGCGCCATCCCCGAGCCGGTGATGACCGGCATCTGGGACAGCACTTCGGTGCGCTTGGCCATGTTCTTGGCGTAATCGCCGACCCGCTCCAGCGAGGCCGAGATCTTCATCACCGCCAGCACCATGCGCAGATCGGTCGCGGTGGGGGCGCGCAGCGCGATCAGGCGGGCGGCCTCCTCGTTGATCTGGGCCTCCAGCGCGTCGATGGCGCGGTCGCGGCGGCGGACCTGATCGGCCAGCTCCTGGTCGCGGGTGTCCAGCGCGGTGGAGGCGTCGGTGATCGCGGCTTCGACCATGCCGCCCATCTTGACGACCATCGCCTGGATCGTCTCCAGATCGCGGTCGAAGGCCGAGGAGATATGCTTGTCGCGGTTCATGTCACGTCCTTTCGATCAGCCGATGCGGCCCGAGATATAGGCCTCGGTCCGGCTGTCGCGCGGCCGGGTGAAGATGTCGTTGGTGTCGCCGTATTCCACCAGGCTGCCCAGGTGGAAGAAGGCGGTCTTCTGGCTGACGCGGGCGGCCTGCTGCATCGAATGGGTCACGATCACCACCGAAAAGCGGGTGCGCAGCTGCTCGATCAGCTCCTCGACCTGGCTGGTGGCGATGGGGTCCAGCGCGCTGCACGGCTCGTCCATCAGCAGGACCTCGGGGGCGGTGGCGACGGCGCGGGCGATGCACAGGCGCTGCTGCTGGCCGCCCGACAGGCCGGTGCCGGGTTCGTGCAGGCGGTCCTTGACCTCGTTCCACAGGGCCGCGCCGCGCAGGGCGGTCTCGACGATCTCGTCCATCTGGGCCTTGTCGCGGGCCAGGCCGTGGATCTTGGGGCCGTAGGACACGTTGTCATAGATGGATTTCGGGAAGGGGTTGGGCTTCTGGAAGACCATCCCCACCTTGGCGCGCAGCTGCACCGGGTCCACGCCGCGGTCATAGATGTTCTGGCCGTCGATGGCGATGCGCCCCTCGACGCGGGCGGTGTCGACGGTGTCGTTCATCCGGTTGATGCAGCGCAGAAAGGTCGATTTCCCGCAGCCCGACGGGCCGATGAAGGCGGTGACGGTCTTGTCCAGGATCTCGACGTTCAGGTCCTTGATGGCCTGTTTGGGGCCATAGAACACCTGCACGTCGCTGGCGGAAATCTTGATGTCCTGCTGGCCCACGGCAGCCTCCGGTCGGTTGGTATCATACATGGTCATGTCTCCTGACGGGCCGGGTTACCAGCGACGCTCGAACCTGTTGCGCAGAAAGATGGCGATGGCGTTCATCAGCACCAGAAAACCCAGCAGCACCAGGATAGCAGCCGAGGTGCGCGCCACGAACCCCCGTTCGGGGCTGTCGGCCCAGATGAAGATCTGCGTGGGCAGGGCGGTTGATGCGTCGAAGGGCGTGCCGGGTGCCGAGGTGACAAAGGCGTTCATGCCGATCAGCAGCAGCGGCGCGGTCTCGCCCAGGGCCTGGGCCAGGCCGATGATGGTGCCGGTCAGGATGCCGGGCATGGCCAGCGGCAGGACATGGCCGAACACCACCTGCTGTTTCGATGCGCCGACCCCCAAAGCGGCCTCGCGGATCGAGGGTGGCACCGCCTTGAGCGCCGCGCGGGTCGCGATGATGATGGTCGGCAGCGTCATCAGCGCCAGCACCAGCCCGCCCACGAAAGGCGCCGACCGCTGCATCCCGAACCAGTTCAGGAAGACCGCCAGACCCAGCAGGCCGAACACCACCGAGGGCACGGCGGCCAGGTTGTTGATGTTCACCTCGATGATGTCGCTGATCTTGTTCTTGGGGGCGAATTCCTCAAGGTAGATCGCCGCACCGATCCCCAGGGGGAACGAAATCAGGAAGCAGACCAGCAGCGCATAGAACGACCCGATGATCGCCCCGCGCAGGCCCGCCAGTTCGGGGAAACGGCTGTCGGCATTGGTGAACAGCGCCCAGTTGAAGGGCAGGGTGATGCGGCCCTCGGCCTCCAGCTGGCGAAAGGCGCGGATGTCCTCGTCGTTCAGGCGGCGGGTGGATTCGTCGCTGGCCTCGTTGACGTTGCCCTTGTTCAGCTGGTCATAGGTGTCCGAGGTCGGCACGCGGATCTGCACGACCTGGCCGATCAGCTCGGGGTCGGCCACCACGCGGTCGCGCAGCACGAACTGCGCGGCGTTCGACAGGATGCCCGACAGGGCGCGCATCCGCTCCTGCGGGGCGTCGGGGAAGGTCGCCTGCATCGCCTCGGCGATCACGCCGCGGTAGTTGCCCGCCGCCGGGTCCGCCGGATCGACCATCTGCGCCGAGATCGGCACGTCCAGCGTCACATGCGTCTGCCGGAAGGCCTGCGCCCCGCCCGAGATCAGCGTCCACAGCAGGATGCCCAGCATCAGGAAGGCCAGGGTGAGGGCGCCGAGGCCCAGCAGTTTCAGCCCCAGCTCCTTGCGATGGCGGCGGGCCAGGCGGTTCTTGAAGGCGTCCGAGGACCAGGCGGTGTCGGATGCGCGGCCGTTGTCGGGGAGATCGGTCATCGGGCGCCTCAATCGTATTGTTCGCGGTATTTGCGCACGATGCGCAGCGCGAGGATGTTGATGAACAGGGTGACGATGAACAGCATCAGGCCCAGGGCAAAGGCCGCCAGCGTCTTGGGGCTGTCAAAGGCGGTGTCGCCGATCAGCAGCGTCACGATCTGCACGGTGATGGTGGTCACGCTGTCCAGCGGGTTGATGGTCATCTTGGCGATCAGTCCGGCCGCCATCAGCACGATCATCGTCTCTCCGATGGCGCGGCTGACGGCCAGCAGGACGCCGCCCATGATGCCGGGAATGGCCGCCGGGAACAGCACGTTCAGCACCGTTTCCGACCGCGTGGCGCCCAGGGCGATGGCCCCGTCGCGCAAGCTGCGCGGCACTGCCGACAGCGCGTCATCGGCAAAGGACGAGATGAACGGGATCAACATGATCGCCATGACGCTGCCTGCCGCCAGCGCGGTGTTGGGCGCCACCGGGATGCCAAGCGCGGCCCCCCAGGCCCGCAGCGCCGGGGCCACCGTCAGGATTGCGAAAAAGCCATAGACGACGGTCGGGATGCCCGCCAGCAGTTCCAGGATGGGCTTGGCCACCGCGCGAAAGCGGCGGCTGGCGAATTCGTTCAGATAGATGGCCGACAGCAGGCCCACCGGCACGGCGATGACGATGGCGACGAAGGTGATGACCAGCGTGCCCAGAAACACCGGCAGCACGCCGAAGGCGCCTTCGGCCGCGACCTGATCGGCGCGGATCGGCATCTGCGGTTCCCACCGGGTGCCGAACAGGAATTCGGTCAGCGGCACCATCTGGAAGAAGCGCACCGATTCGAAGACCAGCGAAAACACGATGCCGATGGTCACGAAGACCGCGATCAGCGAGCAGGTGATCATCAGGCCCATCACGATCCGCTCGGCCGCCTGACGGGCGCGGAAATCGGCGGTGACCTGGCGGCGCGAGACATAGAGCAGCGCCGCCGACAGCGCCGCGATGACCGCGACCAGCAGCCAGCCCGAGGTCGCGCGCAGCGAGGCCATGCGATCCGCGGCCTCCAGCTTCCAGGGGTCGGGGGTGCCGAAGATGCGGCCGCCGGCGATGGACTGGATCTCGGTCAGGATCAGCTGCGGGTTGGTCGCGCCGGCCAGCACGCCGTCGGGCAGGCCCGACAGGGTCAGCGCGTTGATGACCGACCCCTCCAGCATGATCCACAGGATGGTCGCGACAAAGGCCGGCACCAGCACCAGCAGCAGCGCGTAAAGCCCGTGGAACGAGCCGAGCGAATGCAGCCGCTCTCCGCCGTTGCGCAGCGCCAGGGCCGCCCGCCGGTTCATTGCGTATCCTGCTAGCGCCGCACTCAGCAGCACGGCAAAGGCCAGACCTGTCATGGCACCCTCTTGATCGGTAAAGGTCCGCCCCGCACAGGCGGGACGGACCAGGCATCGGGGTCGTGATTACTCGGCGACCGAGAATTCACCCTCGCCCGAGGTCACGCGGGCCTGCAGCTCGCTACGCTCGTCATCGGGCAGCGCGACCAGGCCGCGCTCGGCCAGATAGCCGGTGGGGGCCAGGGCGTTCTCGGACATGTATTCGGTCACGAATTCCTGCAGGTTCGGGATCACGCCGCGATGCGCGTCCTTGACGTAGAAGAACAGCGGGCGCGACAGCGGGTACTCACCCGAGGCGATGGTCTCGATCTCTGCGTCAACGTCGTTCAGCTTGACGTCGATCAGGGTGTCCTGGTTCTCGTAGAGGAACGAATAGCCGAAGATGCCCAGGGCGTTCGGGTCGGTGTTCAGGCGCTGCACGATCAGGTTGTCGTTCTCGCCGGCCTCGATGAAGGGACCGTCGGTGCGCATGCGCGAGCAGTTTTCCTTGACCCAGTCCGATTTCTTTTCGGCGGCCTCGGCCAGCGCCATCGCGGCGTCGTTCTCTTCGCAGCCGGCATGCATGGCCAGTTCCACGAAGGCGTCGCGGGTGCCCGAGGTCGGCGGCGGGCCCATCACGGTGATCGCGACGTCGGGCAGCGATTCGTCGATTTCCGACCAGTTGCTGTAGGGGTTGGCGACCAGGTTGCCGTCCTGGACGACCTCTGCGGCCAGGGCCAGATAGACCTGCTCCAGCGTCAGGTTCCAGTCGGCCTCGCTGTTGCGGGCGACGGCCATGACCAGACCGTCATAACCGATCAGCGCCTCGGTGATGTCGGTGACGCCGTTCTGGACGCAGAGGTCGTATTCCGACTTGGTCATCGCACGCGAGGCGCCGGTGATGTCGGGGGTCTGTTCGCCCACGCCCGAGCAGAAGATCTGCATGCCGCCGCCGGTGCCGGTCGATTCGACGATGGGCGCGGGCGCGCCGGTCTGGTTCGAGAACTCCTCGGCCACGGCCTGGGTATAGGGGAACACGGTCGAGGAACCGACGATGCGGATCTGGTCGCGCGACTGAGCGAA
Source organism: Paracoccus hibiscisoli (assembly GCF_005048265.1). Lineage (GTDB taxonomy): Bacteria > Pseudomonadota > Alphaproteobacteria > Rhodobacterales > Rhodobacteraceae > Paracoccus > Paracoccus hibiscisoli. The sequence continues at coordinate 20,807 of NZ_SUNH01000012.1, forward strand.
GGCGCCGCCCGCCGAAAGGGCGATCACCGAAAGCGCGGTCGCTGTGAGGCCGAGGGTCTTCATGTGCCGTCTCCTGTGGAGTTGATCGTTGCCCGACCCGCTTACAGAGTGTTTGTGACGGCTATGCCCCAGTTTTGTGACACCTTCATGACGCCCGGTGTCGCGGTGGCCGAAAAGGTCGGTGGGTGTCGGTGGCGCGGCTTGGGTCACGGCCCTGGGCCCGGCAGGGTGGCCCTGGTCCGTGACGGCATCAGGAGGGGGCGGCCCGCGCTAGGGCAGGGGGGCGGCCAGGGCGGCCACCGCCCGGTCGATGATCTGCGCAGGCGGCAGGGCCACGTCGACCCACTGCGCGTCTTCGGCGGTGGGGTCGGGCGGTTGCAGCGCCGCCAGCTGGCTGTCGATCAGGCTGGGCGGCATGTAGTGGTCGTGCCGCGCCGCCATCCGCGCCGCGATCAGCGCGCGGTCGCCATGCAGGAACACGATCTCCAGCGGTCCGGCCCCCGCACGCAGCCGGTCGCGATGCGCGCGGCTGAGGGCCGAACAGGCCAGCACCGCGCGGTTGGGCGCCGCCGTCACCTCTGCTGCCAGCCGGTCCAGCCAGCCCCACCGCATGTCGTCGGTCAGCGGCTGGCCCGCGCGCATCCGCGCGACGCTGGACGCGTCGTGATAGAGGTCCGCCTCGATGAAGGTGCCGCCGATGCGTTCGGCGATGCCGCGGGCCACGGTCGATTTTCCCGTGCCGCAGATGCCCATGACCAGAACAGGCCGCGCCGTCATGATGTCTCCTTTCGATGACAGCGCGACCATGGAGGACCGCGCCATCAGTCGTCAACGGATTTCCGCGCTGACCATGCCCGGGTCCCGGTCAGGCGGGCACCATGCCCATCCGGGCCAGCTGGTGCAGGATCAGCGGCGGCACGTGGCGGCGGTCGTCAAAGCGGCGCGCGATGGCGATATGGCGGGCCAGGGATACGGCGCGCATCAGGGGCACATGCGCGGGCAGCGGGCACAGGGTCGCGTATCCGGCCAGGAAAGCCGCGGCCTGGGGGTCCAGCGCGGCGCAGTCCCATCCCCGGCGCAGCGCGTATTCGTCCAGATGGGCCAGCATGTTGCCCAGGTCGATGGCCGGATCGCCCCTGGCATAGAGGTCCAGGTCCAGCAGCCAGACCCGGGCGCCGTCGATCAGCACCTGATCGGGGTAGAAGTCGCGATGGATGCCACAGACCGGCCCCGGCGGCAGGGCCAGCGCCGCGCGGCCCAGATGGTGGGCCAGCGCCCGCGCGTCGGGGGTGTCCAGCGCGCGGTCCATGACGGCGACCTCATCCGCCATGCTCCAGTCGCGGTCGGCGGGGACGCCCGCCGCGTGCAGGCGGGCCAGCGCACGGCCCGTCGCGGCCAGCGGCGCGGTGGGTCCGTCCGGCGCGATCAGCCCGGTCAGCAACTGGCCGGGCGCGATGTCCTGCAGCCATAGGTTCAGCGCATCGACGCGACCGCGCTGCGCCGGAACGCCCGTGTCGCCCGTGCCGTCCAGACCCGCCGCGCGCAGGCGGTCATGCAGCCCGGGCGTGCGCCGGTCGCGGCCCTTGACGCGCATCTTGCCGATCAGCCGGTCGTCATAGCGAAACAGTGCGCGGCGCCCCGGCTTGTGGCGGATCAGGGCGGCATGGGCGATGGGCTGCCCGCTCAGGCGCGTCATCAGCGCCGGGTCGGCGGCGGCCGTGACGGGGTCGGTCTGCGGCACGATCTGCAGCGCGCGGTCCAGCAGGCGGCGGGCCAGGTCGGGCCAGTCGGGGCGGCGGGTGCGGAACCCCTCGGTCGCCAGGGCCGCCAGCGCCGTCGCGTGATGGGCGGCCAGGTCGGGCGGGGGCGGGCCATAGCCTTCCAGCAGCGCCTGCGCGCGGTCTTGGGTCGGCGTGCCGGTCAGCGTGTCGTGGTCCAGCCGCGCCAGATAGGTGCCCAGGTCGTGGGCGGCGGGGGCCAGCCCGGCCTCGTCCCAATCGACGATGGACAGGGTGCCGTCGGGCGCGATCATCACCTGATCGGCGCTGAAATCGCCATGGCTGGGGACCAGCGGCCCCTGAGGGTGCAGCAGCATCAGCGCGTCGCGCAGCCGGTTGATGCGCTCCGACAGGTCGGGGGCCAGCACGGCCAGGTCGTCCAGGGCGGCGGGCGGGGCAAAGGGCGCGCGCGGCGGCAGGTCGGCGGTGCCGCGATGCAGGGCGGCCAGGGCTGCGCCGATGCGGGCGTGGACCGGGGCGGGGGCGGCTTCGGCGCTGTGGCCGGGCAGCCAGGCGGTGGTGATCAGGTGGCGGCGGGCGTCCAGCGCCAGGACCTGCGGCCCGCCATGGCCTGCGCCGAACTGCGCGCCCCGCAGGGCGCGGTCCCAGGTGGCGGGGGACATCGCCTTGATCATCGTGTCGCCCCGGCGCAGGACCAGCCGCCGTTCGGGCTTGAAGCGCAGCGCCACGGCATCGTCGGGCACGGCGCCCTTGCGCAGGGCGGTGATGCGGCGGTCGGCCTGGGGCGGCTGGATGATGACGGCGTGATCGGGCAGCCGTCGTTGCAGGGCGGCGCGGCGGGGGCTGGGGCGGTCGTCATCGAACCGCGCGCGGGTCAGGGCGCGCAGGGTGACAAAGGCCGCACCCATCCGAAAGGTCGCCATGCAGCTGGTCCCGGGCTTGTAGCGCAGATGCACCGGATCGACCGGCGCGCCCAGCAGGGCCGCCACCGCCTGCGCGTCCAGCAGCAGCGCCAGCCCCGGCAGGGCCGGGTCGCGGTTGACGATGGCGCGGTCAGCCGGCTGCAGCATCGCGCACCCCCCGTCCCTGTTGCAGCCGCCACATCGCGGCATAGCGTCCGCCCTGGGCCAGCAGCGTGTCGTGGGTGCCGTCCTCGGCCAGCTGGCCATCGGACAGCAGGATAATCCGGTCCATCCGCGCGGCCAGCGACAGGTTATGCGTCACCATCAGCGTGGTGCGCCCCTGCGACAGCGCGTCGATGGCGCGGGCGACGGCATCCTCGCTGGTGCTGTCCAGACCGGCGGTCGGCTCGTCCAGCAGCAGCAAGGGCGCGGGGCGCAGGGCCGCCCGGGCGATGGCCAGCCGCTGCCGCTGCCCGGCCGAGAAATTCGCGCCCCGTTCGGCCACCAGCGTGTCATAGCCCTGCGGCAGCGCCGCGATAAAGCCATGCGCATCGGCCAGGCGGGCGGCCTCCTCGATCCGGGTGCGGGTGACGTCGCCTGCGCCCAGGGCGATGTTTTCCGCGATGGTCGTGGAAAACAGCAGCGGCTCCTGCGCGACAAAGCTGATCTGCCCGCGCAGCGAAGCCAGTGTGACCGCGCCGATATCGGTGCCGTCGATGGTGATCGACCCCGTGACCGGGTCGCGCAGCCGCAGCAGCAGCGTCAGCAGCGTCGATTTGCCGATGCCGGACGGGCCGGTGACGGCGACGCGCTGGTCGGCGGGGATGGTCAGGTCCAGCCCCGACAGGACCGGCGCGCCGCCGCCATAGGCAAAGCCCACGTCGTGGAACCGCACCGTGCCCTGAAAGGCCGGGGCCGCCACCGCGCCGGGGCGGTCGCGGACGGTGGGCACCTGGTCCAGCAGGTCGAACACCCGGTCGCCCGCCGCCGCGGCCTTGGCCAGGCGGCCCGAATATTTGGCGTATTCGCGCACCGGGCGGAAGGTGTTCTTCAGATAGGTCAGAAAGACCAGCATCTCACCGGGCGTCAGCCGCCCCGAGATGACTGCATGCGCCCCGAACCACAGGATCGCCGCCGTGGCGATGCCGACCATCGCGTCCACCATCCGCTCCAGCGCGGCGGACAGACGACCGGCGCGCACGCCGTCGGTCAGGCTGCGGTCATTGGCGCCCGCGAACATGCGGTTGACCGACCCCTCCAGCCCCAGGGCCTGGATGGCGCGCATGCCCGACAGGGCCTCTCCGGCGGTGGCGGCGATAGCGCCCTCGCGCTTGCGTTGGGCGCGGCTGGCCTGGCCGATGCGGGCGCTGACCCGCCGCGTGGCCCACCACAGAAGCGGCAGCGGCACCAGCGCGACCAGCGCCAGCCGCCAGTCCAGCCACAGCATCACGCCGATCATCCCGGTCAGCACCAGGATATTGCCCAGCAGCGGCAGCGTCGCGGTGACCGCCGTGTCCTTGAGCATGCCGACATCGCCCACCAGGCGCAGGGTGATGTCGCCCGCGCGCGATTTCTCGTGGAAATCGGCCGAGAGGCGCTGGACATGATCGAACAGCGCCGCGCGCACCCGCGTCAGGATGCGCCCGCCGACCAGCGAAAACACCGTCGTGGCCAGGAACTGGAACAGCGCCCGCGCCGCCGTGATGGCGATCAGGGCTGCGGCACACAGCGCGATGACGGTGGCCGCGTCGGTCGGCTGTTCGACGCGCAGCACGCTGTCGACGACGAATTTCAGCGGCCAGGGCTCCAGCAGCTTCATGGCGGTGGCGGCGATCAGCGCGGTCATGCCGCCGGTCAGGACCAACCCCTCGCCGCGCATGTAGGGGCGGAAGCGGCGCATCAGCCCGGTCATGCCGGCACCCGCAATCCGGCCAGATCCAGCACCTGCGCCGCCACGCGGTCCCAGGTGTGATGCGCCATGACATGCGCCCGCGCCGCGCGGCCCAGAGTGTCGCGCAGGGCGGCGTCCCCGGCCAGGCGGTCCAGCGCATCAGCCAGGGCCGCAGGGTCGTCGGGCGGAACGGTCAGGCCAAGGCGGCCGTGGTCCAGCAGCGCCTCCATGTCGCCCACGCGGCTGGCCACGATGGGCAGCGCCGCGCCCATATAGTCGAAGAGCTTGAGCGGAGAGAAATAGAAGGGCTGCGTCGCCGAAAAGGGGGCCACGCCCACATCCAGCCGGGCCAGATGGCGCGGCAGGTCGGCATGGGGGACCATGCCCGTCACCTCGGCCCCGATGGCGGTCAGGCGCGGGGCCAGGCGGTCGCGGTCGGGGCCGTCGCCGATGATCAGCAGATGCGCGGGCATCCGCGCCTGCAGCAGCGCCATCGCGTCCAGCAACACGCCGATGTCATGCCAGGGCCGCAGCGAGCCCAGGAACCCCACGGTGAAGGGGCCGGGCACATGCGGCAGCGCCTGGCGGTCCGCGTCAATGGCATTGGGGATGACCGCGACCCGCGCCGCACCGTGGGCACGGGCGTAATCGGCGACCGCGGGGCTGACCGCCACGACCGCGCCCGCCGCCTGCAGGCTGGCGCGGGTGGTGCGGGCGGCCTCATCGGGGTGGGACAGGCTGCGGTGGCGGGACTGTTCCTCGATCAGGGGGGCGTTGATCTCCAGCACCGAGGGAATGCCAAAGGCCGCCGCGTGATCCATCGCCGCATGGGCGTAAAGCGCGTGGCGTTCATAGATCAGGTCGAACGGCCCCTCGGCGGCCAGGGTCGCGGCCAGGGTGTCGTTGGCGGCTAGCAGCGCGGTGGTGCGGCAGCCTTCGGCCATGGGCAGGGCGACGGTGCGCACCGGCAGGACCGCGTCCCCCGCGATGCGCGGAGAGATCAGCGTGACATCGGCCCCCATCGCCAGAAAGGCGCGCAGCATCGCCTGGACATGGATCGAGGCGCCCTTGGTGCCAAAGACCGGGATGCCGGGGTCCATCGAGACATAGGCCACGCGCATCACGCGGCCCCCCGCACCGGGGCCGCCAAGCGGTCAAAGATGGTACGCAGGGCGGCGGCGCTGCGGGTGACGTCGTAATCGGCCTCGATCCGGGCGCGGGCGGCGCGGGACTGGTGCGCGCGCAGGTCGGGGTCGTCCAGCAGCCGCGCCATAGCCTGCGCCAGGCTGGCCGCGCAGCCCTCATCGGCCAGCAGGCCGGTGGTGCCGTCCACCAGTTCGGGGATGCCCGTGACCGGCGTCGCCACGACCGGACAGCCAAGCGCCATCGCCTCCAGCAGGACGGTCGGCATGCCGTCGCGGTTGCCGTCATCGCCCACCACACAGGGGCAGGCCAGGACCGCCGCGCCCCGCATGGCGGCGATCACCGCATCCTGGGGCAGGGGGCCTGCCAGCGTCACGCCGGTCAGCCCCGCATCGGCGATCTGGGCCGACAGTTCGGCCTGCATGTCGCCGCCGCCGATGATGCGGGCGCGGACCGGGCGCCCTTCGGCCTGCAGCATGCGCAGCGCCTCGACCAGGATGTGAAAGCCCTTCTTTTCGACCAGGCGCCCCACTGCCACGATCTCGGTCGCGTCGGGGGGCGGCGCGGTCCAGGGAAAGCCCTCAAGGTCCAGCCCGTTGAAGATGCGCGTGACCGGATGGCCAAAGCGGTCCTCCAGATAGCGGCGGTTGAAGTCGGATACGGTGACGGTGGCGGGCGCTTCGGCGATCTTGAGGGCCAGATTCCGGTTCTCGGCGTAATCCATGAAGATGTCCTTGGCGTGCAGCGTCATGGACCAGGGAATCTCGGCCAGCCGCGCCGCGATCCGCGCGACCGTCGAGGCGACGGTGCCGAAATGGGCGTGCAGATGCGTGACGCCGCGGTCGCGGCACTCCAGCGCCAGGCGGATGCCCTGCAGGATGTCGCGGCCCGAGGCTTCGGGGAAATCGGCCAGCCGCGCCCATGCGCCGGGGATGGCCTGGGCGGCGGCCAGCTGGGGCCAGCCCTCGTCGATGCCCTTGATGCGGTCGGGGATGCGGGTGACGGGGGCCCGCACGCGCGAGATGATGTTCTGGAAATGCGTCTCCTCGACCGAGCGCAGGGCAAAGATCTGGACCGACCGGCCCGCGGCCTCATGGGCCAGGATCTCGTTCACGACGAAGGTTTCGGAAAAGCGCGGATAGCGTTTGAGGACGTAACCGATGCTCATGCGACGGCCTCCAGCGGTGCGGGTTCGGCCAGCAGCATGCGGGCGCGGGCCTGCATGCGGTCCAGACCGCCCATGTCCAGCATGTCCTGACCCATGCCCGCGCAGGGCGGCGGCCCGGCCATCCAGGCGGTCAGCCGGTCAGGCGTCAGGTGGTCGGGCAGGATCATGCCGATCGCGCCCTTGGCCGACAGGCGTTCGGCCCGCAGCAGCTGCTCCAGCCGGGGCCGGGTGCGCGGCACGATCAGCGTGGGGCGGCGCAGCGACAGCGCCTCGGTCACGGTGTTATAGCCGCCCATGGCGATGATCCGCGCGGCGCCCTGCATCAGGGGCAGCGGCTCGGCCAGGAAATCGACGATCTCCATGTCGGGGCGGGCGGCGATGCTGGCCTCCAACTGGGCGCGGGCGGCGGCGGGCATCTGCGTGCCGGTCAGGATGATGCCCCGATGGCCCGCGGGCAGGGTGGCCCCGGCAAAGGCCCGGCACAGCGCCGCGCCGTCGCGGCCTCCGCCCACCGCGCAGAGGATATAGGGCTGATCCGGCAGATCGGTCGCGGCCATCCCGTCCAGCCGCTTGCGCTGGTCCAGATAGCCCAGGAAATGCGCCTTGGCGGCAAAGGCATCGCCAAAGGCGTATTCCTCGATCAGGTCAAAGAAATTCGGGTCGCCATAGACCCAGATCTCGTCGAACCAGTCGCGGATGGCGGCGAAGTTGCGCCGCTTGAGCCATTGCGCGCGCACCGTTTCGGGGGCGTCGATCACGTCGCGCAGGCCCAGAACGATCCGCGCCCGGCCCCGCTGGCGCAGCGCGGCCAGGGGGCGGTCCAGTTCCGACTGCGCGCCGCGCGGCACGTTGTCCACGATCACCAGGTCGGGGTCATAGGCCTTGAGCGCGCCGCGGATGATGTCGGACCGCAGCCGCGCCAGGTCCTTCAGCTCCAGCCCCAGGCTGCGGGCGTGATAGCTGCCGTCGGCACGCTTGCCATAGGCGGGCAGGGTCAGCACGTCGACGCCCGGCGGCAGCGTGAAGGCCCCGGCCTCGGCCATGCCCGCGATCATCAGCACATCGGGCGCGGGGTCCATCCGCTTGAGCGCCCCGGCCAGCAGCATGTTGCGCCGCAGATGGCCGAACCCAAGCGTATCGTGCGAATACAGCACGACCCGTTTCTGGCGGATGATGTCAGCGGGCATGTCGGTCATCGTCTGGTCTCCTTGGTGCAGGTCGCATTGGGGGGTGACGGCGGGGCCGTCGGTTTTATTCCCGCAAGGGCCGCGGGCAGGCGCAAAAAGGTCTGACGGAATGCTTTGCAAGCACGTCTGTCGCATGCGATCGACGTGGAGACGGCAGGGCCGTCCTTCAAATTAGAAGTTTACGAGACAGGCCGATCGGGCATGGCGGGTCGCGGCGATCCGCCTATCCTGTGACCAGCCGCAAGAGGAACGGGCATGAAGATCCGCAACAAGCTTCTGGTCAGCCACGGTGCGCTGGCGGTCTGCGTGGCGGTCATCTGCGCCTTCATGCTGGTCGCGCTGGAGACGACCGACCGCAACCGCCGCCGCATGGCCGACAGCTATGAAAGCCTGCGCCAGCTGAACGAGCTGAACTCAGACAGCAACCGCATGGCCGAGCAGATCTCAGAGCTGCTGAGCATCGGGCTGTCCAACCGGCGCGAGGTGACCGAGGTGTCGCGGACCCTGCTGGCGCGGCTGGAGGGGGTTCGCGATCAGCTGCGCGACGACATCGCCACCGCCGCCAGCGACGCCGCCCGCCAGCGCGACGCCGAGATGCTGGAGTGGATCGAGGTGATCCTGGACCGGACGGTGCGGCTGGCCGATATCGGCACGCGCATGGCCGATCTGGTGGCGGATGGCCGCATTGAGGAGGCGCGGCGCATCTATGTCGTGCAGGTCGAGGACGGGCTGGACGACGAGATCTCGGACCTGCTGCGCAGCGCGACCGCCGCCGACGAGGCGCGGGTGCTGGACGCCATCGACCGGTGGGACCGCCAGACGGAGCTCCTGCGCGCGCTGGCGATCAGCACGGTGGTGCTGGGGACGGGACTGGCCGTAGGCGCCGCGCTGGTGATGGACCGGCTGGTGTCGCGGCCCATCGAGGCGCTGGCCCGCGCGGTCGACGACCTGGGCCAGGGCCGCGTGACCCGCCCCCGCCCTGCCCCCGGCGGGGACGAGCTGGGGCGGCTGGCCACGCGGTTCGACCAGATGGCCCGCGCCATCGCCCGCCAGCAGGGCGATCTTCGCACGGCCCGCGATTCGCTGATGGTTCAGGTGGCCGAGCGCACCGCCAGCCTCAGCCAGCGCACCAGCCAGCTGGAGGCCGCGAACGCCCGCCTGACGCGGCTGAACGACACCCGCACCCAGTTCTTTGCCGATGTCAGCCACGAGCTGCGCACCCCCCTGACCGCCATCCGCGGCCAGGCCGAGGTGGCGCTGCGCCAGCCGCAGGCGACGGTGGCCGACCTGCGCCAGACCCTGTCCCAGATCACCCGGCGCAGCGGGCAGATGGGGCGGCTGGTCGATGACCTCCTGTTTCTGGCCCGCTCCGAGGCCGGGGCCATCGCCTTCGCCTTTCGCGACACCATGATGCAGGAGGTGCTGGCCGAGGTGATGATGGATGCCGCCCTGCTGACGCGGCAGCGCGACGTGACGATCAGCGTCACCCAGCCCTCGGGGCCGATCGTGCTGCGCGCCGATCCCGACCGGTTGCGTCAGGCCATCGTCATCGTGCTGGACAACGCGATCAGCCACGCCCCCGATGGTACCGCCGTCACGCTGGACCTGGACGAGGCCGGGGGCCGGATCCGCCTGGCCGTGTCCGACCGCGGCCCGGGTTTCACCGAGGACGAGGCCGCGCGCGTGTTCGAGCGGTTCTATCGCGGCCACAGCCGGGGCGCGCGGGGGGGCGCGGGGCTGGGCCTGCCCATCGCGCGCTGGCTGCTGGAGCAGCATGGCGGCGCCATCGCCATCGCCCGCACCGAACCCGGCGCGCGGGTCGAGATCACGCTGCCCCCGGGCGGCGCGCAGGGGGGCGCGGCATGGACATCCTGATCGTCGAGGACGACCCCGAGATCGCGGCCTTTCTGGTCCAGGGCCTGACGGTCGAGGGCTATGCCCCCCATCATGTGGCGACCGGCGCGGCGATGCAGGCTGCGCTGGACGCGCGGCGCTGGTGCCTGGTGATCCTGGACCGGATGCTGCCCGATGCCGAGGGGGCGGATCTGTGCACCCAGCTGCGCCGCGCCGATCCGGGGCAGCTGATCCTGATGCTGACCGCCCGCGACGCGCTGGAGGAAAAGCTGGACGGCCTGCGGTCGGGGGCCGACGACTATATGACCAAGCCCTTTGCTTTCGAGGAGCTGCTGGTCCGCATCGAGACTCTGCGCCGCCGGGGCGGCTCCCGCCAGGAGGCGGTCCAGATCGCCGACCTGACGCTGAACCTGGCGCTGAAAAGCGCGGCACGCGGCGGCCGCGATCTGGGCCTGACGCCCACGGAATTCGCGCTGCTGCGGTTCCTGGTCGAACGGCGCGGCACCATCGTCAGCCGGATGGAGATCCTGGCGGGCGTGTGGGGCAAGAGTTTCGACCCCAACACCAATCTGGTCGAGGTCTATATCGCCTATCTGCGCAAGAAGGTGGACGGCCCCGGGGCCGAACGGCTGATCCGCAATGTGCGCGGCTTTGGCTATGTGATCGACGACGATTAGGGGTCAGGGGGTCAGCAGCAGCGCCTCCTCCTGCGGGGACAGGACCGGGCCCGCGCCGACCTGGGTCAGCCAGTCGTCCAGCGCCTCCAGATCGCCCGAGGCGGGGCGATAGTCGTCGCCCGCGGGCAGGTCCATGGCAAAGCGTTCCTCGAAGGGCTGGCCGGGTGCGGCGCGGCACAGGACCGCCAGACGTGCGCTGTCGTCGCGCAGCGTCTCGACCTCGCGGCACAGCGCGTCGCCGCCGATGCGAAAGCTGGCCAGAACCGTCAGGTCGGTGCCGTCGGGCAGCACGGTCCCTTCTCCGGCGGGCAGCTGGGCCAGGGCGGTCTGCAGCGGCGACCCATCGCGGCGCCCGTCGGTCAGCACCAGCCCGGCCATGACCGCCACCGCGCCCAAGCCTGCCGCCAGCGCCATCCAGGGCGCGCGATTGGCATTGGCCGCACGCATCCCGGTCTGCGGTGGGGCCATGGCCGGGGCCGCTGTCGGACGGGGAGGTGCCGTTGCCGGCGCCGGGCCGGTCGATCCCTGCCGGGGCGCGGCCCCGCCCGTGGCCGCCCGGATGCGCGCGATCAGCGCCGCGTCGCCGGGTGCCGCCTGCGGGGTATCGTCGCGCAGCGCCTCCAGCCGGGCGCGCGTCCGGCGGAACAGCACCAGCCGCGCCTGCGCCGCGGGGTCGGTGGCCAGCCGCGCCTGCACGTCGCGGGCCTGATCGGGGTCCAACTGGCCATCGGCCAGCGCCATCAGGGTCTCGTCGTCAATCGTCACTGTTCCTGTCCTTGCCTGATGGCCCCGATCGCATTGTTGACGTGCCGCATGCTCAGTTTATTCCCAACAGGGCGGCCAGGGCCAGCCTGGCGCGGGACAGGCGGCTCATGACGGTGCCCTTGGGGACGTCCAGCACCTGAGCCGCCTCGGCATAGCTGAGGCCCTCGATGCAGACGAGGGTCAGGATCTCCTCCTGCTCGGGCGACAGGCGGGTCATGGCGCTGCGCGTGGCGGCCAGCATCAGCCGCGCCTCGATCAGCGGGGCGTCGTCGGTCGAGAGGATCTCGGGGTGGTCGGTGACATCGACGCCGGTGCCCTCGGTGCGCTGGCGGCGGGTCGTGTCGATGAAGGCGTTGCGCAGGATGCGGAACAGCCAGGCCTCCAGCCGCTGCGCGGGGTCGCGGGCTGCGTGATGGGTGATCGCGCGCTCGACCGTGATCTGCACCAGGTCATCGGCCAGCTCGGGGCGGCGGCACAGCGACAGCGCATAGCGGCGCAGGTTCGGCAACAATCGGATCAGCGCATCACCGAATGCCGCATCCATGTGGTTCCACCTTGCTGCCTGCCCCGGTCCTGGGGGAATATCTGAAAGGCCGGGGCGTCATTGTCCAGTGCTGACGTCAGGCGGAGAGACCCATGCAACGACTTGTCCTGTTCACCCTGCTGTTCGTGCTGGCCCTGGGGGCCCAGCCCCGCCTGGACCTGGACGGCATCGGATTGCTGTCCAAGGCCATGGCCCAATCGGACGACGATGACGACGATGATGATGACCGCGACGACGACGATGACGATGATGACGACCGGGGCGACGGGGGCCGCAGCAGCGGCGGCACCTCGTTCTCGGGGCGGTCGGGGGATCGCGACGACGACGACCGGCGCCGCGCGACGCCGCGTCGGGCCGCGCCCCGCCAGGCGGCCCCTGCGCCCGTGCGGCGTGCAGCGCCCGCCCGCGCGCCTGCCCCCGCGCCCCTGCCCGACCGTGCCGCCGATGAGATCATCGCGCGGGGCGTGTCCGCGGACGATCTGGCGCAGCTGCAGACCGACGGCTTTGTTCTGATCGAACAGCGCGCCCTGACCGGCGGTGCGAACCTGGTGCGCCTGCGCAAGCCCGGCCCGCTGGATCTGGACGCCGCCCGCGCGGCGGTGCGGGCCCGCGCCTCGGGCACCAGCGCCGATTTCAACCATTTTTATCGCACCGACCAAGGCGCGGCGCAGCCGGCCGACGCTTGTCCGGGTGGGTTGTGCCTGGCGCGTCAGGTGATCGCCTGGCAGCCGATCGCGGGGTGCGGGCCGCTGCCTGCTGTGGGGATGGTCGATACCGGCGTCAATGCCGATCACGCGACCTTCGCACAGGCCGATCTGACCGTCCACAGCCTGGACCCGGCGGCGGAACGCGCGCGCGCCACGGCGTCGGATGCGCTGCACGGCACCGCGGTCGCGGCGCTGCTGGTCGGCGCGCCGGACACGCGCAGCCCCGGCCTGATCCCCGGCGCGCGGCTGGTCGCGGTCGACGCCTTCGTCCGCCAGGGCCAGGATCAGCGCAGCGACGCCTTCAGCCTGATCGCGGCGCTGGACTGGCTGGGCGCGCAGGATCTGCGGCTGATCAACATGTCGCTGGCCGGGCCGCCCAATGACGAACTGGCCCGCCAGATCGCGCTGCTGGTGGCGCGCGACGTGCTGATCGTGGCGGCGGCGGGCAATGTGGGCCCGCGTGCCGCGCCCGCCTATCCCGCCGCCTATGACGGCGTGCTGGCCGTCACCGCCGTCGATCGCGGCCGCCAGATCTATCGCCGGGCGGGCCGGGGGCCGCATATCGACCTGGCCGCGCCCGGGGTCGAGGTCTGGACGGCGGCCTCGATCAGCGGGGCGCGGACCAAGACGGGGACGTCCTTTGCCGCGCCCTTCGTGACGGCGGCGGCGGCCCTATGGCTGCGGGCCGAGCCCGCGCTGTCGGCCGCCGATCTGGCCCGCCGCCTGACCGAACGGACCGAGGATCTGGGCGATCCGGGCCGCGACGAGGTCTTTGGCGCGGGGCTGCTGCAGGCGCCGCCGCCCTGCGGGGGGGCGGGCTGAGGCGCTGCGAAAAAATTTGCGGCATGACGGAATAAGCCGGTCCCTGGCGCGTTATCGGGGGGACGCGCATCCTGCAGGGCAGGACGCCGTCAGGCCCGCGGGGATCGGCGTCGACCGGTGGGCCATCCTGATACCGGGCGCCTATTCCTTCTGGAGGATATCTCATGGCACGACTGTTCGGAAACGACGGCGACAACCGGCTTAACGGGACCAGCGTCGCCGACCTGATCTATGGCCGGTCCGGCGATGACACGATTCAGGGCTTTGGCGGCAACGACACCAGTTATGGCGGTGAGGGCAATGACGTCATCTATGCCGGTGCCGGCAACAATCTGGTCCATGGCGGATCGGGCAATGACCGCATCTGGGCCGGCGGTGGCAATGACCGTATCTTTGCCGGCGAGGGCAATGATCTGGTCTTTGCCGGGGCCGGCAACAACCGCGTGGTCGGCGGTGAGGGCAACGACACGCTGAACGCGGGCAATGGCCGCGACACGATGGAGGGCGGGTCGGCAATGACCGGATGTTTTCCAACGGCGGCGATGACATCCTGTTCGGCGGAGAGGGCGACGACCTGATGGTCGCGGGCGGCGGCAACGACCGCCTGCGGGGCGGCGAGGGCAATGACACGCTGAACGGCGGCGCGGGCAACGACCTGATGACCGGCGGCGAGGGGGCGGACCGCTTTGTCTTCAACGGCGGGCGCGACCGGATCACCGATTTCGAGAATGGCGACGATCAGATCGACCTGTCCTCGTTCGCGGCGATCAACAGCTTTTCCAACATCCGCGCCGCTGCAAGCCAGCAGGGGTCGGACGTGGTGATCAACATCGGCCCCAACAGCCTGGTGATCGAGGATTTCCGGCTGTCGCAGATGAACGCCGAAGATTTCATCTGGTAGGACACGCCCCCCGACAGACCGGACGGGCCGGGGCGCGATCCCTGGCCCGTCTGCCCGTGAAAGGGGCAGGGCCCGCACCGTCGTGACATTTTGGTTTACACACCGCATCCCACCGGGCAGTCTGGGTTTATAAACCAGTTTACTAAACCGCTTTATCAGGCGGATCCGGGGGAAATGGTGGCCAATCTGCAGGATGTCGCGACCGCTGCCGGGGTCTCCAAGGCCACGGTGTCGCGCTATCTGAACGGCTCGCTGGAGCTGCCCGAGCGGACCGCGTCGTTGATCGATGCGGCGATCCGGGCGCTGGATTATACCCCCAACCCGCATGCCCGCCGCCTCAGCCTGGGGCGGTCGGACACGATCGCGCTGATCGTGCCCGACATCTCCAGCCCGTTCTTTGCGACGCTGGTCGGCGCGGTCGAGGCCGAGGCCAGCGAGCAGGGCCTGGCGCTGGCCCTTTACGCGACGCTGAACAGCCCCGCCCGGGAACTGTCCTATCTGGACCTGGTGCGGACGGGCCATGCGGACGGGCTGATCTTTGTCACCAACCATGCCGGCACGCGAGAGCTGGCCGCCAAGATCAACCGCCTGCCGCGCTGCGTTGTGGTGGACGAGGATGTGCTGGGCGCCGATGTCCCCAAGATCTTCTGCGACAACCGCCAGGGCGGCTGGCTGGCCGGGCAGCATCTGGCGCAGGCGGGCCATCGCCACGTCCTGTTCGTGGGCGGTGTCGATGAGATGGTCAGCGGCGCGCGCCGCCATCAGGGCTTTGCCGAGGGGATGGCCGCCATCGCCGGAGCCCACCACCGGATCGAGCGTATCCGCGGCCCCTATACCATCGACGCCGGTCGCGCGGCGGGCCGCAGTTTTGTCGACCGCGCCCCGCACACCCGCCCCACCGCGATCTTTGCCACCTCGGACGAGCTGCTGATCGGCCTGTGCGAGGTGCTGGCCGAGGCGGGCGTCGCCATTCCCCATCAGGTCTCGGTCATCGGTTTCGACGATGTCGGGCCCCTGCACCTGTTCGCACCCGCCGTGACCGCGGTGCGTCAACCCGTCCGCGACCTGGGCCGCCACGCGCTGCGGCGCCTGCTGGCCATGGACGGCACGGATCCCGCAAAGCCCCCGTCAGAGGAGCTGCTGGATGTCACGCTGATCGCGCGGAACTCCGTTGCGCCGCCGATCCGTTCTTTCCACCGCAACCCCAACAGCGAGGAATGACCATGACCACCCTGACCCGCCGCACCCTGGGTGCGCTGATGACGACCGGCCTGATCGCCGCCGCCCTGCCTGCCCTGGCGCAGGAGGGCAAGACCTTTGCGCTGGTCCAGATCAACCAGCAGGCGCTGTTCTTCAACGACATGAACCGCGGCGCACAACAGGCCGCAGATGCCGCGGGCGCGACCCTGCTGATCTTCAACGCCAACAACGATCCGGCGGCGCAGAACAGCGCCATCGAGACCTATATCCAGGAGGGCGTGGACGGCATCGCGGTCGTGGCTATCGACGTGAATGGCATCATGCCCGCCGTCCAGCAGGCCGTCGATGCGGGCATCCACGTGGTGGCCATCGACGCGATCCTGCCCGAGGGGCCGCATTCCGCCCAGATCGGCGTGGACAACGCCCAGGCCGGCGCCGATCTGGCGGCCGTGGTGAACGACGCGCTGGACGAGGGGTCCACCCTGGGCATCGTGGGCGCGCTGAACTCGTTCATCCAGAACGTGCGCAAGGACGGCTTTGAGGCTGCGCTGGACAGCGCCCGCGTCACCGTCGCAGGCACCGTGGACGGCCAGAACGTACAGGACACGGCCCTGGGGGCGGCGGAAAACCTGATGACCGCGAACCCGGCGCTGACCGCGATTTATGCCACCGGAGAGCCTGCCCTGCTGGGCGCCATCGCCGCGGTCGAAAGCCAGGGGCGGCAGGGCGACATCGCCGTCTATGGCTGGGATCTGACCGCGCAGGCCATCGCCGGGATCGAGGCGGGTTACGTCAAGGCCGTGATCCAGCAGGACCCGGCGGGCATGGGCGCCGCGGCGGTCGAGGCCCTTGGCACCCTGTCGGACGGCGGCAGCGTCGAGGCCGAGATCTCGGTGCCGGTGACCATCGTGACCTCCGAGAACGTGGACGAGTTCCGGGCGGCGTTCGAGTGATGCAGCCGGTCCCCTCAGCCGTGGCGCGGGGGGACCACCCCCCCGCCATCCTGTCGCTGTGCGGCATCACCAAGACCTTCGGATCGCATCAGGCGCTGCGCGGGGTCGATCTGGACGTGCGGGCGGGCGAATGCCTGGGCCTGATCGGCGACAATGCCGCGGGCAAATCGACGCTGTCCAAGGTGATGTCCGGCACCTATGTCCCCGATGGCGGCCAGATCCTGCTGGACGGCCAGCCGGTGCGGTTCACCACACCCTCCGAGGCCCGCGCCCAAAAGATCGAGATGGTCTATCAGGACCTGTCGCTGTGCGATCACGTGGATGTCGTGGGCAACCTGTTCCTGGGCCGAGAGCTGAAGCGCGGCCCCTTCCTGGACCAGCCCCGCATGCTGGCCGAGGCCGAACGCATGCTGGCCGCGCTGGAGATCCGCATCCCGCGCCTGACCGCCAAGGTGGAAAAGCTGTCGGGCGGCCAGCGCCAGGCCATCGCCATCGCCCGCGCCGCCAGCTTCGACCCCAAGGTCCTGATCATGGACGAACCGACATCCGCCCTGGCCGTGGCCGAGGTCGAGGCCGTGCTGGCCCTGATCAACCGCGTCAAGGCGCGCGGCGTGGCGGTGGTGCTGGTCACCCACCGGATGCAGGACCTGTTCCGCGTCTGCGACCGCATCGCCGTCATGTACGAGGGCACCAAGGTCGCTGAACGCCGGACGGAAGACACGAACCTTCAGGAACTGGTCGACCTGATCGTCGGCAAGGGAGGCCATTGATGGCTGTCTATACCGAACGCAAGGCGGGCTCCGCATGGGCGGATTTCATCGGCGAACACGCGCAGGTCCTGTCCATCGCGATGTTCTTTCTGCTGTGCATGACCATCTTCGGGCTGTCCAGTTCCACATTCCTGACCACCGGCAACCTGCTGAACGTGCTGCGTCAGGCCGCCCCCATCCTGATCGTCGCGGTCGCCATGACGCTGGTCATCACCACCGCGGGCATCGACTTGTCGGTCGGATCGCAGGTGGCGCTGGTCAACGCCGTCTGCGCCATCGCCATCGGCGCGGGCCTGCCCTGGCCGGTCGTCGTGCTGCTGATGCTGGCGCTTGGCGCGGGCGTGGGGGCGGTGCAGGGGTGGTTCATCTCGTATCAGGGCATCCCGGCCTTCATCGTGACGCTGGCGGGCCTGTCGATCCTGCGCGGCTTTGCGCTGTATCTGACCGAGGGCTATTCGATCCCCATCACCAACGTGCCCGGTTTCTTCTGGCTGGGGCGCGGGACGCTGGCGGGCTTTCCGGTGCCCGCGCTGATTGCGCTGCTGATCGCGGCCCTGGGTTTCGTCGTCATGCTGCGCACGCAATACGGGCGGCAGGTGATCGCGGTGGGGTCCAACATGGAGGCCGCGCGCCGCGTGGGCATGCCCGCAAAACGCGTGCTGGCCTCGGTCTACGTGGTGGCGGGGCTGGCCTCTGCCGTGGCGGGGATGCTGATTGCCGCGCGGCTTGGCTCGGGGTCGTCGAACGCGGCGCAGGGGTTCGAATTGCAGGTGATCGCCGCCGTGGTGCTGGGCGGCACCTCGCTGATGGGGGGCAAGGCGTCGATGCTGGGCACGGTGCTGGGCACGATGACCATCGCGGTGATCGGCAACGGGCTGATCCTGCTGCATATCTCTCCGTTCTTCACGCAGATCGTGACGGGCGCGATCATCCTGATCGCCATCTGGCTGAACACCAAGCTGTTCGACCGGGGCTTGCGCATCGGAAAGGCGCGGACATGAGCGAACTGTCCCTCTGCCACACCCGGTCCGGTCAGGTGATGACCGTCACCGGACCAATCGCGTCCGCCGATCTGGGCCACACGCTGATGCATGAGCATCTGCAGAATGACTGTCGCTGCTGGTGGAACGCGCCCACGGACCCCGCGCGGCAATATCTGGCGGACAGCCCGGTCAGCATCGAGATCCTGTCCGAACTGCGCCAGGACCCTTTCGTGAACCGCCACAACATCGCGCTGGACGACCCCGATCTGGCGATCGCGGAGCTGCGTGCCTTCACCGCCGCGGGCGGGCGCAGCGTGGTTGACCCGACCTGTCGCGGCATCGGGCGCGACCCCACAACCCTGCGCCGCATCGCGCGGGAAACCGGGCTGAACATCGTGATGGGCGCGGGCTATTATCTGGCCAGCTCCATGCCTGAACAGGTGGCGCATCTGTCCGTGGACGCCATCGCTGATGAGATCGTGGCCGAGGCGCTGACCGGCACCGACGGCACGGACGCCCGCATCGGCCTGATCGGAGAGATCGGCGTATCGTCGGATTTCACGGCCGAGGAGGAAAAATCCCTGCGCGGCGCGGCGCGTGCGCAGGCGCGCACCGGCCTGCCGCTGATGGTGCATCTGCCGGGCTGGTTCCGGCTTGGGCATCGGGTGCTGGACGTGGTCGAATCCGAGGGCGCCGACCTGCGCCACACGGTGCTGTGCCACATGAACCCCTCGCACGCCGATCCGGTCTATCAGGCGACGCTGGCGCAGCGCGGCGCGTTCATCGAGTTCGACATGATCGGGATGGATTTCTTCTATGCCGATCAGGGGGTGCAATGCCCGTCCGACGATCAGGTCGCCCGCGCCATCCTGGGCCTGGCCGAACAGGGGTTCCTGGACCGCATCCTGCTGTCGCAGGACGTGTTCATCAAGATGATGCTGACCCGCTATGGCGGCAACGGATACGCCTTTGTCACCCGCCATTTCCTGCCGCGCCTGATGCGGCACGGCCTGTCCGCCGGTGACTGCGACCGGCTGATGGTGACGAACCCGCGCCGCGTCTTTGACGCCACCTTCTGACATCCGCGAAAGGAACGACCCATGACAACCCGCGTGCTTTTGGTGGGCGAAAGCTGGACCACCTCGGAAACGCATTACAAGGGCTTTGACCAGTTCGGCTCGGTCCGGTTCCATACCGGCGCGACGCCCCTGCTGACCGCGATGAAGGACAGCGAATTCCAGATCGACTACATGACCGCCCATGACGCCGCCGAGGGCTTTCCGTTCGAGATCGGTGGCCTGGCGGATTATGACATCGTGATCCTGTCGGATATCGGCGCGAACACCTTTCTGCTGCCGCCCGATGTCTGGCTGCGGTCGAAAACCGTGCCGAACCGGCTGCGGATGCTGCGGGACTGGGTGGCGCAGGGGGGCAACCTGCTGATGATTGGCGGCTATTTCTCGTTCCAGGGCATCGACGGCAAGGCGCGTTGGCGAAACACCGCGGTCGAGGACACCCTGCCCGTCACCTGCCACCCCTGGGACGACCGGGTCGAGATCCCCGAGGGCGCGCAGGCCGACATCCTGCTGCCCGACCACCCGGTCATGGCCGGGATGCCCGCCGCCTGGCCGCCGATCCTGGGCGTGAACGAGGTTATGGTCCGCGACGGCGCCACGGTCGTCGCCCGCCTGCCCCAGGATCAGGGCGGCCACCCGCTGCTGGTTCTGGGCGGGCATGGTCAGGGGCGCACAGCGGCCTGGACGTCCGACGTGGGGCCGCATTGGCTGTCGCCCGAATTCTGCGACTGGCCAGGCTACGGCACGCTGTGGAAGAACCTGTTCGGCTGGCTGGTCGCACGGTGAGCGGGTCAATCCCCCGCCAGGATTGCGCCCATCGCGGCCGTGTCGGGAAAGGCGCTGACCGTGCCCGCGCGCCCGACCGTCCAGGCGGCCGCCTGAGCCGCATGGCGCAGCGCGCGCGCATCCAGGGCCACGCCCCGCAGCGCGGCAGAGGCCAGCGCCACCGCCATGAAGCAGTCACCCGCCCCGGTCGTGTCCACCACCGCGCAGGGCGCGGCGGGCACGTCGATGCGCGCGCCCGCTCGCACCAGCGTGGCACCCCGCGCGCCAAGGGTCAGCACGACCTCGGCCACGCCCTGGGCCAGCAGGCGGGCGTCACCGCCCAGGGCTGCGGCCTCGTCCTCGTTGACGAAGGCGCAATCGACCAGCGGCCAGAGGTCTGCCACGTAATCCTGCAGGGGCGAGGGGTTCAGCGCGGTCCGCATGCCTCGCGCCCGGGCGTCGCGCAGCGCGGCGCCGGTGGTGTCCGCCCCCAGATTGCCCTGCAGCACCAGCAGATCGCCGGGGACGGCGCGCGCCAGGGCGGCGGTCGCGTGGTCGGGGGTCATGGCGCCCGCGGCGGCGCGGGTGGTGATCACGGCATTTTCGCCATGCCCCGCCATCAGGATGATCGAATTGTCGGTGGCCACGCCCGGCAGCGCGATCAGCTGCGCCATCACCGGCTCGGCCGCCAGACGGGCGGCGATCTCGCGTCCGCGGGCGTCCTGGCCCACCGCCGCGACCAGGTGACAGGCCAGCCCCGTGCGGGCGATGGCGACCGCCTGGTTCACGCCCTTGCCGCCCAGATCCTGCGACAGCGCGCGGCCAAAGATCGAGGCGCCGGGCCGGGGGAAATCCTCGACCGACACGGTCTCGTCAAGGGCCGCGTTTCCGATCACAAAAGCCTTCATCGCCCGTCTCCGCTTTTTCGAAAGGCCAACCCATGACACTGATCTCAGACCGCCCGGCAGGGGCCATCCGCGACATCTTCGGGCGCGACAAGGCCTTGATCGGCATGATCCATTGCCCCGCCTTTCCCGGCGCCCCCCGCTATCGCGGCGCGTCGATGGACGACATCTATGACACCTGCATGCGCGATGCGGAACGTCTGGTGCAAGGGGGAATGCACGGGCTGATCGTCGAAAACCACGGCGACATCCCGTTTTCCAAGCCTGACGATATCGGACCCGAAACCCCCGCCTTCCTGTCGGTCGTGACCGACCGGATCAGGCGCGCCTTTGGCCTGACCATCGGCATCAACGTGCTGGCCAACGCGCCCTTGCCCGCACTGGCCACCGCCGTGGCGGGGGGCGCCGATTTCATCCGTGTGAACCAATGGGCCAATGCCTATGTCGCCAACGAAGGCTTCATGGAGGGCCGCGCGGCCGAGGCCCTGCGATACCGGTCCCTGCTGCGGGCCGAGCATGTGCGCGTCTTTACCGACGCGCATGTCAAGCACGGCAGCCACGCCATCGTGGCCGACCGATCCATCCCGGAGCTGACCCGCGACCTGGGCTTCTTCGACAGCGACTGCATCATCGCCACCGGCCAGCGCACCGGCGACAGCGCCAGCATGGACGAGATCGACGAGATCGGCGGTGCGACCCATCTGCCGCTGCTGGTGGGGTCCGGCGTGACGCCCGACAATGTCGCGGCGATCCTGGGCCGCACCAATGGCGTGATCGTGGCATCGTCGCTCAAGGAGGGGGGCGTGTGGTGGAACCCGGTCGACCCCGAACGCGTCCGCCGCTTTGTCGCCGCAGCCGAGGCCGCGCTGTGAGCCTGTCCGACCGGATGCTGGCCGAACAGGCCGCCAGTTTCGCCGCGATGGTCGCGCATCCCTTCGTGCGCGATCTGGCCGCCGACCGCCTGCCGGAGGTCGCTTTCGACCGCTATCTGCTGATCGAGGGCGCCTTCGTGGAGACCGCCATCGCCATCTTCGGCTATGCCGTGGCCAAGGCGGGCGATCTGGACGACCGGCGCAAGCTGATCGCGTCGCTGGATGGGCTGGCCCATGGGCAGATGGATTATTTCCGCGACGCCCATGCCCGGCGCGGGCTGGTCGCGGACCCCGGCCTGCAATCCGATCCGCGGGTGGCGGCGTTCCGGGACGGCATGCTGGGCATCGCCCGGGACGGCGATTTCGCCGATATCGCCACCGCGATGTTCGCCGCCGAATGGATGTACTGGACCTGGTGCGACGCGCATCGCGACGCGACCATGCGCGATCCGATGCGCCGCGACTGGATCGCGCTGCATGCGGCGCCCGCCTTTCGCGACCAGGCGCGCTGGCTGCGGGACCGGGTCGACCGCTTGGGCGCGGACCTGTCTGCGGATCGTCAGCAGGCGCTGATCGCGATGTTCGGCCACGTCCAACGGCTGGAGATCGGCTTTCACGACGCCGCCTGGTCGGGTGCGGCATGACGGCGCGCGGGCCGTCATGCCCCTGTCACATCGCTGTGCCAGACAGCGCCCATGCCGCGGCGCAGCATCAAATCCCATCCGTTTCAAGGCCTTGCGGGGCGTCTTGGCGGTGGACAGGGCCGTCCGCGTGCCGCTAGGCTGAACCGAGAGGATGGGACGGGCACCGCACCCGCCCCCAGAGGGAGAGATCGCATGAACCGCCATTTTGCCTGCATCGCCGCCACGGCGCTGACCGTCCTGCCTGCCACCGCCTTCGCGCAGGCGGATGAGCTGGTGCTGTATTGCTCGGTCAACGAGGAATGGTGCCGCGCCCAGTCCGAGGCGTTCCAGCGCGAAACGGGCATCAACGTCCTGATGACCCGCAAGTCCAGCGGAGAGACATTCGCCCAGATCAAGGCCGAAGTCGGCCAGCCGCGCGGCGACGTGTGGTGGGGCGGCACGGGCGACCCGCATCTGCAGGCCGCCCAGGAGGAGCTGACCGAGGAATACCGGTCCCCCCTGCTGGACCAGCTGCAGCCCTGGGCGCTGGCCCAGGCCGAGACCTCGGGCTATCGCACCGTGGGCATCTATGCGGGTGCGTTGGGGTTCGGCTACAACTCTGACCTGGTGGCCGAGAACCCGCCCGCCTGCTGGGCCGACCTGACGGACGAACGGTTCCGCGACGACATCCAGGTGGCCAACCCCAATTCCTCGGGCACCTCCTATACCATGCTGGCCACGATGGTGCAGCTGATGGGCGAGGACGAGGCCTTTGCCTATCTGGCCGATCTGCACGCCAATGTCAGCCAGTACACCCAATCGGGCGCCGCCCCCGCCCGCGCCGCCGCCACCGGAGAAACGGCGGTGGGCATCGTCTTCATGCATGACGCCGTGGCCCAGACCGTGGACGGCGCGCCCGTCGTGACCGTCGCCCCCTGCGAGGGCACCGGCTATGAGGTCGGCTCCATGTCGATCATCAAGGGTGGCCCCAACCCCGAGGCCGCGCGCCTGTGGTATGACTGGGCCCTGTCCCCCGAAGCGCAGGAGATCGGCGCGGCGGCCAAAAGCTTTCAGGTCCCCTCGAACCTGAACGCCTCGACCCCGCCCGAGGCCCCCGACCTGGAGGACATCAAGCTGATCGACTATGACTTTGCGCGCTTCGGCTCGGCCGATATGCGGGCGGGCCTGCTGGCCCGGTGGGACGCGGAAATCGGCGCCCTGGCCCGGTGAGCGGAGTCGACGCCCGCCGCATCGGGTTGGTCTGGTCCGGCCTGCTGCTGCTGGCGGTCCTGCTGCTGCCCTGGTTCAAGGGCGGCGGCGGATCGGCCCTGACACAGGCGTTGGAGGGGCGCGTCTGGCTGATGCCGCTGGTCGCTATCGGCGGGGGGCTGGCGCTGCTGTCGGCGATGGCGCGGGACTGGCGCATCCATCCGGCGGGCGCGGTCCTGGTCGGTGCGGGGCTGGTCTGGCTGATCCTGCAGGGCTTTGCCATCGGGCTGCGCGGCCCCGCCATCGCGGGGCTGGAGACGCTGCTCCCGGCCAGCGCCGCGGGCCAGCCCGGCTTTGGCTGGGGCGCCTGGATCGCGGGCATCGCGCTGATCGGCGCGCTGGCCGATCTGTTGGCGGGGCGTGGCTTCTGTCGGGGCGAACGCTTTGCGGCGCTGTCGATCATCGGCATCGTCGCGGCGCTGTCGCTGTTCGTGTTCTTTCCGATCCTGCGGCTGGTCGCGACAGCCTTCGTGGCCGCCGACGGCACCGTGTCGCTGGCCCCCTTTGCCGCGCGGCTGACCGCGCCGGAGCTGTGGGCCACGCGCTGCCTGACCGGGGCGGGGCGCTGCGGCGTGGTCATCAACTCGGTCATTCTGGGGGTGCTGTCGGCCACGCTGGCGACCGCGCTTGGACTGGCGCTGGCGCTGCTGGTGGCCCGCACCGATTTCCGGCTGAAGCGCCTGCTGCGCGCGCTGTCGATCCTGCCGATCATCACGCCGCCCTTTGTCGTGGGCGTCGCGATCATCGTGTTGTTCGGGCGCACCGGCATCGTCACGGTCGAGCTGGCCGAGTTGATGGGCATCCGCCCGACCCGCTGGATCTATGGCCTACCGGGCATCCTGATGGCGCAGGTGCTGGCCTTCGCCCCCGTCACCTTCCTGGTGATCCTGTCCGCGCTGGAGGCGATCAATCCGACGCTGGAGGAGGCCTCGACCACGCTTGGCGCGCGGCCCGTCACCACCTTTCGCCGCGTGACCTGGCCGCTGCTGCGCCCTGCCCTGGCGGCGGCCTTTCTGCTGGCCTTCATCGAAAGCCTGTCCGATTTCGGCAACCCCATCGTGCTGGGCGGCAGCTATGACGTGCTGTCCACGCGCATCTTCTTTGCGGTGGTGGGCGCGCAATACGACCTGGGCCATGCCGCGACCCTGTCGCTGATCCTGCTGGCGCTGACCGTGGGCGCCTTCTGGGTGCAGCAGCGGTGGGTGGGCCGCGCCAGCTATGTCACCGTCACCGGAAAATCCGATGCGGGCCTGACCGCCGCCGTGCCGCCGCTGGTCAAATGGGCGGCCATCGCGGCGGTCGTGCCTTTCGTGGTCTTCACCACCGGCATCTACGCCATCGTGCTGGTTGGCGGTTTTGTGGGCGACATCGCGCGGATGGACCTGACGCCGACCATCGCGCATGTCTGGACGGCCTTCTCGTTCGAGATCACGGACCGCGGCGTGCAGCTGTTCGGTTCCGCCTGGAACAGCATGATCACCACGCTCTGGGTGTCCGCGCTGTCCGCGCCGCTGACCATGGGCATCGGCATCCTGACCGCCTGGCTGATCACGCGGCAGGATTTCACCGGCAAGCGGCTGTTCGAATTCGGCACGCTTCTGTCCTTCGCGGTGCCCGGCACGGTGGTGGGGGTCAGCTATATCGCGGCCTTCAACGTGCCGCCCATCGACATCACCGGCACGCTGTGGATCCTGGTCATCTGCTTCGTCTTCCGCAACATGGCGGTGGGCATGCGCGCGGGCGTGGCCGCGCTGGCCCAGATCGACCGCAGCATGGAGGAGGCCAGCCAGACCATGGGCGCCGGCGGCGGTCGCGTCATGGTCGACGTGGTCCTGCCGCTGATCAAGCCCGCGATCTTCACCGCGCTGGTCTATGCCTTTGTCACGGCCATGACGGCGGTGTCGGCGGTGATCTTTCTGGTCTCGGCGCGGCACAACATGGCGACCGCCTATATCATGGGCCGGGTCGAGAACGGTGAATTCGCGCTGGCCATCGCCTATTCCACGGTGCTGATGCTGGTCATGATGGCCTGCATCGCGCTGATGAACCTGGGCATCGGACGGCGCAAACTGGGACGGCGCAGTGCGCTGTCGAAAGGCAAGGCAACATGACCGAGACCGCCATCGAATTCCGCGGCGTGGTGAAACGCTATGGCGAGGCCGTGGCCGTGGCGGGCATCGACCTGACCATCGCCAAGGGAGAGCTGGTGACCTTTCTGGGGCCGTCGGGCTGCGGCAAGACCACGTCCCTGCGCCTGATCGCGGGGTTGGAGCTGCCCTCCGAAGGGCAGGTGCTGATCGCCGGGCGCGATGTCAGCCGCGACCCGGCCTCGGCGCGCAATGTGGGGATGGTGTTTCAGTCCTATGCGCTGTTCCCGCATATGTCGGTGCTGGACAACGTGGCTTACGGCCCCGTCATCCGCGGCACGAAACGCCCCGCCGCCCGCGCCCGCGCCGCCGAGATCCTGGACCAGGTGGGCCTGTCCGGCCTGCATCAGCGCCTGCCCTCCGAGCTGTCGGGCGGCCAGCAGCAGCGCGTGGCCGTGGCCCGCGCCATCGTCCAGCAGCCCGACGTGATCCTGTTCGACGAACCCCTCTCCAACGTCGACGCGAAACTGCGCCGCAAGGTCCGCGAGGAGATCCGCAGCCTGCAGCGCCGGTTCGGCCTGACCGCCGTCTATGTGACCCATGATCAGGAGGAGGCGCTGGCCGTGTCCGACCGCATCGTCGTGATGCAGCAGGGCCGCATCGCCCAGATCGGCACGCCTGCCGATCTGTACGAACGCCCAGCATCGCCCTTCATCGCGGATTTCATCGGCGATGCGAACCTGATCGCGGGTCATGTGGCGCAGGGGCGGTTCACCGCGCCGGGCCTGTCGCTGGACGTGCCGGGCCCTGAGGGGCAGGCGATGCTATCGCTGCGCCCCGAACGGATCGGGCTGGACCCCGGCGGCCCGGACCTGATCGCCAGCGCCACCTATCTGGGCAGCCGCATCGAATATGGCATCCAGACGCCCGCCGGCGATCTGCTGGTGTCGCGCCCCATCACCGAAACCCCGCTGCCGGTGGGCACCCGCGTCCATCTGCGCATCGACCCCAAGGACGCCAGCCGCGTCGCCTGAGAGAGGCCCCATGACCGACCCCCTTCGCGCCCGTTTCGACCTGGCCTGCGACGCCGCCACCCGCGGCGGCGCGCTGGCGCTGCGCTATTTCCACGACCGCGACCAGCTGGTGATTGAGGCCAAGGCCACGCCCCAGGACATCGTCAGCCGCGCCGACCGCGAGGTCGAGGATCTGATCCGCGCCGCCATCACCACCGCCTTTCCCGACGACGCCATCCTGGGAGAGGAGGGCGGCGAGACCCCCGGCACCACCGGCTATCAATGGGTGATCGACCCGATCGACGGCACCTCGCCCTATCTGGCGGGGCTGCCGCATTGGTGCGTGGTGATCGCGCTGGTCCGGGACGGTCAGGTCGCGGCCGGGGTGACCGTGCATCCGCTGTCGGGTGACCTCTATACCGCGATCCGGGGGCAGGGCGCCTGGCTGAACGGCCAGCCCATGGCCTGCAGCCCCGATCACCGCATCGACAACAGCCTGGTCGCCATCGGCGCCAGCCACCGCACCGACCCCCAGCACGTGGCCGATGTGATCGTGGCCCTGATGGGGCAGGGCGGGATCTTCTATCGTAACGGGTCCGGCGCG
The DNA here is from genome assembly GCF_005048265.1 of Paracoccus hibiscisoli. Lineage (GTDB taxonomy): Bacteria > Pseudomonadota > Alphaproteobacteria > Rhodobacterales > Rhodobacteraceae > Paracoccus > Paracoccus hibiscisoli. Next base: position 48,227 of record NZ_SUNH01000012.1, read on the forward strand.
CTGATGCTGGCGCAGGTCGCATCGGGGCGGCTTGGCGGATACTATGAGCCGCATATGAACCCCTGGGATTGCCTTGCGGGCGCGCTGATGATCACCGAGGCCGGGGGCCGGGCCCTGCCGGTCGCCATCGCGCCGTCCGGCGGCCCGGTGCTGGCCGCCGCCCCCGGCGTCTTCGACGCGCTGCGCCGCGTGGTGGGCGGCGACTGACGCGTCAGCCCGCCAGCAGCGCCGCGTTGCCGCCCGCCGCCGTCGTGTCCACGCACAGATGCCGCTCATGGCACAGATGCGCGCGGTCGGGCAGGGCGGTGACCAGCGCCACCAGCGGCCCGTCCCGCTGCGCCAGCGCCCGCGCCAGATCGCGCCCGGTGGCGGCATCGCCCCACCACAGCACGCAGGCCAGATCGGGCAGGTCGGTCAGCGCCGCCACATCCGGCATGCCCTGCGCGGCCATCGGCTGACCGCCGCCCTGCGTCACGGCGGCGACCTGCGCGGCCACGGCATCGGGCCCTGGACCCAGGCACAGGACCGGCCCGCGCGCCAGGGTCTGCAGGCGGTTCAGCTCTCCGGTCGGGCCGGGCATCAGCTGTTCGGTGGGCGCAGGCGGTGCGGGCGGGGCTGACAGCGCGTCGCGCAGCCGGTCGGTGCTGTCGGGCGTGGTCCAGGCCGTCGCGGCGGGGGCCTGCGCGGGCGCGGAGAACCGCGGCAGATACAGCGGGCCGCCTGCCTTGGGTCCGGTGCCGGACAGGCCCTCTCCGCCAAAGGGCTGGCTGCCGACCGTCGCGCCGACCTGGTTGCGGTTGACATAGATGTTGCCGACATGGATGGCCTGCGTGATCTCCTGGACACGGCTGTCGATGCGGGTGTGCAGGCCAAAGGTCAGCCCATAGCCGCGCGCGTTGATGTCGGCCACGACCCGGTCCAGATCGCGCGCCTTGTAGGTCGCGACATGCAGGACGGGGCCAAAGACCTCACGCTCCAGCGCGGCGATGCCGTCGACACGCAGCAGCGTGGGCGGCACGAAGAACCCGGTCGCGGGCGCCGCGATCTGATGCAGGATGCGGTCCGGATGCTGGTCCAGATAGGCCAAGATGCCCGCCTGCGCCTCGGCGTCGATGACGGGGCCCACATCGGTCGACAGGTCCCAGGGGTCGCCCACGCGCAATTCGTCCATCGCACCCTGGATCATGCGGATCAGCTGCGGGGCCACGTCCTCCTGGACGTAAAGGCAGCGCAGCGCTGAACAGCGCTGACCCGCGCTGCGGAAGCTGGAGGCCACGATGTCGCGCACCGCCTGTTCGGGCAGGGCGGTGCTGTCCACGATCATCGCGTTCAGCCCGCCGGTCTCCGCGACCAGCGGCGTGCCGGGCGCCATGTGATCCGCCATGCTGGTCGCGATCAGCCGCGCGGTGTCGGTGCCGCCGGTAAAGACCACGCCACCCACGCGCGCGTCGCGGGTCAGCGCCGCGCCGACCGTGCCGCCGTCGCCCGGCAGCAGTTGCAGCGCGGTCGCGGGCACGCCCGCACCGTGCAGCAGGCGCACGGCATGGGCGGCGATCAGCGGGGTCTGTTCGGCGGGCTTGGCCAGGACCGCGTTCCCCGCCATCAGCGCCGCCGCGACCTGACCGGTGAAGATCGCCAGCGGAAAGTTCCAGGGGCTGATCGCCGCGATGATGCCGCGCGGCGTGTCGGTGTGCGCCTCGCCCTGCTGGGCGTAATAGCGCAGGAAATCCACCGCCTCGCGCAGTTCGGCCACGGCGTCGTTCAGCGTCTTGCCCGCCTCGCGCGCCAGGATGCCGAAGATCGGGCCGAACTCGGCCTCATAAAGGTCGGCGGCCTGGCGCAGGACGCGGGCGCGCTCGGGCGCGGGGGCGTCCCAGGGGCGGGCCGCGTCGATCGCGCGGGCGACGGTGGCGGCATCGGCCTGGGTGACCTGGCCCACCATCTCGCCCGTCGCAGGGTTGGTGACCGGCTCTGGCGTGCCCTGGCCCGCCTGCCCATCGGCCAGCATCGGCGCGGCGTCGGGCACGCCCGCGCGGCGCGCGTCAAAGATCGCGTCCAGCCGGTCCGTGGCGGTCAGATCGAACCCCTGCGCATTGACGCGCCCCGCGCCATAGATCGCGTCGGGCGCCAGCAGCGCCTCGGGCGGGCGGGCGTCGGCCAGGGCGTCGAACGGGTCCTGGGCGATCTGCTCGGGGGTCACGTCTTCATCGACGATCTGGTTGACGAAGCTGCTGTTGGCGCCATTCTCCAACAGGCGGCGGACCAGATAGGCCAGCAGGTCGTGATGCGCGCCGACCGGGGCATAGATGCGGCAGGCGGTGCCGTGATCCTTCAGCACGATGTCATGCAGGCGCTCGCCCATGCCGTGCAGGCGCTGGAATTCGAAGGGCGCATCCCCGGCCATCTCCAGCACGGCGGCGACGGAATGGGCGTTATGCGTGGCGAATTGCGGATAGATGCGGTCGGTCATGCCCAACAGCTTTTTCGCCAGCGCGACATAGCTGACATCGGTGGCGGTCTTGGAGGTGAACAGCGGGAAATCCGGCAGCCCCTCGACCTGGGCGCGCTTCATCTCGGTGTCCCAATAGGCGCCCTTGACCAGGCGCAGCATGATGCGGCGGTCGTGACGGACGGCCAGCGCGTGCAGCGCGTCGATCATCGGCCCCGCCCGCTTGCCATAGGCCTGCACGACCACGCCGAACCCGTCCCACCCGGCCAGGTCGGGGTCGGGCAGCACGGCCTCGATCACCTTCAGCGACAGGGCCAGGCGGTCCTGCTCCTCGGCGTCGATGTTCAGGCCCATGTTGGCGGCGCGCGCCAGACGCGCCAGATCGCGGACCACGGGGACCAGCTCGGCCATCACCCGGCCCTCCTGCGCGACCTCATAGCGGGGGTGCAGCGCCGACAGCTTGATCGAGATGCCAGGGTTCCGGGCCACCGATCCGTGGGTGCAGGCGCCCGCGATGGCCGCGATGGCCTTGCGGTATTCCTCCGCATAGCGGGCGGCGTCATGGGCGGTCATCGCCGCCTCGCCCAGCATGTCATAGCTGTAGGTATAGCCCTTGGCCTCCTGACCCTTGGCGCGCTCCAGCGCCGCGTCGATGGTCTGGCCCAGCACGAACTGGCGCCCCATCTCGCGCATGGCGCGGGTGACGGCGGTGCGGATCACCGGTTCTCCCAACCGCCGGATCGCGCCGCGCAGCGTGCCCGCCAGCCCCGGCTTGCTGTCGTCCAGCACCCGCCCCGTCAGCATCAGCGCCCAGGTCGAGGCGTTGACCAGGCTGGACGAGCTGTCGCCCAGATGCCGGCCCCAGTCCGAGGGCGCGATCTTGTCCTCGATCAGCGCGTCGATGGTGGCGCGGTCCGGGACGCGCAGCATCGCCTCGGCCAGGCACATCAGGGCCACGCCCTCGCGCGTGGACAGGCCGTATTCGGCCAGCATCAGCTCCATCATGGTGGGTTTCGATTCGCTGCGGATGCGGCGGATCAGCCCGGCCGCGCGGGCGCTGATGCGGGCGCGGATGTCGGGCGACAGCGCGGCATCGCGGACCAGACGGTCCAGCAGGGGGCCTTCGGGCGCGAATTTGGCGGTGGAATCGAGTGCGGTCATGGCAGGTCCCCCTTGGGTCATACTGCATCCTATCGCGGCAGGTGTGGACGATGGGACCGATCTTGGGGCAGACTGTGGACGATCAGACCAAAGATGGGGCGACAGACAGACCGTGACCGACCTTCTTGACCCGATCAACCGCCGCATCCTGGCTGAGCTGACCGCCAATGCCCGCATCCCCATCACCGATCTGGCGCGCAAGGTCGGCCTGTCCAAGACCCCCGTCGCCGCCCGCATCCGCCAGCTGGAGGAGGCGGGGCTGATCACCGGCTACCGCGCGATCCTGTCGCCCATGCGCCTTGGCCTGACCCATGTCACCTATGTCGAGGTGCGCGTGACCGACACCCGGCCCAAGGCGCTGGAGGCGTTCAACACAGCCGTCCGCGCCGTCCCCGAGGTCGAGGAATGCTATATGATCGCGGGGGGGTTCGACTATCTGCTCAAGGTGCGGTCCCGCGACATGGCCGATTACCGGCGCATCATGGCGGAACGCATCTCCAGCCTGCCGCATGTCAACGCGACCTCCAGCCATGTGGCGATGGAGGCCGTGGTGGAACAGGGCCAGCTGCCCCTAACCGAATAGGTCCAGCCGGTGCGGGTTCAGACGTCTGAGATCGCCTCGGCGCAGCGTGACTCCGTGGCGGTCTAGGAAATCCAGGATCTCGATCGCGACCTTGCGGCCGTTCTGCACCCGGTCGCGGAACAGGGCGGCGGTGAACCACCCGTCATCCGTCGCCGCCGCCACGTCGCGCAGGATGGCCACCATCTGGGCCGTCACCGGGCGCGAGAAGAAGTGGTCATGCGCGATCTGATCGGTCCGGCCCAGTTTCTGCGTCAGGCGCAGGATGCGGCGGATCTCCTTTTCATCGGCGCCCAGTTCGGTGGCGAAATCGCGCACGCGCGGCGGGCGAAACCGCAGATCGCCCAGCAGGACCGGGCTGATGCGGTCCCACAGGGCCTCATCCTCGGGCGACAGGCGGACCTCGTGGCCGGGCTGGCGGACGAACGCCCCGTCCAGCGTGATACGCCCGGCCTCGGCCTCAATGCGCAGCAGCGCCAGAAAGGCGTCCTTGGGCAGGCGCGGGGTCAGCGACATGCGCAGGCGCTCGCGTCCCAGGCCGGGCAGGTCGGGGTTCTCGGCGTGGAGCCGGGCCAGCATGGCGGCGATGCCCTGCTGCAGCGCGTCGCGATGGGCGGCGACAGGGCCAGCCCGGCGATGACCACCGCGCCGGACAGGGCCGCCGCCGTCTGCGCGGGCGACAGCGCGCGATCGCGGGCAAAGACGGTCGCATCGACCGGCGCCGTGGCCAGCATCGCGGCCAGCGGTTCGGGCGCCTCGGCGGCGGCGATCAGCGCCAGGCGGTCAGGGGTGCGCCGCTTGCGCGCGGGCGCGCGCAGGTCCAGGAAATGCCCGCCGCCGATGGTCCGGCTGGCCGACACATCGCGCAGGATGAAGCGGTCGCCGATGGTGGCCGCGATGGGGCGGTCCAGCACGATCTGGACCGGGCCGCCGCCCCCCGGCGCGATGGGGTCGGACAGGAGCACGATGCGGGCGCCCACCTCGGTCGCGTGGGTGTGCAGGCGGGCGGGGAACCAGGTGCCGATGGGTTTCGGCTCGGACTCCAGCACGCTCAGGCGGGCGTCGATGCGGTCAGTGGGGGCGTGCAGCGCAGGCGTCAGCACGATGTCGCCGCGATGGATCGCGTCCTTGGCCACGGCCTCTCCGGCCAGGTTCAGGGCGCAGCGCTGGCCCGCCAGCCCTTCGGTCGCGGGGCGGTTCTGGGCGTGGATGCCGCGCACGCGCGCGGCGGTTCCGGAGGGACTGATCGTGACCAGATCGCCGATGGCGACACGCCCCGACAGCGCCGTGCCCGCGCCCTGCAGGGTAAAGCTGCGGTCGACCGCCAGGCGAAAGCCCGCATCGGCGGCGCGGGCGGCGGTCTGCGCCTCGGCCCGGATCAGGGCGTGGCGCAGAGCCCCCACGCCCGTCAGGGACGACACCGGGATGATCGGCGCCTCGGCCAGCCCGCCACCCGCCAGCGAGGCGCGAATCTGGGCGGTGACCTGTGTGCGCCGGTCGGCATCGGCCAGATCGGCCTTGGTCAGCGCCACCAGCCCGCGCGACAGGCCCAGCAGCTGCAGGATCGCCAGATGTTCGCGCGTCTGCGGCATCATCCCGTCGTCGCAGGCCACGACCAGCAGCGCCAGGTCGATCCCGCCCGCGCCCGCCAGCATCGTGTGGATCGGCCGTTCATGGACCGGTACGTCGCCGCCCGTCCCCGTGATCCGCAGCCTGGCCAAGAAGATCGTGTCCGTCGGCAGCGACCCCGAGCCCATCTGGCTGGCGCAATCGGTCGTGGTCACGCGGTGATCGGGCAGCAGCGCCGCGACCTGCGGGGCCAGCCGCGCGGCTTGGGCCGCGATGTCGGCCTGCGCGCGGGACAGCATCCGCAGCACCGGCAGGCGGTCCGGCAGCCGGTCCGGGTCGCGATAGAGGCGCAGCGTCGCCTGCAGCGCGGCGATGCGGATCTTGTCCAGGCGGAGGGCGCGCTTCATCGGGTTCCGGTTGATCCGCGCGATCAGGTCGCGGCGACCGACGATGAAACCCGCCTGCGGACTGCCCAGCAGCTTGTCGCCGGAGAATGTGATCAGGTCCGCTCCGTCGGCCACGGCCTCGGCCACGGTGGGTTCGCGGCGCAGCCCCCATCGCGACAGATCGACCAGCGACCCCGCGCCCAGGTCGTTCAGCATCACGACCCCCGCCTGGCGCGCCAGCGCCGCCAGCTCCGGTGCGGCGACCTCGGCCGTGAAGCCCTCGATGCGATAGTTCGAGGTGTGGACCTTGAGGACCAGGCCGGTCCGGTCCGTGATCGCGTCCTGATAATCGCGGGGATGGGTGCGGTTGGTGGTGCCGACCTCGACCAGGCGGGTGCCGGCGCGGGCCATGATGTCGGGCATGCGGAAGGCGCCGCCGATCTCGATCAACTCGCCGCGCGAGACGATGCTGTCGCGGTCCAGGCCGAACGTGTTCAGCGCGATCAGCACGGCGGCGGCATTGTTGTTGACGACGGTGGCATCCTCGGCCCCGGTCAGCTCGCACAGAAGGCCGCGCAGATGGTCGTCGCGCTGGCCGCGCCCGCCCGAGGTCAGGTCGTATTCCAGGGCCAGCGGCGCGGCCATCGCGGCGGTGGCGGCGGCGATCGCCTCATCCGCCAGGATCGCGCGGCCCAGATTGGTGTGCAGCACGGTGCCGGTCAGGTTCAGGATCGGACGCAGCTGCGTGGCCGCCGCTGCCGCCAGATCGGCGGCCAGCAGATGCGGCAGGCGCGCGGCCTCGGCCGCTCCGTCACGGATCGCCGCGCGGGCCGCGTCCAGGCGCAGCCGTGCGGTCCGGGTGACCGCCTGGCGGCCATGCCTGTCCACCTGATCGGGCAGGGCCAGCAGCAGCTGGTCGACCGAGGGCAGCGCCCGGAATCCCGACATCAATACCCCGCAAGAAACGGGTTGAAGCCGCCGCGCCGGAGGGGCGTGTCCTTCATCAGCAGGTCCAGGCCCAGGCTGGCGACGTCGTCGGCGATGGGCTCCAGGCTGGGATTCTTGTTCTGATACAGCACCTTGACCCAACTGTCGCAGTCGCCGCAGACCTCGGCCCGGACGGTCGCCTGATCGGTCTCGACGCTGCGATAGCTGATCTGGCCGGTCTGGCCGCAGCACAGGCAGGTCAGGCGGACCTCGTTCCATTGCGTCTGGCAGCAGGCGCAGTCGGCATAGCGCACGCCGTCCAGATCGCCGACCCCGATCACGCTGGAGGTCGCGGGCCTGCCGCCGCAGGCCGGGCAGACCCCGGCGCGGATCTTGACCAGCTGATCGGCGGCATGCGGTTCTCGCGCGCCAGGCGGATGCGGTCGGCAGCGCTCCGGGCCGAACCGGCCACAGGGGATGCCGGTGATGGTGGCCGGCAGATTACTCTGCCGGGCCCTTGTTGTCGCGGCTGGCGATTTCTCGCAGCCATTTGCGGTGGTGCCGCCAGGCCCATCCGCCGGTCACGGTGCCCCGCGTCATCGCGCGCAGGGTGCCCCGCGTCCAGATCGCGGCATAGACATGCATGATGAAGACCAGGATGATCGCCACCGCCGCCAGCGCATGGACCAGAACCGCGATGCGGCGGGCCGGCACGCTGACCAGATGGCCCGCGACCTGCTGCCATATCATCACGCCCGACACGATCAGGACGATGATCAGCCCGGTCATGGCCCAGAACACGAATTTCTGGCCCGCGTTGTACTTGCCCAGTTCGGGCAGGTTTTCCTCGCGGCCCTTCACCACGTCGCCGATATTGGCGACCCAGGTCGTGTCCTCGGGCTTGGGCATGTTCAGGCGCCACAGCTGGATGAACATCAGCGCAAAGCTGAAGAACAGCACCACGCCGATGATCGGGTGGATCCAGCGCGTCATCTGCCCGCCGCCGAACAGGCCGGTCAGGAAATACAGCGCCGGGTCGAACAGCGCCAGCCCCGACAGGGCCAGCGCGATCAGGCTGAACGCCGTGACCCAGTGGTTCGCGCGGGTGAACCCGCGATAACGGCTGACCTCGACCGGCTGGACGCTTTCCAGCCGGTCGCCCGGTTCCGAGTAATGGGGACGCGGCGCCATCAGACATGACCCCCTTCATCGGGGTCCTGACCCTTGACCAGCTTGTCGGCGGATTCGATGTCGTGCTCCTCGACCTCGTTGCCGCGGGCCAGCAGACCGTGCAGCGTGGCGCCCACCGCGGCCAGACCGATGGCGGCAAGGCCCGCGGTCTTGGTGACGCCCTTCCAGCCCTCGACCACCGGAGAGATCCGGGGATTTTCGGGCAGGTCGTTGTAGATGCCGGGCTTGTCCGCGTGATGCAGGACATACATCACATGGGTGCCGCCGACGCCGGCCGGGTCATACAGACCGGCGTTCTCATAGCCGCGCGATTTCAGATCCTCGATCCGGGTCTCGGCATGGGCCTGCATGTCGGCCTTGGTGCCGAACACGATCGCCTGCGTGGGGCAGGCTTTCGCGCAGGCGGGACCTTGGCCCACGGCCACCCGGTCCGAACAGAGCGTGCACTTATAGCTCTTGTGGTCGGTCTGGCTGATGCGGGGGATGTCGAAGGGACAGCCCGTGACGCAATAGCCGCAGCCGATGCAGTTGTCCTTGATGAAGTCCACGATGCCGTTGGAATATTGCACGATGGCACCGGGCGCCGGGCAGGCCTTGAGGCAGCCCGGGTCCTCGCAATGCATGCAGCCGTCCTTGCGGATCAGCCATTCCAGATCGTTGGTGGCCGGGTTCTCCCATTCGGCAAAGCGCATCAGGGTGAACATGTCGGGGGTCAGGTCGTGGGGGTTCTCATAGACCCCCACGTTCTCACCCACGGCCGGATGCGTGTCGTTCCATTCCACGCAGGCGGATTGGCAGGCCTTGCAGCCGATGCATTTGGACACATCGATCAGCTTGGCCAGCTTTTCCAGCTGGCGGTCGGGTTGCGGCACGTTGCGCGTGGCCGAGATGCGCACGACGTCGCGCGCATCGAAATAGGCCTCGGTCGGCTGCACGGGCGGGTTGGACGCCGCCGTGGTCGGGCTGTTTGCCATGTCGTTCATGCCACCGGCTCCTCGGCTGCGGGTTCGATGTTGACCAGGAACGCCTTGAATTCAGGCGTGTCCGTGTTCGCATCCCCGATGAAGGGCGTCAGGCTGTTGGGCCCCCAGCCCTTTTTCGCGGCGCCCATGAAGCCCCAGTGCAGCGGGATGCCCACGACATGCACGGTCTTGCCGTCGCAGGTCATCGGCCTGATCCGCTTGGTCACCACGGCCTTGGCCCAGACCTGCCCGCGCTTGCCCCAGACCCGCACGCGACCGCCCTTGGCGATGCCGCGTTCGGCGGCCAGCTCCTCGCTGATCTCCACGAAGAACTCGGGCTGCAACGCGGCGTTCACCGGGTTGTGCTTGGTCCAGTAGTGGAAATGCTCGGTCAGGCGGTACGAGGTCGCGACGAAGGGGAACTCGGAGCTGTCGCCAAGCCGCGCCACGTCGGATTCGAACACCCGCGCCACCGGGTTCCCGCGCATGCGCGGGTTGAACACGTTGGCCATCGGGCTCTCGAAGGGCTCCATATGCGTCGGGAAGGGCCCGTCGCGCATCATGCCCCGGGTGAACAGGCGCGACACGCCCTCCTGGTTCATGATGAAGGGGCCGACCTCGGTCGGGTTGGCGGTGGGCGCGATGTCAGGCACGTCATAGCCGCCCCACCGTGTGCCGTCCCACTGGACCAGCGGGCGCGTGGCATCCCAGGGCTGCCCCTGCGGATCGGCCGAGGCGCGGTTGTACAGCACCCGCCGGTTCGCAGGCCAGGCAAAGGCCCAGTTCAGGTACATGCCGACATCGTCGGGATCGGAATTGTCCCGCCGTGCCATCATGTTGCCGTCCTCGGTCCAGCTGCCGGCATAGATCCAGCAGCCCGCCATGGTCGTCCCGTCGTCGCGCAGCTGTCCGAAACCGGACACCTGCTGGCCCGCCTGAACGACCACCGCGCCCGTCGCCGGGTCGGTGACATCGGCCAGCGCGCGGCCGTTCATCTCGCGCGCCAGTTCCGACGGATGCGGCTCTCCGGGATCGGCATAGTCCCAGGACAGGTTCAGGATCGGATCGGGGAAGGCGCCGCCCTCGGTCCGATACAGCTCGCGGACCCGCGTCCAGATCTGCGCCATGATCCAGGTGTCATGCTTGGCCTCGCCCGGAGGCGTCGCGCCCGGCCAGTGCCATTGCAGCCAGCGGCCCGAATTGACCAGCGCGCCCTCGTCCTCGGCAAAGCAGGTCGTGGGCAGCTCCAGCACCTCGGTCTGGATGCTGGCGGTATCCACCTCGTTATGCGCGCCGTGGTTCTGCCAGAAATGCGAGGTCTCGGTGGACAGCGGGTCCATCACCACCAGCATCTTCAGCTTGGACAGGCCCGCGGTGACCTTGCCCCGGTCGGGGATGGACAACAGCGGGTTGAAGCCCTGGCAGAAATACAGGTTCACCCGATCGTTGTTCATCAGCTCGAACATGCGCATGATGTCATAGGCCGGGACGTCCAGCTTGGGCAGGTAGTCGAACGCCCAATCGTTCTCCTCGGTGGCGGCATCGCCCCACATGGCCTTGAGGAAGCTGACCATGAACTTGGGATAGTTCTGCCAATAGCTGGTCTGACCGGGCCGCAGCGGGGTAAAGCTGCGGGTGGACAGATAGGTCTGCCAATCGACCTCGCGCTCGGTCGGGATGTTCAGATAGCCGGGGATCAGGTTCGACATCAGGCCGATATCGGTCAGGCCCTGGATGTTGGAATGCCCGCGCAGCGCGTTCATCCCGCCACCGCGGACGCCGATATTGCCCAGGATCAGCTGCAGCATCGCCATGCCGCGGATGTTCTGGGCGCCCTTGGAATGCTGCGTCCAGCCAAGCGCGTACATCGACGTCATGGTCCGGTCGGGTGCGCTGCACTCTCCGATCATCGCGCAGATGTCTAGGAACTTGTCGCGCGGCGTGCCGGTGATGTTCTCCACGAATTCAGGCGTGTAGACATCGACATGCTGTTTCAGCATGTTCCAGACGCAGCGCGGGTCCTGCAGCGTCGGGTCGGTCAGCGCAAAGCCGTCCTCGCCGATCTGGTAATCCCAGCTTTCCTTGTCAAAGTCGCGCTTTTCTTCGTCATAGCCGCTGAAAAGCCCGTCCTGCCAGCCGAAATCCTCGCGCACGAGGAACGACGCGTTGGTATAGTTGCGGACATAGTCCCACTGGACCTTGTCGTTTTCCATGCACCAGCGGATCACCCCCATCAGGAAGGCGATGTCGGTGCCCGGACGGATGGGCGCATAGTAATCCGCGACCGATGCGGTGCGGGTATAGCGCGGATCGACCACGACCAGCTTGGCGCCGCGATGCGCCTTGGCCTCGGTCACCCATTTGAAGCCGCAGGGATGCGCTTCGGCGGCGTTTCCGCCCATCACGATCACCAAGTCGGTGTTCTTGATGTCAGTCCATGGATTGGTCATCGCTCCACGGCCAAACGTCGGGCCCAAACTGGACACCGTCGGGCCGTGTCAGACGCGCGCCTGATTATCGAATCCCACAATCCCCATGGACCGGACCGTCTTGTAGGTCAGCCATGCGGTCTCGTTCGTCGTGGCCGATGCGGCCAGGAAACCCGTCGTCGTCCAGCGGTTGACGGGGGTGCCGTCATCGTTGGTCGCGATGAAGTTCGCGTCGCGGTCGTCCTTGAGGGCGCGGGCGATCTTGTCCAGCGCCTCGTCCCAGGTGACCTGTTCGAACTGGTCCGAACCGGCGCGGCGCAGGCGGGGATGGGTCAGGCGCGTGGGCGCGTGGACGAAATCCTTCAGCGCCGCACCCTTGGGGCACAGCGTTCCGCGGTTCGTCGGGTGGTCGGCATCGCCCTCGATATGCATCAGCTCGGCGGTCTCGCCGGCCTTCACGTCGCCGCGGGAATACATGATGATTCCGCAGGCGACCGAGCAATAGGGACAGGTGTTGCGCGTTTCCGTCGTCGTGGCCAGCTTGAAGGGTCGCACATGCGCCGCCTCTGCTGCCTCTGCGGCGCCAAATCCCATGGCGCCCAGTGACGTTGCCGCAACCCCCGCTCCCGCCAGCCTCAGAAAGCTGCGGCGCGAAGGGTCGATATTCATGGGACCCTCCCCTTTGCCTGTCGAATTGGTAGGTAAGCACCAATCGTCCGCGTTTGCTCCGGCCAAGTCAAAACGTGATCCCTTGCGCGCGATCAAAACCCTGCGCTAGAAGGGCCGGACAAGCCGATGCGCCGGGTGCGTTCGGGCCGCGTGGGTTCCGCCGGAAACGGGGGCTTGGCACATCGGCGCGAGACCCGGCCATGAGCCCGCCGATCACCGCGCCCCATTCACACCCTCGGAGCCTGCCCCATGCCCCTGTTGTCGCGCCTGTTTGCCACGATGCTGGCCACCGCCCTGCCTTTGTCCGCCGCAGCCCAGGACACGCTGTATTTCTCGGCCATCCCCGATGAGGACGAGACCCGGCTGATCGAACGGTTCAGCGCCGTCGCGGACTATCTGTCGGAGGAACTGGGCGTTCCGGTCGCGTTCGTGCCGGTGAAATCCTATCCCGCCGCCGTCACCGCGTTCCGCAACGATCAGGTCCAGCTGGCCTGGTTCGGCGGGCTGTCGGGGGTTCAGGCCCGGCTGCTGGTCGACGGTGCCCGCGCCATCGCGCAGGGCGATGAGGACACCACCTTCGTCAGCTATTTCATCGCCCATACCGATACCGGGCTGGAGCGGTCGGACGATTTCCCCGAGGCCGCGCGCGGCCTGTCCTTCACCTTCGGGGCCAAGACCTCGACCTCGGGGCGGCTGATGCCCGAATACGGCATCCGCCAGGAGACCGGAGAGGCACCCGAGGATTTCTTCAGCCGCGTGGGTTTTTCGGGCGATCACAGTCAGACGCTGCGGCTGGTGGCGTCGGGGGCGTGGCAGGTTGGTGCGCTGAACTATACCGTCTATGACCAGGCCGTGGCCGACAACGCCCCCGAGGTCGAGACGACCACGATCATCTGGCAGACGCCGCCCTATCCCGATTACAACTGGACCATCAGGGGCGATGTCGATGCCCGGTGGGGCGAGGGCTTTGCCGACCGCGTGCAGGCCGCGCTGATCGGCATGGACGACCCGGACCTGCTGGCGGCCTTCCCGCGCAACGCCTTCATCGCGGCCCGGAACGACGACTATGCCCCCATCGAGCAGGTCGCCCGCGATCTGGATCTGCTGGAGTAACCTGTTGCAGCTGCTGGACGGGGCCGATCTGGGCTATGGCGGCGCGCCCGTGCTGTCGGGGGTGCGCCTGCATGTCGCGCCCGGCGAGCGGGTGGCCCTGCTGGGGCGCAGCGGGTCGGGCAAGTCGACCCTGCTGGCGGCGCTGCACCGGGCGGCCTTGGCGCGGGGCCTGCGCGTGGCGCTGGTCCCGCAGGACACGGCGCTGGTCCCGCAGCTGTCGGCCTTGCGCAATGTGCTGATGGGGCGGCTGGACGATCACGGCGCCTGGCGCAATCTGCGCACCCTGATCCGGCCCGCGGCCCCCGACCGGGCGGCGGCGCTGGCCGATCTGGCGCGCGTGGGCCTGACCCCCGAGGCCGATCGCGCGGTCGAGGGCCTGTCCGGCGGTCAGGCGCAGCGCGTGGCCTTGGCCCGCGCGATCCATCGCGGCGGCGACCTGATCCTGGGCGATGAGCCGCTGTCCGCCGTCGACCCCCGTCAGGCCGAGGCGCTGGCCGCGCTGATCCGGGGCGCCTTCCCCACCGCGATCCTGGCGCTGCATGACGTGGCCATCGCGCGGGCATTCGCCACGCGGGTCATCGGGCTGCGCCAGGGGGCGTTCCTGTTCGACCTGCCGGTCGCCGAACTGGACGCCGCGCGGATCGAGGCGCTTTATGGCTAGCCTGTCGCGCCTTGGGGTCGTGGCGGGTTTTCTGGCCGTGGCCGTCTTGTGCCTGCCGCTGGCCGATCTGGCCACCGCCGGGCACGACCCTTGGGCCACGCTGGCGCGGATGGGGCGCGGGTTCCTGTCGCCCGATTTCAGCGCCATCGAACAGATCGCGCGCGCCGTCGCGTTGACCGTGGCCTTTGCCGTCGCCGGCGTCGCCCTGGGCGGCATCGCGGGGCTGGCCATGGCGCCCTTCTATCGCTGGCGCATGGTGCGGGGCCTGGCCATCGCGCTGCGGTCGGTGCACGAGCTGTTCTGGGCGCTGCTGCTGCTGCAGGTCTTTGGCATCAGCATCTGGTCGGGGGTGCTGGCCATCGCGCTGCCCTATTCCGGCATCTTCGCCAAGGTCCTCTCCGAGATCCTGGACGAGGCCGACCGCCGCCCCGCCGACTGGCTGGGGCCGCGCGCCGACCCGCTGACGCGGTTCCTATGGGCGCGGCTGCCGCTGGCGGTGCCGCAGATGGTGACCTATGCGCTGTACCGGGTGGAATGCGGGCTGCGATCGTCGGCGGTGCTTGGCTTCATCGGGTTGCCGACCCTGGGGTTCCAGCTGGACACCTTCTTTCGCCAGGGCGAATACGGCGCGGCGGGGGCGGTCATGGCGATCTATATCGCGCTGATCGCCACGGTGCGGCTGTGGATGCGGCCCCGCGCGGTGCTGCTGTGGCTGGTGGCGTCCGCCGTGATGCTGGCGCAGGTGACATCGCCGCCGATGGGGCAAGGCGCGCTGTGGCGGTTCCTGAGCCAGGATATCATCCCCGCCCCCCTGCGCCGGGGCGATCCTGCCGCGCTGTGGCCTTGGCTGTGGGATCTGACCACCACGGCAATCCTGCCCGGTCTGGCCGCGACGCTGATCGTGGCGCAGCTGGCGCTGGTGCTGGCGGGGGCGGTGGCGTTCCTGGGCCAGGCGCTGATCGCGCGGCGGGTGACGGGGCGGGTCGGTGCGGCCGCCGGGCACCTGTTGCTGGTCATCCTGCGGTCGTTCCCGGAATACATGCTGGCCTATCTGTTCCTGCAGGTCTGGGGACCGTCCATGCTGCCCGCGATCCTGGCGCTTGGGCTGCATAACGGGGCGATCATCGCGCATCTCTTGGGCTGTCAGGCAGACGGGCTGCGCCTGCGCGCCGACGCGCCGCGCGGCCTGACGCTGTGGGGGTGGGAGATCGTGCCGCGCCTGTTCGGCCCCTTCGTCGCGCTGTGTCTGTACCGGTGGGAGATCATCATCCGCGAATCCGCGATCATGGGCATCCTGGGCATCGCGACACTGGGGTTCTATCTGGACGACGCTATCGGAGAGCTGCGCTTGGACCGCGCCATCGTCATCCTGGCCGCCACCGCGCTGGTGACGGTCGGCATCGACGCGCTGTCGCGCGCCATCCGCGCCCGGATCGGCGCGGGTCGGGTGCAGGTCGCGCCCGCAGGCACGGCGCCGGGGCAGGCGACCGGGTGCTAGGCCGCCATCGCGGGCTGACGCACGGCGCAGGCAAAGGCCAGGAACTTGCCGTCGTCATTGCCAACCAGATCGCCCATCCGGCGCGGCGTCCAGCCAAGCCGCGTGGCCATGCGCAAAAACGCCGGCGGCCCCAGGAACAGGCAATCGGTCGCGCCCACCTGATGCAGATGGCGGTTCGCGGCCTCCAGGATCGCCTCGGCCAGGCCGGGGATGGGCAGGGCGGCAAAGCGTGTCAGCTCCCACGACTGTGGATCGACGGGGGGTTCGTCATGGCACAGGTTGGTGGGCATGCCGGGCAGCAGCCCCAGATGCGCGTCGCGGATCATGTAGGAATAGACCACCTTGCCGCCGCCGAACGAACAGTCGGTGCGTTTCAGCCGCGCGCCCCCCACCGCGCGCCCGTCCTGATGGGCGATCACATAGACGGTGTCGAAGGTGTCGTATTGCTCGAACTCGATGCCCTCGGCGTGGTGCAGGGGCCAGGCCATCCGGTCCACGAAGATCTGCTTGCGCAGCTTGAAGAAGCTGGTCACCAGATCGAATTGCGCCATGTCCTGCGGCAGGCGGATCGTGGCGATCCGCACATCGGTCAGTGTCGTCGTCATGTCATGCTCCTTTATTGGCGATAGGTGTCGGGTAGCCGGGCCAGTCCCAGAAATTGCCGCCCACCCGTCACCGTGTTGGGCAGCCACAGGCCCCAATCGGTCACCTCGACCTTCAGGACCCCGTCCTGGGCATAGACGTCGAAATAGGTCAGCATCGTCTCGACCATGTCCCGACTGAACTCGGCCGTGGCCAGTTTAGGCTCTCTGATACTCTTCACCATCCGGTCCTCCGTTTGCTGGCATAGGTTAACGGAATGGGGGTGGGGCGGCCGGATGTCGCGCGAAAAACGGGAAAGCTGCCTTTTCAGTATGTCCGAAAAGGCATATTCTGGGGTTCTGCTGCCGGAGACCGCGATGCTGCACGACCTGATCCCCAATTTCGACGACGAGATCGCGCAGATGCATGTCCTGGCGCCGACCGGCTGGATCATGGGGTTCAACCTGACCTATCGGGGCCCGGAACACCTGTTCAACGCCTATCCCGACGCCTGGCGCGCCATCTATGAGGATCGGAATTACTTTTTCGGCGATCCCATCGCGATGTGGACGATGACGCATGACGGCGCCGCCCGCTGGTCCGAGGTGCGCATCCCCGACCTGCGCGGCGTGATGCAGGCCGCGCGCAAGTTCCGCCTGAACCACGGCGTTGCGATCTCGCGCAAGGTCGCGGGCAAGCGGTCGTTCCTGACCCTGTCCCACCCCGACCGTGAATTCACCGATGAGGAGATCGCGCTGTGCCGGGCCAAGTTCCAGCTGTGGACCGACCTGGTGCTGAACCGCGCGGCCCTGACCCCGGCCGAGCTGGACGTGCTGCGCTGTTTCCGCGACGGGTTGGGGCAGGCCGACACGGCGACCCTGCTGTCCATCGCGGAATCGACCGTCAAGCAGCGCGCCATCAAGGCCTGCAGCAAACTGGGTGCGAAAAGCCGCACCCAGGCTGTCGCGATCGCCGTGGCGCGCAACTATCTGTGACGCCTACTGGACGCTGCGGATCGCCGGATAGGCCGCGCGGAAATCGGCATGGGCCTGGGCAAAGGCGTCGCGCAGCGCCGGGTCCGGGGCCACGTGGCGGGTGACGCGCGGCGGCGTCATGACCTGATCCACCGTGCCCGCGCCCGCAGCCACCATGCCAAGCCGCGCCGCGCCCAGGGCCGCGCCGAATTCGCCATCCTCGGGCAGCGTCAGCGTGACGTCCAGCGCGGTGGCGATCACCTGCAGCCAGTATTCCGACCGCGCGCCGCCGCCGATCGCCATCAGCTGCGTGGGCTGCGCGCCCGTCGATTGCAGCGCCGCCAGACTGTCGGCCAGCCCGAAGGCCACCCCCTCCAGCACGGCGCGGGTCAGGTCGTCGCGGTCGGTCGCCGCCGCCATGCCCGTCAGGCTGGCGCGAATCGCGGGGTCGTTATGCGGCGTCCGCTCACCCGACAGATAGGGCAGGAAGCGCACCGCGCCGGGCGCGCGCAGCGGCCCCAGATCGGCGGTCAGCGCGGCGGGCTTGGCCCCGGTGACGCGGCCGAGCCAGTTCAGGCTGTCGGTCGCGGCCAGCATCACCCCCATCTGATACCAGCGCCCCGGCACCGCGTGGCAAAAGCTGTGCAGCGCCGTGTCGGGCGCGGGGGCATAGCCGTCGCGCGCCGCCAGCAGGACGCCCGATGTGCCAAGCGACACGAACCCCGCCCCCTCGGCCATCGCGCCGATCCCGCAGGCGGCGGCGGCATTGTCGCCCGCCCCCCCGGCCACGGTGACCGGCGCGGACAGCCCCCATTCGGCGGCCAGATCGGCGCGCAGCTGTCCGGCCGCGCCGGACCCCTCGACCAGGCGGGGCATCTGCGCGCGGGTCATGCCGGTGGCGGCCAGCAGATCGTCGGACCAGTCGCGTCCGCCCGTGTCCAGCCAGGCCGTGCCCGAGGCGTCCGACAGATCGCCCACCGCCTCTCCGGTCAGCCACAGGTTCAGATAGGCCGCGGGGAGCAGCACGCGGGCGGCCTGCGCGAACAGGTCCGGCTCATGCGCGGCCATCCAGGCCAGCTTGGGCGCGGTAAAGCCCGGAAAGACGATGTTGCCGGTCAGCGCCCGGAACCGCGGATCGGCGTCCAGGACCGCGGCCTCGGCATGGCTGCGCGTGTCGTTCCACAGGATCGCCGGGCGCAGCACGCGGTCGGCCCCGTCCAGCGCGCAGGCGCCGTGCATATGCCCCGCCACGCCGATGCCGCGCAGATCCGCGAATTCTGGATGCGCCGCGCGCAGGTCGGCCACCGCGCCCTGAAAGGCGGTGATCCAGTCGGCGGGGTCCTGTTCGGACCAGCCGGCATGGGGGTGGGCCACGCCGTAATGGCGTTCGGTCGCGCCCAGGGGCCGGCCCGCGTCATCCACCAGCAGGGCCCGCAGCCCCGATGTGCCCAGATCGATGCCAAGATAGCTCATCGCACTCTCTCCCTCTTGTTGGGCCGACCATGATCACCCCTGCGCGGATGTCCAGACGTCATGAACCGTCCGGTCGGGTGACAGACGTGATTGACAGAGGGCATGGTAACGATATCATGGCAACCGAGGACCAGAGGGGGGACGACCGCATGAGAGCCGCGATCGAGGCGCTGTGGCGCATGATAGACATCATCATGGCGGTGTTGCTGGCGGGCATGATCGTGCTGGTCTTTACCAATGTCGTCCTGCGTTACGGCTTCTCCAGCGGGTTGCGCGTCACGATCGAGCTGTCGCGCCTGTGGTTTGTCTGGGTGGTCATGCTGGGCGCCGCCGTGGCCCTGCGCCGGGGAGAGCATCTGCAGCTGTCGGAATTTTCCGAGGCGCTGATGCCGCGCTTCGTGCCGATCCTGCGGCGCATCTGCTGGGTGGTGGTGCTGGTCGCGGTGCTGATGCTGTTCCTGGGCGCCTGGCGGCAGACGCTGGCCAACTGGAACAACATCTCTCAGCTGACGGGGCTGCCTTCGGGGCTTCTGTATCTGGCGGGGGTGGTGTCGGCGGTGCTGATGGCGGCGGTGGCGCTGGTGCGCATCTTCGGCCCCGACCGCCCGCCCTTGGCCACCCGGCAGGAGCATTGAGATGACCCTGGCCCTGTTCCTCGGCGTGCTGTTCCTGGGCATCCTGGCCGGATTGCCGGTGGCCTTCGCGCTGCTGCTGTCGTCGATGGCGCTGATGGTGCACATGAACCTGTTCAGCGCCGACATCCTGGCGCAGTCGCTGATCAACGGCGTGGACAGCTTTCCGCTGCTGGCGGTGCCGTTCTTCCTGGTCGCCGGAGAGGTCATGTCGCGCGGCGGGCTGTCCACGCGCATCGTGGCGCTGGCCATGGCGCTGGTCGGGCATCGGCGCGGGGGCCTGGGATACGTCGCCATCCTGACCGCCATCGTGCTGGCCGGGCTGTCGGGATCGGCGGTGGCGGATGCGGCGGCGCTGGTCTCGATCCTCTATCCGATGATGCGCAAGGCGGGCTACCCCGAGGGGCGCAGCCTGGGCCTGCTGGCATCGGGCGGCATCATCGCGCCGATCATTCCGCCGTCGCTGCCGCTGATCCTGGTGGGCGTGGCGGGCAACATCTCGATCGCGAAACTGTTCATGGCGGGCATCGCACCGGGCCTGATGATGGCGCTGATGCTGATCACCATCTGGACCCTGATCATGCGCGGAGAGGAGATCGAGGTCCTGCCCCGCGCCACCCGCGCCGAACGCTGGAAGGCGCTGCGCGAGGGCATCTGGGCGCTGCTCTTGCCGGTCATCATCATCGGCGGCATCCGTTCGGGCGCCTTCACCCCGACCGAGGCCGCGGTGGTGGCCGCCGTCTATGCCATCGTCATCTCGACCGTGATCTATCGCGAACTGTCCTTCCGGGGCTTTGTCGACGTGCTGATCCAGGCGGGGCGGTCCACGGCCATGGTGATGTTCCTGGTCGGCTGCGCGATGGTCGCGGCCTGGCTGATCACGGTCGCGCAGCTGCCGCAACAGCTGGCCGCCCTGCTGCAACCGCTGATCGACAGCCCGCGCCTGTTGATGCTGGTCATCATGCTGCTGGTGCTGGCCGTGGGCATGGTCATGGACCTGTCGCCTACGGTGCTGATCCTGGTGCCGCTGCTGATGCCGGTGGTGCGCATGGCGGGCATCGACGAGGTCTATTTCGGGCTGATGTTCATCCTGAACTGTTCCATCGGGCTGATCACGCCGCCGGTGGGCACGGTGCTGAACGTCGTCTGCGGCGTCGGCCGCGTGCCGATGAGCCAGGCCGTGCGCGGCGTCGGGCCGTTCATCCTGGGCTATGTGGTCCTTCTGGGCCTGTTCATCCTGTTTCCGCAACTGATCACCGTGCCCGCCCGCATCCTGGGCGGCTGACATCCTTGAGGGAGGACCCAACCATGACGACGCTGTTCCGCACCACCTGCCTGGCCGCCATCCTGTCGGTGGCCGGCCTGGCCGCCCAGGCCCAGACCGCCCTGCGCCTGGCCCATGCCGCGCCCGAGACCGACCTGCAGCAGAATCTTGCCCTGTTCCTGAAGGAACAGCTGGAGGAGCGCAGCGGCGGAGAGATCACCGTCACCATCTTTCCCCAGGGCCAGCTGGGCAATGACGCGGCCATGGTGGATGGCACGCGATCGGGGATCATCGACGTGGTGATGACCGGCCTGAACAACATGACCGGCCTCGTCCCCGAGGCGGGCGCCTTCGAGCTGCCCTTCATTTTTCCGACGCGGGCGGATGCCTATGCCGTGCTGGACGGCGAGGTGGGCCAGGGGATCAGCGAGCAATTTCAGGGCCATGGCCTGAAGATGCTGGGATATCCGGAAAACGGCTATCGCAACATGACCAACAATCGCGGGCCGATCACCCAGCCCGGGGACGTGGCCGGGCTGCAGATGCGGGTCAACAACTCCAAGGCGCTGTCGGACATGTTCCAGGCGCTTGGCGCGACGCCCCAGCAGATCCCCGTGGCCGAGCTGTACACCGCGCTGGAAACCGGTGTGGTCGATGCGCAGGACCACCCCGTGGGCATCGTCCAAAGCTTCAAGTTCGACGAGGTGCAGGACTATCTGTCGCTGACCCAGCATGCCTATTCAGCCCTGGCCCTGGCCATGAACCTGAACAAGTTCAACGGCTTGTCCGAGGAACATCAGGCCCTGGTGCAGGAGGTCGCGACCGAGGCCGTGGCCATGCAGCGCGGCCTGGCGCAGGACCGCGAGGAGGAGATGCTGGCCGATCTGGAGGGCAAGGGCATGCAGATCAACCGCGATGTCGATGCGGCGGCCTTTCAGGAGGCGGTGCGCCCGGTCTGGGACGGCTTTGTGGCCCAAAACGGCGATGCCATCGTGACGGCCATCACCAGCCGCTGATCGGGAGGGGGCGGGCGACCGTCCCCCTGTTGCGTTGCGGGCGTTGCTGTGATGCGTTGCGTAACGGGTGGGTGTCGCAGGGCCAGCATGTGCTGGGTTTTTGGCCGCACGGGGCGTGCACCGGGGCTGCACCGGACAGGCACAGGGTGTACACCGCTTGCGCGCGTTGCGTTAGGGAATCGTCAGGACCCGGTGCTGGCGCGGGTCATCAGCTGGGGCGTGATGCCGATCAGGGCGGGGTCGGGCAGGGTGCCGTCCAGCGCCTGCAGGATCAGCGCGGCGGCCTGGGCGCCAATCCGGCCGGGAAAGGGGTTCACGGTGGTCAGGGGCGGGACGCAGATGGCCGCGATCTCGTAATCGCCGAAGCCTGCGATGGCCACGCGGTCGGGCACCGCCACGCCGCGCCGCTGGCATTCCGACAGCGCGCCAAAGGCCGACAGGTCGGACACGCAGACCACCGCATCGGTATCGGGCAGCCGCGCCAGCAGCTCGGCCATGGCCGCGGCCCCCTCGGCCATCGAGATGGGCGGCGCGCCGGCATCGATCAGCCGCGTCGCGTCCAGCCCGTGGCGCCGCATCGCGGCCACAAAGCCGCGCCTGCGGTCGGTGCCGCGGGTGTCGCGGGCGGCGTCCCCGCCGATGAAGGCGATGCGGCGGCGGCCCTGGCCCACCAGGTGATCGACCAGCATGCCCATCGCGGCGGCGTTGGAAAAGCCCACCACATGGCCGATGGGGCGGGCGGGCAGGTCCCAGATCTCGACCACGGGGATGGCGGCCTTGTCCAGCAGGGCGCGGGCGCGGTCGGTATGGGTGCCGCCGGTGACGACCATCGCCTCGGGGCGGCGGCGCAGCAGCTGGGCGATCAGGGTCTCTTCGGCCTGGACGTCGTAATCGGTATAGCCCAGCAGGATCTGCAACCCCCGCGCCCGCAGCCCGTCCGACAGCCCCCGCACCGTATCGGCAAAGTTGGCGTTGTTGATGGACGGGATCGTCACCGCGACGAAATCGCTGCGCTGCGAGCGCAGCGCGCTGGCAGTGCTGTCAAAGACATAGCCCAACTGGTCGGCAGCCTGCATCACGGCCGCGCGGGCGGTGTCGCTGACGCGGCCGTCATCCTTGAAGGCGCGGCTGACGGTCATGGGCGACACACCCGCCAGGCGCGCGATGTCGATCATGGTGGGGGCGCGGCGGGTCATGGGTGGGCCTGTGCGGGGGCTGCGGTCACTGTCCCGGATCGGGCGGCGGTTTTCAAGCCGGGGTCAGGTCGTGATC
Organism: Paracoccus hibiscisoli; assembly: GCF_005048265.1. Taxonomy (GTDB): domain Bacteria; phylum Pseudomonadota; class Alphaproteobacteria; order Rhodobacterales; family Rhodobacteraceae; genus Paracoccus; species Paracoccus hibiscisoli. The sequence continues at coordinate 71,035 of NZ_SUNH01000012.1, forward strand.
ATGGGCGGTGGTGACGTGATGGTGGATCTGGCCGTCGAAGAACCGGGCCAGGACCGCCTCGGTCGCGGCCTTGGCGCGGGTCCGGGCGGGGCTGGCCAGGGCGGCATGGACCGTGTCCAGATCGGGATAGCTGATCGCCAGGATCATCGGGATCGAGGGCGCGCCATCGTCGCGAAACTCGGCAAAGTTCACGCGCACGGACAGGGCGCCGGGGAACGCCTGCCATTCGGGCAGCACCTCGGACAGGATGGCCGCGCGGAAGGCCGCGTCCTGGCCGTCGCGGATGCGGCCCTGGAACAGGGCGAAGCGGGTGATCATCGGGTGGGCTCCTTGGCCAGGGGGTTGGGAAAGAATTCCATCAGCGCGGCCTGATCCTGATCGCCCAAGCCCTGGGCGGTCAGCAGGCGGTGGATCTCGGCGCAAAGGGCGGTCAGCGGCATGGGGGTGTGGGTCGCGCGGGCCAGGTCCTGCGCGCCGTTCAGGTCCTTGACCATGTTGTCGATGCGCCCCGTCGGGCGATAGTCGCGGGCGGCAAAGCGGGGCATGTATTCCTGCAGGATGGCGCTGTCGGCCCGGCCACCCGCCAGGGCCGCGGGGATGCGGTCGGCGGCGACGCCCGCGGCCTCGGCCAGGGCGGTGGCCTCGGCCACGGCGAGGAAGTTCAGCCCGCAGAGGATCTGGTTGATCAGCTTGGTCGTCTGACCCGCGCCCACCGGCCCCATATGCGTCTGGTTCGAGGCGACCTGCGCCAGAACGGCTTGGGCGCGGGCGACGTGATCGGCCTCACCCCCCTGCATCAGCGTCAGATTGCCCGTGGCGGCCTTGGGCGCGCCGCCCGACAGCGGGCTGTCGACCCAGTGCAGGCCGCGCAGCGCCGCCCGCGCCGCCAGATCGCGCGTGGCCGCCGGGTCGATCGAGGACATGTCGATGATCAGCGTGCCGGGGGCCGCGCCCGCCGCCACGCCGTCGGGGCCAAAGACGGCGGCGTCGACGATATGGGGGGCGTTCAGCGACAGGATCACCGCCTGCGCACCGCGTGCGGCCTCTGCGGCGCTGGTGGCGGCCTGCGCGCCAAGCGCGGTCAGGGGCGCCAGTCGCGCGGGGTCCAGGTCAAAGACGGTCAGCACCGTGCCGGTCGCGGCCAGGCGCGCGCCGATGGCGCCGCCCATCGCGCCTGCACCGATCAGAGCTGTGGTCTGGGTCATGGGTCCGGTCCTGTCAGGTCAGAGGGATGCGGTGATGCCGCCATCGACGTAGAGCACATGGCCGTTCACGAAGCTGGCCGCGTCGGACGCCAGAAAGACGCAGGCGCCGACCAGCTCCTCGACCCGGCCCCACCGGCCTGCGGGGGTGCGTTTCTCCAGCCAGGTGGTGAAATCGGGGTCGGCGACCAGGGCGGCATTCAGCGGCGTGTCGAAATAGCCCGGCGCGATGGCGTTGCATTGCAGCCCGTGGCGCGCCCAATCGGTCGCCATGCCCTTGGTCAGATTGCCGACCGCGCCCTTGGTCGCGGTATAGGGCGCGATGGAGGGGCGGGCCAGCGCGGTCTGGACGCTGGCGATGTTGATGATGCGCCCCGCACCGCGCGCGATCATGTGCCGCGCGACCGCCTGTCCGACGTTGAAGACGGACGCCACATTGGTCTGCAGCAGCTGCTGGAAGGCGTCGGCGGGAAACTCCTCCAGCGGCGCGCGGAACTGCATGCCCGCGTTGTTGACCAGGATGTGCAGGGGGCCGTGATCGGCCTCGAACCCGTCCACGGCGGCGCGGGCGGCGGCGTGGTCGGTCACGTCGAAGGGCAGGGCGACCGCCCCGGGGATCTGCGCCACAGCGTCCGCCAGGCGGCCCGCGTCGCGCCCGTTCAGCACCACCTGCGCGCCCGCCTGTGCCAGCCCGCGCGCCAGCGCCAGGCCGATGCCCTGGGACGATCCGGTGATCAGGGCGCGGCGGCCGGTCAGGTCGAAAAGCGGGTTGGTCATGGGGCAACCTTTCGGGCGTGTTTGGCAGTGGACAGGGTGGTTTCCCGTGACTATGGTATCGTTAACAACGCCTGTCAAGCCGCCGGAGGACCGATGTCGCGACCCCAGATCCTGCAGATGGGCCCCTATCCCGCATGGGATCAGGAGCCGCTGGAGCAGATGTTCACCATGCACCGCCTGTTCGAGGCCACGGACCGCGCGGCCTTTCTGGCCCAGCACGGCGCGCAGGTGCGCGGCATCGCCACGCGCGGAGAGCTGGGCGCGGATGCCGCCCTGATCGCCGCCTGCCCGCAGCTGGAGGTGATCAGCGTCTATGGCGTGGGCACCGACGCGGTCGATCTGGCGGCGGCGCGGGCGCGGGGCATCCGGGTGACCAACACGCCCGACGTGCTGACCGAGGATGTGGCCGATCTGGGCGTCGGCATGGCGCTGGCCCTGTCGCGGGGCATGATCGGGGCCGAGGCCTGGGTCCGCGACGGGTCCTGGGCGGCCAAGGGCGGCTATCCGCTGCAGCGGCGGCTGTCGGGGCGGCGTGCGGGCATCCTGGGGCTGGGCCGGATCGGCATGGCGGTGGGGCAGAGGCTGGCGGCATTCGGCATGCCCATCGCGTATTCGGGCCGCGCGCCCAAGGCGGACGCACCCCAAGGCTGGACCTTCCTGCCCGATGCGGTCAGTCTGGCGCAGCAGTCGGATTTGCTGGTCATGGCGCTGTCGGCCACGCCCGAGACGCGCCACATCGTCGATGCCCGCGTGCTGGAGGCGCTTGGGGCCGATGGCATGCTGGTCAACATCTCGCGCGCGGCGAACCTGGACGAGGAGGCGCTGCTGGACGCGCTGGAGGGGGGGCGCATCGCGGGGGCCGCGCTGGACGTGTTCGAGGGGGAACCGGCGCTGAACCCGCGCTTTCTGGCGCTGCGCAACGTGGTCCTGCAACCCCATCACGCCAGCGGCACCATCGAGACGCGCCGCGCCATGGGTCAGCTGTTGCGCGACAATCTGGCCGCGCATTTCGCGGGCCGCCCGCTGCTCAGCGAGGTGGCGTGATGCGCGCGCTGGTCATCCATGCCGCCGGCGATCTGCGCCTGGAGGAGCGTCCCGACCCCGCGCCCGGCCCCGGCCAGCTGCTGCTGCGCCTGGCCGCCGGGGGGATCTGCGGGTCGGATCTGCATTACGTCAATCACGGCGGTTTCGGCGCGATCCGCCTCAAGGAGCCGATGATCCTGGGGCATGAGGTCTCGGCCCATGTCGAGGCTTTGGGCGAGGGCGTCACCGGTTTCGCGCCCGGACAGCTGGTCGCGGTCTCTCCGTCGCGGCCCTGCGGGGGGTGCCGGTTCTGTCGGCAAGGCTTGCCCAATCATTGCCTGAACATGCGGTTCTATGGTTCGGCCATGCCGTTTCCGCATGTGCAGGGCGCGTTCCGGCAGCTGCTGGTGGCGGATGTGGCGCAATGCGTGGACGCGACCGGGCTGACCCCGGGACAGGCCGCCATGGCCGAGCCGCTGGCCGTCACGCTGCATGCGACGGGGCGGGCGGGGCCGATGCTGGGCGCGCGGGTGCTGGTCACGGGCTGCGGTCCCATCGGGCTGTTGTCGGTGCTGGCCGCGCGCCGGGCGGGGGCGGCGCAGATCGTGGCGGCGGATCTGTCGGATTACACGCTGGATCTGGCGCGGCAGGTGGGGGCGGACCTGACCGTGAACCTGGCGCGCGACCCGGAGGGCCTGGCCGGATATGGCGCGGACAAGGGGCATTTCGACATGCTGTATGAATGCACCGGCGCGCAGCCCGCGCTGGTCGCAGGCATCGGCGCGATGCGCCCGAGGGGCGTCGTGCTGCAGCTGGGCCTGGGCGGCGACATGAGCCTGCCGATGATGGCCATCACCGCCAAGGAGCTGGACCTGCGCGGCAGCTTCCGCTTTCACGACGAGTTCGCGACCGGCATCGCCCTGATGCGGCAGGGGCTGATCGACGTGACGCCGCTGATCAGCCATACCGTGCCGCTGGAGCGCGCGGCCGAGGGGTTCGCCCTGGCCTCGGACCGCAGCCGGGCGATGAAGGTGCAGATCGCCTTTTAGGGCGCGGCCAGGGCCTGTTCGCGGGCGCGGAAATGCGCCCGCAGCCGGGCCAGCCGGTCGGCATCCCAGCCTGGCGGGTCGGTTACCGCCAGCCAGGGGTCGATGTGATCGACGTAGGAATAGAGGTGGCCGTGACCCATCGGCACCTCCAGCGCGATGGCCATGTCGAAGGCCAGCTGCAGCTGCGTCACGATGGGATACCAGCGCAGCGCGTCAGACACCTCGGGGGCGCGGGGATAGGCCAGCCAGCCGGGCGGGCGGAACCCGCTGTCGGGGCGAAAGAACACGATCGGGTCGCTGCCATATTGCAGATAGACGATGCGCACGCGGCCCCAGGGGCCGTCGCCGATATCGTCGCGGCGCCCGTCGGTGAACCGCACGACCTCTCCGGTGGTCAGCTGCGGCAGCCAGGCGGGGGAGCCGGGGTCGCGTTCCGCGGTCAGCGTCTGCCACAGCGGGCTGACAAAGGGCGGGCCGACCCACAGCGCGCCATCCACGGGCTGGTCCAGCATCTCGTGCAGGCGCAGCGATTGCTGCGAGGCATGCGCGCCCAGGCTGAGACCGTAGAGATAGAGGCGCGGGCGCGCCTCGGGCGGGCGTTCCAGCCACAGGCGGTGGACGGCGGCGAACAGCGCGCGCCCGGCATCGGTCGCGTAATCAGGCTGGACCAGCAGCGAGATCCAGCTTTGCAGATAGGAATATTGCAGCGCCACGGTCGCCACGTCGCCATGGTTCAGCATCTCCAGCGGCTCGATGGCGGCGGGGTCCATCCAGCCGGTGCCGGTGGGCATGGCCACGACCAGCGTGGCGCGGTCAAAGCCGCCCGCCCGCTCCAGCTCGCGCGCGGCCAGATCGGCGCGGGCCTCAAGCGTGTCGGCGGCGTTCAGGCCGACATAGACGCGCAGGGGCTGGCGCGCCGGGCGGCCCGTCACCGCCGTCAGGCTGTCGGGGTCGGGGGTGTTTGCGACAAAGATCCGGCCCTCGCGGCCCAGATCCTGCCAGGCGACCAGCGATCCGGGGCCGCCGGGCTGAAACGCCCCGGTGGGGGGCGTCAGATCGGCCGGGATCAGCGCATCCAGCGCCTGCGCGCTGGTGTCGATGCTGCGCACCACGCCGCGCAGCAACACGCCGCTGAACACCTGCTGGGCCAGAAACAGCGTGATGACGATGCCCAGCACCCGCGCCGGGCGGGGCGGCAGGACCCGCGCGATATGGCGGCTGACCAGCCGGACCAGCGCCGCCAGCAGCTTGGCCACGATCAGCAGGGCGGCGGCGACGACGATGCCGTGGCCCGCCACGATCAGGGGGGCCGCGCCTTCGGACGGGGGCAGGGCCATGGCGGCGCGGATGTCGTTCTGCCACCGGGTCGAGCGCGCCAGGAACACCAGGATGATCGCCAGCGCGCCCAGACCCATCAGCGGCACCACGATGCGCGCCTGGCGGTCGGGCAGGCCCGGCAGCTGCAGATAGCGCCACAGCATTCCCGCCGCGACCGTGGCGCCATATCCGGCGGCAAAGCTGGTGCCGGCCAGGATGCCCTGGATTTCGGGGCTGCGGGGGATCAGGCTGGGGGTCAGGGCGGCGGCCACGAACAGCGCGCCGACCACCAGCCCCACCCCCGAGGTCCGCCGGTCCAGCCAGGCGATCAGGCCGCGCCCCAGGGCCGTGCGGGGGGTGGAGGACCGGGTCACGCCGGCCTCAGGGCGCGCCGTCCAGCCACTGGACGACCAGGTCGTTCAGCTGGCGGTCGAACCGCTCAATATCGCCGGACTGCTCCAGCGCGGGGTCGGGAAAGCCGCGCGCGGCCAGCGCATCGACCAGCCGCAGCATCGCCCCGTGGCCGGGCCCGTCGCGATGGGTGCCATGGGCGGCCTTGAACGCGTCCCGCGCAGGCGTGGCCATGCGCGCCCGGACACAGGCGGCCATCAGCACGGTCGCCAGATCGGCCATGTCGTCCAGGGTGTGGCGCAGCGCCTGGTGGACCATCGCGGGCAGATCGTCGGGGGCGACGGGCACGCCCTCGATCGCGCGGTCGGCCAGCTGCAGGTTCACATGGGCGGTGGCGGTGCGCCAGAAGTCCTGCTCCAGCTCGAACGCGTCCTTGAGGCCGTGCAGGCGGGCGGCCAGGATGCGGTTCTGGCTGACCACATGCTGCAGATGGTCGCGGCAGATCGCGCCGCCGCCTTGGGTGGCCAGGGTCGTGGCCTCGCGCAGCACGATGGGGCTGGGGCGGTTGCGGGGCACCTGACGCGGCGGGGCGCCGGTCAGGGCGGGGATCATCGCATCGACGACGGCGTCGTCGCCCTGCGCCTGCAGGCGTTGGATGATGCCCGCGATGACCGCCAGATGGGCCGAGGGTGTGGCGATGGGCGCCATGCGGCGGCGCTGGCTTTCCAGCATGTCGGGGGCGGCACCGTGCAGGTCCAGATAGGCCGCCCCGCGCTGGTGGACCAGGACCGAGGCGATGGCCTCGGCATGCAGGTGGCGGCGCATCAGGGGGTTCGGGCTGCCGGTCTGGTCGGGTTGGTCGGTCAGCAGGCGCGGGTCGGCGCAGGCCTGCATCCAGTCGTCCAGAAAGGCCAGCGCGTCCGGGGTCGGGCGATAGAACAGCGGGCTGGCATGGAGGAAGGGCGCCTGGCGGGCCTCGGGGGTGTCGGCCTCCAGCAGGGTCAGGGCGTCGCGCTTGGTCAGATGCTCCTGCGCGGACCAGGCCGAGGCGCTGCCATGCACAAAGCCCTGCGGCGCCGCCCGGCACAGCGCCAGCAGCCGGTCGGGCAGGGACGGCAGGCCGCGCAGCGCGCCGGGCGCGTGGCTGCCCGCGTCGTGATGGACGACGATGTCGTCGGGCCCGACCTGGGACAGCACCTGACGCAGCACGAAGGGCCGCCAGGCACCAAAGGCCACGCCGCGCCCGTCGCGGGGCACGGTGGGGTTGGCGTCCCAGAAGCCGTCGGCCTCCAGCCGGTCGGCGGTGTAATGGATCGCGCTGTCGAAACCCGCCCCCGCCGCGCTGTCGCAGAGGAACCGGGCATTGTCGTGATAGGGCTGCGTGCCGTCCGAAAAGACCAGCAGATGCACGCGTCCGCGGGGTTGGCTGTTATCGCTCATGCGGGGTGGTATTCCATTGGCTGATGCGGAACGCCACCCTTTTGTCAGCCCTTGCTGAGCCGGGCGTGGCGACGGGCATATTGCTGCTTGTCGGGATAGCGTTTGATCAGCCGCTGCAGGCGGCTGAGGGCCTCGTTGCGATGACCGGCGCGGATCAGCAGGTCGGTGTTCAGCATGACCAGCGGCGGGTGGTCGTCCGCCCATTGCAGCGTCCAGTCCAGCACCGCGCGCGCGCCCGCATCGTCGCCCTGATCGGCCTTCATCTGCGCCAGGTCGCATTGCCGCCGCCAGTTCAGCGGCGCCAGCGCCAGCCCGCGTTCCAGCAGGCGGATGGCGTCGGGCACCCGATCCGCCGCCTGCGCGGCATCGGCCGCCAGGAACAGGATCGACGGGAACAGCAGCCGCCCCTCGTCCATCAGGGCGACCAGCGCCTCGGCCGCGCCGGGCGTGTCGCCGGCGCGCATCTGGAACAGCGCCCTGAGCGCGCGCAGGATCGAGGCGCGCGGCGCCAGGCGGATCGCCTCGTCCATGGCGGCCAGGGCCTCCAGGTGGCGGTCCTGTTCGTGGCGCAGCTCGGCCAGGCGCTTGTGAAAGATGGCGACCTGCGGCTTGGCGGCGATGGCCTCGGTCAGCATGGCCTCGGCCTGGTCCAGGTCGCCCTCGCGCAGCGCGATCATGCCGGTGAAGCTGTCGAAATGCGGCTTGAGGTCGGGCGACCAGACGCGGCGTTCCAGAATCCGCAGGATGGTGCGGAAATGGCCGCGGAACTTGTAATGCCCGCGCAGGTCGGACCGGGTGAAATCGGGCCATTCCCAGACCATCACCCGGTTGGTCGGCACCATCCGCTCGAACTCCAGCACGCCCGCGTCGATCAGCGGGGTGTAGTAGGTGCGGACGTGATCGACGACGAAGCGGTTGGGGAACAGCCGCTCGATCTCGGGGTCGGTGATCCAGAAGTTGCTGTCGTCGAAATCGCCCTGGGCGCGCAACAGGCCCGCCAGGGCGTTGATCTCTCCCTCCACCGGCTCGTGCCAGAAGGCCGAGGTGATCTGCTCCAGCCCCGCCTCCCTGCGGCCCAGCATCAACAGCGCCAGCCCGTGATACAGCGCGACCTGCGCAAAGCTGCGCTGGAACGCGACAAAGCCGCGGTCGATGGCGGCGCGCAGGTCGCAGATCTGCTGATACTGGCCGTCGAAATACATCTCTCGGACGGTCATCGCGTGGACGAAGGCGATGTTCAGCCCGCCCTCGATATGCTGGCGGGCGATGCGGATGAATTCGGCCCGGCGCCCGGTCTTGACCAGATGTTCGCAGGCATAGACCAGATACTGGCCGATTTCGCCCTCATTGGCGAACAGGTGCGGCTCGTCGCGCAGGCGGGCGGCCAGCAGGTCCAGCGCCTCGTGGCGGGCCTCGGGGGTGATCTGGGATTCGACGTCGCGGAAATCGCCGCCGCCGATGGTCTTGGCGGTCGAGCTGAAGGCCGACGAGGGCGGCGCCACGATCAGGTCCGACAGCGACATCGCGAACAGCTCCAGCGCGTCGCGCTGCACCTCGGTCAGGGCGCTGGTATCGGCGATGCGCACGAAAGTCAGTAGGCCCGGAAACATCCCGGTATAGCGGTCAAGCACGGCCTGATTGTCGCTGAACAGGATGGTGCGGGTGCCGTCGCCTTCCAGATTGGCGCGGATATGGGTCTCGAAGAACTCGTCGGGGACGAACTTGTTCGGCCAGGCGCGGTTCATGGCGCGCATGTCGCTGGTCAGATCGCCCCGGCGGATGTGATAGGACACCGTCCGCCGCCCGTCGCGCAGCTGGTCGCGCAGCGCGTCCAGATGCTGCGCCAGAACCGGGTTCAGGGGCAGGTCGTCGACCACGGCGCGAAAGGTCCGCGCGACCTGCGCCTCGTCCTCGAAGGGCAGGCGCAGCACGTCGAAGGGCGGGTCCAGCAGCACGTGCATGCCGCCCTCCAGATGCTGCAGGAAGGCCTCGCGCGTCTGGCTGTGGATCACGGTGCCGATGGCAGTCGCGCTTTCCTTCATCTGGCGATAGGTCGGCTTGTCGATGAAATGGTCGCGCACGAAATCGGGGTGGAACAGCTCCGACCCGTCACCCAGCCCGTCGCTGTCGCGCCAATACACGACAAAGGGCAGGTCATAGCTGCGCGCGAAACGCAGCGTGTTCAACAGCGCGATCAGCCGGCCCCCCATGCGGTCGGCGCGGAATGCGATCAGCTTGCCCTGTGTCCCGGTCATGCGCTCAGCCCGCGTGATGTGCGAGGAACCAGCGATAGGCATCCGCGATGCCCTCGCGCAGCGTGACCTGCGGCCGCCAGCCCATCGCCGTCAGCTTGTCCGAGGACATCAGTTTGCGCATGGTGCCGTCGGGGCGCGTCAGGTCGTTGGTGATCCGCCCGCGATAGCCCACGACCTCGGCCACCATGGCGGCCAGCTCGCCGATGGCGATGTCGGTGCCGGACCCTACGTTCAGATGCGACAGCATCGGCTCGGTCTGCGCGTCATAGGCGGCGCGGTCCAGATCGAACACGAACAGCGAGGCCCGTGCCATGTCGTCCACATGCAGGAACTCGCGGCGCGGTGTGCCGGTGCCCCACATCACCACCTCGGGCAGGTCGTCGTGCGCGGCCTCGTGAAAGCGGCGGATCAGGGCGGGCATCACATGGCTGTTCTCGGGGTCGAAATTGTCGCCCGGACCGTACAGGTTCGACGGCATCACCGACCGGTAATCGGTGCCGTATTGCCGGTTATAGCTTTCGCACAGCTTGATGCCCGCGATCTTGGCGATGGCATAGGGCTCGTTCGTGGGCTCCAGCGGGCCGGTCAGCAGGGCGTCCTCGCGGATGGGCTGGCAGGTCTCGCGCGGATAGATGCAGCTGGAGCCCAGCTGCAGCAGCCGCGTGACGCCATGGGCCCAGGCCTCGTGGATGACGTTGCATTCGATCATCAGGTTGCGGTGGATGAATTCCGCCGGATAGGTGTTGTTGGCATGGATGCCGCCCACCTTGGCCGCGGCCAGGATCACCGCATCGGGCCGTTCCGCCGCCATGAAGGCGCGCACGGCGGCCTGTTCGGTCAGGTCCAGCTCGGCGCTGGTGCGGGTGATCAGGGTGACGCCATCGCGGTCCTGCAGCTGACGCAGGATCGCGCTGCCGACCATGCCGCGATGCCCTGCCACAAAGATGCGCGTCATGGCGGCCTCAGTTTTCGTGATAGAGGGGCATGTCATAGCCATGCGTGCGCAGCAGGGCGTGGCGGCGGGCCGATTTCAGATCCTCGGCCACCATCTCGTCGCACATCTGCTGGGCGGTGATCTCGGGGACCCAGCCCAGCTTTTCCTTGGCCTTGGTCGGATCGCCCAGCAGCGTCTCGACCTCGGTCGGGCGGTAATAGCGCGGGTCGATCCGCACGATCACATCGCCCGGTTTGACCGCGGGGGCCTGATCGCCGGTCACCGCCTCGACGATGCCGATCTCGGCCTCGGCCGTGCCCTTAAAGCGCAGCGTGATGCCCAGATGCGCCGCCGACCATTCGATGAACTGGCGCACGGAATACTGAACCCCGGTGGCGATCACGAAATCCTCGGCCACGTCCTGCTGCAGCATCATCCACTGCATGCGGACATAGTCTTTGGCATGGCCCCAGTCCCGCAGCGCGTCGATATTGCCCATATACAGGCAATCCTCCAGCCCCTGGGCAATATTGGCCAAGCCGCGGGTGATCTTGCGCGTGACGAAGGTCTCTCCGCGGCGGGGGGATTCGTGGTTGAACAGGATGCCGTTGCAGGCATAGATCCCATAGGCCTCGCGATAGTTCACGGCGATCCAATAGGCATACATCTTGGCCACCGCATAGGGCGAGCGGGGATAGAAGGGCGTCGTCTCGCGCTGCGGGGTCTCCTGGACCAGGCCATAGAGTTCCGAAGTCGAGGCCTGGTAGAAGCGGGTCTTGTCCTCCAGCCCCAGAAACCGGATCGCCTCGAGGATGCGCAGCGTGCCGATGGCGTCCACGTTGGCGGTGTATTCGGGGGTGGCGAAACTGACCGCGACATGGGACTGCGCGCCCAGGTTATAGACCTCGTCGGGTTTGACATCGGCCATGACCCGCATCACAGAGGAGGTGTCGCCCAGGTCGCCGTAATGCAGGAACATGCGCGCGTTGACCGCATGAGGGTCCTGATAGATGTGGTCGATGCGCTGCGTGTTCAGCGAGGATGACCGGCGCTTGATCCCGTGGACCTCATATCCCTTGTCCATCAGCAGTTCAGCCAGATAGCTTCCGTCCTGGCCGGTAATTCCGGTAATCAGCGCCCGCTTGGTCATGGCCGTTCCCCTTGTCACTCAGCACGGACGCCCGTGGTGCCCCAAGGTGCCGTCTCAGCCGGTTTACGGCAGGCCCAAGATCATTGCGATAGTCAAGTTCTGCGCATTTTCGCGATCCTGCATGCCATGCCGCAGCCCGGCAGCAGTCGGGCCGGGGGGCTGCCACTCTGCCAGGGCTGGGCGCAGGGCCGCGATGCAGTCAGCCCAGCACGACGCGGTGTTCGGGCTGACCGGTGACCCCGGCGGGGACCGCAAAGGTGCAGCCGTCGCCCGCCTGCGGATCGTCCAGCCCCTGGCGCGCCGAGGTGGCGAACAGCGTCGTCAGGCTGGCCCCACCGAAGGCCGGGCAGGACACGTGCCGCGCGGGCAGCACGATCGCCCGGTCGAACCGCCCCTGCCGGTCATAGCGCGCGAGGCGGGACGCGCCCCATTGCGCCGACCACAGACCGCCTTCGCTGTCGATCACCGCGCCGTCGGGGTTCAGCCCCTGGGACGCCAGGTCGATGAAGGGTTGCGGGTCGCCCAAGGGCCAGCCGTCGCGATCCAGCCGGACCTGCCAGATCATCGACCGGTCGGTATCGGCGAAATGCGCCAGATCGCCCTCGGGGGAAAAGCAGATGGCGTTGGTGATGGTGATGGCCGGGAACAGGCGGCGCAATTCGCCCCTGTAATAGCGCCAGATCGACCCCGCGCCCGGTTCGGCGTTCAGCCCCATCGTGCCGATCCAGAACCCGCCCTGCGGATCGGCGCGGCCATCATTGCTGCGCGTCACCGGGTTGTCGGCCTCCAGCGGCACCAGCGGCGTGCTGGTCCCGTCGCGCAGATCGAACAGCGACAGCGCCCGGGCCGAGGCCACGACGATGCGGTCGCGGTCCACCAGCCCCGCCGCCGAGACGTGGTTGGGGAAATCCCAGTGCTGGCGCGCGCCGTCCTGGGGTTTCAGGAACAGGCGTTTCTGGATGATGTCGAACCAGATCAGGGCGTTGCGGTCGGGATGCCACAGCGCGCCCTCGCCCAGGGTGCAGGGGGTGGGGTCAAAGATCATGCCGATGCCTCCCATGCCGCGACCATCGCGCGGGCCTTGTCCGCGACCGTGGCCGCATCATCGCCGGGTTTGTACAGCGCCGATCCGATGCCAAACCCCGCCGCCCCCGCGCGCCGCCAGTCGGCCATGGTATCCGCGGACACCCCGCCCACCGCCCAGCATTCCGTGCCTTGGGGCAGCACCGCCCGCATGGCGCGCAGGCCGGTGGGGCCGATCAGTTCGCCGGGAAACAGCTTCAGCCCGGTGGCGCCCGCATCCAGCGCGGTGAACGCCTCGGTCGGGGTCATCACACCTGGATAGCTGGCCATGCCCGCCGCGACGGTGGCGCGGATGACATCGGGGTTGCAGTTGGGCGACAGCACCATGCGCCCCCCTGCCTCGGCCACGGCGCGCACCTGATCAGCGGTCAGCACGGTGCCCGCGCCGATCTGCGCCACGTCGCCAAAGTCGCGCGCCAGACGCGCGATGCTGTCCAGCGGGTCGGGAGAGTTCAGCGGCACCTCCAGCCGGGTGATGCCGGCGTCGATCAGGGCGCGGCCGATGGCGGGGGCGTCTTGCGGGGTCAGGCCGCGCAGGATGGCGATCAGGGGGCGGGACATGGGATCATCCTTGCAGGAATTGGCGATGGGCGGCGGCCAGGCCCGCCAGGGTCGCGTCGGCCACGGACATGCGCGCGGGCGCCAGCCCCTGCGCCGTCAGCGCCTCGGCATAAAGGGCCGACAGCGCGGGCGCACCGATGATGGTCACGTCGCAGCCCAGCCACCAGGGGCGGGCGGCGGCCAGCTCCCACCCGATCAGGGTGCCGGACAGGCGGGCGCGGGCCGTGGCCGGGTCCAGATCCGCCAGCAGCGATTCCGCGCGCAGCTGGAACAGCCCGGCATAGCCGCGTTCGGGCCGCGCCATCGCGTCCGAAACCGCGCCCCGGAACACCGCCGGATCGCAGGTGCCCGTGCCCACGGAATGGCGCAGGACCGACTGTTCGGCCAGCAGGCCGAAGATCTCTCCGGTCATGAAGCTTTTGAAGTTGCAGATCTCTCCGGCGGAAATGCGGACCCATTTCGTATGCGTGCCGGGCAGGCAGGCGATGCCGTCGAAGTCCGGGTCCAGTGCCAGAAGACCCGCGATCTGGGTCTCCTCTCCGCGCATCACATCGGCGGGGGCGTCCTGGCGGATGCCGCAGACGATGCGCACCGGACGGCCGCCCGGATCGCCGGGCACCGCGACCATGCGCGGGGTGGCGGGGCAGGGGACGGCGGCATAGGGGGCCTCGACCCAGCCCTGGCGCGACCCGACCATGCCGCAGGCGATGACCGGCACGGCGGGCCAGCCATCGGTCGCCTGCGCCAGCACGTCCGCGAACTGGTCGGGGGTCAGGCTGGCCATGCCCTGGTCGCTGCTGCGGGCCTCGACCGGGCTGCGGCCGGACATGGCCCACAGGCGCAGGTTGGTGGTGCCCCAATCGGCGGCGATCCAGTCTATCGTCACAGTTTCACCCCTTCGATGACGGCGATGGTCTGCGGGAAGGCGGGCGGCAGGGCAACCCCCTGCGCCATCAGCGCCGCGCCGGGCAGGGTCACCGGCCCCCGCGACAGCGCCACCGGGGAACTGGGATGCCCACGCGGATGTTCCAGCATCGTCAGACGATAATGCGCCGCCGGGTCCAGTCCGGTCAGGCGCAGGGGCGGCGGCTGCACCGCCACGGGCGCGTCGATCTGGGCGGCAAAGACGACCAGGCGGTGGCCGTCCGCGGCCATCTGCATCTCGGCCAGGGCGCCCGCGGGGCGGTCCAGCCGCCAGATGTCGCCCGCCATCATCCAGTCGCGGTTGGCCTTCCACCAGGCGGTGACGCGGTTCACGGTCTCGGCCTCGGGGTCGGTCAGTTCGCGCGGGTCCATCTCGAACCCCATGTGGCGTTGCGCTGCGGTCCAGGCGCGCAGCGCCATGGGCAGCACCCGCCCCGAGGTGTGGCAGTCGCGCGGGCCCACATGGCTGCCCGTGACGCAGGCGGGCAGCAGCATCGCGGCGTGGTGCTGGATGCGCAGCCGTTCGATCGCGTCATTGCTGTCGGACAGCCAGACGCGGCCGCAGCGGGTCAGGATGCCCGCGTCGATGCGGCCCCCACCGGACGCGCAGCTTTCGAATTCCACCCCCGGATGGGCCGCGCGCAGCCGGTCCAGCAGCGCATAGACGCCCCGCGTCTGGCCCGCGTCGGGCCAGGGCGTCAGGCGGTTGTGGTCCCATTTGACATAGTCGATGTCCCACGCGCCCAGGATGCCGCCGATGCGGTGGAACAGATGGTCGCGCACATCGTCGCGGGCCATGTCCAGATGCAGCTGGTTGCGGCCCCGGATCTGGTCCGCCGGCCCCAGCACCCAGTCCGGATGGGCGCGATAGAGGTCGCTGTCCTCGTTGATCATCTCAGGCTCGAACCACAGGCCAAAGCGCATGTTCAGGGCGCGCAGCTTGTCGATCAGCGGCTGGAATCCGTGGGAATGCTTGCGCGGGTCGATGGCCCAATCGCCCAGGGACGAGGTGTCGTCGTCGCGCCGCCCGAACCAGCCATCGTCCAGCACGAAACGCTCGGCCCCCAGGGCCGCCGCGCGTTCGGCGATGTCAGACAGCTCGGCCGCGTCATGGCGGAAATAGATCGCCTCCCAACCGTTGTAATGCACC
Source organism: Paracoccus hibiscisoli (assembly GCF_005048265.1). GTDB lineage: Bacteria > Pseudomonadota > Alphaproteobacteria > Rhodobacterales > Rhodobacteraceae > Paracoccus > Paracoccus hibiscisoli. The sequence continues at coordinate 86,251 of NZ_SUNH01000012.1, forward strand.
GGGCGGGGCTGGCGCGCGGGCGGCAGGGCGTCGCGGATCGCGCGCTGGAAGGGGATCGCCACGCTGTTCAGGCCCCTATCGCCGCGGGCCAGCCAGATCTCGGCGGTCTGGAACATCGTGCCGGGCGCGCGTTCGGACCCTGAGCAATGGCCCAGCTGGATCTGGCGGCGGCCCTCGGGCAGGGCCTCGACCAGCATGCGGTGGCCGCCGGACCAGCCGTAATGCAGGGCCACGGCCTCTCCGCCGGTGTTGGTGGTGCCGGGCGCGGTCAGCCACAGATGCGGCGGATGTTCGTGTCCCGACCGGCCCGTGCGCGCATCGCGCAGGCGCGCGCCGTGGTCCAGCGTGCTGGTCACCGGCTGGAATTCGCGCGTCCAGCGGCCCGCCAGTTCGGTCAGCTGGGTCAGATGCGCGGGCACCGGCAGGGCCAGCGCCAGATGGTGCAGCGTCAGCGCCGCGTCCGCCGTCAGCCGCGCGGACAGGCCGATCAGCCCGTGATCCATCGCGCGGATGGTGATGTCCAGCCGCAGGCCCGGCGCGACATGGCGCAGGGTCAGCGCGTCGCCCTGATCCGCGCCGTCGAAGCGCCACTCCGGCTCCAGCGGCAGGCCGTTCTGGAACGCGACCAGCCCCGGCTGGCCCGGAAAGCTGCGCCGCGCCTCGGGGATCAGCGACAAGGGCGGCAGCGCGTCCAGCATGCCGCCGGTGATGCCGCCCGCCCCCGCCGCCACCAGCGCCTCAAGGTCGGTGTCGAGGGCCAGGGGCGCGCCCCAGTAATGGCAGCAGGCCATGCCGCCGTCGCTGCCCAGAACCATCGTCTGCGCGGGGGTGTCGATGCGCCAGAGGGTCATTTCACCGCACCCAGAGTCAGGCCCGCGATGAAGTGCCGCTGCATCATGAAGAACATCAGCACCGGGGGCAGGGCGGCCAGGATGGACCCCGCGCTGACCAGGTGCCAGGCGGCGATCCACTGGCCGTTCAGGCTGTTCAGGCCCGCCGTCACCGGCTGCGTGCTGGCGCCGGTGGTCAGCACCATGGCCCAGAAATAATCGTTCCAGATGAAGGTGAAGACCAGCACCGACAGCGCCGCGATGGCAGGTCGCACCAGCGGCAGGACGATATGCCAGAAGATCTGCCATTCGGTGACGCCCTCGACGCGGGCAGCCTCAATCAGTTCGCGCGGCAGGGCCTTGATGAAGTTGCGCATGAACAGCGTGCAGAACCCCGTCTGGAACGCGATGTGGAACAGCGCCAGCCCGGTGATGGTGTTGTAGAGGCCCAGATCGACCGTCAGGTCGCGCACCGGCACCATCAGGATCTGGAAGGGCACGAAATTGCCCGCCACGAACATGAAGAACACCAGCAGCGACAGGCGGAACTTGTACACCGCCAGCGCGAACCCGGTCAGGCAGGACAGCGCCACCGCGCCGAACATCACCGGAATGGTGATGCGAAAGCTGTTCCACAGATACTGCGCCAGCGGCGAATTGCGGAACACATCGGCGTAATTCTCGAAGGCCAGCCGCGAGGGGATACCGAAATAGTTGCCCGCGGCCAGATCGCCCGACGGACGGACCGAGGTCATGGCGACCCCCAGCAGCGGCAGCAGCCACAGGATCAGCATGATCGGCAGCACGATCTTGTAGGTGCGCTGCGCTGCGGGGGACATCGTCTGGATGGGACGGGGGAACATGGGTCAGGCCCCTTTCTCGTCGCGCCACATCTTCCAGATGAAGCCCGAGATGAAGATCATCATGATGCCGAACAGCACGACCGCGATCGCCGCGCCGTAACCCATCCGGTATCCGTATTCCGACAGCGCCTGTTCGTACATGTAATAGGACAGCACGCGCGACGACCCGAACGGCCCGCCCGAGGTCATGATGCTGACCAGATCAAAGCTGCGCAGCGCGCCGATGACGGTGACCACCACCGCGATGAAGGTCGCGGGACGCAATTGCGGCAGCACGACGTGCCACAGCATCCGCCAGCCCTTGGCGCCGTCCAGGCGGGCGGCCTCGATCTGGTCGGGGGCCACCGCGTTCAGGCCGGTCAGATACAGGATCATGCAATAGGCGATCTGCGGCCACAGGCCCGCGGCGATGATGCCATAGGTCACGTAACGCTCATCCGCCAACAGCGCCACGCCTGTGCCCGTCACCCATTCGATCAGCGCATAGAACAGCCCGAATCCCGGCGCGTAGAACCACGAAAAGATCAGCCCCACGACCACCTGGCTGATGACGAAGGGAAAGAAGAACAGTGACTTGTAGATGCGGATGCCGCGCACGGTCTGGTTCAGGAACAGCGCGATCATCAGCCCGGCCGGCACGGCCAGCAGATACAGCGCCAGCCAGATGATGTTGTTCTTGAGGCTGGTATAGAACGCCTCGTCCCACCACAGCTCGCTGTAATTGGCCAGGCCGATCCAGCGCATGGCCCCCAGCCCGTCCCAATCGTGAAACGACACCCAGATCGACTGAAAGATCGGGATGATCACATAGACGGAAAACATCAGCAGGCCCGGGGCCAGGAACAGCCAGGGCGTCAGCTGACGCCGCGACCGGCGCGCGCGCGGGACGGTCGCCGGGGGCGGGGCGGGGTGGGGCAGGGCGGTCATCGGGGCCACCTTCTTCTGGCGGGAAAACACGCGGGCAGGGGCTGCCCGCGCAAGGGTTCACGGGGTGACGATCACTGGGCGTAGACGCGCTGACGCTGACGCTCCAGCCGGTCCAGGATGGCGTCCAGACGCTCGGGGCGGACCATGAATTCCTGGAAGCCCTCCATCCCGGCCTTGGCCATTTCCGGCGGCGCGTCGCGGTCAAAGAACTGCGCGATGCCGCCCTCGGCGGTGGACAGCATCTCGAACCCGGCCTGCAGGAAGGGGTCGTCGCCCACCGTCGCCTCGGCATTGACCGGCAGCTGGCCCAGGGCCGCGTTCAGCGTGGTCTGCACGTCGGGACGCGCGGCAAAGGCCAAGAATAGCTTGGCATCGTCGGGGTTCTTGGCACCCGCGGGGATATGCAGCGTGTCGGTCGGGGCCTCTTCGGCGCGGGGGATGTCGGGGTTGATCGTGGGGAAGGACATGAAGCCCAGGCTGTCATCCGTCATGCCGCCATCCTTGAAGCTTGCGACCGCGAAATTGCCCATGACGTAGTTCGCGGCCTTGCCCTGCACCAGGTTCGACACCGCATCCTGCCAATCGATCGCGGCATGGTTGGCCGAGACATAGGGCAGCACCTTTTCGAATTCGGCAAAGACCGCGCGCACGCTGTCGTCCGTCCAGGGGATTTCCCCGTTGGTCAGCTGCATGTGCCAGTCATAGCCGTTCGTGCGCAGCGACAGATAGTCGAACAGCCCCGCCACCGGCCACAGCGCCTTGGAGCCCGTGGTCAGGCAGTCGATGCCCGCGGCCTTGAACGCCTCGCAATTGGCCAGGAACCCCTCCCATGTGTCGGCGGGCTCGACCCCCACCTGCGCATAGACGTCGCGGTTCATGTAGACGCCCCACTGGTAATAGGTGAAGGGCACGCCCCATTGCTTGTCGTCGATGGTCATCGCCGACAGGGTCGAGGACAGGCTGTCGGTCAGCCCGTGTTCCGCCCAGACATCCGACACGTCCATGAACTGGCCCGCATCGACAAAGGGGCGCATGCGGTTGCCCGCGAACCAGAACACCACATCGGGCGCATCGGCGGTCAGAAAGTTGCGGATCGCGGTCTTGTAGCCTTCGTGGTCGAAGGTGTTCACCTGCACGTCGATCTCGGGGTTCTCGGCCTCGAAATCCGCGACCAGCTGCTCGAACGCGGCCTTGGGGGCGGGGTCGGATGCGTTGCTGTTGAACACCAGAACCCGGCTTTGGGCAAAGGCGGGGGCGGCGGTGGACAGCAGCATCGCCAGCACCAGCCCTTTTCTCAGATGGACCATGGTCTCCCTCCCATTTTGGTTCCAAATAGTGAAACTTAGTTTTGAATATTGAAACTATGCTGCGAATCGCATAGCCTGTCAACAACGAGGGAGGACGCCGTGACAGGGCAGGGACGCGAGACGACCGACGGCACCGTGGGCCGCACGCTGGCCGTGCTGGACCTGGTGGCGGCCTTCGGGCGGCCGGTGCGCTTTGCCGAGATCCTGCCGGTGGCGGGCCTGCCCAAGGCGACGCTGTACCGGTTCCTGCAGGCGCTGACGCATCAGGACATGCTGGCTTATGACGACGACCGCCAGACCTATGCGCCCGGCATGCGGCTGGTGCGGCTGGCCCATGCGGCCTGGGCGCAGTCCAGCTTGGCGCCCCTGGCGCAGGAGGTGCTGGACCGGCTGGCCGTGGATCTGGGCCAGACGGTGCATCTGGCGCAGCTGGACAACGGCGCGGTCCTTTATGTGGACAAGCGCAACGCCAAGCTGCCGGTCGAGATGTTCGCTCAATCGGGCAAGGTCGGCCCCGCCTATTGCACCGGCGTGGGCAAGGCGATGCTGGCCCATCTGCCCGAGGACAAGCTGGCCGCCGCCCTGTCGCGGCAGTCCTATCACGCGCATACGCCCAACTCCCTGACCAGCGCGGAGGCGCTGCGCGCCGAGCTGGTCCGCATCCGAGAGCGCGGCTATGCCCTGGACGACGAGGAGCACGAGACCGGCATCGCCTGCATCGCGGCACCGATCCTGTCGGGCACCGGGCGGGTGCTGGGCGCGATTTCCGTCACCACCACCACGGCCACGACCAGCCGCGCGCAACTGCTGGCGCTGGCCGGTCCCGTCACCCAAGCAGCGGCCCAGATCGCCGCGACCGCCGACACCTGGCGGTTCCCCGAACACAAGCAAGCATGAGGTTGCCATGTCCGGCGTCCAGTTAAGCCGCGTCACCAAGGATTTCGGCCCCGTGCGGGTCATTCACGGCGTCGACCTGCAGGTCGATCAGGGAGAGTTCTGCGTCTTTGTCGGCCCATCGGGCTGCGGGAAATCGACCCTGCTGCGGATGATCGCGGGGCTGGAAGAGACCAGCGCCGGAGAGATCCGCATCGAGGCCCAGGACGTGACCCATGCCGACCCCGCCGACCGGGGCGTGGCGATGGTGTTCCAGACCTATGCGCTTTATCCGCATATGACGGTCGCGCAGAACATGGGCTTCGGGCTGAAGATGAACGGCCACCCCAAGGCCCAGATCGCCGCCAAGGTGGCCGAGGCCGCGCGCATCCTGAAGCTGGACCCGCTGCTGGACCGCAAGCCCGCGAACCTGTCGGGCGGCCAGCGTCAGCGCGTGGCGATCGGGCGCGCCATCGTGCGCGGCCCCAAGGTGTTCCTGTTCGACGAGCCGCTGTCGAACCTCGATGCCGAATTGCGCGTCGAGATGCGGGCCGAGATCGCGCGCCTGCACCGAGAACTGGGCGCGACGATGATCTATGTCACCCATGACCAGGTCGAGGCGATGACCATGGCCGACAAGATCGTCGTCCTGCGCGCGGGCCGGATCGAGCAGGTGGGCAGCCCGATGCGGCTGTATGACGACCCCGACAACCGCTTTGTCGCGGGCTTCATCGGCAGCCCGGCGATGAATTTCGTCGCCGGGCGCGTGCAGGGCGGACAGGTCGTGACGGGGGCCTTTGACGCGACCCTGCCCGCCACCAGTCCCGCCCTGACGGAGGGTCGCGCGGTCGAGATCGGGCTGCGCCCCGACGCGCTGACGCTGACCGCCGACGGCCCCTTCCGGGTGGAACTGGCCGAGAATCTGGGCGGCACGACCTTCGCGCATCTGCGCGCGCCCTCGGGCGAAAAGCTGATCGTGCAGACCGGCCAGCGGCTGGACCCGGCGGGCGGCGGCAGCGTCGGCCTGACCTTTGATCCCGCACATGCGTTCTATTTCGACGCCCAGACCGGGCAGCGGCTGAGATGAGCCTGCGCATCGGACTTGTGGGTCTGGGCACCATCGCGCGTGCCCAGCACCTGCCCGCCATTGCCGCGACCGATGGTGTGGCCCTGACCGCCATCGCCAGCCGCAATGCTACGCTGGAGGGCGTCGCCAACCATCGCGACGTGACGCAGATGCTGGCCGATGTGGATGCCGTGTCGCTGTGCACCCCGCCGCAGGGGCGCTTCGATCAGGCCATGGCGGTGCTGCGCGCGGGCCGCCACCTGATGCTGGAGAAACCCCCCGGCGCGACCCTGTCGGAGATGGCCGTCCTTGAGGCCGAGGCCGCGCGGCAGGGCGTCACGATCCACGCCACCTGGCACTCGCGTGAGGCGGCGGCGGTCGATGCCGCCCGTGACTGGCTGGCCCGGACACGCATCCGTGCCATCCGCATCGACTGGCGCGAGGATGTACGCAAATGGCATCCGGGGCAGGACTGGATCTGGCAGCCCGGCGGCCTTGGCGTCTTTGACCCCGGCATCAACGCGCTGTCGATCCTGACCGCGCTGATCCCCGATGCGCGCATGGTCGGCGCCGATCTGCATATCCCCGCGAACCGCCAGGCCCCCATCGCCGCCGATCTGGAACTGGATGCGGGCCATCCCATCGCCGCGCATTTTAACTGGCGCGTGACGGGCGGAGAGACCTGGCAGATCGCCTTTGACACCGATGCGGGCGCGGCCACGCTGTCCGAAGGCGGCGCGCGCTTTACCGCGCCGGGCATTCAGACCGCCGGAGAGAACCGCGAATATGCCCGCCTCTACGCCCGGTTCCGCGATCTGGTCGCGGCGGGCGACAGCGATTGCGATCTGGCGCCGCTGCGTCTGGTCGCCGATGCCTTCCTGACGGGCCGCCAGCACGCGGCCCCCGCCTTCGAGGACCATTCATGAAAATCACCGCCGTCGAGACCTTCATCGTTCCGCCCCGCTGGTGCTTCGTCAAGATCAGCACCGACGCGGGCATCAGCGGGTGGGGTGAACCCGTGCTGGAGGGCCGCGCCGCATCGGTCGCCACCTGCGTCGAGGAGCTGTCCGACTATCTGATCGGCCGCGACCCGCGCCTGATCCAGGACCATTGGACGGTGATGTATCGCGCCGGTTTCTATCGCGGCGGCGGCATCCACATGTCGGCCATCGCGGGCATCGATCAAGCGCTGTGGGACATCAAGGGCAAGGATCTGGGCGTGCCGGTCCATGCCCTGCTGGGCGGCCAGCAGCGCGACCGGATCCGCGTCTATTCCTGGATCGGCGGCGACCGTCCGGGCGACACGGCGCGGATGGCGCGCGAGTGCGGCGACCGGGGCTTTACCGCCGTCAAGATGAACGGCACCGAGGAGATGCAGTTCGTCGACAGCCATGCCAAGGTCGATCAGGTCCTGGCGCGCGTCCAGGCCATCCGCGAGGAGATGGGCCCCGATTTCGGGATCGGCATCGATTTCCACGGCCGGGTGCATCGCCCGATGGCGAAGGTGTTGGCCAAGGAACTGGAGCCCTTCCGCCTGATGTTCATCGAGGAACCCGTCCTGTCGGAACATGCCGAGGCGCTGCGCGAGATCGCCAATCACTGCTCCACCCCCATCGCGCTTGGGGAACGGCTGTATTCCCGGTGGGATTTCAAGGCGATCCTGCAGGGCGGTTATGTCGACATCATCCAGCCCGATCCCAGCCATGCCGGCGGCATCACCGAGACCTATCGCATCGCCGCCATGGCCGAGGCGCATGACGTGGCCCTGGCGCTGCACCGTCCGCTTGGCCCCATCGCGCTGGCCGCGAACCTGCAGCTGGACGCGGTCTGCTACAACGCCTTCATCCAGGAACAGTCGCTTGGCATCCATTACAACCAGGGCAGCGACCTGCTGGATTATCTGACCGACCCGTCGGTCTTTGCCTATGACGATGGCTTTGTCGCGATCCCGCAAGGGCCGGGCCTGGGCATCGAGGTGAACGAGGACAAGGTCCGCCAGATGGCCGCCCAAGGGCACCGCTGGCGCAACCCCGTCTGGCGCCATGCCGACGGCAGCTTTGCGGAGTGGTGAACATGCGGACTATCGACAAACTGAACCATGGCTGGATCTTTGCCGAAGGGGCTGCCGACCCTGCCGCGCCGCTGGCAGGCGCGTCGGTCACCCTGCCGCATAACGCCGTCGACCTGCCGCTGAGCTATTTCGATGAGACCGGCTATCAGCGCGCCTTCACCTATCAGCGCGTGATCGCGTGGGATGACGCATGGGCGGGCCGCCGGGTGCAGCTGCGGTTCGACGGTGCGATGGCCGACAATGTGGTCTGGGTGAACGGCGTGCAGGTCGTGGCGCATCCCGACGGCTATACCCCCTTCGTGGCCGACCTGACCGACCATCTGCGCCCCGGCGACAATCTGGTCACGGTGCGGATCGACGGGTCGGAAAACCCCGCCATCCCGCCCTTCGGCGCGCAGATCGACTATCTGACCTATGCAGGCATCTATCGCGATGTCTGGCTGATGGTGCTGCCCGAACGGCATCTGACCAATGCCCGCATCCTGACGCCCGACGCGCTGTCTGACTCCAAGACCGTTGTGATCCGCCCTGAGGTGACCGCCCCCGGCCCGGTTCGCGCCCGCCTGCTGGACGGCACGCGCGAGATCGCCACCGTGGAGGGCGAGGGGGAGCTGACCCTGTCGGACCTCACCGGCCTCGGCCTCTGGTCCACCGACAGCCCGCAGCTTTACACGGTCGAGCTGACCCTGCCCGACAGCGGCGACGTGACCACGCACCGCTTTGGTTTCCGCACCGCGCAGTGGACGCCGCAGGGGTTCCTGCTGAACGGCCAGCCGATGACGCTGCGTGGCCTCAACCGGCATCAAAGCTGGGCGCATCAGGGCTATGCCGCGGGCCGTCACGCGCAGGAGCGCGACGCCGAGATCCTGCGCCATGATCTGGGCTGCAACATGGTCCGCACCTCGCATTATCCGCAAAGCCCATGGTTCCTGGACCGCTGCGACGAGATCGGGCTGCTGGTGTTTGAGGAAATTCCCGGCTGGCAGCATATCGGCGACCAGGCGTGGCAGGATCGCAGCGTGGACAACGTGCGCGCCATGATCACCCGCGACTGGAACCATCCCAGCATCGTGATCTGGGGCGTGCGCATCAACGAAAGCCCGGACAGCCACGATTTCTATGTGCGCACCAACGCGCTGGCGCGCGAGCTGGACCCGACGCGGGCCATCGGCGGCGTACGCTGCATCACCGACAGCGAGCTGCTGGAGGATGTCTATACGATGAACGATTTCATCCTGGACGAATCCGAGCTGCCGCTGATCAACCGGCCGCGCACCCCACTGCGCCCGGTGGAAGAGGTCACGGGGATCAAGAAACCGGTCCCCTATCTGGTCACCGAATATAACGGCCACATGTTCCCGACCAAGGCGCAGGACCCGGAGCTGCGCCAGATGGAGCATGTGATCCGCCATCTTGAGGTTCTGAACGCCGCCCATGGCGACCCGGCGATTTCGGGGTGCATCGGCTGGTGCATGTTCGACTACAACACGCACAAGGATTTCGGCGCAGGCGACCGCATCTGCCATCACGGGGTCATGGACATCTGGCGCGAACCGAAATTCGCGGCCCATGCCTATGGCAGCCAGAAGCCGCCGTCCGAAGGCATCGTCATGGAGCCGGTGACCTTCTGGGCGCGCGGCGAGCGCAACATCGGCGGCGTCCTGCCGCTGATCGTGCTGACGAACTGTGACGAGGTCGAATTCGAATGCGCGGGCGTCACCCGCCGCGTGGGCCCCGACCGCGCGCGGTTCCCGCATCTGCCGCATCCGCCGGTCATCATCGACCACCGCCATATCAGCGCCGAGGAGCTGGGGCAGTGGGGCATGAGCTGGCATCCGGGCCGCATCACCGGCTGGCTGAAGGGCGAACAGGTCGCGGTGCGCGACTATGTGGCCGACCCACTGCCCACGACGCTGCAGGTCGCGCCCGATCGCGACGCGGTTCCGGCGGATGCGGATATCGACCTGCGGGTGATGCTGCGCGCGCTGGACCAGGCGGGCAACCGGCTGCCCTTCCTGGATGCCGGGGTCGCGGTCACGGTGGACGGCCCCGCGCGCCTGATCGGGCCCGACCTGCGCATGCTGCAGGGGGGCACGACGGGTCTGCTGCTGCGCCTGACCGGCGAGGTCGGACAGGTCCGCATCACCGCGCGGCACCCGCAATTCCCGGACGGTCAGGCCACGGTCTCGGTCGGCTAGGGGCGGTCCAGCAGATAGCGCGTTTCGGTCCGCCAGACGGTGCCGGGGCGCAGGATCGTGGGCGGGAAGTCGGGGCGGTTCGGGGCGTCGGGCCATTCCTGCGCCTCGAAGGCCACGGCGGATTGCGGGCGGGCCGTCTGGCCCGGATGGCCGGGCAGGCCCGCATCGGGGAAATGCGCGCCGTCATAGACCTGCAGCCCCGGCGCGGTGGTCAGCACCCGCAGCCGCAGGTCCGGGGCGGTCAGCGACGCGACCTCGCGCAGCGGCTGGTGGTCGTCCGACAGGCAGAAGCAATGGTCCAGCCCCGCGCGACCCAGGGGCCGGGCCGTTCGGAAATCGAACCGCGTGCCCGCGACCGGCGCAGGCGCATCCGGCAGCGGGATCAGCGCGTCATCGACCGGCAGATAGCGGTCCGCCGCCACCTGCAGAAGGTGGTCGGCGGACCCGTCGGGCGACAGGGTCCAGTATCCGTGATGCGTCAGGTTGCAGGGCGTGGGCCGCGTCGCGGTGGCCTGCAGCGCCACGGTCACGCCCGCGACGCCATCCGCATCCGACAGGCACAGCGTGGCCAGAGCCTGCATCGCGCCGGGAAAGCCCATCTCTCCGTCGGTGAAATCCAGCGCCAGGCTCACCGCATCGGGGGCCGCGCGGGTGATCCGCCACACCCGGACCGAGGCGCCCGCGCTGCCGCCATGCAGGCAGTTCGGCGCCTCGTTCGCGTCGACCGCGTGATCGCGCCCCGACAGGCGGAACCGTGCCCCTGCGATGCGGTTCGCGAACCGCCCGACCAGCGCGCCGACATGGCGGAACGGGTCCAGATAGGCGGCGGGGTCCGGATGGCCCAGGACCAGCGGGTGATCCACGCCGTCCAGCCGCAGGTCCTGAATGATGCCGCCCAAGGTCAGCACCCGCGCCCTGAGGCGCCCCGATTGCAGGTCCACCGCCTGCACCCGCTGCCCGTCGGGCAATTGTCCCATGTCGATCATCGTCGTCCCCCCGTTTTGCCGCGATCTGACAGCGGCGCGGGGCGGAAGGCAAGATCAGCCGCGCTGCGCCTCGGTTCGGGCCAGCTTGTCCTCGACCCGGCGAAAGGTGGCCAGCAGCTCGTCCTTGAACTGGCCGGGCGCGAATTCGCGCAGGCCGGAATGCGCCGCGCACAGCCAGCGCAGATCGCGCGTCAGCCCCGCCAGACCATGCAGCCAGTCGCGGAAATCGTGCACCGCGCCCGCGCGGGGCAGCAGCGCCTGCGGCAGGGTCGGGTGCAGAAAGACGCGCGGTTCGGGGAACAGGCGGCGCAGCAGGCCCGGCACCGGCATCAGGTTGATCGTGTCATCGACATGCAGCGTGCGGCTGGCCGGGTGCCAGGCCAGCAGCGATCCGGCATGGACGCGTTCGTTCCGGCTGACATAGTCGATGCCCCGCGGCAGGGACAGGACCAGATCGTCGGCGAACATGTCCTGAACCTCGGGCGATTCGACGGGCTCGGGGCGCCAATCCAGATCGGGATGGCGCAGGCGGTGGCGATGTGCGCCGAACAGCGCCGCATGAGGCAGGTCGCGCGCGATGGTCGCGCAATGCAGCGTGTGGAACGGGTGCAGGTTCAGCACCGCCTGAATGGCGCGGCCCTGATCGGTCAGCGCCATCACCTGATCGCGCACCGCCCCCGTCAGCGGATAGCTGTCCAGCATCACGAACCGCCCCGTGGACAGGCGGACCAGCGCCGCCTGCGTGCCGACATTCAGCACGCCGCCGATGCGCAGATCGCCCCGGATCGTCCAGAAGCCGTGGTCAAGGTCGTGGATCGCTTCGGTCATTCGGTCACCTCATGCGCCGGGGGCCAGGCCGAAATCGCGGCTGTCGGGTTCGGGCTGGCGGGTTTCGCGGCAGATCTGGCGCAGCGCGGCCTTCATGCCCTCCTCCAGGGTCGGATGATAGAAGGGCATCTCCAGCAGGCCCGATGCCGTGGCCCCCGACTGCACGGCCCAGGCCAGCAGATGGGCCAGATGCTCGGCCCCCGGACAGCACAGATCGGCACCGATCAGGCGGCCCTGGGCGTCGGCATGGATGGTCATCACGCCCTCGGCCCGCGCCTCGGTCCGGGCGCGGCCCTGGTTGCCGTAGTCGCTGTGGCCGCAGATCACGCCATCGCCCGGCCCCGCGCCGACCGAGGCCAGCGGCGGGTCGGTGAAGGTCAGCGCAAAGGCCGGGCTGCGCGTGCCCGGCGTGACAGTGGGATGGGTCGCGGCATTGCGCCCGGCGATGGCGCCCTCGGTCGAGGCCTCGTGCAAGAGCGTCGCATCGGCATCGGCGTCGCCTGCGATGAAGATGGCCGCATCGCCGCATTGCATCGTCAGGCGGTCAAAGACCGGCGTGCCGTGATCGTCCAGCGTCAGCCCCGAGGCCGCAAGGTCCAGCCCGTCCAGGTTGGGCGGGCGGCCCGTGGCGACCAGCACGTGGCTAAAGACCTGCGCGCCCTGCGACGCGCCCGACCAGGCGATGCGGATGCCGTCATCGGCGGGTTCGGGCGTCGTTTCGACCCCCAGACACAGGGTGATGTCGCGCGCAACGGCCGTGCGCAGCGCGTCATGGACCGCATCGCCGCGCGCCTTGGCAAGGCGGTCGCCCTGATCGAACAGCGTCACCGTCACGCCAAGACGGCCCATCGCCTGCGCCAGCTCCAGCCCGATGGGGCCGCCGCCGATCACGGCCAGGCTGGCGGGCAGGTCGGGGAGTTCAAAGACGGTCTCGTTGGTCAGGATGCGCGGGCCCAGATCCCGGAAGGGGCCGGGCACCAGCGCGGTCGATCCGGTGGCGATGACCACCGCGCCCGCCTGGACCTGCCGCCCGTCGGACAGCGCCAGGCGGGTGGGTGCGACAAATCGCGCATGCGCCCGGATCATGGTCCCCTGGGGCAGATCGTCCAGCCCCTCGCGGGTGAAGGCCACAAAGCGGTCGCGTTCCGCCCGCACGCGGGCCATCACCGCGGGGCCGTCGATGACCGGGTCGCCCGGACGCACGCCAAAGACCGGCGCGCGGCGCGAGGCATGGGCCGCATGGGCCGCCGCGATCAGCAGCTTGGACGGCATGCAGCCTGTGTTCGCGCACAGCGTGCCACGGAATTCCGGGTCGATCAGCAGGGTGCGGGCACCAGCCTTGCGCGCGGCGCGTTCGGCGGCAAGGCCTGCGGTCCCCGCGCCGATCACGGCCACGTCGCAGGTCAGGTCGGGGCGGTCGGTCATGGGGGGCATCGGTCCCTTGCAGGGTTGCGTTCCCCCCTCAACCGGCCAAAGCGCCGCGCGTTCCCTGGCTGCGGTCAGATGTCCTGCGCGGCGGCCAGCCCCTTGGCGATGATCGGCCCGGTCGGGCGCCCGGTGGGCGAGCCGCCCGCAGGCTCCAGCGTGATCTCATAGAGCTGGGCATCGGCGGGCGCGGGCAGGTCCGGCCCCGCCAGCGACGCCGCCCGCGGCCCGTCCAGCACCCCGAGCGAGCGTGGCCCCATCTCGACCGAGGGCAGCGTCCAGGCCTGGATCGCAAAGCCCGGCGGGACCTCAATATCCGACACAAAGCGGATCTGCGCGGTCTCGTCGCCGTAATCCTCGATGATGGCGCGGGGCTGGCCCTGATCGTCCAGCAGAACGGCCACGACCTGGGGCGCGGGGGCGGGGCGCTGCATCGCGCCGCCAAAGCCCAGGGCCAGGCCCAGGACCAGCGACGCAGCCAGCCCCGCCAGCCAGCGGCGCGGCGCGCGGGGCAGGTTGGCGGGCACCGGCGCGACCGTGGGGTCGCCCGACAGCGGCAGGGGCGCGCCGTCCTGGGGCGTGCGCGCGATGATCGCCTGCAGGCGGGCGGCGAAACCGGGGGGCAGGGCCTGCGCCTCGGCCGACAGGTCCAGCGGCAGCAGCTGGTCGCGCAGGCGGGCGACATGGGCGGCCAGGGCGGGGTCGGCGGCCATCAGCGCCTCGAACAGCTCGGTCTCGGTGGGCGACATCAGGCCCAGCACATAGTCGTCGGCAAAGGCGGTCACGTCATCGCGAAAGGCATTCATGACAGACACTCCCGCAGCGAGGCCAGGCCACGCCGGATCCATGATTTCGCCGTGCCAAGCGGCACCCCCTGGCGGGCCGAGATCTCTCCGTGGCTATAGCCCGCGACATGCGCCAGCAGGATCGCGCGCCGCGCCGGGTCGTCCAGCGCATCCAGGCATTCGCCAAGCCGCCCCTTGCCGGCCAGCAGCTTCCAGTCGTCGTCCGACACCAGCTCCTGGCGGGCCTCCTGCATGCTGGTCAGCTCATCGGGGGACAGGCTGGACAGGCGCGCGCCGTCGCGCAGGATCGTCAGGCAGCGGTTGCGCAGGATCGCATAGATCCAGCCGCGCGACGACCCGTCGCCCTGGCGCTGTTGTGCGGCCTTGCGCCACACCATGACCATCGCGTCCTGCAACGCCTCCTCGGCCAGGTCGTGACGGATCAGGATGCGGCGGGCCAGACCCAGCAGGCGCGGGCCTTCCAGCTCCAGGATGGCGTCGATGCCCTGGGGGCGGCCCTCGGCGCAGTCGGTCACGGCGCGGTCCAGCCGGCGGTTGCGCTGTTCGGCGTCTTCGGTCACGAAAGCCCCCCTGTTCTGGTCCCCCTTTCTGACGCAAAGCGCGGCCGGGTTGCAACCGCCCGCAGGATCGGCGGGGCGGGGCGCGAAAGAATTTGGGGGTGCGTGCATTTTTTCTGCATCCGGTTTCCCATCCGGCGCGTCACCCGCATTAAGGACGGCGACACGCGCCGCCTGTGACAGAAGCTGAACCGAAAGGAACATCCCCATGTTTCGCATTGCTGCATTCTCGACCTCTGCCCTCGCGCTGTCCATCTCGGCGGCGGCTGCCGCGACCGGCGTCGGCCTGACCGACGACCGCACCCTGGTGATGTTCGACACCGAGACGCTGGAGGTCACCGGCACCATGGAGGTCGAGGGCGTCGACCGCCTGCTGGGCATCGACCTGCGCCCGTCGAACAACACGCTGGTCGGCGTGACCGATGACATGCGCATCGTCACCATCGACACCGCGACCGGCGCCGCGACCGACCTGTCCACCATGGACACCCCCCTTGAGGTGACCGACATGCCGGTCATCGTGGACTTCAACCCGATGGCCGACCGCCTGCGCTTCATGACCGGCACCACCAACCACCGCGTGAACGTGGACACCGGCGAGGTCACCGTGGACGGCAGCCTGAACTGGACCCCCGAGGACGAGAATGCCGAGGCCAGCCCGATGGTCGCGGCCGCCGCCTATATCAACAGCTATGGCACGCCGGAAGCGACCGCGATGTACAACATCGACGCAGGCCTGGGCGCGCTGCTGCAGCAGACCGCGCCCAATGACGGCACGCTGGCCACCATCGGCATGCTGAACGTCGAGAACCCCGGCGAGGCGATGGCCTTTGACGTGCAGACCGATGCCGAAGGCACGAACATGGCTTGGCTGGTGACGAACAACACCATCCATTCGGTCGATCTGGAAACCGGCGCCGCCACCGCCGCCGGCACGATCGAGGCCGAGGGCCAGATCCGCGACCTGACCGTCCTGCCCGCGATGTGATCCCATGCCGGACCCGCGATGCGGATCCGGCCGTTGCTGTTCATGGTACCCGACGCCCCCTTGCGATCCCTCCGCAGGGGGGCGTTCTTTTGCGCGTCACAGCAGGACGGGCAGCATGGACCCCACCAGCAGGACCGCCATCGCGCCGTTGAACAGCCGCAGCCGCGCGGGGTCCGCGATCAGCCTTGCGATGCGCGCGCCCGCCAGCACCCACAGCAGATGACAGGGCAGCCCGATGGCGGCAAAGACCATCGCCACCGTCACCGGACCGCCCGGCACCGCCCCATGCGTGGCCAAGGCCGCCAGGACCATCGCCCAGGCCTTGGGGTTGACCCATTGGAACGCCGCCGCCTGGCACAGCGTCACGGGCCGTGCCGCCCGCGCCTGTCCGGGCGGCGCGGCCCGCGCGATGCGCCAGGCCAGCCACGCCACATAGGCCAGCCCCGCCGCCTGCATCGCGGCGCGCAGGCCGGGCCGCCCCTCGACCGCGGGCGCCAGCCCCGCCCCAAGCGCCAGCACCATCACTGCAAAGCCCAGCATGATGCCCCCCATATGCGGCCAGCTGCCCCGCAAGCCGCGATTGGCGCCGGTGGCCATTAGCATCGTATTGTTTGGCCCCGGCGTGACGGTGGTTGCCGCCGCGAATGCCGCCAGCCCGATCAGCGCATCCATGCCCGTCTCCTGTCCGTGATCTGTCGGCGCAGCATGGCATGCCGGGGCTGGCGGATGTTCGCATTCCGCGCGATGATGGGGGCAGATCCGCAGGAAAGACCCGTAATGGACGCAATCGACGACAAGATCCTGCATATCCTGACGGCAGAGGGTCGAATCACCCATCAGGCGCTGGCGCAGCGGGTGGGGGCGTCGGCCTCGACCTGCCAGCGCCGGGTCGAGGCGCTGGAGCGGCGCGGCATCATCGCGGGCTATCGCGCCGTTCTGGGCCCGGAGGCGCGCCAGATCGGCTTTGCCGCCTTCGTGCTGGTGGGGCTGGGGCGGCACACGGCGCGGGTTCAGCTGGCCTTCGAGGCGCGCTGCGCCGCAGCCCCGCAGGTCGTCGAATGTCACAACATCACCGGCACGGTCGAATACCTTCTGCGCGTCGAATGCCGCGACCTGGCCAGCTACAAGCAGTTCCACCACGAGGTGCTGGGCGGCTTTGCCGAGCTGACCACCATCGTGACCCATGTCATCGTGGGCACTGCCAAGGACCAGCGCGCATGACACCCCCGCCCGCCGTCGCGCGCCATGCGGGGTTTCCCCGCCGGTGGTTTTCTGGCATTGGCCGGAACGGCGTCCTTGCTAGAATGCCGCGCAACGGGCCATTCGTGCCGGCATCGGGGGACAGATCATGACGCAGGGCGCGCCGCAGAGCCTGACCGACCGGCTGCTGCACGGGCTGGGGCGTGCGCTGATGGCACGGCGTTCGGCGCGCCGTCAGGTCGCTCTGGCGCTGACGGCCATCGCGGTATCCACCGCGCTGCGCTTTGCGCTGGACCGGGCGCTGCCGCCGGGCTTTCCGTTCCTGACCTTCTTTCCGGCGGTGATGCTGACGCTGGTCTTTGCGTCGCTGCGGGCGGGGCTGGCGGTGGGCGTGGCCTGCGGGCTGATCGCGTGGTATTTCTTCATCGAACCGCTGAACAGCGTGGCGATGACGTCGGGGGCGGTGCTGGCGCTTGGCTTCTATGCGCTGATCATCGCGACGGACGTGATCTTCATCACCGCCGCCGGGCGCGCGCTGGAGCTGCGCGCCGCCGCGGAACGCCGCGCCAGCGGGCTGGCCCATGCCCGCAGCCTGATGTTCTCGGAGCTGCAGCACCGCATCTCGAACAACCTGTCCACGGTCGCGGCGCTGCTGCGCCTGCAAAGCCAGCAGGTCTCGGACGAGACCGCGCGCCAGGCGCTGGTGGCGTCGCAGACGCGCATCCGCTCGATCTCGCTGCTGCAGCGGCGGCTGCATTCGCCCGACATGCAGACGCTGGACGCGGCCGACTATCTGCGCGAGGTGCTTCATGACGTGGTCCAGGTCGCGGGTGCGGGCGATGTCGCGCTGGAGGTTCAGGCCGACAGCCTGCCGCTGCCGCATGACACCGCCGTGCCCCTGGGCCTGATCGCCAGCGAGCTGGTGATGAACGCCATCGAACACGGCGCCCCGGCGCAGGGCCCGACCCGCATCGCCGTGGCGCTGGCCGTGGCCCCCGCCGCGCGCGACGGGCGCGTGGCGGCTGTGCTGACCATCACCGATGGCGGCCCCGGCCTGCCGGAGGGCTTTGATCTGGAGGCGACCGACAGCCTTGGCCTAATCGTCGCGCGCCAGTTCGCCACCGCGCTGAACGGCGCGCTGAGCCTGGCGCGGGGCACCACGGGCGGCACCGTGGCGCGGCTGGATTTCCTGATCGACCCGCTGTCGCCGATGACCGGACCCCCGACCAGCATTTGATGCCGGAACGCGCCCGGTCGGCGCGCGTTCACCGTCATGGACATTCACATGGCGCCCCCCCACATGCCGACCCCAATCACCCCCCGACGCATCGCAATCATCGGCACTGGCCCGACCGGCATCTATACGCTGAGTCATCTGCTGGGGATGGGGCAGCCCCTGGCCGTCACCCTGCTGGAGCGTGGACCCCAGGCCGGGATCGGCATGCCCTATTCCTCCGAAGCGGCCAGCCGCGCCATGCTGGCCAATATCGCCAGCATCGAGATCCCGCCCGTCGTGGTCCCCTATCTGGACTGGCTGCGCGCGCGGTCGGATGCCGAACTGGGGCGCTATGGGCTGGGGCGGGGCGATCTGGATGACCGGCTGTTCACGCCGCGCCTGCTGCTGGGCGAATATTACCGCGACCAGCTGCTGATCCTGGTGCGCGACGCGCAGGCCGCCGGTCACGTCATCACCATCCGCGAGGGGACCGAGGTGCAGGACATCGCCCCGACCCCTGCCGGGCTGATGCTGGCGACCGATGCGGGCGTCGTCGGGCCGTTCGACCGGGCTGTCCTTGCGACGGGGCACCAGTTCCCCGACGCCGACGAGGCCACGCGCAGCTATTTCCCCAGCCCCTGGTCGGGCCTGATCGAGGCCCGGGTTCCCGCCTGTCGGGTGGGGGTGATGGGCACCTCGCTTAGCGCGATCGACGCGGCGATGGCGGTCGCGACCCAGCATGGCCGGTTCCGCCGCGACGGCGACGATCTGGTCTTTGACCGTGATCCGCAGGCGGAGGCGCTGCGCATCGTGCTGATGTCGCGGACCGGCATCCTGCCCGAGGCGGATTTCTATTGCCCGATCCCCTATCAGCCGCTGGCGGTGGCGACCGGCCCGGCGCTGGCCGCCTGCCTGTCGGCCCCCGCACCGCTGGACGCGGCGTTCGACCTGATCCGGGCCGAGATCATGCAGGCCGACCCGGCCTTTGCGCTACGCGTGGGCCTGGGCGGTCTGGACGCGGACAGCTTTGCCGACTCCTATTTCGCCGCGCGGGCCGAGGCCGACCCGTTCCGATGGGCCCGCCGCAACCTGGCCGAGGTCGAGCGCAACCGCGCTGACCGCGTCACCGTCGCCTGGCGCTATGCCCTGCTGCGCCTGCACGAGGCGGTGGAGGAGATCGTGGCGGAGCTGTCCGACGATGACCGCGCCCGGTTCGATGCCGGGCTTAAGAAGGTGTTCGTCGACAATTATGCCGCCGTGCCGCCGGAATCGATCCGCCGCCTGCTGGCGC
This sequence comes from Paracoccus hibiscisoli, assembly GCF_005048265.1. Lineage (GTDB taxonomy): Bacteria > Pseudomonadota > Alphaproteobacteria > Rhodobacterales > Rhodobacteraceae > Paracoccus > Paracoccus hibiscisoli. Next base: position 105,683 of record NZ_SUNH01000012.1, read on the forward strand.
TGCGCGATGCGGGCATCCTGTCGCTGCTGACCCTGGGCGAGGATTACGACCTGACCCGCGAAGGTCCCGACACGGTCATCGACCACCCCGAGGGGCGCGACCGGTTCGCGGTCTTCATCGACGCGCGCGGACAGAAGGCGCTGACCAGCGAGGATCTGCCGTTTCCGTCCCTGCGGGGCGCGCTGCTGGACCAGGATCAGGAGATCCCCGAGGTCGCGCAGGATTACAGCCTGCTGAACGCGGGCGATTTCACCGGCAGGCTGTGCCTGGCGGCCATCCCCTACCTGATGCACGACCGGCCCTTTGTGCAGGGCATCACCGCCTGCGCGGACATCGCCCAGGCCATCGCGGGCGGCATGGCCACCGGGCGCCGCCGCCGTCTGGTGTCATAGGCCCCGATTGACATAAATCAGGTCGTAATGCTTCCTGATAGCATCCATATGGATGGTATCAGGAAGGGAAACCCTATGGCCACACCATCACCGGCCCGCACGGCCGATACCGAAAAGATCACCATCAACCTGGGCTTCGTCGATCTGGGGCGCATCGACCTGCTGGTGCGCGAAGGCTTTTACGCCAGCCGCAGCGACCTGATCCGCACCGCCATCCGCGCCCAGCTGGACCGCCATGACGCGGCGGTCGCCCCCGCGATCCGGCGCGACGATTTCGTCATGGGCCTGCGCGACATCTCCCGCCCCGAACTGGAGACCCTGCAGGCCGCGCATCAGATGCTGGACCTGCGGGTCATCGGCCTGCTGCGTCTGGCCCCCGACATCACCCCCGATCTGGTGACCGCGACCATCGCCTCGGTCGAGGTGCTGGGCACCATTCAGGCACCGCCCGCCGTCAAGGCCGCGCTGCAATCCTGCCGACCCCCCAAAGGACCGCAATCATGACAAAACCCCTGACGCTGGACATGACCAAAATCACGCAGCTGATGCGCGACGGACAGCTCAGCGAAGCCACCCGGATGATCCAGACCGGCCTGTCCGGCGACGCATCCCCGCAGGTCGCGCCCCCGATGCCGTTCCCGCAGGGCGGCTTTCAGAAACCCGCCTTTGCCGCCCCGTCGCTGGACGGGCTGCGGCGCGGGGGCGGTGCCGTCACAGTGCCTCAGGGCGGCCAGTGGAGCTGGCGCACCCATCATGGCGCCGGGCAGACGCGTGAGGTGCGGGTCTATGTCCCCGCCTCGGTTGGGGAGGAGGCGCCCGCGGGTCTGCTGCTGCTGTTGCACGGCTGCACCCAGGACCCGGACGATTTCGCGCGCGGCACCGCCATCCTGCAGGCGGCGGAACGCGACCGGATGATCGTCGTGGCACCCGCCCAGCCCACCAGCGCGAACATGAACCGCTGCTGGACCTGGTTCGACCCGCGCCACGCGGCCACGGATGGCGGAGAGGCGGCGTTTCTGGTCGACCTGACCCGCACCGTCGCCCAGGAACACGCGATCCCGCCCGACAGGCGCTTTGCCGCGGGGCTGTCGGCAGGCGGCGCGATGGCGGTGATCCTGGGCGCGGTCTTTACCGATGATTTCGGGGCGGTGGCCTGCCATTCGGGCCTGCCCAACGGCGCGGCGCGCGATATGGGCGGGGCCTTTGCGGCCATGTCGCAGGGCGGACCCGGCCAAGGCGCAGGCGTCGGTTGCCGTCTGTTCGTGATCCACGGAACGGCGGATCGCACCGTCACCCCGCGCAACGGAGAGGCCGTGCTGGACCAGGCGCTGCGCCGCCAGCCCGGGCTGACCCGTCGCGCCGCCGATGCGCGGCTGGAGGGGCATGCCGTCAGCATCGGCCGTCACCGCGACGCCGACGGCCAGCTGCGCATCCAGACCTGGACGGTGCAGGGGCTGGGCCACGCCTGGTCGGGCGGCGCGCCGCAGGGCAGCCATACCGCGCCGGGTCCCGACGCGACCGAGGCGATGATGCGGTTCTTTCTAGACTGAGACCGTCCGGATGGGGGCGGGCGGAACCCGGCCCCCGGTCGCGGGTTGAGCGGCGCGCCAGACTGTGGCGCGCCGGGGACCCACCATGACATCGCAACTTTCGGGGCCGCCGCTGGCCCCCGCCGAACCGCCGCAGGATCGCACGGACATCGTCCGCATGGCCGCCTGGATGGTGGTCGGATCGGTCATCATCGGCCTGCTGTATTTCGGACAGGACGTGCTGATCCCGCTGGCCATCGCGTTCCTGGTCAGCTTTGCCCTGGGGCCGCTGGTGCGGAGTCTGGTCCGGCGCGGCGTGCCGCAGGTCGCGGCGGTGGCGCTGGTGATGCTGACGGTCATCGCGATGCTGCTGGGGCTGGGGCTGCTGATCACCTCTCAGGTCAGCGTGCTCAGCGCCGAGCTGCCGGCCTATCAATCCACCATCCGCACCAAGATCGCGGCGCTTGGCCAGTCGATGGAGGGGCCGGGCCTGTTCGACGGCGTGCTGCAGACCGTCGCCACCGTTCAGGACCAGATGGCCACCGCCCTGCAGGACGCGCCGGGCAGCGTGGCCGACCCGCTGGCGGTGACGGTGGTGGGGGACGGGCCGTCGCCCTTTTCCACGGCCATCGCCTGGCTGACGCCCGCGCTGGCGCCGCTGGCCACCCTGGGCATCGTGGTGGTGTTCGTGTTCCTGGTGCTGCTGGACCGGGGCGATCTGCGCGACCGGCTGATCCGCCTGCTGGGCGGCAATCTGCACCGCTCCACCGACGCGCTGGAGGAGGCGGGCAAGCGCATCTCGAAATATCTGCTGATGCAGCTGGTGGTGAACGTGACCTATGGCATTCCCATGGCGATCGGGCTGTGGGCCATCGGCGTGCCGGGATGGGTGCTGTGGGGGACGCTGGCCGCGATCATGCGGTTCATCCCCTATGTCGGGCCGATGCTGTCGGCGGTGTTCCCGCTGGCGCTGGCCTTTGCGGTCGATCCGGGCTGGGACATGGTGCTGATAGCGCTGGCGCTGATCCTGTTTCTGGAGCTGGTCAGCAACAACATCGTCGAGCCGCTGCTGTATGGCACCTCGACCGGGCTGTCGGCGCTGTCGCTGATCGCGGCGGCGACGTTCTGGACGGCGCTGTGGGGGCCCGTGGGTCTGATCCTGTCCACGCCGTTGACGGTCTGCCTGCTGGTCGTGGGGCGCAACCTGCCGCAGCTTGCGTTTTTCGACACGCTGCTGGGCTCCACGCCCGCGCTGGATCTGCCGACGCGCATCTATCAGCGCCTGATCGCGGATGACCCGGACGAGGCCTATGACATCGCCACAGACGCCATCGCCGCGACCGGCGTGACGGGGTTCTACAACCAGTCCGGGCTGGAGGTGCTGCGTCAGGCCAGCGACGATTTCCATGCCAATGCGCGGGTCGAGCACCGCCTGCGCGTGGTCGAGGGCATGGACAGCCTGCTGGACGACCTGCAGGAGGATCACCCCGCCGACCCGCCCGGCCCCGCCCGTATCGCCTGCATCGGCGGCAAATGGCAGGTGGATGCGATCTCGGCCCGGATGCTGGTGCATGGGCTTGCGCTGGCCGGGGTCGCGGCCGAAGTGCGGCCTGCGGGCGCGATCACCGCGCGCCAGGTCGCGGCGCTGGATCTGGAGGGGGTGGGCACGCTGTGCATCACCTCGTTCAGCCGCGACCCGGACACCGCGTTGCGCGCCACCGTGCGGCGGGTGCGACGCCGCTGGCCCGACCTGCGCATCGTCCTGGCGCTGTGGAACGCGCCCGACGGGCAGGCCGGGGCCGACCGCGCCGCGGCCCTGGGCGTCGATCAGATCGTGCTGTCCCTGGAGGAGGCCGTCCAGCGCCTGACGCCCGCCGCCCCCGCCCCGGCCCCCGCCGCCCCGGCCGAGGCCGCGCGCCTGTCCGCCCTGTCCGCCAGCGGCGTGCTGGACGGTCATGCGCGCGCCGATCTGGACGATCTGGCGATGCGGGCGGCGGATGCGTTCGACGTGGGCATGGCCTTTGTCCTGGTGCTGGAGGCCGATGCCGAATACGTCGTCGGCCAGAACATCGACCTGCCCGGACGACGCAGCGCGACCCACCCGGCGATGACCTGGCTGACGCGCGGCGATGCCCTGTCAGCCGCCATCGTGGATGAGGACCGGACGCTGGTGGTGCCCGACACGGACCGCGACGCGCGGTTTTCGGACAACCCTGCGATCCGGCAATGGCAGGGGCGGTTCTTTGCGGGCACGCCGCTGCGCACGGCGGACGGTCATGTGCTGGGCGCGCTGTGTCTGGCCGACCGCGACCCGCGCCAGATCGCGGATGCCGAACTGGACCTGCTGGACCGCATCGCCGCCGAGGCCGTGGCGCTGATGACGCGCCAGGACGCGGTGATCCCCGAACCCCGCCGCGAGGTGCCCCCGGCGCCCCGCAGCATGCTGGGCCAGCGCGTCCCGGACTAGGTCGCGCCGGGCCGGGCCATCTCGCGCGTCAGCGCGGGGGGCAGCTCGATCGCGGCGAAATCGACGGCGGGAAAGGGGGCATCGCGGCCCGCGATGGCCTGGGCATACAGGCCCTCGTGGGCGGCGATCATGCGGGTCAGGGTGAAATGCGCCTCGACCCGGGCGCGGGGCAGGGTGCGGGGGATCGCCATCGCGTCGCGCAGGGCGCGGTCCAGGCCCGCCCCGTCCGCAGCCGCCAGCCGACCAGCGGGGCCGATGACCGAGGCGGCGGCCCCCATCGCGATGGCCGCGACCGGGGTGCCGCAGGCCATCGCCTCGATCGCGGTCAGGCCGAACGGCTCGTCCCATTGCGGCGTGAACAGCAGGGCCGAGGCGCGCCCGTATTCCACCGCCAGATCCGCCGCCGCCAGATGCCCGCCAAAACGGATGTCGCCCGCCAGCAGCGGCCGGATGTGGGTGGCGAAATAATCGCCATCCTCGATCGCGCCGAACAGGGTCAGCCCGACCCCGGCACGCCGCGCGGCGGCAATGGCCAGATGCGGCGCCTTGTTCGGTGTGATGCGCCCGGCCCAGACCGCCCGCCCGTCGCCCTGCGGCGAAAAGGGCCAATCCGCCAGGTCGATGCCATTGGGCACCACATGCGCCCAAGGCGGCGGGCCGTCGGGGTAATAGGCCGCCAGGTGGCTGTCCGAACAGCCCGTGACCCGGTGCCAGGGCGCCCCGCTGTCGCGGATGGCGCGGCGCAGCGCGTCAAAGGGCGGCACATGCAGCGACGTGACCATCGGCACCCGCGCCTGCCGCGACAGGCGCGGGGGATAGCGATGCAGCGTGTTGTTGTGGATCACGTCGAACCCCATCCCCGCCATCGCCTGCAGGGCATCGGCGTGGCGGTCGTCCAGATGCGCGTTCAGCGCCGCCGTTCCGTGCCACTGATGCCAGGGATAATCGCGGTCGTAATGCTGCGCCATCAGGGGCATGACCGCCACGCGGGCACGGCTGTCGCCCGCCGCGACCAGGGTCACGTCATGGCCGCGCGCCTGCAGCGCATGGGCCAGATGGTGGGCATGCGCCTCCATCCCGCCCATGAAGGGCGCGGCGACGGGGTGGCGGCAATGCGCCATGACCGCGATGCGCAGCGGGCGTGGCGTCATTCCGCCGCCGGCAGCAGCATGTCCTGCTGGTCGTGGGCCACGCGGGTGGCGCGGTCGGCGGACAGGCGGTCGGGGGCCTGCTGCAGCTGGTCGATGACGCGGCGCGAATTGGCATAGGGCATGTGCCCCTGCTGTTCGCACAGTGCGAATTCGGCGGGCCCCGGTTCGCGCAGCACCTGCAGACCGTCCGCGGTATTGCGGATCAGCCCCATCAGGCGGAACGCATGCAGCCAGTGCTCCATCGTGCGGTGGCCCCATTTGCGGGCGAACACCTCGGTGTTGCGCAGGACGGAATGCAGGTGGTGGACGGGCGGCATGCAATGGGGGTGATACTGGTGATAGACGCGGCCCCCCGCGATCCACCAGATCGGCAGGCCCGCCTCGGACCAGGCGCGGCCGAAATCGGTATCCTCGCCGCCATAACCGGTGAAATCCTCGTCAAAGCGGGGACCGGCCAGCCAGTCGGCCCGCCACAGCGCAAAGTTCAGCGACCAGAAACAGCGATAGTCGCCGCAGGGCGCGATCCCCTGCGCGGGCGGTCCCTGGCGGTCGGAATGCTTGACCGCCAGCCCGGCAAGGCGGTCGAAATCCAGCCCCTGATCGGTGGCACCCTGGGGCAGATACAGCACCTCGCCCATGAACAGGCCGCGCCGCCCCTCCATCCGCGCCAGATAGCCCGCGATAAAATCGGGCGCGGGGATGCAATCGACATCGACAAAGACCAGCACCTGCCCGCAGGCGGCATCGGCCACCGCGTTGCGCGCCGCCGACAGCGGCAGTTCGGGCGCGGTGACGCGGATCTGGCGGATGGGAAAGTCGGTGGCGGGCAGGTCGTCATAGTCGTGGTCCTGCATCACGCCGATGATCAGCTCGCACGGTTTGTGCTGCTGGGCCTGAAAGCCCGCGACGACGTTTCTCAGATGAGCCGGGCGGCCGGCGGCGATGGTCAGGGCGGAAACGGTCGTCATGCGGGAACTCCTGTCGGGATGGGGGGTGCGGGCGCCGGGGCCCACAGGCGATGGGCCAGATCCTCCAGCCAGCGGGCGGTGCCTTGGGCGGGATCGGGCGCGATCAGGCGGGCCTGGGCTGCGGGGTCGTGCCCGTCGATGGCGGCGACCACCGCCGCGCGCCAGGCCTGCGCGCTGGAGGGCAGATGCGGCAGGTGCAGCGCCACGCCCGCGCGGGCCAGGGCCTGCGCCTTGTGGTGCTGTTCGTCGAAATAGCGCCATTCCGGCACCACGATCCACGGTCGCCCGGCGGCCAGCACCTGCGCGCAGGTTGTGTTGCCGGTCGATGAGATCACCAGATCGGCCGCTGCCACATGGGTCGCGGGGTCGTCCACCCAGCCCTTGTGGGTCAGATTGGCCCCTTGGGTCGCGTGCCAGTCGGGCTGCATCGCGCCGATGGCCAGCCAGTGCCAGTCGGGAAAGGCCCGCGCCGCGACCCCCAGGGGGGCCTGGGCAAAGCCGTTGCCGCCCGCGCCCGACACCAGCAGCGCCACGGGCCGGTCGGGGTCCAGCCCCAGGGCCGCCCGCGCCGCCGCCCGGTCGGGCAGGGGGGTGCAGGCGATGCCAAGGCCCGGCGCGTGATGGATGCGGCCCGCCAGCCCCTGCCAGTCGGGCTGGTCCAGCGCCGCGTGGAACGGCGCCAGCAGCCCCGCAGCACCCTGATAGGCGGCCTGGTGGCCCGGATCGTCGCGCTGGCCGTGCTGCAGGATCTTGACATGCGGGACCGAGCAGATGCGCGACAGCTGCGCGATCTCGGCGCTGACATCGCAGATCATCAGGGCGGGGTCCTGATCGGCGAACCAGCCGGCGATGGTGCCCATCGCCTGACGGATGCCGGGCCAGCCCAGGGGCGCGCAATGCTGCGTGTCGGGGGTGGGGACCGCGTCCATGTCGCATTCGCCGCCCGTGCGTTCGAACAGCGACGGGATGCGCAGGATGCGGGCATGGTCGGGCAGGGCGGGAAAGATGTCGTCGCGGGCGCAAAAGATGGTCACGGGCCGCGTGGGCGGCAGCGCGTTGACGATGGCCGCGCAGCGTTCCGCGTGTCCACGCCCCTGGTGGTGCACGAAATAGCCGAAGGGCCGCTGCGGGGGCGTGTCACGCATGCGGCCGCCCCCGCGCCAGGCCAAGCCGCGCCAGCCCGTCGATCACGCCCGCCGCATGGGCATGCGGGCTGCGATGCACGCGGCGGCCGCGCAGATGGGCCAGTTCGGCATAGGCGTTCGACGGCAGGATCGAGGCGCCGCTGGCGGCCAGCATGTCGGCGTCGTTGCCGCTGTCGCCCGCCGCGATGCAATCCTTTAGCGTCAGGCCGTGGCGCGCGGCCTCGAACCGGAGGGCGGCGGCCTTGCCCGCGGCCAGCGGCAGCACGTCGATGAACTGCCCATGCGAGGCGATGACCCGCGCCGCCAGCCCTGCCTGCGCCAGATCGCGCACGATCAGGCCCGCCTGCGCGGCGGTGCCGGTCAGCGACAGCTTCCAGCGGCGCTGTTCGTGGCCGGCCTGCCAGACGGGGGCGCGGGCGGCCAGCACGGCCTCGACCGCGGGGCGGTCCCATGCGGCGTCCAGCAGGGTCGCGTAATCAGAGCAGGGATGCAGGCGATCGCCCGCGCCCCACCGCCAGATCTCGGACCCGACCGAGGTGATGAACAGATCGGGCCGGGGCAGCGACCAGTCGGACAGCACGCGGCGCGCCTGCGAGACCGACCGCCCCGTGGCGACCGCGAACAGCAGGCCCGCGTCGCGCTGGCCGTGCCAGTCGACGAACCGTGCGGCGGCCTGCGTGCAGCCGGTCAGCGTGCCGTCGATGTCGCAGGCCAGCACGCGCCGGATGCCGCCGCGCGGGGCCGGGGCCGGGCGGCGCAGCGCGTCGCAGACCGCCAGCGACCGCCGCGCCCAATCGCCCCAGTCATAGGCCGCCAGCGCGCGCGCCTGCGCCTGCGCGGCACCCGCGCCGTCACCCATCAGGTCCAGGCAGGCATCGGCGATGGCCGTGGGATCGGCCGGGTCGATCAGCGCGCCGTGGCCCAGCTGCGCCAGGATGTCCACCGGGCCGCCATTGCGGGTGGCCACGACCGGAACGCCCGCCTGCGCTGCCTCGACCAGTGTGAGGCCAAAGGGCTCGTGCAGGGCCGGGTTCACGAACACGCCCCCCTGCGCCGCCCGTGCATACAGAGCGCGCAGCTGAGTCGCGTCATGGCGCGCGGGCAGGGCCACGCGCCCCCACAGCCCGTGGCGGTCGATGCGGTCGAACAGACCGCGCAGCACCGGCACATGATCGGCAGGGCCGCCCTCGATCCCGTCGCGCAGGCCCGCCAGGAGCACCAGATTGGCGTGATCCTGCAGGGCGGGGCTGGCGGCATAGGCGTCGATCAGCCCGGCCAGGTTCTTCTTGGCCACGGGGCGGGCGACGGCCAGCACGATGGGACGGCCCGGGTCGCGCAGGAACGGCGCCAGCAGCGCATCGGCCGCAGCCGTGCCCCGGTCGGGCAACAGCGTGACACCCGGCGCCAGCACATGGCTGCGCCCCTCGGCCGCCGCGCCATAGGGGCGCAGCTGGCGCTCGGCCTCGTCGCGCGAGGACAGGATGATGGCCGATGCCCCCGCGACCGCGTCGCGTTCGGCGGCGATGCGAACGCGCAACGCGGGGTCATGCGCGGCATCCGGCCTCTTTTGCAGGGCCAGCGAATGCGGGGTGTAGATCCAGGGGATGCCGAACTGTGCCTGCGCGGCCTGGGCCAGCCGGGCGGCATCGGCAAAATGCGCGTGGATCACGTCGGGGCGGCTGTCCATCGCCGCCAGCAGCGCGCAGAACGCGGCGGTCAGGGCGGGCAGTTCGGCCTCCAGCGCCTCCTTGGCCAGATAGGCACGGTTCCCGGTCGACAGGCGCAGGATGCGGGCGCGGGGGGCCAGCGGCTCGACCGGCAGGGCGTGGACGGGGTCGATGGCGTCAAAGGCGCGGGTCACGATATCAACCGCGCGCACCTGCGGCAGCGCCGCCTGCGCCAGCGCCGCGCCCAGAACATAGGCGATGTGCCCGCCCGTATCCTCGGTCACGCCATAGCGCACCGGGGCCGCCCTGAGGCAACCGCCCAGGGCCAGATGGAGAATATGCATGATGATGCCTTTCGGCCGTGTGACTGCAGACCGTGCAATCGGGTGTCTGGCAGGCCAACACGGTTCAGGACCCCCTAGTTCACTAAAAAGCGCCCGAGTAAAGAAAGATGAATTTTGTCACCGGCCCGTGATCCCGCAGGGCGGCCCGTGCGTTGCGGCCCCGATCCGCGTGAACAGGGGAACCGCCATGCATCATCGATACGTCTTTGTGGGCGGGCTGCACCGGTCCGGCACCTCGGTTCTGGCGCGGGCCATCGCGGCCCATCCTGAGGTCTCGGCCATCCGCGACGCCCCCGTCCCCGAGAACGAAGGTTGTTACCTGCAGGGCGCCATTCCCCATACCGCGCTGCATGGCAGGCCGATGCATTTCGCCGCCGACCCCGCCCAGCACCTGACCGAGGGGCATCCGCTGGACAGCCTGGCCACGCGCCAGCGGATGGAGGCCGACTGGCAGCCCTGGTTCGACCCGGACCGTCCCTGGCGGGTCGAGAAATCGCCCGTGAACCTGACGCGCATGCGCCTGTATCAGCAGTTGTTCCCGCTGTCGCAATTCGTGGTGATCCTGCGTCATCCGCAGGCGGTGGCGGCCGCTGTGGGCGGGTGGGTGTCGGACCCGGCACCGGCGCTGATCGATCACTGGCTGGCCGCGCATCACCGCATGGCGCAGGATCTGGCGCATCTGCACGCCGCGCTGGTGCTGCGCTATGAGGATCTGGTGGCCGATCCTGCGGGCACGCTGGCGCGGGTGATGGCGTTCCTGTCATTGACGCCCACCGCACCGCCCGAGCCGCTGACCGACGGCAATGCCCGCCACGCCCCTGACGTCCCGCGCATGAGCAGCGCGCAGATCCGGGCGGCGGCGCGGTGGGGCTATGGCCCCGATCTGGAGGTGACGCCGTGGCAGCCGCTGGTCAGCCACCCGCTGCGCGCGGTGCGCGACCGGGTGGCCGTTCCCGCCTGACAGGCGGGGTTATCCACAATTTCCGGGGACAGATCCGGGGATAGCCGCGGATTGTCCCGCCTTGTCAGGGGGCTACGGTCCTGCTGAAACCGCAGCCCCCACGCCGTTCAGCGATACAGCAGCACCGGGATGGTCACCGCCTGCACCAATGCTGTCGTGGTCGACCCGATGATCAGCCGGCGGATGCGCGAATGGCCATAGGCGCCCATCACCAGCAGATCGAACCCCTCATCTGCGACCAGCGTCTGCAGCACGTCGTCGGGGTGGCCGGGCAGGATGCGCGCGGTGGCGTCCAGCCCGGCATCGGTCAGCTGCGCCACGGACTGATCTATTGCCGCGCCCAGGGGCCCCGCGCCGGTGTCGACATGCAGCACGGTGATCTGCAGCCCGCGAAAGACCGGGCTGTCGGCCATGCGCGCGATCGCCTTGCGGGCCGAGGCGCTGCCGTCGAACGCCACCAGCACCCGCCCGATCGGACGGAATGCCCGTGCCGCGACAAAGACCGGCACGCTGACCGCGCGCACGATCCGCTCCAGGTTGGAGCCCAGATGGCCGCTGGCGAAATCGGCGCCCTCGCCGCGCTTGCCGATGACGATGGCGCGCAGGCCGGGTTCGGCCTGGCGGACCTCCTCCAGCAGATCGCCGCGCCGCAGATGCGGGGTGACGGATGCCTGCCCGTCCGCGCCCAGCAGGGCCTGCGCATCATCCAGGATGGCGCGGCCCCGCGCCTGCGCCAGACGTGCGCGCTGTGCATCGGTGGCGGCCAGCTCCTCCAGCAGGGCGCTGCGGGCACCCAGGGTCAGCGCGCCAGACAGGTTCTGGGCGGACCCGCCCCCCTCGCGGCGGCCGATGACATGCATCACGTCCACCGCCGCGTTCAGCCGCGCGGCGATCCACGCGGCATGGCGGCAGACGCTGTCGGAATAGGCGGACCCGTCCACCAAAGCCAGGATCTTGTCGGTCATGGTGATGCTCCTCAATGGGCGGTCAGCTTGTCCAGCGCGCCGGGCTTGTCATGGATGGCCAGGCGGTCGACCAGCGTTTCGGAGGCCTCGTTCATGCCGATCAGGCGCACCTCGGCCCCGGCGCGGCGGAACTTGAGGATCGCCATGTCCAGCGCCTGCACGGAACTGATGTCCCAGATATGCGCGCCGCTGACGTCGATTGTCACGACCTCGACCGCCTCGCGGAAATCGAAGGCGTTGGCGAAATCCTCGGCCGAGCCGTAGAACAGCTGACCCTCGACCACATAGGTCCGTTCCCGCCCGTCCGCCGAAAGGGTCGAGCGGATGCGGAACAGCTGCGCGATCTTGGCCGCGAAGAAGATCCCCGACAGCATTACGCCCACCAGCACCCCGATGGCCAGGTTATGCGTCCACACCACCGTGGCCACCGTTGCCAGCATCACCACCGATGACGACCGCGGATGCGTGCGCAGGTTGGCGATGGACGACCAGCTGAACGTGCCGATCGACACCATGATCATGATCGCGACCAGCGCGGGCATGGGAATGATGCCCACCAGATCGCCCAGGCCCACCACCAGGATCAGCAGCACGACCCCCGCAGTAAAGGACGACAGCCGCCCCCGCCCGCCGGATTTGACGTTGATGATCGACTGTCCGATCATCGCGCAGCCCGCCATGCCGCCGATAAAGCCGGTGGCGGTATTGGCGATGCCCTGGCCCACGCATTCCTGATTGCGGTTCGATCGGGTGTCGGTCAGCTCATCGACGATGTTCTGCGTCATCAGGCTTTCCAGCAGGCCCACGATGGCCACCGCAAAGGAATAGGGCAGGATGATCAGCAGCGTGTCCAGGTTCAGCGGAATGTCCGGGATCAGGAAGACCGGCAGCGTGTCTGGCAGCGCGCCCATGTCGCCCACCGTGCGCACGTCCCAGCCCGTCACCCAGATCAGCGCCGTCAGCACGATGATCGTGACCAGCGGCGAGGGGATCGCCGTGGTCAGGCGCGGCACCAGATAGATGATCGCCAGCCCCGCCGCGACCAGCGCCCAGGTCAGCCAGGTGACGCCGGGATTGGCCAGGTCCAGCTCTGGCAGCTGCGCCATGAAGATCAGGATCGCCAGCGCATTCACGAACCCGGTCATCACCGATTTCGACACATAGCGCATGTAGCGGCCCAGCTGCAGCAGGCCCGCGCCGATCTGGATCAGCCCGGCCAGCACGGTGGCCGCCAGCAGGTATTCCAGCCCGTAATCGCGCACCAGCGTGATCATCAGCACCGCCGTCGCCGCCGTCGCGGCCGAGATCATGCCGGGCCTGCCGCCCACGATGGCCGTGATCACCGCGATGGAAAAGCTGGCATACAGCCCCACCTTGGGGTCCACGCCCGCGATGATGGAAAAGGCGATCGCCTCGGGGATCAGGGCCAGGGCCACGACCAGCCCGGCCAGCAGGTCGGGACGGATGTTGCCGAACCATTGGCTGCGATATTCGGAAAATGATGTCATATGGTATCCAATTTCCCCGCACCGGCTGGTTCCGTCCGGAACGTCGCGGCATCGACGCGGGGCCTGTCAGAGGATTGTCCGGCGGATCGGCGGCCGGAAGAGCCACCCGGGCTTTCACCGGGGTCCTTGCGCATGGGCACGCTTATAGGCGGGCAGGCGCAAAAGGCAACCGTCCTGACCGCGCGCCGTGGCCCGGCCCCTGGCGGGTGCTGATGCGCGGTTGCCGGACTGCCTGCCCACGGCGCCCATCGCCCGCCAAACGCGCAATACCACCCGAAGAACGCGGTTTCGCGGCCAGGGCGCTTGCCAGTCCGCCCTGTCGAACCATAGGGTGAACCATTGCAAAGTGGTTCGCCGCCGACCGTGACCATTGCGGCGGCGACCGCCCCTCCGGCCCTGTCACGGGGCCGGGCCTCATGCGGCCCGCACGGGCCGCCCATGACAAACAAGACGGGGAGATGTCAGATGAAAACAACCGCCTTCATGGCCACGCTGCTGGGCACGGTCGCCCTTGGCGGCATGGCCTTTGCCGCCGATCTGCGGATCGGCCTGAACGAGGACCCGGATTCGCTGGACCCGGCGCAGTCGCGGACCTTCGTGTCGTCGCTGGTCTATGAATCGCTGTGTGCGCGCCTGTTCAACACCAATACCGACATGGAGATCATCCCCGAGCTGGCCACCGACTGGTCCTGGTCCGAGGACGGGATGACCCTGGTGCTGCAGCTGCGCGAGGGGGTCACCCATCACGACGGCACGCCCTTTGACGCGGCCAGCGCGGCCCGCGTGCTGGACCGCAATATGACCCTGCAGGAAAGCCGCCGCCGCGGAGAGCTGTCCTCGATCGCCGCGGTCGAGGCCACGGGCGATCATGAGCTGACCATCACCCTGAACGCGCCCGACGTGACGCTGCTGGCGCAGCTGGCCCATCACGCGGGCCGCATGTATTCGCCCGACGCCGCCGAAGAGGCCGGGGCCGCCTTCGGCACGCGCCCGGTCTGCACCGGCCCCTATGCCTTTGTCGACCGCGTCGAGGGCGACCGCATCGTGCTGGAGAAATTCGCGGATCACTGGGAGGCGGACGAGTATCACTATGACCGGGTGATCTATCAGCCGATCCCGGACACGACCGTGCGCCTGGCCAATGTCCGTTCGGGCGATCTGGACATCATCGAACGCACCGCGCCGTCCGACGTGCCCGGCATCCGCGAGGACAGCCGCCTGCAGCTGTTCGAGGTGCCCAATATCGGCTATCAGGGCATCACCGTGAACGTGGCCAACGGCCCGCGCGCCGAAGGGCCGCTTGGGTCGAACCCGCTGGTGCGTCAGGCGCTGTCGCTGTCCATCGACCGCGAGGCGCTGAACCAGGTCGTCTTCGAGGGCGAATACGTGGTCGGCAACCAATGGGCCGCGCCCGGCACCGCCTGGTATGACGACAACGACCCGCTGCCCGCCCGCGACATCGACCGCGCCCGCGAACTGCTGGCCGAGGCCGGGGTCGAGACCCCCATCCGCATCGAGATGCAGATCGGCAACAACCCCATCGCCCAGCAGGTGGGCCAGGTGGTGCAGGCCATGGCCTCCGAGGCGGGCTTTGACATCTCGCTGCGCGCGACGGAGTTCGCGACGCTGTTGGCCGAGAACGTGGCCGGCAATTTCGACATGTCGCTGCAGGGCTGGTCGGGGCGCATCGACCCGGATGCCAACATCCACCCCTTTGTCGGCAGCGACGGCGCCAACAACGACCAGCACTATCGCAACGACCAGGTCGATGCCCTGCTGGCCGAGGCGCGCACCCTGCCCGATACGGATGCCCGCAAGGCGCTGTATGACCAGACGCGCGACATCCTCAAGAACGACCTGCCGCTGATCTATCTGTACCACATCAAGTATTTCTACACGATGCGGACGGGGATCGAAGGGTTCGAACCCTATGCCGACGGCATCATCCGCCTGAAGGGCGTGTCGGGCTGACGCCCCCTGCCGCCCGCCCGGCATGACCGGGCGGGCGGCACCCGGACCTGCGCATCGCCTGCCCTGGGGCGACCGAACCCGCCCGCATTCGCGGTCCGGGTGAAAATGCGTGCTTGAAATATGGCGCGGAACAGGCATGGCTGCACGCCGTGGCCGGAGAACCGGTCACGCCGGCGTGATCGTCCGTGCCGTGGCGCGATCGCGCGGGCCCCACCGCTCAACGAGGCGACCCGGCCCCGCCGAAGGTCGCCCGCCCTTTCAGGGAGGTTTCTCTCATGTCCCGACGCCTGTCGCTCTGGCTTGTCGCGCTGGTCATCCTGTCCTGCTTTGCCGTGCCCTATGCCCTGATCGGGCATGTGGCCGCCTGGTATGGCAGCT
Organism: Paracoccus hibiscisoli; assembly: GCF_005048265.1. GTDB lineage: Bacteria > Pseudomonadota > Alphaproteobacteria > Rhodobacterales > Rhodobacteraceae > Paracoccus > Paracoccus hibiscisoli. The sequence goes on from NZ_SUNH01000012.1 coordinate 121,129, forward strand.
TTCTGTTCTGGTGCTTGGCCGGTCTGGCCATCATCGTGCTGAACATCACCGCCACCGCCGGTTTCACGGAGGAGGGCGAATGACCCTGTCGCTGGTTCTGTGGGGCATCGCGATCTATGTCGTGCTGTCGATGGCCGTGGCCTGGGCGTCGCGGTCGGGCGCGCCGGGGTCGATGTCGGGCTATTTCCTGGGCAACCGCAAGATGGGCGGCATCGTCCTGGCGCTCAGCTATTCGGCGACGACCTATTCGGCCTTCATGATGGTGGGGCTGGCAGGGCTGACCTATCGCGGCGGCGTCGGCGCTCTGGGGTTCGAGATCGTGTATTTCGCGGGCGTCACCCTGGTCGCCATCTTCGGCCCGCGCTTCTGGCGGGTCGGGCGGATGCACGGCGTCGTCACCCCGTTCGAGATGTTGGGCCTGCGCTATGGCAGCAAATGGGTCGCGGTGCTGGCGGGGCTGACCAGCCTGGTCTTCCTGATCCCCTATTCGGCGGTGCAGCTGTCCGGCGTGGGTTATCTGCTGTCGGGCATGACCCAGGGCCAGATCAGCTTTGGCACCGGCATCCTGATCGCCACGGTGCTGGCGATCCTGTTTTCCTGGATCGCGGGCATCCGGTCCGTGATGTGGACCGACAGCCTGCAGGCGCTGGTGATGATCGTGGCGTCGGTCGCGGTCTGCGGGCTGGTGGTGGCGGAACTGGGCGGGTTCTTCAGCCTGTTCGACCGCATCGTCCAGGCGTCGCCCGCGCATCTGCAGGTGCCGGGGCCGGGTCTGTTCAGCTTTGCGACCTTCCTGGGGATGTCGCTGCCGTGGTTCTTCTTCGCCATCTCGAACCCGCAGGTCAGCCAGCGGCTGTTCATGCCGGCATCGCTGGCGGCGATGCGGCGGATGCTGATCATCTTCCTGTGCTTCGGGCTGGTCTATACCATCGTTTCGGTGATCTGGGGCTTTTCGGCCTTCGTGCTGTTCCCGGGGCTGGAGCGGCCGGACCTGGCGACCGCGACGCTGCTGTCGTCCTCCTATGTCCCGCCGGTTCTGGGGGTGATCGTGATGATCGGCATCATGGCGGCGGCGATCTCGACCATCGATTCGATCCTGCTGACGCTGTCGTCGATCTTCGCGCGCGACGTCTATGGCAACCTGACGGGCGATCACGACGATGCCCGCCAGCTGCGCATCGGCAAATGGGTGATCCCGGTGATCTCGTTGCTGGCGATGGGCTTTGCCGCGATGGAGTTCAGCATGATCGCCATCCTCTCGGTCGCAAGCTCGGTCGGGCTGGTGGTGATCGTGCCCGCGACCATCGGCGCGTTCTTCTGGCGGCGCGGCACGGCGGCGGGGGCGATCGCCTCCATCGCGGGCGGGGTCGCCTTCGTCACGGTGATGTATCTGACCGGAAACGCGCTGATGGGGCTGAATGCGGGGGTGCTGGGCTTTCCGGTGGCCTGCGTGATCTTCGTCGCGGTCAGCCTGGTCACGCGCCCCCGGCCCGGACAGGTTCTGGAGGGGTTCGTGAATGACCGCCGGACATCGGTCGCGAGACGGGTTCGCCCCGCCTGAGGCACCCGGATGCGCGGCCTAGCGGCTGCGCATCCGGCTTTCGGCCAGCAGGCCCTCCTCGTTCAGGATGGGGTGGGCCACGGCCACGAAATGCGCGTTGATCCGTTTCAGGTCGCGCAGGATGTCCAGATGCAGCGAGGATGTCTCGCGGCTCTGGTCCAGGCCCTCGCGCAGGCGGATCAGGTGGCGCTGCGCGGATTGGCGTTCGAAATTGCGGATCTCGACCTTCTGCTCCATCATCTGACGGGCCAGGTCCATGTCGCGGGTCATGAAGATGGTCTGGGCGATGCGCAGTGTCTCCTGGGTCATCAGGAACATCGCGTCCAGCTCCTTGTAGCCGGCATCGGAAAAGCGCAGGCCCAGGCCGATCTTCTTGCGCACGCCGGCGGCCAGGCCCTTTTCGATGATGTCGCCCACATGCTCCAGGTTGATGACGTAATCCAGGATGGTGATGGACCGGCGGCGGTCATCCTCATCCGCGTCGCGGCCAAGGCGGGACAGATAGGTCTTGACCTGCTGCTGGCGCAGATCGACGCGGTCCTCCAGCGTCACCACCTCGGCCAGGGGGGCGGCGTCGTTCTTGCGAAAGGCCAGCCGCGTCTGGTCCAGCATCCGCCCCACATCGTCACCGATCGACAGCGCCTGACGGCTGGCCCCGGCCAAAGCCAGGGGCGGCTGGTCCAGCGCGGCCTCGTCCAGCCAGCGGGGCAGGGCGTCCTCGACCGGGGGCAGGTCGGGCTGCGCCCGCTCCAACAGGCGCGACAGCAGGCCTGCAAAGGGCCAGATCACCGCCGCCAGCGCCAGGTTGAAGCCCAGATGCGCCGCCACCGGCAGCGCGGTCATGCCGGGCGCGGCCCACAGGATCAGCTGCGCCGCCTGCTGCGCGACCGGCAGCACGGCCAGACAGCCGAGGGCGCGCACCAGCAGATTGCCGATGGTCAACCGCCGTGCCGCCATGTCGGCCCCCGCGGTCACCAGCACGGGCGGGATCGCGCCGCCGATATTCGCGCCCAGGACCAGCACCACGGCAAGCCCCGCGGGCAGGTCCAGCGACGCGATCAGCAGCACCGCGGCCAGCGAGGATGAACAGACCGCCGCGATCACCGCGGCAAAGATCAGCGCCACGGGCCAGGCGCTGTCCAGCATGGTCAGGAAGGCGGCCATCTGGGGCGCCTCGCGCAGGGGTTCGGTGCCCTGGCTCAGCAGCGACAGCGACACCAGCATCAGCCCCAGCCCGATCAGCGACCGCCCCACGCCCGCAACCACGGGATGGGCGCGTCGCGCGGTCGCCACCCCCGCCAGGATCAGCGCCGGGGCGATGACGCCGATGCCCGACGACACGATCACCGCGGTGATGGCCGTGCCGACATTGGCGCCCAGCAGCACGATCTGGGCCATGCGCCCCGCGATCATGCCGCGCCCGACGAAGGATGCCGTCAACAGCGCCGTTGCGGTCGAGGATTGCAGCCCAAGCGTTGCCACCAGCCCCGACAGAAAGGCGCGCGGCCCGTTGCGCGTGCCCAGCCCCAGGGCGGTCTTGAGCCGCAGCCCAAAGGCCGTGGTCACGCCGTCGCGGACCAGCCCCAGCCCAAACAGAAGCAGGGCCACCGCGCCGCCGATCTGAAGGAACACAATGATCGAGTCCATGGGACATCCTCAAGACGATGGGCGGAACGCCCGCCCCTTCACTCTGCTCCCCTGAACCGCGCCGTCAAGCGAATGTCACGGCGTCACCATATTCTTTCGTGCATGCGCGCTTATCGTCGCATTGCCCGGATCACAGGCAGGTCGAGGTCGCGATGACCGGAAACAGCGTCACCAGGGTCGAGACCAGCCCGATCCAGGCGCCCAGCACGATCAGCTGGCGCGGCCTTCCCGTGCCCTGCGGCAGCAGCCACAGGATCAGCCCATGCGCCGCCAGCCCCGCGCCCCAGGCCAGCCACATCGCCATGTGGTGCCAGTCGGTGCCCAGAACGGGCCGCCCCTGCCAGCCCAGATTGCAGCCCGCGCCATGCAGCGCATAGACCAGCGAAAACATCGCCGCCCACAGGATCGGCCCCGCCAGCGCCCGCCACAGCCAGCCCATCACAGCACCTCCTGCGCGGCGATCAGGGCGACGGACACAGCGGTCGTGGTCAGCCAGAAAGCCTGGAACATCTGCCAGATGGGGGCCGCACCACGGCGGACCTCGCTCAGCCGGCCGGTCTGGGCATCGCGCAGGCTGCGCAGCGCCAGCATCGCGGCGATCACGCCGTGGAAGACGGCGAATCCCAGGATCGCCCCGCGCAGCGCGTCGCGCGCGTGGCGGCGCGGATCGTCCAGACCCAGCCCGACGACCGCCAGCGCCACCAGCGCGACAAGCGCCGCCGCCAGCCCCAGCCCGGCCCAGGCCGCGCCCGAGGCATGGCTGCGCTGCGCCTCGGCCCGGTGGGAGGCCAGCAGGCCCAGGGCCATCGCGGCCAGGGCCAGCGCGGCCGCCGCGATCACCGGCAGGCTGACCAGCGTGCTGGGCGGCGCGGGCCATGCCGGCGCCACGACCGACAGAAAGCCCACCCCGAACAGCAGCGCCGCATAGAGCGTCCCGTCCGCCAGCAACAGCGCGATGGCCCCGGTCCGCGCCAGCGTGTTGCGCGTCTGCCAGTGCAGCGGCAGGGTCAGGCCGGGGGCGACGGCGGCAGGCGCGTGGTCGCGGTCGGTGCCCATGATCGCGCCCCATTTCCAGGCCGCGATCAGCGTCAGCACCATGCCCAGGGGCGCCAGCCAGTACAGCCCCACCAGCATGGCCGCGAAAAAGCTGCCGATCGCAGCCGAGGTCAGCAGCGGCAGCCAGGTGCTGGTCGCCAGCACGGCGACATGGTCGGGGCGACCGGTCCCGGCCTCGACCACCAGCGTCTCTCGGAAGCCGCGCGGCGCGCCGGGCAGCAGCCCCTCGCCCCGCGCCAAGGGCAGCAGGGCCGAGGCATCGGCCTGACGCGGACCGGGAAGCGAGGCGAAGTTATAGGAGGGCGCCGGCAGCGGCATGGCCCAGTCCAGCGTCGGCGCGCGCCACGGGTTGCGGCGGCTGCGGCGTCCGAACATCCACTGCATGATCACGTCAAAGGCGAACAGCGCAAAGCCCGCCGACATGATCATCCCGAAGATCGACGAGATCAGGTTCAGCCACTCCCATTCCGGGTTGTTGGGATAGACCGCGATGCGGCGCGGCATGCCCAGAAGGCCGGTCAGGTGCATCAGGAAGAAGGTGCCGTGAAAGCCGATCAGGATCAGCCAGAAGGCCGATTCCCCCAGGCCCCGCACGCGCCAGCGCCCGCAGATCAGCGGCATCCAGTAGCTGACCGCCGCCAGCATCGGAAAGACGAAGCCGCCGACCAGCACGTAATGCAGGTGCGCGGTGACGAAGGCCGTGTCATGGGCCTGCCAGTTGAAGGGCACCATGGCCAGCATGACGCCCGTCAGCCCGCCCATCACGAAGGTGATGAAGAACCCCATCACATACAGCATCGGCAGGCGAAAGCTGACCTTGCCGTCCCACATGGTGCCGATCCAGGCAAAGACCTGGACCGCCGTGGGCACTGCCACCAGGGCAGAGGCCGCGCTGAAGAAGGCCAGCGCCATATGCGGGATGCCCACGGTGAACATGTGATGCACCCAGAGGCCGAAGGACAGGAACACCAGCCCCGCGATGGCCGCGACGATGGCGCCATAGCCCAGGATGGTGGTGCGCGCCATGATCGGGATGATCGTGGACAGCGCGCCCGCGGCGGGCAGGAAGATGATATAGACCTCGGGGTGGCCGAACAGCCAGAAGAGGTGCTGCCACAGCAGCGGATCGCCGCCGCGCGCCACGTCGAAGAACGGCCAGTCGAAGGCGCGCTGCACCTCCAGCAGGATCGAGCCCAGGATCAGCGGCGGAAAGCCCACCAGCATCATCACCGCCGTGCCCAGCAGATACCAGCCCATCAGCGGCATCCGCGTCAGCGGCATATGCGCCGCGCGGCAGCGCAGGATGGTCACGGTGATCTCGACCGCGGCGGCCATGGCGCTGATTTCGACGAAGGTCACGCCCAGCAGCCAGACATCGGCATTCACGCCGGGCGAATGGGTCCGGTCGGACAGGGGCGTGTACATGAACCAGCCGTCATCGGGCGCCAGCCCGAACAGCAGCGAACCGACGATGACCGTGCCCCCGAACAGATAGCACCAGTAGCCAAGGGCCGACAGGCGCGGAAAGGCCATGTCGCGCGCACCCAGGATCTTGGGCAGCAGCCACAGGGCCAGCCCCTCCAGCATGGGGATGGCGAAGAGGAACATCATGATGCTGCCATGCATCGTGAAGATCTGGTTATACAGGTCCACGTCCAGGAACGCGCCCTGCCGCGTCGCCAGCTGCGCGCGGATCATCATGGCCAGCACGCCGCCGATGGCGAAGAACACGAAGGACGTCACCATGAACCGCAGCCCGATCGTGCCGTGGTTGACCGAGGTGAAGAACCCGCGCCAGCCCGGCTCGTCGCGCCAGGTCCGGTCCAGCTCGCGGTGCAGCGACAGGGCGCGGCGGGTGTCGTTGGGGGCGATGTCGGCGCGGGGGTCGAACATCGGCTCGTTCGGCGCGATGTCGCGGTCGCCCATGGGGCGGGTGACGGTCATGGACGGGTCTCCGGGATCAGGTCGGCCGACATGTCGGGGATGGGGCCGGTCGGGTCATAGGCCACGACGGTGAAACGCATGAAGCTGTGGCCGATCCCGCAGAATTCGGCACAAAGCCCCTCATAGATGCCGGGCGTGTCGGCGCGCAGGCGGTGCAGGTTCTGGTGGCCGGGAATGGCATCCATCTTGCCGCCCAGCTGCGGCACCCAAAAGCTGTGGATCACGTCCTGGGCGGTGATCTCCACGTCAAAGCTCTCTCCGGCGGGGATATATAGGGTGTCGACGGTCTGGACGGGCAGGCCGTCAGGGCCGGGCTGGGTGAAGCGCCATTCCCACTGCGCGGCATGCGCGCCCACGCGCAGCGCATCGTCGCCGCGCGCCAGCATGCGTTCCCCGATCCACAGCGAAAACCCCAGCAGCACCACCAGGACGGCGCCGGTGAAGCCCAGGCCCCAGCCCCAGATCCAGCCGCGTTCCGACCGCCGCGCGCCGTTGTTGCGCACCGCTGCCGTCAGCAGGCCCAGCACCAGCGCGGTGATCAGCCCCGACCCGATCAGCATCGCCCACCACAGCATCGCGATGTCGCGCGCGGCCGGCCCCGAGGGGGCCAGTGTGCTCAGCGCGCCATCGCATCCGGCCAGCAGGGGAACCGCGGACAGTGCCAGGGCCTTGTGCCCATGACCCTTCAGCCAGAGGAACCGCCCATGCGCCAGAAACGCAGCTGGAAACAGCGCCGCCGCCTTGCCGACCCCATCGAGGAGCACGTCACCTTCAACGACACCGAGACCAAGATCGCCGTCTCGGGCCATCCGCTGCATGCGATGATGGTGGCCTTTCCCATCGCGCTGGCCTTTTCCACCTTCGGCGCCGATGCGATGTACTGGCTGACCGCCGATGATTTCTGGCCCCGCGTCGCGCTGTGGGCCACGGGTGCGGCCTTTGGTCTGGGGGTGCTGGCCGGGATCACCGGCACGATCGAACTGCTGATGGTGCCGGGGATCCGCATCCGGGCGGCAAGCTGGACGCATTTCATCCTCGCGGTGATGCTGTTGTCGTTGCTGGGGTTGAACTGGGGCTTTCGCCTGCCCGATCCGCAGGCCGTCGTCCTGCCCTGGGGCATCCTGCTGTCGGCCCTGACGGCAGCCATGACCGGCATCACCGGATGGCATGGCGGCAAGTTGGTCTTCGACTATCAGATCGGTACCAAGAGCCACGGCGCGGGCGGCTGAACCGGCCCTCATGTCTGGCCCGCCGCCTGACCGCGGGGGGCCAGCATGAATTCAGGCATCCAGTCCGCGATCCAGGCCAGGTCGGGCTTGGCCAGGACCAGCCACAGGACCCCGACCATCAGCGGCACCCCCATAACCAGCGCCCAGAGCGACGACGGCATGTTCCGCAGGCCGCGGTTTTCTCCCGACGACAGGACCAGATGGCCGATCCAGGCATGGACCAGCGCCATGCCCGCGACCAGCGCCAGCTTGGCCACGAACCACAGATCGAACACCTGCGCGGCAAAGATCAGACCCGTGCCCGCCGCAATGGCGATGATCGCCGCGGGCGTGGCAAAACCGATATAGCCGTAATGCGTGATCAGCCGGAATTCGGCATAGCGCGCCTGCGTCTGCTCTGATCCGGTGGTGCTGCGCCAGATCGCGCCATAGAAATGCAGCATCAACGGCAGCGCGACCATGGCCGCGCACCAGCACAGCATCGCCGCCAGGTGCAGGTATTTCAGCCCCGCGATGATCATGCCGCAAACCCCCTGCGCCAGGCCAGCCACAGCATCCGACCGGCGATCGCCGCCACCGGCACAAAGCCCGGCACCCACATCACCAGTCCCGCCAGCTGCTGATCCGCCAGCGGCGACAGGCCCCAGGGGATCGTGCCCGCGACATGGGGGAAATACAGGATCGACGGCGCAAAGGTCAGGATCGCGCCCAGAAAGCCCATGACCCCCGCCAGCCCGCCGATCAGCGCGGCGCGGCGCAGGGCCTCTTCGGCGCCGAAACCGGGGGCCAGGACCGCCGACCAGAACGCCCAGGCCGACAGCAGCATCGCACCCTGCATCAGCCAGTACAGCCCGTCCGACGCCCAGATCGCGTCATAGACACCCGGCAGGTGCCAGGCGATCATCGCCCCGGACAAGGCCGCCAGCGACAGCCCCGCAGGCACCCGCGCCAGCAGCGGCATCGCCACGGCCAGCGCCGGCGCGGCCAGCGTGATCAGCACCAGATGATGCGCCGCGCGCGCCGAAAACAGCGCCACCGTCAGCGCGCAGAGCGGCGACACGAAGGCCAGCACCAGCGCCCCTACCGCGATCGCGCCGGGCGCAAGGCCCGCGCGCCCGCCGCGCCGGATCAGGATCACGGCCAGCACCGCGATCGCAGCCAGCACGACAGGGTCCATGTTCCAGCTGCTCCACAGCTGGCCCGGCACCGGGGCAGGCCCGCAATAGGGCATGGGGGTGTCTGTCATTCTGTCTCCTCAGGGATGGCGCGGGCCGGATCGGTCGGAACGCATGTCATGGGGTGCAACACCGGTCTTCGGGGTCGGTTCCACGCCATGCGGAACCCGCCCGGAGGCGTGGCGTTGGCGTGGCATGGATGACACGACACGCAACGCGCCGCACAGGCATGTCCGCCCCGGTGACCACACCGCCGCCGTTCGCCTTCAGGCCGCGGGCTGGCTGATGGTGGCGGCAGTGGGGTTGGTGTTGCCCTATCTGGTGATCCTGTCGGGCGATCCGCCGCGCGACCCGTCGCTGATGCGCAACCTGTCCTATGGTCTGGGCTTTGGCGCGCTGGCACTGGCCGGTCTGCAATTCGCGCTGACCGGGCGGATCAAGGTGCTGCTGCGCCCCTTTGGTGCCGACATCATTCCGGTGTTTCACCGGTTCCTCAGCTGGGGTGCGGTGGCGCTGATGCTGGGTCATTTCGCGATCCTGTATCTGTGGCACAAGGACGACATGGGGGTGCTGAACCCGCTGGCCGCGCCCGCCTACATGACCGCGGGGCGGGTGGCGCTGCTGTGCTTTGTGACGCTGATCGTCAGCTCGGAGTTCCGGAAATGGCTGCGGCTGGACTATCTGTGGTGGCGGCGGCTGCATGTCGGGCTGGCCCTGACCGGCTTTGCCGCAGCCATCTGGCATGTGCTGGGGGCGGGGCATTTTACCGGCCAGGACGGCACCCGCGGGCTGTGGCTGGCGGTGACCGTGGCTTGGGCCGGGCTGATCGTCTACACCCGCCTGATCCGCCCCTGGCGGCAGTCGCGCAACCCCTGGCGCGTGGTCGAGAACCGGGACGAGGGCGACGATATCCGCACCCTGGTGCTGGAGCCGCAGGGGCGTCCGCTGCGCGACTGGCGGCCTGGGCAGTTCGCCTGGCTGGCGGTCGGAGGGTCGCCCTTTTCGCTGCGCGAGCATCCCTTTACCATCTCGACCGCGCCGGACAAAGGGCCGCGCATCAGCTTTTCGATCAAGCCCCTGGGCGATGACAGCGCCCGTCTGGCCCGGACCAAGCCCGGCACGACCGCGTGGATCGACGGCCCTTATGGCGTCTTCACTGTCGACCGGGAGGCTGATGCCGACGGGTTCGTGATGATCGCGGGCGGGGTGGGCATCACCCCCATCATGGCGAACCTGCATGCGCTGGAGGCCCGCCGCGACCCGCGCCCGGTGCATCTGCTCTATGCCAATGACAGCTGGGACGAGGTCGCCTTTCGCGATGAGCTGGCGCGGATGGCCACCCGCATTGATCTGCACGTAACCCATGTGATCCAGAACCCGCCGGACAGGGATTGGCCGCCGCAGGATCATCAGGTCGCCGAGGGGCGGATCGACGCGGACCTGCTGGCGCGCCTTCTGCCCGCCGAAGCGCGCGATTGGCCGCACATGATGTGCGGACCCGCGCCGATGCTGGAGGCGATCCGGCCAGCGCTGCGCCAGATGGGTGTGCCCTTGGGGCGCATCCACAGTGAAATCTTCGAGATGGTGTGACGATGCGCCCCCGGCTTGCCCTAATCCTCGCCCTGATGCTGATCGCGCTGACCTTGGCCTGCGCGGTCGTGCTGGCCGTGACTGTAACCCGCTAAGGCGCGCCTCAGGCGGCCGTCACGCGCCAGATAACGTCGCCCACATCGTCGGCCACCAGCAGCGAGCGTTCGTCGGCGCCAATCGCGACGCCCACCGGGCGGCCATAGGCGTGACGCTCGTCCTCGGACAGGAACCCCGACAGGATGTCGCGGGGCGGCCCCGATGGCTTGCCATTCGCGAAGGGCACAAAGATCACCCGGTATCCGCTGAGCTTTGAGCGGTTCCACGAGCCATGCTGGCCGATGACCATTCCGTCGGGAAAGCCGGGCAGCGTGCCCGCGGGCATCCAGCACAGCCCCAGGGATGCGGTATGGCCGCCAAGGGCGTAATCGGGCGTGATGGCGCGGGCGACCATCTCGGCGTCCTGCGCGACCCGGTCGTCCACCGTCTGCCCCCAATAGCAATAGGGCCAACCATAGAAGCCCCCATCGCGGACCGAGGTCAGGTAATCGGGCGGCGTCTCGTCACCCAGCCCGTCGCGTTCGTTCACTACCGTCCACAGGACGCCGGTCTGCGGCTCCCAGGCCATGCCGACCGCGTTGCGCAGGCCGCTGGCAAAGATGCGCGCCTGTTCGGTCGCCAGATCCAGATGCCAGATGGCGGCGCGGCCCTCCTCAGCGGCCATGCCCTGATCGCCGATATTACTCAGCGATCCGACACCGGCGTAAAGCCCGCTCCCGTCCGGGGCGACGATCAGGCTGCGGGTCCAGTGGCCGTTGGGCTTGAAGGAGACCAGCGTGCGGCCCGGGGCGGTAATCGTCGTCTGGCCGGGCTGATAGGGAAAGGCCACGATGCCGTCAGTATTGCCGACATAGAAGGTGTCACCCACCACGGCCATGCCAAAGGGCTGGTTCTGGTCCTGCAGGAACACTTCGCGCGTTTCGGCCACGCCGTCGCCATCGCTGTCACGCCACAGGGTGATGCGGTTCGCGCTGATGCCGATGGCGCGGGCGCGGCGCATGGTGGCCTGGGCCGCATGATCCATCAGGGTCTTGGGCGGGGCGGGCTGTTCCTTGGATTCGGCGACCAGCACGTCGCCATTGGGCAGCACCTCGATCCAGCGCGGGTGATCCAAGCCCGAGGCAAAGGCATTGACCGCCAGCCCCGGCGCGCAATCGGGAACATGGCCGGGGGCCCAGCCCTTGGCGGTGGGCATCTTGAGGGTCATGATGCCCTGTGCCCGCGCCTCGGGGATCTGCGGTTCCTGGCCGACGGCCTGAACCCGTGGGGCGCCATAGCGCCTGATCGCGACCATCGCCGCGCCTACCGCCGCCGTCGCTCGTGCCATCAGTTCCATGATCCGCCCCCTTAATATCGTCTTGGCGCACTGTAACCACATGGGGGGCCGCGTCAAATGCCCTGCGCCGGGGGACAGGGGCCCCGGCGCAGGGCGGTTTCTGCCTACCAGCCCGCGGCGACTGCACGTTCCACTGCCGCGTGATGCGAGGCCGGGACGCCCGCCATCGATTTCTGCGGTGAGGTGCGGAACTGTCGCGCCTTTCCGGCCAGCTGATCGGTCTGCTCCTCAAGCGCGCGGGCGGCGGCTGTGGTCTGTTCGACCATGGCGGCGTTCTGCTGGGTGACCTTGTCCATCTGGTCCGCGCCCGCCGACAGCGACCGCAGGCTTTGCGACTGCTCGCGGGTGCGCGAGGCGATCATGGTGATGATCGTGCGCACCGCCGAGACCTCCTCGACGATGGTCACCAGCGACGTCCCCGATGCGCGCACCAGATCGGCGCCCTCGCGGACATGCAGGTTGGACGTGCCGATCAGATCCTTGATCTGATGCGCGGCCTCGGCCGATTTATGGGCCAGGGCGCGGACCTCGTGCGCCACGACCGCAAAGCCGCGACCTGCTTCCCCGGCGCGGGCGGCCTCGATGCCGGCGTTCAGGGCCAGCAGGTTGGTCTGGAAGGCGATCTCGTCGATGACGGTGACGATCGTGCCGATCTTCTGGGTCGATTCCTCGATCTCACCGACCGCCGAGACGGCCTTCTGGACGATCTCTCCGCCGCCCTGGGCGTTGTGCTGGGCGGTCTCGGCGCTGGTCTGTGCGCTGGAGGCGCCCTCGGCGGATTCGTCGACCCCGCGCGACACCTCGGTCAAGGCGGCGACGGTTTCCTCAAGGTTGGCGGCCTGCTGTTCGGTGCGATGGGCCAGATCATGCGCGGCGGCACTGATCTCGGCCAGGCCGGCGCGGATGATGCCCACCCCCTCGACCACCGTGCCCAGAGCCTCGTCCAACTGGCCGAGCGAGTCGTTGAACTGCCGCTTGATCGCCTCGAATTCGGGGGCGACATCCTGGGTGATGCGCACCGTCAGATCGCCGCGGCTGAGCGTGTCGAACCCCGTGCTGATCGCGGCCACGAACTGCTGCAGTTGGGTTGCGCGGCGGCTGGTCTCCTCGACCATGGCGGCTTGGCGGGCGTTCACGGCCTCGGCCTCGGCGCTCAGGCGGTCGCGGTCGATGGTGGCGGCGCGAAAGGTCTCGACGGCGCGGGCCATGGCGCCGATCTCGTCGCGGCGGGCGGCGCCGGGGGCCGGCAGGTCGGTCTGGCCCTGCGCCAGGCGTCCCATCATCGCGGTCAGCGTCTTGATGGGACGGCTGATGCTGCGCGACAGCGGCACCGCGCAGGCGATCAGCGCTGCCAGCAGCAGCGCCGACCAGATCCCGCTGCGTTGCAGCTCGGCCATGAAATCGGCGTTGATGTCGTCGACATAAAGCCCCGCGCCCACGGTCCAGTCCCAGGGTTGGAACAAGGCCGAATAGGACAGCTTGGGCTGCGGATCGCCCCCCGACAGGCGCGCGACGTGATAGTCCGTGAAGCCCCCGCCCGCCTGCGCCGTCTGGATCATCTCGCGGATATGCAGCTTGCCGTTCGCGTCGGTCGCCTCCCAGGCATTGGTGCCCTCACGCTCGGTATCGGGGTGCATCACGCGGTTGCCCTGGGGGTCGTACATGAACACATAGTCGCCGTCGCCATAGCGGATGGCGCGCGCGGCCTCCTTGGCGCGGGTCTGCGCCTCGTCCAGGGTCATGGCGCCCGCATCAGCCTGGGCCGCGAAATGCGCCAGCATGCTCATGGTGCTTTCCACCTGCGTGGCGATCAGGTCCTGACGGTCCTTCCACAGAATCTTGTGCAGGGAATAGAGCTGCAGCGACATCGCAAGGATGCTGAGGGTCACCGCAACCCCGATCATCAGGGTCAGTTTACGTGAAATGCCAAAGGTCATGAAGCCGCCATCCCGGTTTGAAGCCCCCAAGCCTTAGCCCCAAAAGATGAAGGTTCGGTTGACGCGACAAACCACCGCAGCCCGCTTGCGCCACCGGACCGATGCCGCGATCATGCCGCCATGACCCACCGCGCAGGCCCCGATCCATGACCCACGACCCCCACCCCTGGGCGGGGCAGAGAGATACGCTGCTGGACCAGATCTGGGCGCGGCTGGTGCGGGGCGTGGGCGACCGGCATGCCCCGGCGCGGCATCCGACGCTGGCCACGGTGACGCCGCAGGGGATGCCGCAGGCGCGCACGGTCGTCCTGCGCGCGGCCGACCGCGGGGCGGGGGTGCTGGAGGTGCATACCGACCTGCAATCCGGAAAGGTGGCCGACCTGCGCGCCAACCCGCGGGTGGCGCTGCATATCTGGGACGCGGGCGCGCATCTGCAGACCCGGATCGAGGCGCGCGCCGACATCCTGACCGGCGACGCGGTCGCGGCGGTCTGGGCGCGCGTGCCCGACCCGTCGCGGCAAAGCTATGGGTCGCAACCCGCGCCCGGCACGCCCATCGACGATGCGCTGGCCTATGCGAAGCGCCCCGACGCGGCCTGCTTTGCGGTGCTGCGCCTGACGGTCCTGGCGATCGACGCGGTGCATCTGGGCCCGGAGCACCGTCGCGCGCGATACACGCGCGAGACGGGCTGGCAGGGGCAGTGGCTTGCGCCCTAGACCATCACGAAATGACGGTCCGATACCTGCCGCCAGTCGCGTTTCGGCGGCTGAAAGCCGATGGGGCGGACCGGGCTTTTCAGCTCGTCGACCTGCATGGCGCGGCGCAGGCCCCGGCGGGCCGGGTCGGGGATGGGCACGGCGGCGATCAGCTTTTTCGTGTAGGGATGCTGCGGGTCGGCAAAGATCGCCTCGCGCGGGCCGATCTCGACGATTTCGCCCAGATACATCACCGCGACGCGGTGGCTGACGCGTTCGACCACGGCCATGTCGTGGCTGATGAACAGATAGGCGATCTTGAGCCGCTCCTGCAGGTCCATCAGCAGGTTGCAGACCTGCGCCTTGATCGACACGTCCAGCGCGGACACGCTTTCATCGGCCACGATCACCTTGGGGTTCAGGCCCAGAACGCGGGCGATCGCCACGCGCTGGCGCTGGCCGCCGCTGAATTCATGCGGATAGCGGTCCAGCATCGACCCGTCCAGACCCACCTGCGCCAGGAGTTCGGCGGCCCGTTCCCGGACCTGCGCGCGCGGGACCAGCTTGTGCGTCAGGATCGGCTCGGCCACGGTCTGTCCCACGGTCATGCGCGGGTTCAGGCTGGAGAACGGGTCCTGAAAGATCATCTGGCCCGACCGCCGCATCCGCCGCAGATCGCCCGGACCCGCGCCCAGCACGTCGAATCCGTCCAGCGTCACCTGTCCGGATTCCGGCTGGACCAGCCGCAGGATCGACCGCCCCGTGGTCGATTTCCCGCAACCGGATTCGCCCACCAGCGACAGGGTCTCTCCCTGCCACAGATCGAAGGTCAGGTCCTCGACCGCATGGACCTTGCCGGTGGGGCGGCCCAGCAGGTCGGACCCTGCGGCAAATCGGGTGACCAGGTTCCGGACCGACAGCACCGGCGTCGCGCTGCGGTCGACGGTGTCCACGACCGCGGGCTGCGCGGTGATCGTGCCGCTGTCCATGTCGACCCTGGGGAAGCGCAGCGGCCAGTCCTGGCCCGCCATTTGCCCAAGGCGCGGCACCGCCGCCAGCAGCGCGCGGGTATAGGGCTGGGTTGCGCCGGTGAACAGATCGGCGGTTGCGCCTGTCTCGATGTGATCGCCTCGGAACATCACCACGGTGCGGTCGGCAATTTCGGCCACCACGCCCATGTCATGGGTGATGAACAGGACGGCCATGCCCTGCTCCTCCTGGATCTCCTTGATCAGGTCCAGGATCTGGCCCTGAATGGTCACGTCCAGCGCGGTCGTCGGCTCATCCGCGATCAGCAGGCGCGGGCGCGCTGCCAGGGCCATCGCGATCATCACCCGCTGGCGCATGCCGCCTGAGAACTGGTGCGGATAGTCCTTGATGCGCGCATGCGCATTCGGGATGCGGACGCGGTCCATCAGGCGCAGGACCTCGGCCGCGACCTGATCGCGCGGCACCTGGCCGTGGCGGATCAGCAGTTCGGCGATCTGGTCGCCCACCGGAAAGACCGGGTTCAGCGACGACATCGGCTCTTGAAAGATCATCGCGATGTCGTTGCCGCGCACCTGGCGCATCTGCTTTTCGGGCAGGCCCAGCAGGTCGCGCCCGTCCAGCAGCACCTGGCCGCTGACCCGCGCCCGCTTGTCCAGCAGCCCCATGATCGCCAGCGAGGTGACGCTCTTGCCAGAGCCGCTTTCGCCGACGATGGCCACGGTCTCGCCGGGGGCCACGTCAAAGCTGATGTTGCGGACGACCTCCTTGAGGCCATCTTCGGTCGGAAAGGCGGCGGTCAGGTTTCGCAGCGAAAGGATGGGTTGGGTCATGTCACCGCCCCGCCGCATAGGCTTGCATCAGGCGCGGGGTCGCGGCCGCGCGCAGCAGGCCCTGCGTATCGCGGCTGGCCGCGGTCAGGCGGCCGATATCCCACGGCCCGGTGACCGTCACGTCATGGCCGCGACGGCGCAATTCGTCGATGGTGGCCTGGCCCACGCGATCCTCGATCAGCATGCCGCCCGGTGCCGCCGTGCGCGGGTGGAACGAGGCCGGGAAATGCGTCGAATGGAACAGCGGCGCGTCGATGGCGGCCTGCAGGTTCGGCTCGAAATGGACGTGGCGCAGAAAGAACACCAGCTGCCATTGGTCCTGCTGATCACCGCCGGGCGTGCCAAAGGACAGGTGTGGCACCCCGTCCCGCAGCGCCAGCGACGGCGTCAGCGTGGTGCGCGGCCGCCGCCCCGGCGCCAGCGAGGTGGGCAGGCCCGGCTGCAACCAGAACATCTGCGCCCGGCTGTTCAGGCAGAAGCCCAGTTCCGGGATGATCGGCGACGATTGCAGCCAGCCGCCCGACGGCGTGGTGGACACTATGTTGCCCCATTGGTCGATCACGTCGATATGCACGGTATCGCCACGCTTTTCCGACAGATGCGCCATGGTCGGCTCATAGACCGCGCCTTTGCCCAGGCCGTCCAGCAGCGACAGGGTGCGGGCGCGCTGATCCTCATACCCCGGCACGGTGCCGGGGCGCAGGTCCAGCGAGGCGGTGTCGCCGATCAGCGCGCGGCGCTCCGTGGCATAGGCGGGCGACAGCAGCGCCTCCATCGGGACGTCGTGCATCAACGGATCGCCGTAATAGACCTCGCGGTCTCCATAGGAGAGCTTCATCGTCTCGATGACGGTGTGGACAAAATCAGGGCCGTTCGGGTCCATCGCGGCGATGTCGATGCCCTCCAGGATCTTCAGCCCCTGCAGCAGCACCGGCCCCTGGCCCCAGGGCCCGGTCTTGGCGATGGACCAGCCGTGATAATCGGCCCAGGTCGGCTCCTCGGTGGTGGCGCTGTAGCCCGCCATGTCGTCGGCGGTCAGCACGCCGCGATGCTTGGCGCCGCTGCCGTCCATCACTTCGGTCGTGCGGCAGAAGCGGTCGATCGCCTCGGCCACAAAGCCGCGATAGAAGGCGTCGCGGGCGGCCTGCACGCCCGCGACGCGCGTGGGCGCGCCCTCGGACGCCTCGACGATCCGGCTGTAAGTGTCTGCCAGTGCGGTGTTTTGGAACAGTGCGCCCGCCTGCGGGGCCTGCCCGCCCGGCAGCCAGGTCGCATGCGACGTGGGCCACTCGGCGGCAAAGAAATCGGCCAGACCGGCGATGCTGTCGGCCACGCGGGGCAGCATCGGATGGCCGTGGCGCGCATAGTGGATGGCGGGGGCCAGAACCTCGGCGACGGTCATCGTGCCGTGCTCCTGCAGCATCAGCATCCAGCCGTCGAAGGCGCCGGGAATGACCGTTGCCAGCAGCCCGTTGCCGGGGATCAGGTCGATCCCCTCGGCCCGGTAATGGTCGATCGTGGCGCCGGCGGGGGCGGGGCCTTGCGCGCAGATCACCTGGGTCTTGCCGGTTTTCGCGGAATGGATGATCGCGGGCAGGTCGCCCGCAGGGCCGTTCAGATGCGGCTCGACGATCTGCAGCACGAACCCGGTCGCCACGGCAGCGTCAAAGGCGTTGCCGCCCTTTTCCAGAATGCTCATCCCCACGGCGGTCGCGATCCAATGGGTCGAGGTGACGACGCCGAACGTGCCGGTGATCTCGGGGCGGGTGGTGAATTGGGTCATGACGACTCCTTGAAAATCAGTGTTCGCGCGGGTCCAGCGCATCGCGCAGCCCGTCGCCGATCAGGTTGAAGCCGATCACGACCAGAAAGATTGCGGCCCCCGGCCACCAGGCCATCCAGGGCGCCTGCGTCAGGAAGTTCTTGGCCACGTTCAGCATCGACCCCCAGCTGGGCGCGGGAGCCTGCTGGCCCAGACCCAGGAAGGACAGCGACGCCTCGGCGATGATCGCGGTGGCGATGGTCAGCGTGGCCTGCACGATGATCGGCGGCACGATATTGGGCAGGATATAGCGGCGCATGATCGCCAGATGCCCCAGACCGATGGCGCGGGCGCCCTCGACATAATCCTCGGTCTTGACGGACATGACCTGGGCCCTGGTCAGGCGAATGAAGATCGGCATGGCCGACAGGCCGATGGCGATCATCGCGTTGGTCAGGCTTGGCCCCAGAAAGGCGGCCAGCGCGATGGCCATGATCAGGAACGGCATCGCCAGCAGCGCATCGGTGAAGCGCGAGATGATCGTGTCGGTCCAGCCGCCGAAATAGCCTGCGATCAGCCCGATGGGCACGCCAGTCATCACCGCGATCGCGACCGAGATGACGCCCGCCATCAGGGATGCCTGCGCGCCCCAGATCATCCGGGACAGGATGTCGCGCCCGATCTCGTCCGAGCCCAGCCAGTATTCCGCGGATGGCGCCAGCCGGATCGCGGTCCAGCTGGTGGCCAGCGGGTCCGCGATGGGCAGGATCGGCGCGGCCACCGCAAGCAGGACAAAGAACGCGACGATCACGCCCCCGACCAGGGCCGCGCGGTTGCGCCGGAACTTGCGCCAGAAGCGGCTTTTGGCGCGGGGTGCGGGCATGTCGATGGCGGTCATAGGGCGGCCCTCATCCGGGGGTTCAGAAGGACGCTGACGACGTCCGCGATCAGGTTCATCAGCAGGAAACCGACGGCCGTGCACAGCACCACGCCCTGCACCACGGCATAGTCGCGGTTGAACACCGCATCGACGATCAGCTTGCCGAAACCGGGGATGGTAAAGATCTGCTCGGTCAGGACCGCGCCCGCCAGCAATTCGCCGAACAGCAGCGCGGACAGCGTGATCACCGGCAGCAGTGCATTCCTGAAGCTGTGCTTCAGCACGACCTGGCGCCCGGTCAGGCCCTTGGCGCGCGCGGTGCGGATATAGTCGGCCGACAGCACCCCCAGCATGGCAGAGCGCGTGTGGCGCATCAGCGTGGCGGCCAGACCGGTGCCCAGTACGAAGGCGGGCATGATCATCGTCTCCAGCGACCGCACCGGATCGACGAAGATCGATTCATAGCCCGATGCCGGCAGCCAGCCCAGATTGACCGAGACCAGCAGGATCAGCATGATCCCCAGCCAGAAGTTCGGGATCGACAGGCCCGACAGCGCCACGATGTTGGCGGTCCAGTCCAGCACGCCGCCCTTGCGGACCGCCGCGATGATGCCCGCGGGAATCCCGATCAGCGCGGCAAAGATCATCGCCATCACCGCCAGCTGGATCGTCACCGGCAGCTTTTGCAGGATCAGTTCCGACACCGGCTGCCCGGTGCGCAGGGACGTCCCGAAATCGCCCTGCAGCACGCCGCCCAGCCAGCGCAGATACTGCACCGGCAGCGGGTCGTTCAGGTTCAGCTGTTCGCGGATGCGGGCCAGGGTCTCGGGGTCGCGGTCCTCTCCGGCCATGGCCAGGACCGGATCACCGGGCAGCAGCATCTGCAACCCGAAGACCAGCATCGACACGATCAGCAATGTCGGCAACGCCACCAGCAGGCGCTTGGCTATATAGATCAGCATGGTGTTCCTTTCGCCGGGCCGGGGGTATGGCGCCCCCGGCCGCAGTCATGTCCGGGTCACTGGGAGAGGGTCACGTCCTGCAGGCGGATCATCCCGTCCGGGAAGGCCTCAAAGCCCTGCACGCCCTGATCCAGCGCAAAGATGTAGGTCTGGTGGCCCAGATAGATCACCGGCAGGTCCTGGTTCAGGATCACGCCCGCCTGATCGTACAGGCCCTTGCGGACCTCGGGGTCGTTGGCGGCGCGGGCCTCGTTCAGCAGGCGGTCGACCTCGGGGTTGCAATAGCGCGGATCGTTGATGCCGCCCTCGCAGGTGACGAACTGGTGCAGGTTGCCGTCCGGGTCGGGACGCCCCGACCAGTCCGACCGCGACAGCTGGAAATTGCCCGCCGTCTGTTCGGACAGCAGCGTCGCGAATTCGGTCGCGCGCAGGGTCACGTCGAAGCCTGCCTCGGCCACCATGGCCTGGATGACCTGCATCATCTGGGTGATGACGGGGTTGTTGGCGTGCTGGATCTCGACCGGCATCCGGTCGATCCCGGCCTCGGCCAGCAGGGCGCGCGCGGCCTCGACGTCGCGGGCGGGGACCGGCAGATCCTGGTTGAACCACGGGGACGAGGGCGGGAAGGGCTGGTTGCCGGGCACGGCGGTGCCTTCGAACACGACCTGGTTCAGCGCCTCACGGTCGATCGCCAGAGAGAAAGCCTGGCGGACGCGGGCGTCCTCTCCCATCGGCGTCAGGGCGCGGTCGCCATTGCCGATATTGGCATAGATCGCCATGTAGCCCAGGCCCACGGCCTCCTGCATCTGCAAGGCGGCGTCCTGAGAGACCGACCCCACGTCGGAGGCCGCGATGCGTTCGACGATGTCCAGCTCTCCCGAGCGCAGGTTGGCCAGGCGCACGGTGGTGTCGGGGATCGGGCGATAGGTGACGCGGTCGATCGCGATGCGGTCGGCGTCGTAATAATCGGCGAATTTCTCCAGCACGATCCGGTCCTGCTGGATGCGTTCGACGAACCGGAACGGCCCCGAACAGACCGGGTTCTGGCCGAACTCGGCGCCCGCCGCCTCGGCCGCGGTCGGAGAGACCATCATTCCCGCCCTGTCCGACAGCTGCGCGATCAACGAGGCGTCGGGCGCGGTCAGGGTAAGGGTCACCTGCATCGGCCCCGTCGCCTCGATCCCCGCGACCGAGGACAGCTCCGACTTGCGCCGCGATTCCGGCAGCGTCATCGAGCGGGTGATGTTGGCCACCACCGCATCGGCGTCAAAGAGCGTGCCGTCATGGAACACCACCCCCTCGCGCAGGTCCATGACCAGCGCCATGCCGTCGTCGGACCAGGACCAGTCGGTCGCCAGCATCGGGATTATGTTGGCCTGGGCGTCCAGATCGACCAGCTTGTCGCACAGGCCCGCATAGACGATGCGGCCGACGAAGGTGCGCGACTGGTCGGGGTCCAGGATGTCGGCATCGTCGCTGAGGCCGATGCGCAGGGTCTGGGCGCCGGCGGGCAGGGCGCTCATCAGCGCGATCATGGCGGTGGCGGACAGAAGATGTCGGGTCATGGGGGCTTCCTGTTGATGGGGGTCAGGCATGGGCCGGTTGATCCGGCCTTCCGGTCTGGGTAGGGGACAGGTCCGCCGATCCAAGGCGGATCAGTTTTTCCTGCAGCATGAACAGATGCACGCGCATCTGCTCGGCCGCCGCCTGCGGGTCGCGGGCGGCGATGGCGTCGATGATGGCGCGGTGCTGGGCCACCGGGAGGGCGTGCCCCGCCAGCCCGCCGCGCGCCCGTTCGCGCACCGCCTGCCAGGCGGCGTCCTGTCGCACGCGGTTCACGATGTCGAACAGCGACAGGAACAGCGCATTGCCTGCGGCCTCGGCGATCTGGCGGTGCAGGGTGCCGTCCCACAATTCGCCCTCATCGGCATCAAGGCACTGGGCGATACGGTCCGACAGCTCATAGAGGCGGGTGATGTGCTCGGGCTTCGCCCGCAGCGCGGCCAGTGCGGCCAGCTGCGGCTCTAGGCGCAGACGGACCTCCATGATCTCGAAGAAATTGGTCGTATCGACGATGCTGTCGCCCGCAGGGGCTGGGGCCGCCCCGCCGATGAAGGTGCCGGCGCCCTGCCTGCGGGTGATGCGCCCCTCGGCCTCCAGCACCTCCAGCGCGCGACGGATCGCGCGCCGTCCCATGCCCAGCTGCTCCGACAGCTGCCGCTCGGTCGGCATGCGGTCGCCGGTCTGACGCGATGCGTCATCGATATAAGCCCGCAACCGCGCCAGCGCGTAGGTCGAGGTCGTGTGGCCCTGATCGGTATCGGCGTCCATGTGCGAACCATTGGTGACTATTGGTTCATGCTGCCACATTTCCGTCATCATGCAAGCCCGCCACTGAACTTCCTGCTCCCATCCCGCCAAAACAGCGATGGTCCTGCGTGTTCGTGCCAGACATCATGCTTTACGCAGAGGCAAACAATCGAACCAATTCAACGAAATGGTTTACCGTTGGAGCGGTTCTTCTCGCCGATGCCCTTTTTTTGAGCGGGTGTGAAAGATAGGGTGGTTCAATGTGTTCACACGAAGACCGCGGCTAGCATGTTCCATAATTCTGATTATTGAGCGATGCTGTGTAGAACCGAAGTAGAATTGTCGCGAACTGGCGAAGTTGATTTGTCGCCTCTGCCCTGAAGGCTGACGCTGTGCTGAGCAGCATGGCACGAGGGTTTTCGACATGGGCCTTCTTCTGATGAGCGAACGCGAGCTTCAACGGATCGAGGTGCTGGCGCAGGTGCTGGACGGCAGCCTGCGCCCCACGACGGCGGCCGATCTTCTGGGTCTGAGCCAGCGACAAGTGCAACGACTTGTGCACGATGTGCAAGACAATGGCGCCATTGCCGTCCGTCACAAGCTGCGCGGCTGTCCGTCGAACAACCGCATCAGTGATCTGAAGCGCGATTATATCCTGTCGCTGATCCGCAACGACTACCCGGATTTCGGCTCGACACTGGCCACGGAGATGCTGGCGGAACGGCATGGCATCCGTGTCTCCTCGGAGACGCTGCGCAAATGGATGATAGCGGATGGCCTCTGGAAGAGCCGTGCGCAGCGGCACCGTGTGCATCAGCCCCGATTGCGGCGTGAACCATCGGGTGAGTTGATCCAGATCGATGGCTCGGAACACCGCTGGTTTGAGGATCGCGGCCCCGCCTGCACCTTGCTGGTCTTTGTTGACGATGCGACCGGAACCCTCATGCATTTGCGCTTTGTCCCCTCGGAGTCGACCGAGAGCTCCTTTGCGGCCCTGTCAGATTACCTGCACGACCACGGGCTGCCGGTAGCCCTCTATTCCGACAAGCACAACGTCTTCCGCGTGAACCGCCGCGCGCCCCGGAGCGGGCATGGGATGACGCAATTTGGGCGGGCGCTCAGCGAGTTGAACATCGAGATCCTCTGCGCAAACAGTTCATAAGCCAAGGGCCGCGTCGAGCGAGCCAATCGGACTTTGCAAGACAGGCTGGTCAAGGAACTGCGCCTCGCAGGTATTAGCGACATGGCCGCAGCCAATGCTTTTCTGCCTGGCTTTATGGCTCACCACAAGTTGCGCTTCTCGCAGGCCCCTGCCCGACCGGATAACGGGCACCGGCCTTTGACCTTGGACGCTTCACGGCTGTCGGACATCCTCTGTGTGCGCGATCAGCGCCAGGCCGGCAAAAGTCTCGTGGTCGATTACGAGCGCATGAAGTTCATCCTGAAAGACGGTGAGCATGCCCGGAATGCGATCGACCGATATGTCGAGACTTACACTTATCCTGATCGGTCCCTCGAAATCCGTTGGAAGGGTATCTCGCTACCCTATCGCATCTTCAACCCTGCACAGCAGCGCGTCACCCATGCCGCAGTGACCGAGAACAAGCGCCTGAGCGAGGTTCTGGCCCATGTGATGGCCGCCAGAAGGTTGCCCCGCCGGAGGTCGGACCAGCTGGCAAGCAGCGCAGCCGACACGCGCTGACCCCAGCCAGATCGAGGCCGTGACGGCCACCGGCGCCGGCGCCGCGCAGGTGCTGACCTACGGGATCGTACCGCAGGTGCTGCCAGCCTTATGGGGGATTACGGTGTTCCGGTGGGACATCAACATCCGCGAAAGCACCATCCTGGGGCTGGGCGGGGCGGGCGGGCTGGGGTTGAAGTTGCAGGCCTCGCTGAACACACTGGCCTGGCCGCAGGTCACGATGATCCTGATCGTGATCCTGGGGACGGTCGTCGTGTCAGAATGGATTTCCGGAACGGTGCTGCGCGCGTTGATCTAAGTAGTCTTCGCTAGGGTCAGGGCTCGTTCTTGATCACAGCCAGAACAGGACGGTTGCGGCCAATGCGATTGCGGAGAGGTAGGTTTCCGGGCACCTGTCGTAACGCGTGGCGACACGTCTGCAGTCCTTCAGACGACCGAACATGATCTCGATACGATTGCGCCTTTTATAGCGCCGCTTGTCGTATTTCACGGTCTTTTTGCGGGACTTCCGGCCGGGGATGCAGGCGCTTATCCCTTTGTCTTTCCAACGCTTCTCGCAGCCGGTCGGCGTCATATCCCCTGTCAGCCGGAAACCAGTCCGCCTTCGGCAGGCTGCCCAACAGCGCTGCCGCACCGGTGTAATCGCTGACCTGCCCTGCCGATATGAAGAACCGGATGGGACGGCCTTTCGCATCGGTGACGGCATGC
>NZ_SUNH01000013.1 GCF_005048265.1 Paracoccus hibiscisoli
TCTAGCTACCACGCTGGTCCCGCAAGATGAATCCCTCACGCGATTTGTGCAACAGAGCCGGTTATAGAGGTCTTGGGCGGGCCATACTCCCTTGGCGCGTCACGCCACCGCAAGCCATTGCGGTTGACGAAGATTATGCCGCTCAGCACACGCCGGTCATCGACTCGCGGCTTGCCATGTCTCTTGGGAAAGAAGAGCTGGAGCCGCGCCATCTGCGCGTCTGTCAGCCAGAAAAGATTGCTCATCGGTCAGTCTCCTTGCGGAGCCTGAATCATGACAACGGCGCAAGATCAATGGGCCCTGACCCTAAAGTCGACAAGCCGACCCCAAGATTATCTGCAATCTGACGCCGCGATAGCCCGCTTGTCAGCGCAATACGCACCGCATCCCTGCAAAACTCATCTGTCCTGATTGTGCCCATGGTTCATCTCCTTTGCTGCACATTACGTGGTCAAAGGAGCGGCACCAAACCGTGACAAGTCCACCTGTTGCGCATCTATCGCGAGGAGCGGCTGCATGTCCGTCGCCGCGGTGGCCGCAAACGGGCGATAGGGACGCGAGCCCCGATGGCGCTTCCGCTGATGCCGAACCAGCGTTGGTCGCTCGACTTCGTGTCCGACCAGTTGACCGATGGCCGCCGCTTCCGCGTGTTGACCGTGGTCGATGACTGCACGCGGGAATGTCTCGCCCTGATCGCCGACACGTCCCTGTCCGGCGTAAGGGTCGCGCGAGAGCTGGCGATCCTGTTCGAGGCCCGCGGAAAGCCCGGAACCGTGGTCAGCGACAATGGCACCGAGTTCACCTCAAACGCGATCCTGACCTTCGCCGATGACCGCAAGATCGACTGGCATTACATCGCGCCGGGAAAGCCGACCCGAGACACGCCTTCATTGAAAGCTTCAATGGCCGTCTGCGCGACGAGCTGTTGAACGAGACGCTGTTCCCGTCCCTGAACCACGCCCGCGCTACGCTCGCGGCCTTGCGAAAGGATTACAACACCGAACGTCCCCACTCGCGCCTCGGCTGGCAGACGCCTGCCCAATTCGCCCAGACCTTCTCGCACGTCTCAGATGGATCCTCCGGAACAATCCGGTCGACGCCTAGCTCATCCTCGCAAGGCAGCGGATCAAGAAATCTAGCGCAAACACCCCGAAGCTTCCGATCGATACCTAACCTTTCAGGCCAACAGCCGCTGCAATCCAGGAATGGCGCCAAGCGCATGACGACCCTGAGGTACTGTCACGACTGGATGCTGGCGGGACAGGAGTAGCGACCATGCCTACCCGGTATGGCTCAGGCACCAAAGGTCTCATCTGTCTGCCAAACCTCTTTAAAGTCCGAAACCGCATCCGACACGTCTATCCTACGCGACAGCGAACGCGGTTGCAGGGTCACCCCAACCCAATAGCCCTAGCGCGGCGGCCCCATCTCGACGAGCCTTGACAAACAACGGGCGAAATTTAGCCACATTGAGGCGAATTTCGACAACTTGCGTGCGGGCCAAAGCCTCTACAGGCCGTCGGCTAGAGACGGCGAAAGGTGACGTAATTGGGCGGTCGTCCCTCGCGCAGGGCCTTCTGCTCATAGCGCGTGCTGATCCAGTCGTCCCACGCCACGGGCGTGTCATCGACCGTCTCGAAGCCTGCGGGCGGGACCTCCTCGCGCGTCTGGCGGATATAGTCAGGGATGTCGCTTGCCACCCGAAAGATACCGCCGGGCTGCATCACGCGCGCCAAGGGCAGCAGATGTTCGGGCGTCACAAAGCGGCGCCGGTGATGGCGCGCCTTGGGCCAGGGGTCGGGATACATCAGAAAGGCGCGCTGGACGCTGGCATCGGGCAGCACGTCCATCAGGTCACGCGCATCGCCCGGATGCACGCTGACATTGCTAACCCCCGCCGCCCGGATCTTACCCAGCAGCATCGCCACGCCGTTGATATAGGGCTCGCAGCCGATGATGTTGATGCCGGGATAGGTGGCGGCCATATGCACCATGTGCTCGCCCCCGCCGAAGCCGACCTCAAGCCAGACCGGATTGTCATTGCCGAAGATCACCCGGGGATCGACCGTCGAACGGTCAGGATTGTCCTCGACCGTGATCCCGCGTGGCCGCAGGTCGCCCAGATCCTCCGAGAGATAGCCCTTCTGGCTCTGGCGCAGGGTCTTGCCATGCCGGCGCCCGTAGAAGTTCCGGTGCGGCGGGCTCGGATCGAAGGGGGATTCGGGTGTATCGCTCATCCGCGCGGCTTGCCGCATGAGAGGCAGGTTTTCAAGCCCCCGCGCTCCGGGATTTGCGTCCCGCGGTGGCCGGGGGGCTTCGCACCCCCCGGACCCCCTGCGGTATGGCCAAGCCCCCGCCGCGATCCGCGCGACATCGGGGGGGCCGGGGGACTGGCCCCCCGGCCCGTCGCGGGACGCAACCGGGGTGCTGGTCAGTCGGCCATCAGGCGGCTGATGCTGACGGTGACCTCAGGCTTCTTGCCGATCTCCTCCATCGACACCTGGCGGGTGATCTTGCGGATCGCCTCGTCCATCTTGCCGTCGTCACGCACGGTGCGGGCATCGGCACGCTCGAGGAACTCGGACAGCTCGGCCTCGATCTGGCGGGCCAGTTCGCCGCCAGACCGCGTCCGCTCGGACAGGCCCATCAGCTCGACCCAGGCATCGGGCAGGACGTTGTCGTCCTCATCCACGATCACGCTGACCATCGCATGGCCGTTCAGCGCCATGCGAATCCGGTCGCGCACGACACCGTCCATCGACCCGATCAGCTGATTGCCGTCCAGATACAGACGCCCCGTCTCGACCTGGTCGCAGACTTTGGGGCGATCGCCCGTCAGGTCCATCATCATGCCGTTCGTCACGATCTCGGCGGTCATGCCCTTGGCGCGGGCCAGCAGCACATGCTCGCGCAGGTGCAGGTGCTCCCCGTGCATGGGGATCACGACCTTGGGCTTCAGCAGGTCGTGCATCGCCTCGATATCGGGCCGGTTCGCATGGCCCGACACGTGGTAAAGCCCGTCATCGGCATCCCAGACATCCACGCCCGCCTCACTGAAGGCGTTCATGATCCGGCCGACCGATTTCTCGTTGCCGGGAATGGTCTTGGAGCTGAACAGGAAGCTGTCGCCTTCCTTCAGCGACAGACCCAGATAGCGCCCGCGCGACAGCTGCGCGCTGGCGGCGCGGCGTTCGCCCTGGCTGCCGGTGACCAGCAGCAGCACCTTGTTGCGGGGCAGCTTGGCGGCCTCTTCCGGGCCGATCGTGTCGGGGAAATCCTTAAGCACGCCGGAATCCATCGCCACGCCGACCATGCGGCGCATGGCCCGACCCAGCAGACAGATCTTGCGCCCCGAGGCCCGCGCGGCATCCGCCAGCGTGCGCAGCCGCGCCACGTTGCTGGCGAATGTCGTGGCCACGACCATGTTCGGCTGCGCCATGACCCATTCCAAGATCGGGGTGGCCAGAACCGCCTCGGACCGACCGGGATGGGTCGAGAAGATGTTGGTGCTGTCGCAGGCCAGGACCTTGACGCCCGCACCCTCGGCCGCGATCTGGGACAGGCCCACCGGGTCAAAGGCGTCGCCCACGACCGGGGTCACGTCCATCTTGAAATCGCCCGTATGCACGATGCGACCCGCCGGGGTGTCGATGATCAGCGCGCTGCTTTCGGGGATCGAATGGCTGATCGGCACGAACTGGACGCTGAACGGGCCCAGCTCGGTCTTGGCCGGGCGGACCTCAGTGATGTTCACCACCTCGGTCGGCAGGCCGTGCTCCTCCATCTTCAGGCGGACCAGCGTCCCGGTGAAGCGGCGGGCATAGATCGGCACGTCAAGCCGCTTCCACAGATGCGCGATGGCACCGATGTGGTCCTCATGGCCGTGGGTGATGAAGATCGCCTCCAGCCGGTGGCGGTTCTTCTCCAGCCAGGTCAGGTCGGGCATGATCAGGTCTATGCCCGGGCTGCCTTCCATATCGCCGAAGGTCACCCCCAGGTCGATCAGGATCAGCCGTTCCTTGCCAGGAAGGCCATAGCCGTAGACATAGGCATTCATGCCAATTTCGCCCGCTCCGCCGAGCGGCAGATAGATCAGGCGTTCAGCCATTTCCCATCTCCTTGTTGTAATCGTGAATGAGCCGAAGCCCGTGCATCGTCAGATCGTCTTCAATTGCGTCGAACAGGTCGAACCCCTGATCGAACAATGGCGCTAGCCCGCCAGTGGCTATGACTTTCATGGTGCGGTCGCGCTCGGCGCGGATTTTACCCACGATACCGTCGACCAATCCCACATATCCCCAGAACACGCCTGACTGGATACATGCAACCGTATTCGTGCCGATGACCGTCGCGGGCCGCGTCACATCGACATGAGGCAGCGACGCCGCCCCCATGTGCAGCGCCTCCAGCGAAAGGTTCACCCCCGGCGCGATGACCCCGCCGATATAGGCGCCGTCCACATCGACCACGTCGAACGTGGTCGCGGTGCCGAAATCGACCACGATCAGGTCGGGCCCGTGGCGATCGAAGGCACCCACCGTATTGACCAGCCGGTCCGGGCCGACGGTGGTGCCCGTATCGACGCGCGGCTCGACCGGCAGCAGGCAGTCGGGTTTCCCCACCACCAGCGGGCGCGTGTCGAAATAGCGGTTGCACAGCACCCGCAGGTTGAAGACCACCCGCGGCGCCGTCGCGCTGATGATGCAGGCGTCGATCTGCAGCTCGAACTTCTGAACGGCGATCAGGGTGGACAGCCAGACGTAATACTCGTCCGCCGTGCGGCGGTGGTCGGTGCGGATGCGCCAATGCGCCAGAAACCGCGTGCCGTCCCAGATGGAAAAGACCGTATTGGTATTGCCGGTATCGATACACAGCAGCATGGGCCTAGCCCCCGAAATGGATGTCGGCGGCGGGAATCGCCTGACGGCCGCGCGGGCCGGTCAGGATCAGGGCGCCGGTCTCGTCGATGCCGTCAAAGCGGCCGGTGATGCGGTCGGTGCCGGTGCGGGCGGTGATCGTCTCGCCCAGCTTGGCGGCGCGGGCCAGCCAGGCGGTGCGGATGGGACCAAAGCCGTAAGTCGTCATCTGGCGGTGCCAGGCATCGAACTCCACCGCCAGCGCGTCCAGCAGATCGTCGGGGGTGATCAGCAACCCTGTCTCTCCGGCCAGGCTGACGGGGCGCAGGGCGTCAGGTTCGACCTGCGCCGCGTCGGGCGCGGCGGCCAGGTTGACGCCGATGCCCACGGCCAGAACGGCCACCTGCCCGCCCGCGCCGCTGCTCTCCAGCAGGATGCCGGACAGCTTGCCGCCGTTCAGCAGCACGTCATTGGGCCATTTCAGCGCCAGGTTCGGCACCGGCCCGCACAGGTCGCGCAGCGCGTCATGCACCGCCAGCGCGGCGACAAAAGACAGGCGCGCCGCATCCGACGCCCCGCCCTGAGGTCGCATCACCAGGGTCGCTGCAAGGTTTCCCGGCGGATCGGTCCAGGCCCGCCCGCGCCGCCCGCGTCCGGCCTGCTGCTGGCGCGCCATGATCCAGGCCGGTCCCGACAGGGTCGGAGCCAGGCGGAACGCCTCGGCATTGGTGCTGTCCACGCGGTCCAGGACGTGGCGCGCCACGCCCTGCGGCCATGTCGGCCCAGGGTTACCCACCCGAGGCCAGCGCCGGTCCGACCAGCGACTGCGCCGCCACGGCGGCTGCGTCGTCGATGCCCAATAGCGTGATCGACCCCAGCAGCAGCGCAAAGGCCGACACGATCAGCGCGGCGTATTGCACGGTGCCCATGCGGCTGGTCACGCCCTCGGTCTCGGTGCCGAAATACATGTAATAGACGATGCGCAGGTAATAGAACGCGCCGATCACCGAGGCGATCACCCCGGCAATCGCCAGCCAGGTCATCCCGCCATCAACCGCAGCCGTCAGCACGCCGTATTTCGCCCAGAACCCGACCAGAGGCGGCACACCCGCCAGGCTGAACATCAGCAGTAGCACGGCCATTGCCTTGAGCGGCTCGGCGCTGGCAAAGCGGTTGAGGCTGTCCATGTCGGTGACCGGACGACCGTCCCGCTCCAACGACAGGATGAAGGCGAAGGCGCCGACATTCATCACCGCATAGATCGCCATGTAGATCAGCATCGCCTGCACGCCATAGGCCGTGCCCGCCGCCAGACCGACCAGCGCAAAGCCCATATGCGCGATCGAGGAATAGGCCATCAGACGCTTGATGTTGCGCTGGCCGATGCCCGCGACCGAACCGAGGAACATCGACATCACGGCCAGGGCCGCGATGATCTGACCCCAATCGCCCGGCACGTTGCCGAAGGCGTCGAACATCAGCCGCGCGATCAGCGCCATGGCCGCGACCTTGGGGGCCGTCGCCAGGAAGGCGGTCACCGGGGTCGGAGAGCCCTCATAGACGTCGGGGGTCCACATGTGGAACGGCACGGCCGAGACCTTGAACGCCAGGCCTACCAGCAGGAAGACCAGACCGAACAGCAAGCCCATTGGCAGGTTGCCCGCCTGCACCGCCTGGATGATCCCCGAGAACTGCGTCGTCCCCGAAAAGCCGTAGACCAGCGATGCGCCGTAAAGCAACAAGCCCGAGCTGAGCGCGCCCAGAACGAAGTACTTCAGGCCCGCCTCGGAGGACTTGGCGCTCTCGCGGCGCATGGCGGCCACGACATAGAGGGCCAGCGACTGCAACTCCAGGCCCATATACAGCGTCAGCAGATCGCCCGCCGACACCATCATCATCATGCCCAGAGAGGCCAGCACGATCAGGATCGGGTATTCGAACCGCATCAGCCCGTGGCGATCCATGTAATCCGCGCTCATCGCCAGGACGGCGGCGCCCGACAGCAGGATCGTGATCTTGGCAAAGCGGCCGAAGGCGTCGTCCGTGAACATGCCGAAGAAGGCGATCTGCTGGGGACGATCGGCCAGGCCGATGAACATTGCCCCCGCCAGCAGCGCCAGCACGCTGACCCACAGGATCGGCATCGCGATGCGATCCTTGCCCAGATAGGCCCCCGCCATCAGCGCGGCCAGCGCATAGATCGCAAGCATCAGTTCGGGCAGAATGGTCGAGATATCCAAACCGGTCATCTTGCGTTCCTCAGTGGCTGACGGCGGGGCTGACGGCGGCCGAAGCCAGGTCGCCCGTCGCTGCGTCCGTGGGCAGCGCGTCGTTGTAATTCACCAGCAGCGCCTGGACCGAGGGGCCGGTGATGTCGGTGACCAGGCGCGGATAGACGCCCAGGATCAGGGTCATGGCGATCAGCGGCGCAAAGATCCAGCGCTCGCGCGGGGTCATGTCGGTGATGGTGCGCAGGCTCTCCTTGATCAGCGCGCCCATGGTGACGCGGCGATAAAGCCACAGCGCATAGGCCGCCGACAGGATCACGCCGGTCGCAGCCACGAAGGCCACCCAGGTGTTGGCGTGGAACGCGCCCATCAGGGTCAGGAACTCACCCACAAAACCCGAGGTGCCGGGCAGGCCGACATTGGCCATGGTGAAGAACATGAACACCAGCGCATAGACCGGCATCCGGTTCACGAGGCCGCCATAGGCGTCGATCTCGCGCGTGTGCATGCGGTCATAGATGACGCCCACGCAGAGGAACAGCGCCCCCGAGATGAAACCGTGCGACAGCATCTGAAAGATCGCGCCGTCCAGCCCCTGCTGGTTTGCGGCAAAGATGCCCATGGTCACGTAACCCATATGCGCCACCGACGAATAAGCGATCAGCTTCTTCATGTCCGACTGCGCCAGCGCCACCAGCGAGGTATAGACGATGGCGATGGCCGACAGCCACAGCACGAAGGGCTGCATCAGGTCGGAGGCTACCGGGAACATCGGCAGGCTGAAGCGCAGGAAGCCATAGCCGCCCATCTTCAGCAGGACCGCCGCCAGAACCACCGAACCCGCGGTCGGCGCCTGGACGTGCGCGTCGGGCAGCCAGGTATGGACCGGCCACATCGGCATCTTGACCGCGAAGCTGGCGAAGAAGGCCAGGAACAGCAGTGTCTGCATGCCACCGACGATCGTGAAGCCCATCACCGCCATGGTCTGCGACGGGAAGTCGAACTCAAGGAGCGCCGCGATGTCGGTCGTGCCCGCTGTGCGGGCCATCGCGATCATCGCCACCAGCATCAGCACCGAGCCGATGAAGGTGTAGAGGAAGAACTTGAACGAGGCATAGATGCGGTTCTTGCCGCCCCAGATGCCGATGATCAGGAACATCGGGATCAGGCCTGCCTCGAAGAACAGGTAGAACAGGATCAGGTCCAGCGCCGCGAAGACGCCGATCATCAGCCCCTCCAGCACCAGGAAGGCGATCATGTATTCCTTGACCCGGACCTTGACGTCCCAGGTGGACAGGATCGTCAGCGGCATCAGGAAGGTGGTCAGCATGATGAACAGGATCGAGATCCCGTCCACGCCCATGCGATAGCGCAGGCCCATGATCCAGGCGTGATCCTCGACGAACTGGAATCCGGTGTTCGACGGATCGAACCCGAACAGCAGGAACAGCGAGATCAGGAAGGTCGCGCTGGTCGCGATCAGGGCCAGGAACTTCGCGTTCTTCTGCGAGGCGGCGTCGTCGCCACGCAGGAACAGGGCCAGGATGCCCGCCGCGACGATCGGCAGGAAGGTGATGATCGAAAGAAGGTTCGTCATGTTATTGCGCGCCCCGCATCATCACCCAGATCAGCAAGCCCACGATGCCCAGAACCATCGCGAAGGCATAATGGAACAGATAGCCCGACTGCACCCGCCCGGCGAACCGGGTCAGGCGCGGGATGATTCCCAAGGCCAGCCCGTTGATGGCGCCGTCGATAACGGCTCCGTCACCGCCCGTCCACAGCTTGCGGCCGATCCAGCGGGCCGGACGCACGAAGATCGCGTCATAGGCCTGGTCGAAATACCACTTGTTCAGCAGGAACTGATACAGGCCGCGCTGCTGCCCGGCCAGCTGGCCGGGCAGTTCTGGGCGACGGATATACATCAGCCAGGCCAGACCGAAGCCGATCAGCATCGCGACGAAGGGCGACACCTTGACCCAGGCCGGGACGTAATGCGCGTCATGCATCACGTGGTTGTCGGGGCGCATGTAGATCGCGCCGGGGGTCACGGTAAAGGCCTCGACCTCGGCCGGGTTCTCGGCGGCGCCGGCGGCGGCGTGCAGGGCGGCGCCCTCGGGCTGCTGTGCGGGGGCCTCGGCGACGCTGCCCTCCAGCGCGGTCTCGGTCCCGGCGGCGGCGGCACCCTCGGCGTGGTCGCCGTCATGCATCGCCGCGGCCTCGATCCCGAAGAAGCGGGTGACGCCCTCCTCTTCGAAGAAGCTGTTGTACCAGATCATGCCCGCGAAGATCGATCCGAAGGCCAGCACGACCAGCGGCGCGGTCATCACGCGGGGGCTCTCATGGGCGTGGTCATGCGCATGATGGTCGCCGCGCGGCGTGCCATAGAAGGTCATGAACATCAGGCGCCAGGAATAGAAGCTGGTCATCAGGGCCGCGATCACCAGCATCCAGAAGGCATAGGTGCTGCCGACAAAGGCGCTTTCGATCACGGCATCCTTGGACAGGAAACCCGCAAAGCCGATATGGGTCAGCGGAATGCCGACGCCGGTGATGGCCAGCGTGCCGATCATCATTGCGGCAAAGGTCAGCGGGATCTTCTTCCGCAACCCGCCGTAATTCCGCATGTCCTGTTCGTGGTGCATCGCGTGGATTACCGAACCCGCGCCCAGGAACAGCATCGCCTTGAAGAAGGCATGCGTGAACAGGTGGAACATGGCCACCGAATAGACGCCGACGCCCGCCGCCACGAACATGTAGCCCAGCTGCGAACAGGTCGAATAGGCAATCACGCGCTTGATGTCGTTCTGGACCAGACCGACGGTGGCGGCAAAGAAGGCCGTGGTCGCGCCGATATAGACGATGAACATCTTGGCCTCGGGCGCGAATTCATAGAGCGGCGACATCCGGCAGACCAGGAACACGCCCGCGGTCACCATGGTCGCCGCGTGGATCAGCGCGGACACCGGGGTCGGGCCTTCCATCGCGTCGGGCAGCCAGGTGTGCAGGAACAGTTGCGCCGACTTGCCCATCGCGCCGATGAACAGCAGGATCGCCAGCACGTTGGCCGCGTTCCAGTCGCGCCACAGGAAGGTCATCTCGGTCTGGGCCAGCATCGGGACCTGGGCAAAGATCTCGTCGAACTGGATCGAGCCGGTCAGCCACCAGATGCCGAAGATGCCCAGCAGAAAGCCGAAATCGCCCACGCGGTTGACGATGAACGCCTTCATCGCGGCGGCGCCCGCCGACTGTTTCTTGTAGTAGAAGCCGATCAGAAGATAGGACGCGACGCCCACGCCTTCCCAACCAAAGAACATCTGCAGCAGGTTGTCGGAGGTCACCAGCATCAGCATCGAGAAGGTGAAGAACGACAGATAGGCGAAGAAGCGCGCCCGATAGGGCTCATCATCGGTGAAATTCTCGTCATGGGCCATGTATCCAAAGGAATACAGGTGCACCAGCGCCGAGACCGAGTTGATCACGATCAGCATGATCGCGGTCAGCCGGTCCAGGCGGATCGCCCATTCGCTGGTGAAGTCGCCCGACACGATCCAGTCCATGACCGGAATGCTTTGCGGCGCCTCCAGCGTCAGGAACACGACCCAGGACAGGGCTGCGGCGGCGAACAGGATGGCGGTGGTCAGGATCTGCGCGCCGCGCTCTCCGATCAGGCGCCAGCCGAAACCGGCGATCAGCGCACCCAGCAGGGGCGCGAACAGAATGAATTGGGCCATGGTCCCTTACCCCTTCATCACGTTGACATCTTCGACCGCGATCGTGCCGCGGTTGCGGAAGAAGACGACCAGGATGGCCAGGCCGATGGCGGCCTCGGCCGCGGCAACGGTCAGGATGAACATGGTGAAGATCTGCCCGCCCAGATCGCCTAGATGGGCCGAAAAGGCGACGAAGTTGATGTTGACCGCCAGCAGCATCAGCTCGATCGACATCAGGATGACGATGACGTTCTTGCGGTTCACGAAGATGCCGAAGATCCCGGCGACGAACAGGATCGCCCCCACGACAAGGTAATGTGTCAATCCGATCATCGTTTCAGTCCCTCCGGGTTCTTCTACCCGTTCAAATTCGTTGGCTGAGGCGCGGGCTTACAGCCCCTGCCCCGGCTTGACGTCGCGCAGCTGCATGGCCTTGGCCGGGTCACGGTGCATCTGGCGGATCACGTCCTGACGCTTGACGTTGGTGCGGTGCCGCATGGTCAGCGTGATCGCCCCGATCATCGCCACCAGCAGGATCAGTCCCGAGATCTGGAACGGCAGGATGTAGCGGTCATACAGCACCAGGCCGATGGAATTGGTGTTCAGCGCATCGGCCTGCATCGGTACGCTGCGCAGGGTCGCGGACTGGTCGCTGCTTTCCCACGCGCCATAGGCGATGGCCAGCTGCGCCAGCAGGACCAGCGCGATCAGGCCCGCCAGCGGCAGATACCGCGCGAATTCGCCCTTGAGTCGCGCGAAATCGACGTCCAGCATCATCACCACGAACAGGAACAGCACCGCCACCGCGCCGACATAGACGATGATCAGCAGCATGGCGACGAATTCGGCGCCCAGCAGGACGAACAGACCCGCCGCCGACAGGAAGGCCAGGATCAGCCACAGCACCGAATGGACCGGGTTGCGCGCCAGGACCACCATGAAGCCCGCGGTGCAGACCGAGATGGCGAACAGATAAAAGGCGAAGGTCATCATGTCTGGGGGCTCCCTTCGGATTCGGTGAATACGCCCTGGGCAATTTCCAGCGCCTTCTGCATCGCGGGAAGGCCGGCGAACATCCCCATCTGATAGATCACCTCGGCGATCTCGCGCGGGGTGGCCCCGGCCTCGATGGCGTGGCGGATCGTCATGCGCAGCTGCGGCTCGGCCAGGGCGCCCTGGACGGTCATCGCGGCGATGGTGACCAGCAGACGCGTACGCGCGTCAAGACCGTCGCGGTTGAACGTCTTGCCGAACCACATCTCCAGCATGTCGGCGGGCATGGTCGGGAACATCTTCTCGACCGCCTTGAGGTCGAAATGCTCAAGCGCGGGGTTGAAGGTCCGCGCCATCTCCTGACCCTGGGCCAGCATCTGCTGGAACATCTTGGTGAAGGGATCGGTCATCTGTAGGGCGCGTCCATGGCAAGGTTGCGCGCGATCTCGGATTCCCAACGGGCGCCGTTATCCAGAAGGCGCTGCTTGTCGTAGAACAGCTCCTCACGGGTTTCGGTGGCGAATTCGAAATTCGGCCCCTCGACGATGGCATCGACCGGGCAGGCCTCCTGGCAGAAGCCGCAATAGATGCATTTCGTCATGTCGATGTCATAGCGCGTCGTGCGGCGCGAGCCGTCGTCGCGGGGTTCGGCATCGATGGTGATTGCCTGCGCGGGGCAGATCGCCTCGCACAGCTTGCAGGCGATGCAGCGTTCCTCGCCGTTGGGATAGCGGCGCAGGGCATGTTCGCCGCGAAAGCGCGGCGACAGCGGGCCCTTTTCGTGGGGATAGTTGATCGTGGCCTTGGGCGCGAAGAAATAGCGCATACCCAGGCCGAAACCTTTGATGAAATCCACCATCAGGAAGTACTTGGTGGCGCGGACGACGTCGAAAGCCATCTTTTACACTCCTGCCCAACGGGCCCAGAAGGTCCCGAAGACTTCGTATTTCGCAAGGAAAGCCACGATCACCACCCAGCCCAAGGACAGCGGCAGGAACACCTTCCAACCGATGCGCATCAGCTGGTCGTAGCGATAGCGCGGCACGATCGCCTTCACCATGGCGAACATGAAGAACCAGAAGACCATCTTCAGGAACATCCAGATCGCCCCGTCCGGCAGTCCGGGGATGGGCGACAGCCAGCCGCCGAAGAACAGCAGGCTGATCAGCGCGCACATCAGCCACATGGCGATATATTCGCCGGCCATGAACAAAAGGTAAGGGGTGGAGGAATATTCGGTCATGAAGCCCGCGACCAGTTCGGATTCCGCCTCGGGCAGATCGAAGGGCGGGCGGTTGGTCTCGGCCAGGCAGGACACGAAGAACAGCACGACCATCGGCAGGTGCGGCAGCCAGAACCACGACAGCAGGCCCGCGCCGCGCTGCGCC
The DNA here is from genome assembly GCF_005048265.1 of Paracoccus hibiscisoli. Lineage (GTDB taxonomy): Bacteria > Pseudomonadota > Alphaproteobacteria > Rhodobacterales > Rhodobacteraceae > Paracoccus > Paracoccus hibiscisoli. The sequence goes on from NZ_SUNH01000013.1 coordinate 13,179, forward strand.
TCGACGATGGCGGTCAGGTTCATCGACCCGGCCGAGATGATCACCCCGATGATGATCAGGCCGAGGCTGACCTCATAGGAAATCATCTGCGCGGCAGAGCGCAGCGAACCCAGGAACGGGAATTTCGAGTTCGATGCCCACCCGCCCATGATCACGCCGTAGACCTCCAGCGAGGAGATGGCGAAGATGAACAGGATGCCCACGTTGATGTCGGCCATCACCCAGCCCGGCGCGAAGGGAATCGCCACGAAGGCCAGCAGCGCCAGCATCATCGACAGGAAGGGCGCCAGGAAGAACACGAACTTGTCCGCGCCCGCCGGGACGACGATCTCCTTGACCACGAATTTCAGCGCGTCGGCAAAGGTCTGCAGGATGCCCCAGGGGCCGACCACGTTCGGGCCGCGACGCATCTGCACCGCCGCCCAGATCTTGCGGTCGCCATAGACCATGTAGACCAGCGACAGCATCACGAACACGATCAGCGCCAGACCCTGCGCCAGCAGGATCAGCGCGATGCCCCAGGAGGATGCCCAAAAATCAGCCATGATGCCAGTCCCTCTGCCTTACGCCGCTGGAATGCCGCGTGCGCTGCATTCGCGCAAGGTCTCTTCCGTTTCCATCACCCGCAGGCCAAGGGGCCTGCTGTCCGACATCAGGAAGGCCGATCCGATCAGCAGCTTGCCATTGCGTTTGGCCTGCAGCGTCCGGATATGCCGTCCGTAAGGGTTGCCGTTGTCCCTGGCCCACCCGGCCAATGCGCAGGTGGCATACGAGAACGCGATATCCGCGTCCACCCCCTGACGCAGATTGGCCGTCACCTCGACCAGATCGGCGCCGGGCCCCTGGTTCAGCGTCACCACCTTGACCGCCAGAAACACCTCGGGGTCGATCTCGGCGTGCGGGGCGATCACCGGCAGGGCCGGCGCGGTGCGCGCGGCAAAGGCCTCGATCGCCTTTTCCTGCGCCGTGGGGCCGCGGGGCGCGCGGGCCACCGGGGCCAGCCCCGCGAAACTGAGGTCCAGATTGGCGTTCAGCGCGGCCAGATCGGCCTCGGTCACCTGAAAGGCGTCACGACCGCCGGGGCTGTCCAGATCCATCGTGGTGACGCTGCCGTCATCCTCCAGAATCTGGATCTCGCCCGATTGGGTCGAAATGCGCGCCCGACCCAGGCCCTTGGTGCCCGCCACCGTGGCGGTCACCTGCGCGGGCTTGGCGCGCGGGCGGTCATCCGGCGCGACGTCCGACATGGAACAGCCCCCCAGCGTCAGCACGGCCCCGGTCAGGGCCGCCGCACTCCAGTGCCGGAACCGGGCGGGCATCGCCCTACTCCGCCGCAAGCGCCGGCGCGAGGCGCGCGGCGGCCATGCGCGACAGCTCTCCCATCAGGGGCGAGCTGCGGGCGATCGGGTTCGTCAGATAGAAATCGCGAACCGGGTTCACAAAGCTGGCCTGTCCCAGATCACGGCGCGGCAGAGGCTGCCAGTCGCTTTCGACGACCTGACCGACCTGGCCCAGATGCGGCACGGCCTCGACCAGCTTGCGGCGCAGCTGCGGCAGGCTGTCCCAAGGCAGCGTCTGGCCCAGCTCGGCCGACAGGGCGCGCAGGATGGCCCAGTTCTCCTTGGCCTGACCCGGCGCGAAATTGGCGCGCATGGCCAGCTGGGGACGGCCTTCGGTGTTCACGAAGAGGCCCATCTCCTCGGTATAGCAGGCGGCGGGCAGGATGATGTCCGCGCGATGCGCGCCCCGGTCACCATGGCTGCCCTGATAGATCACGACGGGACCGGCGGCGATGTCGACCTCATCGGCGCCCAAGTTGAAGATCACCTGCGCGCCTTCGATGGCCGCCGTCAGGCCGCCCTCGGTGACGGCACCGACATCCATGGCGCCCACGCGGCCCGCGGCGGTGTGCAGGACCAGCAGGCGTCCCCCGGTCGCCTCGGCCAGGGCCTGTGCGGCGGCCAGCACGGCCTCTCCATCGGCCTCGCGCAGGGCGCCCTGCCCCAGGATCACCAGACCCGGAACCTCGGCCGGCTCGGCGCGGTCCAGCAGGGCGGACAGCGCGGCGCGGTCGGTGCCCGCGTGGTCATAGTTAAAGGTCAGGTCGATCGCCTGACCCACGACCGTCACTTGCGCCCCCCGCGCCCAGGCCCGGCGCAGGCGCGCGTTCAGCACGGCGGCCTCGTCACGCGGGTTGGTGCCGATGAGCACGATCGAGCCCGCCGTGTCGATATCCTCGATCACCGCATTGCCGACATAGCCGGACCGGTTGCCCGCCGGCAGGCGCGCCCCGTCGGTGCGGCATTCGACCGAACCGCCCAAGGCTTCGACCAGGGTCTTGAGGCTGAAGGCTGCCTCCACCGGGGCCAGATCACCGATCAGGCCCGCAACCTTTCCGCCCTGCATCGCGCGGGCGGCGGCACTCAGCGCCTCGGGCCAGGTGGCCGGGCGCAGGCGGCCGTTCTCGCGCAGATAGGGCGTGTCCAGCCGCTGGCGACGCAGACCGTCCCAGACGAAACGCGTCTTGTCGCTGATCCATTCCTCGTTCACGGCGTCATGGTTGCGCGGCAGGATGCGCATCACTTCGCGGCCCTTGGTGTCCACGCGGATCGCGCTGCCGATGGCGTCCATCACGTCGATGGACTCGGTCTTGGTCAGCTCCCACGGGCGGGCGGTGAAGGCATAGGGCTTGGAGACCAGCGCGCCCACCGGGCAGAGGTCGATAATGTTGCCCTGCAGGTTCGAGGCCAGCGTCTGGTTCAGATAGGAGGTGATCTCGCTGTCCTCGCCCCGGCCGGTCTGACCCATCTGGGTGATGCCCGCGACCTCGGTCGTGAAGCGCACGCAGCGGGTGCAGCTGATGCAGCGGGTCATGTGCGTCTCGACCAGCGGGCCCAGGTTCAGCTCCTCGGAGGCGCGCTTGGGCTCGCGATAGCGGCTGAAATCCACGCCATAGGCCATCGCCTGGTCCTGCAGGTCGCATTCGCCGCCCTGGTCGCAGATCGGGCAGTCCAGCGGATGGTTGATCAGCAGGAACTCCATCACGCCCTCGCGGGCCTTCTTGACCATCGGGCTGTTGGTGCGAATCTCGGAGGGCGCGCCCTCGGGGCCGGGACGCAGGTCCTTGACCTGCATCGCGCAGCTGGCGGCGGGCTTGGGCGGGCCGCCCACGACCTCGACCAGGCACATCCGGCAATTGCCCGCGATGGACAGGCGCTCATGATAGCAGAAACGCGGAATCTCGATCCCGGCCTGCTCGCAGGCCTGGATGAGGGTCAGGTTGGGATCGACCTGGATTTCGGCGCCGTCGATCTTGATCGTCCGCAATTCGGCCATGAACTTACATCCTTATCTGGCACTCAGCAGCGATCCTGCGACCGTCTGCCGTGCGATTTCGTCCCGCCCGAGGCGGCAAAAAGTCTCCGGTTGCCCGTTCACGACGCCGTTTTCGACCATATAGCGATCCGCCTCTGCGTAGATACGCTGGCGATCCGCGCGGCTGTCAAGAAAAGCGTCGATCTGGGCCTCGGAATAGCCCTGGTTGCGGGCATGGCGTTTCAGGGCGCGCGCCTCGCTGAAGGCGCGCACCAGCCGCGCGTCGATGCTGGGGCAGTTGCGGCGCACCACATCCGCGACACGGGCCTGGACCAGGCGGTCGTTGACATAGGCGTTCTGCGACAGCGGCTCCAGCGCGGCGGCCGGGGTGGTCAGGGTGGCGAAGGCCAGGGCGGCGGCGATCAGAGGGCGTTTCATGGCAGCATCCTTTCGGGGGTTACGTGTCGCCACATAACCACCCGCCGGGCGCATCGCCCGACACAAGCCCGTGCGGGCCGCGTGATGTGCCAGCCTTGTCATCACTCGGCCGCAAGCGCGCCCATGCGCCCGGTCTTCTTCGCCTTCAGGCGATCCTCGATCTCGCCGCGGAAGTTGCGGATCAGGCCCTGGATCGGCCAGGCGGCCGCATCGCCCAGGGCGCAGATGGTGTGACCCTCGACCTGCTTGGTGACGTCCAGCAGCATGTCGATCTCCTCGACCTCGGCCTCTCCGGAGACAAGGCGCGCCATGACACGCATCATCCAGCCGGTGCCCTCGCGGCAGGGCGTGCACTGGCCGCAGCTTTCATGCTTGAAGAAGGCCGACAGCCGCCAGATCGCCTTAATGATGTCGGTGGACTGATCCATCACGATCATGCAGCCGGTGCCGAAACTGGATTTCAGCTCGCGCATGCCGTCATAATCCATGATGGCGTTCTCGCACTGCTCGGCGGTCAGCACCGGGCAGGAGGCGCCGCCGGGGATCACCGCCTTGAGGTTCTTCCAGCCGCCGCGGACGCCGCCGCCATGCTTCTCGATCAGCTCCTTCATGCTGATCGACATGGATTCCTCGATCACGCAGGGGGCATTCAGGTGGCCGGTCAGGCCGAACAGCTTGACGCCCGCATTGTTCGGACGGCCAAAGCCCGCGAACCACTCCGGCCCACGCCGCAGGATGGTCGGCACCACCGCGATGGATTCGACGTTGTTCACCGTGGTCGGGCAGCCATACAGGCCCGCGCCCGCCGGGAAAGGCGGCTTCATCCGGGGCATGCCCTTCTTGCCCTCCAGGCTCTCCAGCAGGGCGGTTTCCTCGCCGCAGATATAGGCGCCGGCGCCGTGATGCAGGTACAGGTCGAAATCCCAGCCCGACCCGGCCGCATTCACGCCCAGAAGGCCCGCGTCATAGCATTCGTCGATGGCGGCCTGCAGGGCCTCCTTCTCGCGGATGTATTCGCCGCGCAGATAGATGTAGCAGACATGCGCGTTCATCGCGAAGGCAGCGATCAGCGCGCCCTCGATCAGAGTGTGCGGATCATGGCGCATGATCTCGCGGTCCTTGCAGGTCGCGGGTTCGGATTCATCGGCGTTGATCACCAGATAGCTGGGCCGCCCGTCCGATTCCTTGGGCATGAAGGACCATTTCAGACCGGTCGGAAAGCCCGCCCCGCCGCGCCCGCGCAGCCCCGAGGCCTTGACCTGCTCGATGATCTTGTCGCGCCCGCGGCCGATGATGTCGCCGGTGCCGTCCCAATGGCCGCGCCGCTGCGCGCCCGCCAGGCTGCGGTCGCCCATGCCATACAGGTTGGTGAAAATGCGATCCTGGTCTTTCAGCATCCGATTGGTCCTTTATTCCCGGCGTCACGCATTCCTGCGCCGCCAGATACGCCAGGTCACGATCAGCGACCAGACAAATCCGCCCATGGCGGCAAGGTCGGCCAGAAAGGCCCATTGCGCCGCCCAGTCATAGTGCCGCCCGATCGCCTGCACGGCGAGCCAGCCCAGCATGGTCACCGCGATCACGATCGCGACCAGCCGCATCTGGCGGGCATCCTGGTCGGGACGCGTCATCACGCCCCCGCCCGGTCGGCAATCAGCGCGCGCGCCTGCCCGACCCAGTCATCGTTCCTGATCCGCGCCGCGCCGCGCCCGATCTCGACCGCGATGCGGTCGATCTGCGCGTCGTCCCACGCGGCGATCTGGTCCAGCCGGGTCACGCCCACCTGGTTCAGACCCTCAGCCACCTTGGGGCCGATGCCCCGGATCGCGCGCAGATCATCCTGCGGCAGGTCGTCCTGCGGCACCTCGGGCACGGCCGGTGCCGCAACCGCGACAGGCTGTGCGACCTGCACGACCGGGGGCGCGAATGCGGTGCCGTCCATTGGCGCGGGCCCCTGATCGACCAGCCAGTGCAGCAGCGCGGCCAGCAGGATCCCGGTCAGCACCCCCAGCAGCAGCGCCGCCAGCCAGCCCGCCTGCCCGAACAGGCCAAGGCCCAGAAGGACCAGCAGTGCCGCGACGGCTCCGGTGGTTCTGGTGGCGGCTGTCATGGGCTGGGCGTCCTTTCCTGGCGGGTGTGGGTGGGGTCTAGTCGCGGTCCTTGTCGTCCTGTCTGACCTCGGCGGGTTCGCGTTTCGAGACGGGACGCGCGGCGGAACTGGCCTGCGCCTCCTGCTCGGTCACGCCGGTCGAATCGACGGGCGCACCGTCGGACGGGCGCGGCTCATGCTCGGGGGCGGTGTCGACACCGGATTGATCGTCGCTGGCGGCCTCGGGCTTGCGGCGCCATTTGGTCAGGATCGGCGCCTCGGTCCCGTCGATCCGCTTCAGCGTCTCGCCCAGAACGGTGGCCAGCTGGACGCTGGCATTGTGCCCTTCCTGACCCTTCAGATCGGCCAGGCTGGTCAACCCGCTGGCAGGCTCGGACGCAAAACGGCCGGTCTGTGATCCCGGCACCGGAACCTCGCCAGCGGACATGCGGTCGATCAGCGCCTCCAGGCTTTCGGGGGTCAGATCCTCATAGTAATCCTTGCCGATCTGGGCCATCGGCGCATTGGCGCAGGCGCCCAGGCACTCGACCTCTTCCCAGCTGAACTTGCCGTCGGCGGACAGCGTGTGGGGGGTCGGCGCGATCTTGCGCTTGCAGACCGCGACCAGATCCTCGGCGCCGCAGATCATACAGGTCGTGGTGCCGCAGATCTGGATATTGGCCACCGTTCCAACCGGTTGCAGCTGGAACATGAAGTAGAATGTCGCCACCTCCAGCGCCCGGATATAGGCCATGCCCAGAAGGCCCGCGCAATATTCGATGGCCGGACGGGACAGCCAACCCTCCTGCTCTTGGGCGCGCCACAGGATCGGGATGATCGCCGATTGCTGGCGACCTTCGGGGTATTTGGTGATCTGTGCCTGCGCCCATTCCAGATTGGCGGGCGTGAAGGCGAAACTGTCCGGCTGGACGGGGTGCAGGCGGCGCAGCATCAGCGGTCAACCTCTCCGAAGACGATATCCTGGGTTGCGATCAGGGCCGGCACGTCGGCCAGCAAGTGACCCTTGGACATCCAGTCCATGGATTGCAGGTGCAGGAAGCCCGGCGCGCGCAGCTTGGCGCGATAGGGCTTGTTGGTGCCGTCGCTGACCAGATAGACGCCGAATTCGCCCTTGGGCGCCTCGACGGCGGCATAGACCTCTCCGGCGGGGACGCGGAAGCCTTCGGTATACAGCTTGAAGTGGTGGATCAGGCTTTCCATGTCGCGCTTCATGTCGGCGCGCTTGGGCGGGGTCAGCTTGCCGCGGGCCAGAACCTCTCCCGGTCCCTCAGCGCGCAGCTTGGTGATCGCCTGGCGCATGATCGAGGTCGATTCGCGCATCTCCTGCATCCGGCACAGGAAGCGGTCATAGCAGTCGCCATTCGTCCCGACCGGGATCTTGAAATCGAATTCGTCATAGCATTCATAAGGCTGGCTGCGGCGCAGATCCCAGGCCATGCCCGATCCGCGCACCATCACGCCCGAGAATCCCCAGTCCAGCGCATCCTGTTCGGACACGATGCCGATATCGACCAGGCGCTGCTTGAAGATCCGGTTCTCGGTCAGCAGCGTGTCCAGATCGTCCAGCACCTTGGGGAAATGGTCGCACCATTCCTCGATATCGTCCAGCAGCTCCGGCGGCAGGTCCTGATGGACGCCACCCGGCCGGAAATAGGCCGCGTGCAGACGCGCGCCCGAGGCCCGCTCGTAGAAGATCATCAGCTGCTCGCGCGCCTCGAAGCCCCAGAGCGGCGGCGTCAGCGCGCCCACGTCCAGCGCGCCCGTGGTCAGGCCCAACAGGTGGTTCAGGATGCGGCCGATCTCGGAATACAGGACCCGGATCAGGCTGGCGCGGCGCGGCACGACGGTGCCGGTCAGACGCTCGATCGCCAGGCACCAGGCGTGCTCCTGGTTCATCGGGCTGACGTAATCCAGCCGGTCGAAATAGGGCAGGTTCTGCAGATAGGTGCGGCTTTCCATCAGCTTTTCGGTGCCACGATGCAGCAGGCCGATATGCGGGTCGGCGCGCTCGACGACCTCGCCGTCCAGCTCCAGCACCATGCGCAGCACGCCATGCGCCGCCGGGTGCTGGGGACCGAAGTTGATGTTGAAGTTGCGGATGCGCTGTTCGCCGGTCAGCAGATCCTCGCTGCCGTCGTCATAGCTGTTCACGCGGATGTCGCCGTCCATCATTTCGCAGCCCCCTTCTCATCACCCGGCAGGGCGTATTGCACACCCTCCCACGGCGAGAGGAAATCGAATTGGCGATATTCCTGAACCAGGCTGACGGGTTCGTAGATGACGCGCTTTTCGGCGTCGTCATAGCGAACCTCGACATAGCCGGTGGTCGGGAAATCCTTGCGCAGCGGATGGCCCGAAAAACCGTAATCGGTCAGGATGCGGCGCATGTCCGGGTGGCCCGTGAACAGGATGCCGAACATGTCGAAGATCTCGCGCTCGAACCAGTTGGCGGCGGGAAAGATACCGGTCAGCGTGGGCAGCATCTCATCCTCGCGGACGCTGACCTTCACGCGGATGCGCTGGTTCTGGTACATCGACAGGAAGTGCCAGACCACGTCGAAGCGCTGCTGGCGCGACGGGTAATCGACGGCGGTGATGTCGACCAGGGTCGAGAACCGGCAGCTGTTGTCGCCGCGCAGGAAATCCAGCAGGTCCAGGATGCCGCTGGCCGTGGCGGTCACGGTCAGCTCGCCAAAGGCCACGTCGGTGCCGATGACCTCGTTGGGGCGGCGCAGCTTGATATGCTCGGCCAGCTGGTCCAGCGCGTCGGGATCGGTATAGGTCGCCATGATCACCTCACCAGCGTGCCGGTGCGCCGGATGCGGCGCTGAAGTTGCAAGATGCCGTACAGCAGCGCCTCGGCGGTCGGCGGGCAGCCGGGGACATAGATGTCCACGGGCACGATCCGGTCGCAGCCGCGCACCACGGAATAGCTGTAATGGTAATAGCCGCCGCCATTGGCGCAGCTGCCCATGCTGATGACGTAACGCGGCTCGGGCATCTGGTCATAAACCTTGCGCAGCGCCGGAGCCATCTTGTTGGTCAGCGTGCCGGCGACAATCATCAGGTCCGACTGGCGCGGAGAGGCGCGCGGCGCGGTCCCGAAACGCTCCAGGTCATAGCGCGGCATCGAGGTCTGCATCATCTCGACCGCGCAGCAGGCCAGACCGAAGGTCATCCAGTGCAGCGAGCCGTTGCGCGCCCAGTTGATGATGTCCTCGGTCGTGGTCAGCAGGAAGCCCTTGTCCTGCAGCTCCGCGTTCAGGGCCTTGGTCGCGAATTCGCGATCGGGTCCGGCGGTGTTCGCTCCTGCCATCACGCCCATTCCAACGCTCCCTTCTTCCATTCATAGGCAAAGCCCACGGTCAGCACGCCCAGGAAGACCATCATGGACCAGAAGGCCGTCTCGCTGATCGCCTGGAAGCTGACGGCCCAGGGGAACAGGAACGCGACCTCAAGGTCGAAGATGATGAACAGGATCGACACCAGATAGAATCGCACGTCGAATTTCATCCGCGCGTCATCGAACGGGTTGAAGCCCGATTCATAGGCGCTGACCTTTTCGGGGTCGGGATTGCGCACGGCAATGACGAAGGCGGAAAGCAGCAAGATCAGCGCAAGCGCCGAGGCCATCGCCGCGAAGACGAGGATGGGCAGATAATCCTGCGTTATGTTTTGCACGGGTGACGATCCCCTTGTCGGTCGCGGGGATCAGTGGCTGCGCCCCGCGACGGGTTTGGCTGTGTGCGGTTTAGACCCGGCGCGTGCCGGGGTCAACGGGCGCGGGGCCCGGAAAGCGCGGCGAATTGTTGCAATCCGATGCGTTCAGTCGCGGATTTCGGCCGCGTCCACGCCCCATATCGTCGTCTTGGGCACCCAGCCCCGCTGACCGCCCCCCGACACGCGGCACCAGTCGGGCTGGCATTCGTTCAGCCGCAGGATGGCGCCCATCTCGGCCCGGGCGACGATGTCGGCATCCGGGTTCGGGCGGGTCCGCAGCTCCAGCATGTCCTGGGTCACCAGCGCGGTCCGCACCCCCGACAGCAGCGCGTAATGCACCCAGCCCCCGGCGCCGTCCTTGTCCTCGACCCGGCGCCAATGCCCGAACTCGGCTACTACGCGCAGCGGCATGCCCGCATGGCGGAACACCCAGTCGATGCGGTGCGACAGGCTGGGGCCGCGCCGGGCATTGCCCTCGTTGCCCTTGAGGCTGACATAGCGGGGCAGCGGCAGGTTGGTGACCGCGCCGCGCTGTTCGGGGGCGCCCTGGCTTTGCGGGGGGACCGCCTGCGCCGTGGCGGGGGCCGATGTCAGCCCCATCGCGATCATCGCCGCAACCGCAAGGGCCACCCTTGCGCCTGTCCTGCCTGGCCGTGCCGTCATGCGTTGTCCGATCCTGTCCTGCTGCAAGGGCACGCGCCCTCTGGGGTCTTGTGCCTGCCCCTCAACGCGGGCAGTTTGCCAAAAGCGTCACCCGATGGGAAGGGCGTGCCGACAAGCTTGTGACACAGTGAGGTGACCATGCCCGCCACCCCCGCCACCCCGCGCACCCGGCTGCGCGTCGCCGTGACCCGCCGCCTGCCCGAAGCGGTCGAGACCCGCATGTCCGAGCTGTTCGACGTGGCCCTGCGCGACGACGACCGCAAGCTGTCCGCGGACGAGCTGGTGTCCCTGATGCAGGGCGCGGACGTGATCGTGCCCACCGTCACCGACCAGATCACCGCCGCCATGCTGGCCCGTGCGGGCGAGCGGCTGAAGCTGATCGCCAATTTCGGCGCGGGCGTGGACCATATCGACGTGCTGTCGGCCCGTCAGCGCGGCGTGCTGGTCAGCAACACCCCCGGCGTCGTGACCGAGGACACCGCCGACATGACGCTGGCGTTGATCCTGGCCGTGACCCGCCGCATCCCCGAGGGCCTGGCAGAGATGCAGGCCGGGCGCTGGCAGGGCTGGTCGCCCACCGCGCATCTGGGCGGGCGCGTGGGCGGTCGGCGTCTTGGCATCCTGGGCATGGGCCGGATCGGCCAGGCGGTGGCGCGCCGCGCCAACGCCTTCGGCATGCAGGTCCATTACCACAACCGCAAGCGCCTGCGCCCCGAGATCGAGGAAGCGCTGCAGGCGACCTATTGGGAAAGCCTGGACCAGATGCTGGCCCGCATGGATGTGGTCAGCGTGAACGCGCCCCACACGCCCTCCACCTTCCATCTGCTGAACGCGCGGCGGCTGAAGCTGATGAAGCCGTCGGCGGTGATCGTGAACACCTCGCGCGGCGAGGTCATCGACGAGAACGCCCTGACGCGGATGCTGCGCGCGGGCGAAATCGCGGGCGCGGGCCTTGACGTGTTCGAGCATGGCCATGAGATCAACCCCCGCCTGCGCGAACTGCCCAACGTGGTCCTGCTGCCCCATATGGGCAGCGCCACGGTCGAGGGCCGCGCCGAGATGGGCGAGAAAGTCATCATCAACATCAAGACCTTCGCCGACGGGCACAGGCCGCCGGATCTGGTCGTTCCGGCCATGCTGTAATGATCCGCTGGTCGGTTTCGGCCCTGTTCTTGGTGAACGGGATGCTGATCGGCAGCTGGGCGCCGCGCATCCCCGTGCTGATGGACCGCCTGGACATCACCGAGGCGCGGGCCGGGCTGATCGTGCTGGCCCTGGGGCTGGGCTCGCTGTGCGTGATGCCCCTCTTTGGGGCGATGGTGGCGCGGGCCGGATCGGCGCGGGCGGTGCGGCTGGCGGCCTGGCTGGCGGCGCCGTCGATGATCTGGATCTCGGTTGCGCCGACCTACTGGTCGGTGGCGGCGGCGGTGGCGCTGTTCGGCGGGCTGGCGGGCGGCATGGATGTCGCGATGAATGCCAATGCCGTGGCGGTCGAACGCGCGCGGGGCCGGGCGATCATGTCGTCCTGCCACGGGTTCTGGAGCCTGGGGGCCTTTGCGGGCGCGGGCGCCGGGGGCTGGGTCATCCAGCAGTTCGGAGAGGTTTTTCATGGGGTTGCGGTGGCAACCGTCTTTGCGCTGGTGCTGCTCTGGGCGCAGGGGCGACTGGTTCAGGACGCGCCTGCCCCGGATGCGCCCCGCGCGCCCCTGCGCCTGCCGCGCAGCCCCCTGCCCTGGCTGCTGGGGGTGATTGCGCTGACCGCCATGATCCCCGAGGGCGCGATCCTGGACTGGGCCGCCGTCTATCTGCAGCGCGAGATGGGCGCGTCGATCGCGCTGGCGGGCTGGGGCTTTGCGGCCTGCGCGGCGACGATGGCGGTGATGCGGTTTCTGGGCGATGGGCTGCGGCGGCAGTTCGGCGCGGTCACGACGCTGCGCGCCAGCACGGGCGTGGCCATGGCCGGGCTGGCGCTGGCGGGGCTGTCGGCCACGCCGGGGCCAGCGATTGCGGGCTTTGCGCTGGCGGGCATCGGCATCGCGAACATGGTGCCCATCGCGTTTTCGGCAGCCGGGAACGTACCCGGGCTGGCCGCCGGGATGGGCCTGTCGGTGGTCACGATGATGGGCTATTCCGGCATCCTGCTGGCGCCCGGCAGCATCGGCTTTCTGGCCGAGCGGATTGGCCTGGGGGTCATCTATACGGGTCTGGCGGCGCTGCTGCTGATCCCGCTGGCGCTGTCGCATCTGGCCCGCACCGCCGATTTCGACGCGCAACGCGGCTGAGCGCGTTGCACCGCGTCACCGCGCAACGCCCCCGGCGCGCAGGGCCGCGAAGGGCCAGCAAAAGCTGGCGATCGGGCCGCACGGGGCATGCACCGCGCAGGCACAGCATGTGCACAGCCTGTACACCGCTTGCGCGCGTTGCGCGGGATCAGCGATACAGCTCGGCCTCGGCCGGAAAGCTGCGGTCGCGGACGGCGTCGGCATAGGCGGCGATGGCCTGATCGGCCGAGGCGCCCAGATCGCCAAAGCGGCGCACGAAACGCGGCACCCGGCCCGACAGGCCCAGCATGTCGTCCAGCACCAGGATCTGGCCGTCGCAGCGGGCCGAGGCGCCGATGCCGATGGTCGGCACCGTCACCGCATCGGTGATCTGATCGGCCAGGGCCTCCATCACGCCCTCGACCACGATGCTGAAGGCGCCCGCATCGGCGACCGCGCGGGCATCCTCGACAAAGGCGGGCCAGGTGGCGGGGTCGCGGCCCTGCGTCTTGAAACCGCCCATCGTGTTCGTGGCCTGGGGCGTCAGGCCGATATGGGCCATGACGGGGATGCCGCGATCGACCAGGAAACGGATGGTGGGGGCCATGCGGGCGCCCCCCTCCAGCTTGACGGCGCCGGCGCCGGTCTCTGCCATCACGCGGGCGGCGTTGCGGAAGGCAATCGCAGGCGATTCCTCGTAACTCCCGAAGGGCATGTCGATCACCACCATCGCGCGGTTCGATCCGCGCATGACGGCCTGGCCGTGCAGGATCATCATTTCCAGCGTGACGCCGATGGTCGAGGGCAGGCCGTGGACCACCATCCCCAGGCTGTCGCCCACCAGAATCACATCGGCATGGGCATCGACCAGGGCGGCCATGGGCGCGGTATAGGCGGTCAGCGCGACGATGGGGGTCGCGGCCTTGCGGGCGGCGATCTGGGGCGCGGTGATGCGTTTGACGGGGGCTTGCGCGGACATAGGGTCGGCCTTTCAGGGGAATGCGCGGGGCCGCGCGGGTCAGGGATGGGCGGTGCGCTGGTCGATCAGCAGTACGTCGCCAAAGCGGACAGCCAGCAGGATCGCCACCGGACCGCCGACGACGGCGATGCGCGACAGGTCATCCGCGTTGCGGATGTCGATGGAGCGGATGTCGGCGCGCGGCTCGGACGAGATGATCGCGCGGATCTGGCGGCGCAGCAGGCTGACCGGCGTGCCCATGTTCACCGACGCCGCCGCGTGATCCAGCGCGCGGGCCAGCACCGTGGCCGCCGCGCGGTCGTCTGGCGTCAGGCGCTGGTTGCGCGAGGACATGGCCAGACCGTCGGGTTCGCGCACCGTGGGCACGGGCAGAATGGTCACGGGAATGTCCAGATCGGCCACCATGCGCCTGATCAGGGTCAGCTGCTGATAGTCCTTTTCGCCAAAGGCCGCGGCCTGGGGCTGGACGATGTTGAACAGCTTGGTCACCACCGTCGCCACGCCGCGGAAATGGCCGGGGCGCAGGCGGCCCATCAGGATGCCGCCCAGCTGGCTGACCTGCACATGGGTCTGCGCGCCGGGGCGCCAGATGTCCGACACCTGCGGCAGGAAGACCGCATCGCAGCCCGCATCGCGCAGCAGGTCCAGGTCCTGCGCCTCCTGCCGGGGGTATTTGTCCAGATCCTCGGTCGGGCCGAATTGCGCGGGGTTCACGAAGATCGAGGTCACGACCCGGCCCCCCCCCTGCCCGTCCAGCCAGTCGCGCGCCCGCGCGACCAGCGTCAGGTGGCCCTGATGCAGGGCGCCCATGGTGGGGACCAGCGCCACGCGGCCCGCATCCCTGCGCCAGGCGCGCATGGCGTCGGTGCTGCGGCAGATATCCATTCAGGCCCCCCCTCTGGTGCGGGGGGCACCCTAGTCGCGGGGGCGGGTCTGGGCAAGGCCATGTCGTTTTTCGCCCATAGAGGTCGGGCGCCTTTGACGCGGCGTTTCCGCGATGGGGCATGACTTGGCGAAACGGTTCAACAGGAGAGCGCGATGACGTCGCATGTGAAGGTTCTGGTCGTGGGCGGGGGCGCGGTCGGCTGCGGCATCGCGCTGCATCTGGCGCGCGCGGGCTGGGACACGCTGCTGGTCGAGCGCGACGAGCTGACCGCAGGCTCAACCTGGCATGCGGCGGGGCTGCTGCCTTTGTTCAACATGGGCTATGCGACCAGCCACATCCACGATTACTCGGTGAAACTGTATGCGGGGCTGGAGGCCGAGACGGGGCTGAACGCGGGTTTTACCCGCTGCGGCAACCTGCGCATGGCGCAGACGGATGCGCGGATGGACGAATACATGCTGTATTCCGCCACCGCCGAGACGATCGGGATCGAGCATCAGTTCCTGACGCCCGCCCAGATCAAGGAGCGCTGGCCGCTGGTGCGCACCGAGGATCTGAAGGGCGCGCTGTTCCACCCGACCGACGGCTACATCAACCCCGCCGACGTGACCCAGGCCATGGCCAAGGGCGCGCGCATGGCGGGCTGCAAGATCGAGCGCAGGATTCAGGTGAACGCCTATCGCTGGACCGGGTCCGAATGGGTCGTGACGGTGGAAAGGATGGTCGACCGGGGCGGCAACCTGATCCCGTCGGGCGAAACCTACGACATTCATGCCGAACATGTCGTGACCGCGACCGGCAACCATGCGCAGCGCACGGCGCGTTTGCTGGGCATCAAGATCCCCGCCATCCCGGTCGAACACCAGTTCATCGTGACCGAGCCGGACCCCGCGCTGATGCGCTGGCGCGCCGAGGGCAACCCCGAGCACCCGGTGCTGCGCGATGCGGACGCCAAGTGGTATGTCCGCGAGGAGCGCGGCGGCTGGATTCTGGGGCCCTATGAGAAGGGCGCCCCGGCGCGGTTCGAATACGGCGTGCCGGACAGCTTCCGCGCCGACCTGTTCCCCCTGGATCTGGAGCGGATCGAGGAGGAATACATGGCGATGATCCACCGCATTCCGACCTCGGAGACGGTGGGTCTGAAGGACGATTTCAACGGCCCGATCTGCTATACTCCCGACGGCAACCCGCTGGTCGGCCCCGCGCCGGGCCTGCGCAACATGTGGCTGGCCGAGGGCTTCAGCTTTGGCATCACCGCCGCAGGGGGCGTGGGCCATTACCTGGCGCAGATGATGACCGAGGGCGAGGCCGAGATCGACATGGCGTCGCTGGACCCGCGACGCTTCGGCAGTTGGATGACCACGGAATACGCCGCCCGCAAGAACGAGGAGGCCTATGACCACGTCTTCATCCTGCACCACCCCGACGAGGAACGGCCCGCCTGCCGACCCCTGCGCACATCGCCGGCCTATGACCGGCAGTCGGCGCGGGGCGCGCAGTTCGGCTGCGTGAACGGGTGGGAGCGTCCCAACTACTACGCGCCTGCGGGCTTTGACGACCATGACAGCCGCAGCTTCCGGCGCGGCGGCTGGTGGGAATACGCGCGTGCCGAGGCCGAGGCCGTGCGTCAGACCGCGGGTCTGGTCGATGCGACGGCATTCGCCAAGCACACCGTCACCGGCCCGGGGGCGACGGCGTTTCTGGACTGGCTGACGACCAACAAGCTGCCCAAGGTGGGGCGGATCAACCTGACCTATGCGCTGACCGATGCCGGCACCGTGCGGACGGAATACACCATCGTGCGGCGGGGCGAGCAGGACTATTACCTGGTCAGCGCCGGGGCCTGGACCGATTACGACCGCGACAACCTGCTGAAATCGGCGCAGGATTTCATGGGCGCGGGCGGCGAATACGTCCATGTGCAGGACGTGACCACGCAATGGGGTGTCTTTGCGCTGGCAGGTCCCGAGAGCCGGGCGATCCTGGCGCGGATGATCCGCGATGCGGAGCCTGCGACCGCGCTGTCGAACAAGCGCTTCCCGTGGCTGTCGATGCGCAACATCGAATTGGGCATGGTGCCGGTCATGGCCATCCGCGTCGCCTATACCGGCGAGCTGGGATGGGAGCTGCACCACCCGATCGAGATGCAGAACCACCTGTTCGACAAGCTGATCGCCGCCGGAGAGCCGTCGGGGATGCGGCTGGTCGGCGCGCGGGCCCAGAACTGGCTGCGCCAGGAGAAGTCCTATCGCGCCTTCGGCACCGAACTGGGCCGCGACGCGACGCCGCTGGAGGCGGGGCTGGACCGCTTTGTCGATCTGTCCAAGGACTTCCGCGGCAAGGCGGCGATGGAGGCCAAGGGCATCCGGTCGGCCTGCGTCACGCTGTTGATCGACGGGCCGGCGGATGCCGATCCCTGGGGCCGCGAGGCGCTGTTCCTGGACGGGAAAAAGGTCGGGCGCCTGACCTCGGGCGGGTATTCGGCGGCCTTCGGCAAGCAGATCGGCATGGGCTATGTCCGCCCCGACCTGGCGGCACCCGGCACGCGGCTGCAGCTGCGGATGTTCCGCGAGCTGTATGACGCCGTGGTGACCGAGGACAGCCCGCACGACCCGCAGAACGCCCGCATCCGCATCGACGGATAGGGCGGACGCGCAGGCGACCCCCCGGTGGTCGCCTGCGCCATGACCGGAATCTGAGACACGCCCGGTGGGCGCATCCCGGCCCGGGACGATCGCGGGGCGCGCGATGGGCCGGGTGTTCGGACGGCGACCGATCGAACGGATCAGACGGCGGGGCCATGAGCCGCCCGCCGCTTGTCATGTGCCTGTCGAACCCTCGTGCGAGCAGACCGCCTCAGATTGTGGATCGCGGTCCAGGCATCTGCGGTCTGGATGATTCTCTGCAGGATTTGATTTGTCTGACGCAGCGCGATGGGGCGTGAAACGACAAAGGCCAGACCCGAAGGTCTGGCCTTTTGTTTTTGGAGCGGGCGAGGCGATTCGAACGCCCGACCCTAACCTTGGCAAGGTTATGCTCTACCCCTGAGCTACGCCCGCACTCCAGTACTTCCGGCGATCCGTTTGACCGTCTCGCCTTCGGTGAGCGGGTATTTACGAAAGCCCGCCGGGGGGTGCAAGAGGAAAAAACGCACGCCCCCGATTTTCTTTCGCAGCCCCCCGCCCTATTCCGCGGCGCGGCTGCGGGCGGGGTTCAGCATGGGGCCCAGATAGCGGCCCGTATGGCTGGCGGGGACCAGCGCGACCTCCTCGGGGGTGCCCTGGGCCACAATCACGCCACCGCCATCGCCACCCTCGGGGCCGATGTCGATGATCCAGTCCGCGGTCTTGATGACATCC
This sequence comes from Paracoccus hibiscisoli, assembly GCF_005048265.1. Classification (GTDB taxonomy): domain Bacteria; phylum Pseudomonadota; class Alphaproteobacteria; order Rhodobacterales; family Rhodobacteraceae; genus Paracoccus; species Paracoccus hibiscisoli. The sequence goes on from NZ_SUNH01000013.1 coordinate 30,910, forward strand.
AGGTTGTGTTCGATCACGATGACCGAATTGCCCTGGTCGACCAGCTCGTGCAGCACCTCCAGCAGCTTGCGGACATCCTCGAAATGCAGGCCGGTCGTGGGCTCGTCCAGGATGTACAGCGTGCGCCCGGTCGACCGGCGCGACAGCTCCTTGGACAGCTTGACCCGCTGCGCCTCTCCGCCCGACAGGGTCGTGGCCTGCTGGCCGACCTTGATATAGCCGAGACCCACCTGCATCAGCGCGTCCATCTTTTCGCGGATCGACGGCACGGCGGTAAAGAACTCCTGCGCGTCCTCCACGGTCATGTCCAGCACATCGGCGATGGACTTGCCCTTGAACTGCACCTCCAGCGTCTCGCGGTTGTAACGCTTGCCCTTGCAGGTCTCGCATTCGACATAGACGTCGGGCAGGAAATGCATCTCGATCTTGATGACACCGTCGCCCTGACACGCCTCGCAGCGGCCACCCTTGACGTTGAAGCTGAACCGGCCCGGCTTGTAGCCGCGCGCCTTGGCCTCGGGCAGGCCCGCGAACCAGTCGCGGATGGGCGTGAAGGCGCCGGTATAGGTCGCCGGGTTCGACCGCGGGGTGCGGCCGATGGGGCGCTGGTCGATGTCGATGACCTTGTCCAGATGCTCCAGCCCCCGGATCGTCTCGCAGGGGGCCGGGGTCTGGCGGGCGCCGTTCAGGCGCAGGGAGGCGGTCTTGAACAGCGTCTCGATGGTCAGGGTGGACTTGCCGCCGCCCGACACGCCCGACACGCAGACAAAGCGGCCCAGCGGAAATTCGGCGGTGACGTCCTTGAGGTTGTTGCCAGTCGCCTTGACCACGGTGACCTTTTTGCCGTTGCCCTTGCGGCGGGTCTCGGGGACCGCGATCGCGCGCTTGCCCGACAGATACTGGCCGGTCAGGCTGTTGGGGTCTGCGGCGATCTCTGCGGGCGTGCCCTTGCTGACGACGGTGCCGCCATGGACCCCCGCCCCCGGCCCCATGTCAAAGACATAGTCGGCGTGGCGGATCGCGTCCTCATCGTGTTCCACCACCAGGACCGAATTGCCCTGATCGCGCAGGTTCATCAGCGTGGTCAACAGGCGGTCGTTGTCGCGCTGGTGCAACCCGATGGAGGGTTCGTCGAGCACGTAGAGGACGCCGGTCAGGCCGCTGCCGATCTGGCTGGCCAGACGGATGCGCTGACTTTCGCCGCCCGACAGGGTTCCTGCCGCGCGCGACAGGGTCAGATAGTTCAGGCCCACATTGACCAGGAATCCCAGCCGTTCGCGGATTTCCTTGAGGATGGCGGCGGCGATCTCGGTCTTCTGTTTCGACAGGTGGTTGGGCGCGTCGGTGACCCAGTCCAGCGCCTCCTGGATCGACAGCTGCACGACCTCGCCCACGTGGTTGCCGGCGATCTTGACGGCCAGCGCCTCGGGCTTCAGGCGGTACCCGCCGCAGGCGCCGCAGGGGCGGTTGTTCTGATAGCGTTCGAACTCCTCGCGGACCCAGCTGGAATCGGTCTCGCGCAGGCGGCGTTCCATGTTGGGAATCACCCCCTCGAAGACGCGGGCGATCTCATAGACGCGACCCGCGTCGTCGAACCGGAACTTGATCTCCTCCTTGCCCGATCCGCGCAGGAACATCTGCTGGATGTTGTCGGGCAGGTCCTTCCACGGGGTCTTCTTGTCGAACCCGTAATGCTTGGCCAGCGCGTTGATGGTCTGGGTCAGATAGGCCGATTTCGTCTTGGCCCAAGGCACGATGGCGCCCTTGTCCACGGACAGGGCGGCGTCGGGCACGACAAGGCGGTCATCAAAGAACAGCTCGACCCCCAACCCGTCGCAGACCGGGCAGGCACCAAAGGGCGCGTTGAAGCTGAACAGGCGCGGCTCGATCTCGGGGATGGTGAAGCCGCTGACGGGGCAGGCGAATTTCTCACTGAAGGTCAGGCGTTCGGGTTCGCCCTCGGCGCCCTCCTCCTGGGCCAGCTCCAGATGAGCGATGCCGTCGGCCAGGTTCAGCGCGGTGCGCAGGCTGTCGGCCAGCCGCGTCTCCAGCCCCTCGCGCACGACGATCCGGTCGACGACGATGTCGATGTTGTGGCGGAATTTCTTGTCCAGGGTGGGCGCGTCGTCCAGGTCGTGGAAGGTGCCGTTGATCTTGACCCGTTGAAAGCCCTGGCGGCGCAGCTCCATCAGCTCTTTCTTGTACTCGCCCTTGCGGTCGCGGACGATGGGGGCCAGCAGATAGGCGCGCGTGCCTTCGGGCAGGGCCATGGTGCGGTCGACCATGTCCTGGACCTGCTGCGCCTCGATGGGCAGGCCGGTCGCGGGGGAATAGGGCGTGCCCGCCCGCGCGAACAGCAGGCGCATGTAGTCATAGATTTCGGTGACGGTGCCGACGGTCGAACGGGGGTTCTTGGAGGTCGTCTTCTGCTCGATGCTGATGGCGGGGGACAGGCCGCTGATATGATCGACATCGGGCTTGCCCATCATGTCCAGGAACTGGCGCGCATAGGCCGACAGGCTTTCGACATAGCGGCGCTGGCCCTCGGCATAGACCGTGTCGAAGGCCAAGGACGACTTGCCGGACCCCGACAGGCCGGTGATCACCACCAGCTGATCGCGGGGGATGTCCATGTCGACGTTTTTCAGGTTGTGTTCGCGCGCGCCGCGCACCTCGATGAACTTCTGTTCCATGTGTGCCCCTCTGACCGACTGCAACAGATAGGGACGCTTGGGCGGAAAGCAAGTTCCATTTGGGAACGAAGGCGGAACATCGCCCGGATGCGATGTCGCGGGCTGTTATCGCCACCACTTGCGCTGCAACGCGGCACGCGTAGGATGCCGCCATCACAATCAAGGGAGCCCCGGCCATGTTCAAGAAAATCCTGATCGCGAACCGGGGTGAGATTGCCATTCGGGTGATGCGGGCGGCCAACGAGCTGGGCAAGAAGACCGTCGCCGTCTATGCCGAGGAGGACAAGCTGGGCCTGCACCGCTTCAAGGCGGACGAGGCCTATCGCATCGGCGAGGGGCTGGGCCCGGTCGCGGCCTATCTATCCATCCCCGAGATCATCCGCGTGGCCAAGCTGTCGGGCGCGGACGCGATCCATCCGGGCTATGGCCTGCTGTCGGAAAACCCCGATTTCGTCGATGCCTGCTTTGAGGCGGGCATCACCTTCATCGGGCCGCGCGCCGATACGATGCGCGCCCTGGGTGACAAGGCCAGCGCCCGGCGCGTGGCGATCGAGGCGGGCGTGCCGGTGATCCCTGCAACCGAGGTGCTGGGCGAGGATTTCGACGCCATCAAGCGTGAGGCGGCCGAGGTCGGCTATCCGCTGATGCTGAAGGCCAGCTGGGGCGGCGGCGGGCGCGGCATGCGGCCCATCAACTCCGAGGCCGAGCTGGTCGAGAAGGTCCGCGAGGGCCGCCGCGAGGCCGAGGCCGCGTTCGGCAATGGCGAGGGCTATCTGGAAAAGATGATCCTGCGCGCCCGCCATGTCGAGGTGCAGCTGCTGGGCGACACGCATGGGGGTCTGTATCACCTGTACGAGCGCGACTGCACCGTGCAGCGCCGCAACCAGAAGGTCGTCGAACGCGCCCCCGCCCCCTATCTGACCGAAGAACAGCGCGCCGAGGTCTGCGGCCTGGCGCTGAAGATCGGCCAGGCGGTGGGGTACCAGAACGCCGGCACGGTCGAGTTCCTGATGGATATGGACAACCAGCAGTTCTATTTCATCGAGGTGAACCCCCGCGTCCAGGTCGAGCATACCGTGACCGAGGAGGTCACCGGCATCGACATCGTGCAAAGCCAGATCCGCATCGCGGAGGGAGAGACGCTGGCCAGTGCCACGGGCCACGAGACCCAGGCCGACATCACGCTCTCGGGCCACGCCCTGCAATGCCGGGTCACCACGGAAGATCCGCAGAACAACTTCATTCCCGATTACGGGCGCATCACGGCCTATCGGTCCGCGACCGGCATGGGCATCCGCCTGGACGGCGGCACGGCCTATTCGGGGGGGGTCATCACGCGGTATTACGATTCGCTGCTGGTCAAGGTCACGGCCTGGGCGCAGACGCCCGACCAGGCGATCCGCCGCATGGACCGCGCGCTGCGCGAGTTCCGGGTGCGCGGCGTCAGCACCAACATCGATTTCGTCATCAACCTGCTGAAGCATCCGACCTTTCTGGACGACACCTATACGACCAAGTTCATCGACACGACCGACGACCTGTTCGACTTCAAGAAGCGTCAGGACCGGGCGACGCGCATCCTGACCTATCTGGCCGATATCAGCGTGAACGGGCACCCCGAGACCGCGGGCCGCGCCCTGCCCCCCGCGCAAGCGCGCGCGCCGCTGCCGCCCGCCCCCAAGGCCGCCCCCGCACCGGGCACCCGCCAGATGCTGGAGGAACAGGGCGCGCAGGCCGTGGCCGACTGGATGGCCGCGCAGAAACAGCTGTTGATCACCGACACCACCATGCGCGACGGGCACCAGTCGCTGTTGGCGACGCGGATGCGGTCGATCGACATGATCCGCGTCGCGCCCAGCTATGCCGCGAACCTGCCGCAGCTGTTCAGCGTCGAATGCTGGGGCGGCGCGACCTTTGACGTGGCGTACCGGTTCCTGCAGGAATGCCCGTGGCAGCGGCTGCGCGACATCCGCGCGCAGATGCCCAACCTGATGACGCAGATGCTGCTGCGCGCGTCGAACGGGGTCGGTTACACCAACTATCCCGACAACGTGGTGCAGTTCTTTGTGAAGCAGGCCGCGGAAACCGGGGTCGACGTGTTCCGCGTCTTCGACAGCCTGAACTGGGTCGAGAACATGCGCGTCGCGATGGATGCCGTGATCGACAGTGGCAAGATCTGCGAGGGCACGGTCTGCTATACCGGCAACATGTTGGACCCCGACCGGTCCAAATACGACCTGCAGTATTACGTGAAAACCGCGCAGGCGCTGAAGGCCGCGGGCGCGCATGTGCTGGGCCTGAAGGACATGGCCGGCCTCTTGAAGCCGCCCGCCGCGCGCATTCTGATCAAAGCCCTGAAGGAGGAGGTCGGGTTGCCGATTCACTTCCACACCCATGACACCAGCGGCATGGGCGGCGCCACGATCCTGGCCGCGGCGGATGCGGGCGTGGACGCGGTCGATTGCGCGATGGACGCGCTGTCGGGCAATACCAGCCAGCCGACCTTGGGGTCGGTAGTCGAGGCCCTGGCCCATACGGACCGCGACACCGGTCTGGACGTCGGCGCCGTCCGCGCCATCAGCAACTACTGGGAACGCGTGCGCGAAAGCTATGCGGCCTTCGAATCGGGCCTGCAATCGCCCGCCTCCGAGGTCTATCTGCACGAGATGCCGGGCGGGCAGTTCACCAACCTCAAGGGCCAGGCGCGGTCGATGGGGCTGGAGGATCGCTGGCACGAGGTCGCCCAGGCCTATGCCGATGTGAACCGGATGTTCGGCGACATCGTCAAGGTCACGCCGTCGTCCAAGGTCGTGGGCGACATGGCGCTGATGATGGTGGCCCAGAACCTGACCCCCGAGGATGTGCTGGACCCGGCCAAGGATGTCAGCTTTCCCGATTCGGTCGTGGACATGATGCGCGGCAATCTGGGCCAGCCTCCCGGCGGCTGGCCGCAGGCAATCCAGGCCAAGGTGCTGAAGGGAGAGGCGCCGATCACCGATCGCCCCGGCGCCCATCTGGACCCGGTGGACCTGGAGGCCGAGCGCGCCAAGCTGTCCGAGATCCTGGACGGGCGTCCGGTCGATGACGAGGATCTGGCCGGATATCTGATGTATCCCAAGGTCTTCACCGACTACATGCAGCGCCATGAGACCTATGGCCCGGTGCGCACCCTGCCCACGCGCACCTTCTTCTACGGCATGGAGCCGGGCGATGAGATCAGCGTCGAGATCGACCCCGGCAAGACCCTTGAGGTGCGCCTGCTGACCCTGGGAGAGACCGACGACAAGGGCGAGATGAAGGTCTTCTTCGAGCTGAACGGCCAGCCGCGTCAGGTCCGCATCCCGAACCGCAAGGCGACCGGCGCCCAGGCCGCCCGCCCCAAGGCCGATGCCGCCAATCCCGGCCATGTGGGCGCGCCCATGCCGGGCGTCGTGGCCTCGGTCGCGGTGACGGCGGGGGCGCGGGTGGCGCAGGGCGACATGCTGCTGACCATCGAGGCGATGAAGATGGAGACCGGCCTGCATGCCGATCGCGACGGCACCATCAAGGCGCTCCATGTCAGCCCCGGCCAGCAGATCGACGCCAAGGACCTCCTGGTCGAGATCGAGTGACAACACGGGGCCCGGGGCACACCGCCCCGGCCCCGTGCCACCGCGCCGCGTCAGCGGCGCCTGCCGCCCGGGCGGCAGCACGCCGACCATCGGTCGGCAACCCCGCCCCAGGGCCCTTGCGCCCTCAGCCCGGACAGCGCTGATAAAGCCGCGCGCCCCCCGCATCGGTCACCCGCAGCGACCCGCCCCCATCACGGCAGTCACGGCGCGGCTGTCGGTCATCCCCTCGCTGGAACAGCTCAGCGTCAGCGATCCGTCCGCCCCCACCGCGCCGCGCGTGCAGCGCGCCTCGTAGAACCGCCAGCTCCGCCCCGCCAGCACCAGCCGCGTCTCCGAGGCCGGATCCCCGCAGGCCCCAAGGCGCAGATCATAGGTCCCGTCGACCAGCGGCGCGCCGCCCTGCGCGGAAGGCGGCAGGGAGACGCCGCCGGTTTCTGTCCTGCAGGCCGCAATGGCCAGCACCGCCAGCAGGGCGGCGGGCGGGATGGGCCCTGGACGCTTTCCTTCGCAGGGTTGCGCGGGCCTCAGGCCAGCCCGCGCCCCTTCAGCAGGGCATCGACGCCCGGCATGCGGCCCCGGAACGCTATCCACAGCTGATCCGCCGGTGCGGATCCGCCCTTGGACAGGATCGTCTCCTCCAGGCGCCGCGCGGTGGCGGGGTCGAAGATGTCGCCCGTCTCGGCAAAGGCCGCGAAAGCGTCGGCATCCATCACCTCGGACCACATGTAGCTGTAATAGCCCGCCGCATAGCTGTCGCCCGCAAAGACATGCGCGAAATGCGGCGTCGCATGGCGCATGGGGATGGCGTCGGGCGCCTCCAGCCCGTCCAGCACCTCGGCCTGCCGCACCATCGGGTCGGTGGCCGGCGCGCCCTCGTGGAAGGCCAGATCGACCAGCGCGCTCTCCAGATATTCCACGGTCGAGAATCCCGCCCCCGCCTTGCCCGCGGCCAGCATCCGGTCGCGCAGATCGGCGGGCAGCACCGCGCCCGTTTCATGGTGGCGCGCATGGGCATCCAGCACGGCGGGCTGTTCCAGCCAGTGTTCATAAAGCTGGCTGGGCAGTTCCACGAAATCCTGCGCCACCGAGGTCCCCGAGATCGAGGGCCAGGTCACGTCCGACAGGATGTGATGCGTCGCATGGCCGAATTCGTGAAACAGCGTGCGCGCATCGTCCCGGGACAGAAAGGCCGGGTCGCCCGGCTGGTCCGGCGGGGTAAAGTTGCAGACATTCACCACGATAGGGCGCTGGCCGTCGCCGATCTTGTGCTGCACCTGCAGGGACGAACACCACGCCCCCGAGCGTTTTGACGGCCGCGCAAAGTAGTCGCCCACGAAAATGGCCATCAGCGCGCCGTCGCGGGTGATCCGCCAGGCGCGCACGTCCGGCGCCCAGAGCGGCGCCTCCAGCGGCTGGAACTCCAGCCCGAACAGGCGGTGCGCCAAGTCAAAGACCGCGCCCAGCATCGCGTCCAGCGTCAGATAGGGGGCCACGTCATCGGCGTCGAAATCATGCGCGCGGGCGCGGTGGCGTTCCGCATAGAGGCGCCAGTCCCAGGCCTCCAGCGGGCCGTTCACGCCGTCTTCGTGCAGCATCGCGGTCAGCCGCTCCTGATCGGACAGGGCGCGGGCGCGGGCGGCGGTCCAGACCTGGGACAGCAGGTCGCGCACCCGGTCGGGGGTCGCGGCCATCTGCGTCTCCAGCTTGTAGCTGGCGAAATCGGCGTAACCCAGCAGCTGCGCGCGCTCATGGCGCAGGGCCAGGATTTCGGCGACCAGCGGCAGGTTGTCTGTCGCCTGACCGCCCGCGCCCGACCCCGACCCGCGCGCCGTCCAGGCACGGAACGCCGTCTCGCGCAGGGCGCGGTCCTGGGCATGCTCCAGGAAGGGCACGATCAGCGACCGGTTCAGCGTCACCACCTGCCCCGCCAGGCCGCGTTCGCGCGCCGCCGCCCGCATCGCGCGGACCAGCCAGTCGGGCAGCCCCGCCAGCGCGTCATCAGCCACCGGCAGCACATAGTCGCGCTCATCCGTCAGCACGTTCTGGGTGAATTGGGTGGTCAGCACCGCCAGCCGCGCGCGAATTTCGGCCATTCGCGCGCGTCCCGCCGCATCCAGCCCGGCCCCGGCCCGCGTCAGGTCGCGCAGCGCCAGTTCGGTGATACGCCGATCCTCGGGCGGCAGGGCATCCGCCGCCGCGGCCACCGCACGCACGCGGGCATAGAGACGCGGGTCCATGCTGATCCGGCTGCCATATTCGGCCAGACGGGGCGCGAAATCGCGCTGCAGCGCCTGGCGGGCGTCGTTCGAATCGACCCCGGCCAGGGTGTAGAACACCGACAGGACGCGGTTCAGATCCTCATCCGCGACCTCCATCGCCGCAATCGTGTTGGCGAAATCGGGGGCGTCGGGGTTGGCGGCGATCGCCTCATGCGCGGCCTCGGCGGCGGCCAGCGCGCGGTCGAAGGCGGGCGCGAAATCGGTATCGCGGATCAGGTCGAAACGCGGCAGCCCCTCGGGGCCGGTCCAGCGGGTCAGTTGCGGGTTCATGGTGCCTCCTGTCGTCAGGGGCAGCCTAGGGTTGCGCGGGCGCGGGTTCCAGCGCCGATTGCGTCCCGCAGACCGCGCAGGCCGGGTCCTGGGCCGTCGTGATCATCCGGCTTTCGCCATAAAGCCCGTCAAAGATCATCATCCGCCCGCGCAGGCCCTGCCCCGCGCCGGTCAGATGCTTGATCGCCTCCAGCGCCATGATGCTGCCGATGATGCCGGGCAGCGCACCGACCACGCCCGCCTCGGCGCAGGGGGCGTCGCGTTCGGGGGCCTGGGGGAACAGGCAGGCCATGCAGGGGCCGCCCCGCGCCGGGTCGAACAGGCTGACCTGCCCGTCCCATTGCCCGATTGCGCCCCAGATCAGCGGCACCCCCGCCGCCACGCAGGCGCGGTTGATCGCGGCGCGGGCCCCAAAGCTGTCGGTGCCGTCGATGACCAGGTCATGCGCCGCGATCAGGTCGGTGTCGCGTTCGGTGATGCGCCGCGTCAGGGGGGTGACGTCCAGATGCGGGTTCAGGCGCAGCATCGCCTCGGCCGCGGCATAGGCCTTGGGCTCGCCGCGCAGGTCGTTGCGAAAGATCACCTGGCGCTGCAGGTTCGACAGGCTGACGGTGTCGTCATCAGCCAGCGTCATCCGGCCCACGCCCGCAGCGGCCAGATAGAGGCAGACCGGCGCGCCCAGGCCCCCCGCCCCCACGATCAGCACCCGCGCGTCCCGCAGGCGCATCTGCCCCGCGCCGCCGATCTGGTGCAGGACCAGGTGGCGGGCGTAACGCTCTAGCTCGTCGGGGGACAGGCCCGCATCGGGGGACACAGGCGCGGGCGCGGGGGTCGCGCGGGCGCGCAGGCGGCGCAGCAGGCGGCGATAGCCGATGACCAGCGCCACCACCGCGCCCAGGACCAGCCAGCCCGCCGCATTGCCGCCGACCGTCGCGGCCGCCCCGCTGCCGGGCGCCAGCAGCTGCAGCGACAGCATGCCCAGCCACAGCAGCGCCACCACCGACAGGGTGATCCGCCGCGGCAGGTCCAGCACCCGGCCCAGGATCAGCACCATGACGATCAGGAAGACGCCGGTCATGCCGCCCCCCCGGTCGAGCCAAAGCCCCCCTGCCCGCGCGCCGTGTCCTCCAGCGCGTCGACCAGGTGGAACCGGGCCTGGGGCGCGGGGGCCAGGACCATCTGCGCGATGCGGTCGCCGTGGCGGATGGTGACGGGCGCATCGCCCAGATTCAGCAGGATCACGCCCAGGGGCCCGCGATAATCGCTGTCGATGGTGCCGGGGCTGTTGGGAATGGTCAGACCGTGGCGCAGGGCCAGGCCCGAACGCGGGCGGATCTGCGCCTCCCACCCGTCGGGGATGGCCAGCGCCAGGCCGGTGGGGATCAGCGCCCGGGCCAGCGGCGCCAGGGTCACGCCCTGCGCGCGGTCGGGTGCGGCCAGGTTCGCGCAGAGATCCGCCCCCGCCGCCGCCGCGGTCTGATAGGCGGGCAGCGGGATGGCCGGGTCGGCATCGGGCAGGCGCATGACGCGCAGGGTGGGGGGCAGGGTCGGGACATGGGTCATGGCGCATCCTTGCAACGCAAAGGGCCGCGCGGCAATGCCCGCGCGGCCCCTGGATCTGTCGTCTGTGTCGCAGGCCCTATTTGGGCGCGATCATCATGACCATCTGACGGCCTTCCAGCTTGGGCATGGTCTCGACCTTGCCGGCCTCGCCCACGTCGTCGCGGACGCGGTGCAGCAGTTCCAGGCCCAGATCCTGGTGGGCCATCTCGCGGCCGCGGAAGCGCAGGGTCACCTTGACCTTGTCGCCGCCTTCCAGGAACTTCAGCACGCTGCGCATCTTGACGTCGTAATCATGGGTATCGGTTCCCGGACGGAACTTGATCTCCTTGATCTCGATGACCTTCTGCTTCTTGCGGGCCTCGGCCTCGCGTTTCTGCATCTCGTATTTGTACTTGCCAAGGTCCATGACCTTGCAGACCGGGGGGGCCGCGTTCGGCGAAATCTCGACCAGGTCCAGCCCCGCGTCCTGTGCCATCTGCATGCCGACCGAAGGCGGGACGACGCCGATGTTTTCCCCTTCGGGACCGATCAGGCGGATTTCGGACACGCGGATGCGTTCGTTGGTGCGGGGACCGGTGTCACGTTGGGGCGGTGCGTTATGCGGGCGGCGGGCTATGGCGGTGCTCCTTTTATAGCCAAGGCGGAAGTGACAGGAAAATAAGGGCAACCGCGCCGTGATTCAACCGGAATTGATCGCTGCGGGGGCCAAATCGTGCCCCCGGAGGCCCTGATCGCCGCGTGGCGGGGGCAGGCGCGGCTTTTCTGGCCCGGGGGGCTGTGGCATAGAGGGTCCGAATGTCGTTTGGGTCGAGGGTACGTGATGTCGAAACTGTTGCCGGTCATGGTGATTCTGGTGCTGATCGCGGGGGGCGTGCTGTTCTGGCAGAACCGCACCCAGACCTCCGAGGCGCCTGATCCGGTCGTGGCCGAGGCCCCCGCCAGCCCCGCGGGCGACGCCGCGCGCCTGGCCGATGACGCGGCCGAGGCCGCCGAGACCGCGGCCGAGACCGCCGATGACGCCACGGGCGATCCGGCCACCGACAGCACCGACGCCGCCAATGCCGCGGCGGATGCCGCAGCCGATGCCGCGGCCATCGCCGCCGATGCCGCAGCCGAGGCCGCGGCCTCTGCCGCCGGTCCCGCCAGCGAGGCCGCCCAGGCCGCCGAGGCCGCAGCCCAGGCCGCCATCGACGCCGCCGACCGTGCGGCCGCCGCCGCGGCAGGTGCCACTTCGGGCGTCGCGGCCCTGGCCGATGCGGCCGCCGAAGAGGCCGCGACCGCCACGCAGGAGGCCGCCGAGGCCGCCGCCGACACCGCCGACGCGGCCTCGGTCGCGGCGCGCATCGAGGCGCTGCTGACGCCTGAGGGTTTTGACCGCGCCGAGGTCGACCGCATCATCGACGGCGCCGCCATCAGCGACGCGCAAAAGGCCACGCTGAAGCAGCTGATCGCCCGCGCTGCCGACAACCCCCCGCTGTTGGCCGCCGCGCTGGAGCAGGTCCGCGCGGTCATGCGCTGATGCCGGTGCTGCCGATCCGGGACATGGCCCGGTTCCTGGCGGACAAGCCCGCCGTCCTGGACAAGGGCCCGCTGGCCATCATCCTGGTCGAGGACGCCGCCGCCGTGGCGCAAACCGTCCAGCACCATCTGGAGCGCGGGTTCCGCCATGTCCTGCTGCTGTCGGACCAGCCGCAGGACCTGTCCGAGGCGATGGCCGCCCGCGTGACCCATCTGCGCCACGACACCCGCCGCCCCGCCGCCCATGTCGATGCGGTCAACGCCATCATCGCGGCGGTCCCCGAAGGGACGTGGCTGTATTACTGCTTCAACGCGGAATTCCTGTTCCACCCCTTCTGCGAGACGCGCAGCGTCGGCGAGATGCTGGCCTTTCACACCGAGGAACGCCGCCCGGCGATGCTGACCTATGTGATCGACCTCTATGCGCCCGATCTGAGTGCCTGCCCGGATGCGGTCGACCTGGAGAACGCGTTGTTCGACCGCACCGGCTATTACGCCCTGGGCCGCAAGGGGCCGGACGGGCAGCCACGCGAACGCCAGCTGGATTTTCACGGCGGGCTGCGCTGGCGCTATGAGGAATACCTGCCCGCCGACCGCCGCCGCATCGACCGCATCGCACTGTTCCGCGCCGCCAAGGGCCTGACCGTGACCGCCGATCACCGCTTTTCGGTCGAGGAGTACAACACCTATTCCTGCCCCTGGCATCACAACCTGACGGCGGCCATCGCGTCCTTCCGGGTGGCCAAGGCGCTGGTGCGCAACCCCGGATCGCGCGACGAGATCAGCGACATGACCTGGCGCAACTCTCACCGCTTTGACTGGAGCGGGCAGCAGCTGATGGATCTGGGGCTGATGGAGCCCGGCCAGTGGTTCTAGCCGCCTGCGGCTGGCCCTTGCGCGGGTCTTGCCCCGGATGATAGACCCTGCGGCAACCTGAAAAACCGACCGGCCCGCAGGGGCCGCACAGACAAAGGCATGATCCGCATGGCGATGACCCAGACCAGCTTTGACCGCGACGACCTGCTTGCCTGCGCGCGCGGAGAGCTGTTCGGCCCCGGCAACGCCCAGCTGCCCGAGCCGCCGATGCTGATGATGGACCGCATCACCGAGGTGTCCGAGGACGGGGGCGACCATGGCAAGGGCCATATCGTCGCCGAATTCGACATCACCCCCGACCTGTGGTTCTTTGGCTGCCATTTCCCCGGCAACCCGATCATGCCGGGCTGCCTGGGCCTGGACGGGCTGTGGCAGCTGACCGGCTTTAACCTGGGCTGGCGCGGCTGGCAGGGGCGCGGCTATGCCCTGGGCGTCGGTGAGGTCAAGCTGACCGGCATGGTCCGCCCGGACCGCAAGATGCTGCGCTATACCGTCGATTTCACCAAGGCCATCCAGACCCGCCGCCTGACCATGGGCGTGGCCGACGGCCGCGTCGAGGCCGATGGCGAGGTGATCTATCAGGTCCGTGACATGAAAGTGGCCCTGTCGGCCAGCTGACCCCCATCCAGAAGGAGGCCCCCATGCGCCGCGTCGTCATCACCGGGCTTGGTATCGTATCCCCCATCGGCAACAATGCCGACGAAGTCACCGACAGCCTGCGCACGGGCCGGTCGGGCATCGTCGCAGCCCCCGACTATGCCGAGCACGGCTTTCGCAGCCGCGTCCACGGCATGCCCCAGATCGTGCTGGAAGATCACATCGACAAGCGCGACCTGCGCTTCATGGGGCCGGGTGCGGCCTATAACTTCATCGCCATGGAACAGGCGATCAAGGATAGCGGGTTGGACGAGGGCGATGTGTCGAACCCGCGCACCGGCCTGATCATGGGATCGGGCGGGCCGTCCACGTCGAATTTCTTCCAGGCGCATCAGACGGTCATCGAAAAGGGCGCGCCCAAGCGCATGGGCCCCTTCATGGTGACGCGCTGCATGTCGTCGACCAATTCGGCCTGTCTGGCGACGCCCTTCAAGATCAAGGGCGTGAACTATTCCATCACCTCGGCCTGCGCGACATCGGCGCATTGCATCGGCAACGGGGTCGAGCAGATCCAGATGGGCAAGCAGGACATCGTCTTCGCCGGCGGCGGCGAGGAGCTGGACTGGACGCTGTCGTGTCTGTTTGACGCGATGGGCGCGATGTCGTCGAAATACAACGACACGCCCGAGACCGCGTCCCGCCCCTATGACGCGACCCGCGACGGGTTTGTCATCGCAGGCGGCGGTGGCGTCGTCGTGCTGGAAGAGCTGTCCCACGCCCTGGCGCGCGGCGCCAAGATCTATGCCGAGGTCACGGGCTACGGCGCGACCAGCGATGGATACGACATGGTGGCCCCGTCCGGCGAGGGCGGAGAGCGCGCGATGCGCGTGGCCCTGGAGACGCTGCCCGAGGGCCGCAAGATCAGCTATATCAACGCGCATGGCACCTCGACCCCCGTGGGCGATCTGGGCGAGATCAAGGCGATCCGCCGCATCTGGGGCGAGGGCTCGACCCCGCCGGTCAGCTCGACCAAGTCGCTGACGGGCCACTCTCTGGGCGCGACGGGCGTGCATGAGGCGATCTACAGCCTGCTGATGTTGCAGAATGACTTCATCGCCGCCTCCGCGAACGTGACGACACTGGACCCCGAGATTCAACCGGGCGAGATTGCAACCAGCCGCGTGGACAACGCAGGGTTGGATTCGGTCCTGTCGAACAGCTTCGGCTTTGGCGGCACCAATGCGACGCTGGTGATGTCGCGCTATCACGAATAAGGGCCGGAAACACATGGGCGATCTTCTGAAGGGCAAGCGCGGGCTTGTGATGGGGGTCGCCAATGAGCGGTCCATTGCCTGGGGCATCGCACGCGCGATGGCCGACCAGGGGGCCGAGCTGGCCTTTTCCTATCAGGGCGAGGCCTTTGGCAAGCGGGTCGAACCGCTGGCCGCCTCGGTCGGGTCCGATTTCCTGGTCGATGTGGACGTGACCGATGACGCGTCGCTGGACGCGGCCTTCGGCGCGATCGCCGAGCGGTGGGGGCGGCTGGATTTCGTCATCCACGCCGTGGCCTTTTCCAACAAGGACGAGCTGACCGGCCGGTTCATGAACACCAGCCGCGCCAATTTCGGCCGCAGCCTGGAGATCAGCTGCTATTCCCTGATCGAGGTGGCGCGACGCGCGCATCCGCTGATGGCAGATGGCGGGTCGATCATCACCCTGACCTATGGCGGGTCGAACCGGGTCACCCCCTTCTACAACGTCATGGGCGTCGCCAAGGCCGCGCTGGAAAGCAGCGTGCGCTATCTGGCCAATGACCTGGGCCCGGACAACATCCGCGTGAACGCGATCAGCCCCGGCCCGATGAAGACGCTGGCTGGCGCGGCGATCGGGGGCGCGCGCAAGACCTTTCGCCATACCGAGGCCAATGCGCCGCTGCGCGCCAATGCCACGCTGGATGCCATCGGCGGGACGGCGGTCTGGCTGACCTCCGACTGGGGGGCCTGCACCACGGGAGAGATCGTGATGGTCGATGGCGGCTATCACGTGCTGGGCATGCCGCAGAGCGAGAACCTCTGAGCGCCCGACCGTTGATGGCAAGGCCGGGGGCTTCGCGCCCCCGGACCCCCGCGGGATATTTTCATGAAGAAGAAGGGGGAGGCCATGGCGGATTTTCGGGCGGATGACGGGGCGCGGATCGTGTTTTCCGATGAGGGGGCCGGGATGCCGGTCCTGTGCCTGGCCGGGTTGACGCGGGGGATTTCGGATTTCGACTATGTCGCGCCACATCTGGACGGGGTGCGGCTGATCCGGATGGAGTATCGCGGGCGCGGCGCGTCGGATTACACCGGTGCCGCGACCTATACCGTTCCGCGCGAGGCCCGCGACGCGGTGGGGTTGCTGGACCATCTGGGGGTGGACCGGGCTGCGGTGCTGGGCACGTCGCGGGGCGGGCTTGTGGGGATGTTTCTGGCCGCGACCGCGCATGACCGCCTGCTGGGGCTGTGCCTGAACGATGTCGGCCCCGAGATCGAGCGCGCCGGGCTGGAGCGGATCTTTGATTATGTCGGGCGCAACCCGTCGGATGCGACCCATGCGGCGCTGGCGGAGCGGCTGCCCGCGCTGATGCCGGGCTTTGACGATGTGCCCGAGGGGCGCTGGTTGGACGACGTGCGCCGCCATTACGACGAGACGCCGCAGGGGTTGCGCATCCGCTATGACCCGGCGCTGCGCGAGGCGTTCCTGGCTGCGTTTCAGGGCGATCCGGTGGATCTGTGGCCGCTGTGGCAGGCGACCGCCGGCCTGCCCGTGGCGCTGATCCGGGGGGCCAATTCGGACCTGCTGTCGCCCGCGGTCGCCGCGCGGATGCAGGCGATGCGCCCCGACCTGATCCTGGCCGAGGTGCTGGGCCGCGCGCATATTCCCTGGCTGGACGAGGCCCCTGCCCTGGCCGCGATCCGGGCCTGGCTGGCGGCCTGCGCGGCCTAGCCGCCGATCGCGCGCAGGATGAGGAACAGGCCCGCCGACAGGGCGGCCGCGGCGGGCACCGTCACCACCCAGGCCGCCGCGATGGTCAGCACATGCGAGCGGCGCACCAGCTTGCGGCGGCGGCGCTCCTCGGGGGCGGTGCGGGGCAGTTCGGGCATCGCGCCCTGAACCGCGCGGGCGCGCCGGGCGGCGTCCCATTCGCGGAAGAAGCCCACGCCGAAGACCGCGCCCACCGCGATATGGGTCGAGCTGACCGGCAGGCCCAGCCAGCTGGCCACGATCACCGTCAGCGCCGCCGACAGCGACACGCAATAGGCGCGCATCGGGTTCAGCTTGGTGATCTGGCTGCCGACCATGCGGATCAGTTTCGGCCCAAAGAGGAACAGCCCGAAGGACAGCCCGAACGCGCCGATCAGCATGACCCAGAGCGGGATGGTGACCGCCTCGGACGCGCCGCCCGCGGACGAGGCCTGCACGATGGCGGCCAGGGGCCCGACCGCATTGGCCACGTCATTGGCACCATGCGCAAAGGACAGCAGCGCCGCCGACACGACCAGCGGGATGCCGAACAGCACCTTGAGCGATTTGTTGCGGTTCTCCAGCCCCTGCGACTGGCGGCGGATGACCGGGATCATCACCAGCCAGATCGCGGTCCCCAGCACCGCCCCGATCAGCAGCGCCTGACCGAAGGACAGCGAGATCAGCCGCGACAGCCCCTTGAGCGCCAGATAGGCCGCAAAGGCGCCGCCCATGATGCCGATCAGCACCGGCACCCAGACCCGCGCCGCCGCGATCTTGTCGTCGCGATAGATGATCCGCGCCTTGATGAACCACAGGAACCCCGCCGCGATCAGCCCACCCAGCACCGGAGAGATCAACCAGCTGGCCGCGATCATGCCCATGGTGGGCCAGTTCACCGCCGCAAAACCCGCCGCCGCGATGCCTGCGCCCATGACGCCGCCCACCACCGAGTGCGTGGTCGAGACCGGCGCGCCGATCCAGGTCGCCAGGTTCACCCACAGCGCCGAGGCCAGCAGCGCGGCCATCATCGCCCAGACAAACACGCCCTCGGTCCCGATGGTCGCGGGGTCGATGATCCCGCGAGAGATGGTGCCGACCACGTCGCCGCCCGCGATCAGGGCGCCCGCCGTCTCGAACACGGCGGCGATGAGGATCGCGCCGCCCATGGTCAGGGCGTTGGCGCCCACGGCGGGCCCCATGTTGTTGGCCACATCATTCGCGCCGATGTTCAGCGCCATGTAGGCGCCGAAGATGGCCGCCACGACCACGATCATGCCGTTGTTGGCCTGGCCAAAGGCGATCATCGCCCCCAGCCCCGCCAGCAGCACGAAGACCAGCGCGATGCCCGGCGCGACCAGCGGCCGGGCGACCAGCGCGGTGGCCGATTCCAGGGTCGAGAACCGGCCCAGATCGCGGTCCAAGGTGTCGAGATGTCGGGCTTCCAGGTCGTTACGGGCCATGATGTCCTCTGGGTGGGGCGCAGCGGGGGCCTAGGGGGAATTGCCGTGATGTGCAAGCCGGGGCCGCCGCCCCTGCCCCGGGGCATCGGCGGAAACCTGTCCGGATGGCGATGTAATCCTTTTCATGGGAAATGAAATCCATTACATCTGGTGCAACCCCCGGAGGAGCAGGGGCCACCAAGGAGGATAACATGACCATCGCAACACGCGCCCTGACGGGCGGCCTGACGCTGAGCGTGCTGGCGCTGGCCGCACCCGCGGCCCTGGCGGGCGAACCTGGCGATCTGCCCATCGCGGTGCAGATGTACACGCTGCGCGATCACGGCACGCTGGACGAACAGCTGGCCGCCGTTCAGGCCGCAGGCGTCACCGCCGTCGAGACGGTCGGCATGCAGGGCACCACCGCCGAGGATCTGTCGGCCAAGCTGGCGGAATACGGGATCGAGGCGATCTCGACCCATGCGCAGCTGGCCGATCTGCGCGCCGATGCGCAGGCGGTGATCGCGTTCAACAAGGCGATCGGCAATGACGTCATCACCGTGCCCTATCTGGCCGAGGAGGACCGTCCGACGGATGCCGCCGGCTGGACCGCCCTGGGCGAGGAGCTGGCCGGGTTGAGCGCGACGCTGCGGGCCGAGGACATGGTGCTGGCCTATCACAACCACGATTTCGAGATGGTCGACTATGACGGCCGCACCGCGCTGGAGATCATGATGGAGGCCGCGGGCGATGACGTCCTGGCCGAGCTGGACCTGGCCTGGGTCGCGCGCGGCGGCCTGGACCCGGTCGAGTATCTGGCCCGCTTTGACGACCGCGTCTTTGCGATCCACGCCAAGGACAACGCCCCCGAGGGCGAGGCCCCGGACGAGCGTGGCTTCAAGGCCCTGGGCGAGGGCACGCTGGACTGGGCCGCGATCCTGCCCGCCGCCGAGGAGGCCGGGGCGCAGTGGTACATCATCGAACATGACCAGCCCATCGACGCCGCCCAGGTCGTGATGACCGGCGCCACCTTCCTTGCCGAAAACCTGCCGGACAGCGCCACGCGCTGAACCTCCCTGCCGGACAGGTTGACTGGGGCCGCGATCCGTCGCGGCCCCTTTTTCATGCGGCGCGGCGGCCATGAAAAAGGCCCGCCCCGAGCGATCGGGACGGGCCATGCGGCGCGCGGGGCGCCTGTCACATCGGGCGGACCCAGATGTTGCGGAAGGCCACGTCCGCATCATGATCCTGCAGCTGGATCGGCGCGCAATCATGCGCCTCGTAGGCGGGATAGCCGATCCATTCCGTCGCGCCCTGGATCTGGGCGTGGTTCTGGACCACGACGCCGTTATGCAGGACGGTGATGTGGGCCGGGCGGCGCAGTGCCCCGCCTTCGGCAAAGACCGGCGCCTGGAAGATGATGTCATAGCTTTGCCATTCGCCCGGCGCGCGCGAGGCGTTCACCAGCGGCAGGTGCTGCTTGTAGATCGAGCCCGCCTGCCCGTTCGGATAGGTCGGGTTCTCATGGCTGTCCAGCACCTGCACCTCGTATCGGCTCTGCAGGAAGATGCCGCTATTGCCGCGATCCTGGCCGTCATGGCCCTCGTCATTCGGCGGAGAGCGCCATTCGACATGCAGCTGGACGTCGCAAAAGCTGTCGGTGGTGCGGATGTCGCCCGTGCCGCGCCCGACGCGCATGGCGCCATCCTCGACCGTCCATTCGGCAGGCCCGCCATTGACGGATTCCCATCCGTCCAAGCTGGTGCCGTCGAACAGCACGATCGCGTCCGACGGCGGCTGGCCCTCGGGGGTCTGGACGGTCTCGGGGACCGGCTCCCAGACCTCGGTGACTTCGGACTGGGCGCGGCGCTCCTCGGGGGTGACGTCGGCGTCCTGCGCAAGGGCCGGGGCGGTCAGCGCCATCAGCGCGGCCAGGGTGGTCATCGTCTTCATCGGCTGTCCTTTCATTGGGAAACGGCCCCGGACGGTCCGGGGCCGCGCGGGGTCAGGTGGCCCAGGCCGGTTCGCCGTCGTAATCCAGATCGCCGATATATTCGCCCGGCACCGGCTCATAGCGCAGGACCTGGGTGGCCCCGACCTCGGAGGTGAAGAAGCCGAACAGCACCAGCTGGTGGATCGCTGTGAAGGGATGGGGCTGCGGCGCGTTGGGGTCCACGATCTCATCCGCGGCAGTGTCGGCAGAGGGCTGGATGTCCAGCGACTGCTGGCGACGCTCCTCGGCATATTCGGCGACCACGACGGCCTGGCGGTTGGCCTCGGTCGAGACCTCCTGCAGCAGGGCCTGGCGGTCCTCGGGGGACAGCGCCTCGAAGGTCGTGCCGTGGCGATCCTGGGCCAGATCGCGCAGCGCCTGCATCCCCTCGCGGAAGGCCTGCTGCTCCTCAGCGTCGAAACAGTCGCTGACGAACACGGTCATGAAGGCGCCCACCCCGGCCTCCTTGGCGCCGGGTGTGTCGGTGGCGGGCAGGATCGTCTCGGCCACCTCGTCCAGAAAGGCGGCATCCTCGGGGGTGAAGATGTTGTCCCCCACCTCGGTCGGGTCATAGGCAAAGGCGCGGTTCGCACCGATCATGGCCGTGCCGGTGACGGCGGCGATCATCGTCAGCAGTTGGCGGCGGTTCATCACAGGTCTCCGTTCTTCAGGGCGGTGACGGCGTGGTCCGCCGCCCGCGCGGTCAGCGCCATATAGGTCAGCGAGGGGTTCACGCAGGACCCCGAGGTCATGCAGGCCCCGTCCGTCACATAGACATTGGGCGCGTCCCAGACCTGGTTATGCGCGTTCAGCACCGAGGTTTCCGGGTCGCGGCCCATGCGCGCGGTGCCCATCTCGTGAATGCCCATGCCGGGGGCATAGTCGCTTTCGGTGGGTTTCACATCGACGACGCCGGCGGCCTCGAAGATGTCGACGGCGTCCTGCTTCATGTCCTCGCGCATGCGCATCTCGTTCTCGCGCAGCTCCACGCTGATCGACAGGACCGGCAGGCCCCATTTGTCGGTCGTTCCCCGGTCCAGCGCGATGAAGTTGTCGTGGTAGGGCAGCATCTCTCCGAAGCCGGTCATGCCGATGGTCCAGTCGCCCGGTTTGGACAGGGCCTCCTTCATGTCGGCGCCGATGTTCAGCTCGGCGATGTCGCGCCGCCAGCCCTGACGGCTGGCCGAGCCCTGATAGCCGAAGCCGCGGGTATAGGGCCGCTCCTCTCCGTCGATGTTGCGGAACCGCGGCACATAGAAGCCTGCGGGACGGCGGCCGAAATAGTACTTGTCGTCATAGCCCTCGACCCGGCCCTCGGCGCCGACGCGGAAATGGTGGTCCATGACGTTATGGCCCAATTCGCCCGAGGACGAGCCCAGCCCCCCCTCCCAGACATCGGTGGCCGAGTTCATCAGCACCCAGGTCGAATTGAAGCTGGAGGCGTTCAGGAACACCACATCGGCGGTGTATTCATAGGTCAGGTTGGTCTCGGCATCGATGATCTCGACGCCGCGCGCGCGCTTGGTGTCCTTGTCGTACAGGACCTCCTTGACGATCGAGAACGGGCGCAGCGTCAGGTTGCCCGTGGCCATCGCGGCGGGCAGCGTCGCCGACTGCGTGCTGAAATAGGCGCCATAGGGGCAGCCCAGCCAGCATTTGTTGCGATACTGACAGGCGACGCGGTTCTGTTCGGGCAGCGCCTCGGTGATGTTGGCGACGCGGCTGTTGATCAGATAGCGCTTGCCGCCGAACGCGTTGCGCAGGCGCGCGGCCACGTCCTTTTCGACGATGTTCAGCGGAATGGGGGGCAGGAACTGGCCGTCGGGCAGGATGTCCAGCCCTTCGCGCGTGCCCGCGATGCCCGCGAACCGCTCGACATGGTCGTACCAGGGCGCGATGTCGGCATAGCGGATCGGCCAGTCCACGGCCACGCCCTCGCGTTCGTTGGCGGTGAAATCGGTTTCCGACAGGCGATAGGTCTGGCGGCCCCACAACAGGCTGCGCCCGCCGACATGATAGCCCCGGAACCAGTCAAAGCGTTTCGCCTCGGTATAGGGGTTCTCCTGCTCATTGGCCCACATGCCAAAGGTCTGCTCGTTCAGGGGATAGTCGCGCGACAGGACCGGATAGTTGTCCTTCATCTCGACCGTGGCGGTGCCGCGATGGGGGTAATCCCACGCCTCCTTGTCGGCGTTCACGTAATCGGACAGGTGTTCGATGTTGCGG
Source organism: Paracoccus hibiscisoli (assembly GCF_005048265.1). Taxonomy (GTDB): domain Bacteria; phylum Pseudomonadota; class Alphaproteobacteria; order Rhodobacterales; family Rhodobacteraceae; genus Paracoccus; species Paracoccus hibiscisoli. The sequence continues at coordinate 52,981 of NZ_SUNH01000013.1, forward strand.
CCGCGCTCCAGCATCAGGACCTTGAGGCCCCGCTCCGTCAGCTCCTTGGCGGCCCAACCGCCGCTGATGCCCGATCCGACGACGATCGCGTCGTAGTGCATGTTGTCTGCCATCTGGCGTTCCTTTGTCTTTGGTAGGCTTGAGGCGGGTTCAGACGTCGCAGATCAGCACCGCATCGCGCAGCGATTGCGGACCGGTCTGCGGGTCGAGGGGGACGAATTCCTGCGCGATCCAGCCCTGGTATCCGGTGTCGCGGATCGCGCGGCAGATCGCGGGATAGTTCAGCTCTTGGCTGTCATCGGGTTCATTGCGGCCGGGATTGCCCGCGGTGTGGTAATGGCCGAACCATTGGTGGTGGTCGGTGATCGTGCGGATCACGTCGCCTTCCATGATCTGCATGTGGTAGATGTCATAGAGCAGTTTGAAATTGGGGCTGTTCAGCCGCTCGCACAGCGCCACCCCCCATGCGCTGCGGTCGCACAGATAGTCGGGGTGGTTCACGCGGCTGTTCAGCAGCTCCATCTGCAGCACCACCCCCGCATCGGCGGCGATGGGCAGGATCTGCGACAGACCTTCGGCGCAGTGGTCCAGACCCTCCGCGTCGGACATGCCGCGCCGGTTGCCGCTGAAGCAGATCAGGTTGGTATGGCCCGCCTGTGCCAACAGCGCGATATGGCGGGTATAGCTGTCGATCAGGGTCGGGTGGTTGGCGGGGTCGGCCCAGCCATCCTCCAGGCTGATCTCGGCCCCGTTGCACATGGAGCTGGCCAGCCCGTGTTCGGCCAGGACCGGCCAGTCGTCGGGACCGCACAGGTCGATGGCGCCCAGTCCCACCTGCCGCGCCAGCACGCACAGATCCTCCAGCGCCATGTCGCCAAAGGTCCAGCGCGCGACGGAATGGTTGATATTGCCTTGCAGGCCCTGCGCGGGCTGCGCGGTGGCGGTGCCAAGGCCCAGTCCGGCCACAGCGGCCAGGCCGCCCGCGCCGTGGAACAACCCGCGCCGCGTCACGGCAACAGGCATCCGGTCCGATAAATCGGTCATGCTCTCCTCCCTTTCATGTGGTGCCCCGGTCGCGGCCCGTCGGGCCAAAGATGAAACCGTTTACATGTCGGGGCGGAACGACCCCTCCTCCGGGGTCGGGTGCGGCGCGGGGGTGGCCCCGCGCCGCCGTGTCAGATCAGTACGGGCTGTCTTCGAAGTAGTAATCGGCGGCATTCTCAGGCGTGATCAGCTCGGACGCGATGATGAATTCGCCCGACAGCGGCGCGCCCGAGGTCAGGCCCAGCACCGTCATCTCGATCGCGGTCGAGATCATCGCCGGCGGATAAGTCACGTTGACCGGCACGGTGGGGTCGTTGTTCTGGATGCGCTGGACCATCTCCTTCATGCCGGCGCCGCCGACGACGAACATGTCCTCGGTGCGACCCGCCTGGTCAATGGCGGCCAGCGCGCCCACGGCCATGTCGTCATCGGCCGCCCAGACCGCGTCGATCTCGGGGAAGCGCGCCAGCCAGTCCTGCATCAGGTTGAAGGCCGTGTCGCGGTTCCAGTTGCCGTGATCCATGGCCAGCACCTCGATGCCCGACCCCTCCAGCGCGGCCTCGAAACCCGCCACGCGCTCGTTGTCGACGGTCGACGCGATGCCGCGCATGACGACGACCTTGGCGCCATCCTCCAGCGTGTCGGCGAAATATTGGCCCGCAGTGCGGCCAAAGCTGTCGTTGTCGCCCGCGACATAGAGGTTCTCGATCCCCTCCTGGCTCAGGCCGCGGTCCACGACGGTGACCCAGACGCCGCTTTCGGCGATGCGCTGGATGGGGCCGGTCAGAGGCTCGGATTCAAACGGCAGCACGACCAGCGCGTCGATGTTGCGGGTGGCGACCATGTCCTCCAGGTCGGACACCTGCTGACCGGGGTCCGAGGTCGTGGTCAGCACGAAGGTCATGTCGGGGTTCGCCTCCTGCAGGCGCGTGACGGTGCGGTCGGCGTGAAAGTTCAGCGCCCCCGCCCAGCCATGCGTCGCCGCCGGGATCGAGATCCCGACGGTCTGCGACAGCGCCGGAAAGGCGGTCAGGCTCAGCAAGGCGGTGGTGGCGATCAGGGTCGTCTTCATGGTGGTTACTCCTCCCACAGGTTAAAATCAGCGTGCCGCGCCGGTGTTTCGTTGCAGCACGACGGCAAGGATGATGACGACGCCCTGGATGGCACCGTTCAGATAGGGGCTGACGAAGTCGGTCAGGTTCAGCAGGTTGCCGATCAGCGACAGGATCAGCACGCCCACGACCGTGCCCCAGACGCGGCCGAAACCACCCTTCAGCAGCGTGCCGCCGATGATGACCGCGGCGATGGCCTCCAGCTCCCACAGCAGACCAGTCGTGGCCGATGCGGAGCCGAGGCGCGGCACGTACATGACGACCGCGATGCCCACCAGCACGCCCAGCAGCACATAGGTCGCCAGCCGCACCCGCAGCACGGCCACCGACGAATAGCGCGCGACCTTTTCGTTCGATCCGATGGCGGCGCAGTGGCGGCCAAAGGCGGTGTGGCGCATGGTGATCTCGCCCAGGATGGCCAGCACGGCAAAGACGATGATCGGCCAGGCGATGCCCGCGACGCCGCTGTAATAGACGGGGCGGTACATCTCGCGCATCTCGAAGCCCAGGGACAGGGTGCCGCCATCGGCCAGCCAGGTGACCAGGCTGCGATAGATGCCCATGGTGCCCAGGGTCAGGATGAAGGCCTCGATCCCCGCCCGCGTGATCAGGATGCCGTTGATGAACCCCGCGGCCAGCCCCGTGGCCAGCGCGATGGCGATGCCCGCGAAGATCACCGGCAGCCCCGGCCCCATGCTTTCGGTCAGCATGTTCATCGACAGGATCATCAGCCCGGCCACGAAGGCCGCCATCGACCCCACCGACAGGTCCAGCCCGCCCGCGGTGATGACAAAGGTCATGCCGATCGCGATGATGCCGATGAAGGCCGATCGCGCCAGCACGTTGGTGATGTTGGCCCAGCTGAGGAAGTTCGGGTTCAGCGCCATGCCGATGCCGATCAGCACCAAGAGCGCCACCAGCGGCGCGATGACGGTCAGGTTGACGCGCGGGCGGCGGGTCAGGGTGTTCGTGGCCGTGGTCATGCGGCGTGGTCCTTTGATGATCCGTCCATTCCCATCGCCAGGCCCACGATGCCGCGTTCGGTCACCGCGTCGCCCGACAACTCTCCGGCGATGCGGCCCGCATGCATGACGACCACGCGCGAGGCGAGGCCGATCAGCTCGGGCATCTCGGACGAGATGACGATGATGCTGCGGCCCTCGGCCGCCAGCTGGGCGATCAGGGAATAGATCTGTTGTTTCGTGCCGATGTCGATGCCGCGCGTCGGCTCGTCGATGATGACGACCTGCGGGTCCGACAGCAGCGTCTTGGCCAGCAGCAGCTTCTGCTGGTTGCCGCCCGACAGATCGCCCACCGCCATGCCCCGGTCAGGGGCCTTGATGGCGAAATCGGCGATGGCGCGGTCCAGCGCCGCCTCCTCGCGCTTGTGGTCGATCAGGGGGCGCCCGAAGGTCTCCAGCAGCGGCAGGGTCAGGTTCTCGCGCAGCGTCTTTTCCAGCAGGAGGCCCGCGCCCTTGCGATCCTCGGTCAGATAGGCCAGCCCCGCGCGCATCGCCTGCGCCACCTGACCCGCGGGCAGCTCGGCCCCGTTCAGGCGCACGGTGCCTTGGCGCGGGCGCAGACCGGCGATGGCCTCGGCCAGTTCGGTGCGGCCCGATCCGACCAGCCCGCCGATGCCCAGAACCTCGCCCTTGTGCAGCGTCAGGCTGGCATCGTGGACGATGCCGGGCACGGTGATGCTCTCGGCCACCAGGATCGGCTCGCCATGGGCGGTGATCTTGGGCGGGAACAGGTCGGACAATTCGCGGCCGACCATGGCGGTGGCCATGTCATCCTCGGTCACGTCTGCGGTGCGGTCGGATCGCACCATCACCCCGTCGCGCAGCACGGTCACGCGGTCGGCGATGCGCTTGACCTCGCCCAGCTTGTGCGAGGTATAGAGGATCGCGACCCCCTCCTCGCGCAGACGCTCGATCTGGCGGAACAGGATCTCGGTTTCCTTCTCGGTCAGCACGGCGGTCGGCTCGTCCATGATCAGCACGCGGGCCTTGCGCGACAGGGCCTTGGCGATCTCGACCATCTGCTTGTCGGGCACCGAAATCCGGCTGACCTGCGCCCCCGGATCGGCCCGGCATTCCAGCCGCGACAGCAGCTCGGCGGTGCGCACGCGCATCGCCTTGTGATCCAGCAGCAGGCCGCGCTTCAGCTCTCGGCCCAGAAACACGTTCTGGTCGATGGACAGATGCTCGGCCAGATTGAACTCCTGGTGGATCATGACGATCCCCAGATCCTCGGCCTGATCCGACCCGGTGAACGTGATCGGCTTGCCTTCAAAGGTCACGCGCCCCCCTGTCGGGTCCAGATAGCCCGCCAGGATCTTCATGGTGGTCGACTTGCCCGCGCCGTTCTCTCCGATCAGGGCATGGACCTCTCCGGGATGCAGGGCGAAATCGACGCCATGCAGCACCTCGATGGGGCCAAATGATTTGGTGACGCCCTCCAGCGCCAGAATGGCACCGCTCATGGCATCACCCTGACCCAGCCCGCATCGGCCTTGGAGGACCGGATGCAGGCGTCGATGAAATGCAGCCCCTCCAGCCCGTCCTCGATCCCCGGCAGGGTGTCGGGCATGGTGCCGCTGCGGATCGCGTCGGCAGCCTCGGAATAGAGGTTCGCGAAGCCCTCCAGATAGCCCTCGGGGTGGCCGGAGGGCACGCGGCTGCCCTCCGACAGGCTGCCCGGCCCGGCGCGGCGCAGGATCTGCGCGGGCTGGCCAAACGGAGTGTATTGCAGCGTCTCGGGCGTGTCGTGCTGCCATTCCAGCCCGCCCTTGTCGCCATAGACGCGCAGGCGCAGCCCGTTTTCGCGCCCCGGCGCCACCTGCGACGCCCACATCATCCCCCGCGCCCCCGACGAGTAACGCAGCAGGATATGCGCATTGTCGTCCAGCGCGCGGCCGGGAACAAAACTGGTCAGGTCTGCGGCCAGCATCTCAGGGCGCTGCCCGGTCACAAAGCGCGCCAGCTGGAAGGCATGCGTGCCGATATCGCCGATGGCCCCGCCCGCGCCCGCACGGGCCGGATCGGTGCGCCATGCGGCCTGCTTGCTGTCGCTGTCCTCGGCCAACCAGTCCTGGGCGTATTCGACCTGCACCAGCCGCAGATTGCCCAGATCGCCGCGGGCGATCATGGCACGGGCCTGACGGATCTGCGGATAGGCGGAATAATTATGCGTCAGAATGAACAGCGCGTCCGAGGCCCGCGCCGCATCGGCCAGCTGGCGGGCCTGATCCAGCGTGGCGGTCATCGGCTTGTCGCAGATGACGTGGATGCCCTGGGCCAGAAAGGCCTGCGCCACCGGGAAATGCAGGTGGTTGGGGGTGCAGACGGACACGGCCTCGATCCCGTCGGCGCGGGCGGCCTCGTCGCGGGCCATCTGCGCGTAATCGGCATAGCTGCGCGCGATACCCGCATCCCGCGCGCTGGTCGCCGCGCGTTCCGGGTCCGAGGACAGGGCACCGGCGACCAGGTCGAACCGGCCATCCAGACGGGCGGCGATGCGGTGAACGTTGCCGATCATGGCACCCGCGCCACCGCCGACCATGCCAAGGCGGATGGGGCGGCTCATCGGTCCAGCCCCAGCATGCGGCGGTTGGCACTCATGTCGGCCCCTCCATCGGCGAAATCGTCAAAGGCGCGGTCGGTCACGCGGATGATGTGATCGCGCACGAAGGCCGCGCCTTCGCGGGCGCCGTCCTCGGGGTGCTTGAGGGCGCATTCCCATTCGACCACGGCCCATCCGTCAAAGCCCATCACCGCCAGCTTGGAGAAGATCGCCCCGAAATCGACCTGCCCGTCGCCCAGGCTGCGGAACCGCCCCGCGCGCTGCGCCCAGGGCTGAAAGCCGCCATAGACGCCCTGACGCCCGGTCGGGTTGAATTCGGCATCCTTGACATGGACCATGCCGATCCGGTCGGCATAGATGTCCAGGTTCTCTATGTAATCAAGCTGTTGCAGCAGGTAATGCGAGGGGTCATACAGCATCCGGGCGCGCGGATGCTGGTCCACGCGGTCCAGGAACATCTCGAAGGTGACGCCGTCATGCAGATCCTCTCCGGGATGGATCTCAAAGCAGATGTCGACGCCATTGTCCTCGGCATGGTCCAGCAGCGGTCGCCAGCGGGCGGCCAGCTCGTCAAAGGCGGCCTCGACCAGACCGGCGGGGCGCTGCGGCCAAGGATACAGGTACGGCCAGGCCAACGCGCCCGAAAACGCCGCCATCCGGTCCAGCCCCAGATTGGCCGATGCGTCGATGGTCTTGCGGATCTGATCCACGGCCCAAGCCTGCCGCGCCGCCGGGTTGCCGCGCACCGCCTCGGGGGCAAAGCCGTCAAAGGCCGCGTCATAGGCCGGATGCACCGCGACCAGCTGGCCCTGCAGATGCGCCGACAATTCGGTGATGGCCAACCCGTTGGTCTGCCCCGCCAGATCGTCGCAATAGGCGGCAGAGGTCGCGGCCAGGTCCAGGTCGATCAGCGATGCAGCACCCGACGGCACCTGCACGCCCAGATAGCCGCAGTCGCGCGCCCATGCGGTGATCGCGGGCAGGCTGTTGAACGGTGCCGTGTCGCCCATGAACTGGGCCAGAAACAGGCCGGGGCCCTTGATGGTCTTCATGTATCCTCCCGGAACTTCCCCTCCGAAGCTCCCCCTGACCGATTCCGCGTCATGTAATCGGTTTCATGTGACGTTCTCACAGGATGAAAAGGTTTACAACACCGTTTTTTCCGCTAAGCCTGATCCACCCCCAACAGAAAGTTTGTCGTGTCAGATCAACCCCGTCCGCCCCGCATCCACGATGTCGCCAAGCTGGCGGGCGTGTCGGTGGCGACCGTCAGCCGCGCCATCTCGAACCCGGCCATCGTGTCCGAGGCGACGCGCCAGGCGGTCGAGGCGGCGATCGCCGAGACGGGCTACACGCTGAACTTCACCGCGCGGAACCTGCGCCAGCAGCAGGTGGGCGGCGTGCTGGCGCTGGTGCCGAACCTGGCCAATCCGTTCTTTTCGCAGATCCTGTCGGGCATCTCCGAGGTGCTACGGTCGCATCACCTCAGCCTGCTGGTGATGGACACGACAGCGGTGCCCGACCAGCCCGCGATGACGGTCCTGGGCCCCTATCTGACGCGGTCGCGATCGGATGGGGTGATCGTGCTGGACGGGCAGATGGACCCGCATCTGTTCGCGCGCGCGGGCTGCCCGCCGCTGGTCCAGGCCTGCGAATGGATCGAGGGGCTGTCTGCCCCCCGCGTTCTGGCCGACAATGTCGAGGGGGGGCGCCTGGCCGCGCGGCACCTGACCGATCTGGGCCACCGCCGCATCCTGCATCTGACCGGCCCCGAGGGCAGTTCGCTGACCACCTCGCGCCGCGAGGGGTTCCTGCGCGGTCTGGCCCAGGCCGGGCTGCCCGCGCCGGATGACAGCCACCGCATGACCGGCGATTTCACCGCCCGGTTCGGCCAGCAGGTCGCGGCGCATCTGCTGGCGATGCCCGACCGGCCCAGCGCGGTCTTTTGCGACAATGACGAGATGGCGATCGGCCTGATGCACGGCCTGATCGCGGCGGGCCTGAGCGTGCCGCGCGACATCTCGGTCATGGGGTTCGACAATATCGAGATGGCGGCCTATTGCAGCCCCGGCCTGACCACGATCCGCCAGCACCGCGCCCGTCTGGGGCGGCGCGCGGCCGAACTGCTGCTGGCGCAGATGAAGGGGCAGACCGTCACCGATCACGTGACCCTGGGGGTTGATCTGGTCGTTCGCGGCAGCACGGGGCCGTGCGCCGAAACGTGATTTGCCCCCCTTTTGGTCGCCCGGTATGCTCTGCCGCAGACGGGCGGCCCACCGCCCCGCCGGAACAGGATGACGATGCACCACGACTTGCCCGACGCGCTGCGTGACCAGATCACGCGGTCCCGGATCGCCCTGTCCCTGGCCACCATGCTGCCGGATATGCCGCTGTGCCTGGTCAACCAGGCGTTCCTGACCCTGACCGGCTATGGGTCCGATGACGCCTGCGGGCGCAACTGCCGGTTCCTGCAGGGGCCGGACACGCCGCCCGATCAGGTCCGTGCCATGTCCGATTTCCTGCGCGACGATGGGCAGGACGATGGCCGCTTTCCGGTGCTGAACCACACACGCGACGGGCGCACGTTCATCAACCTGGTGTTCATGTCCAAGCTGCGCGGCGGCGACGGCGTGCTGCGCTATGTCCTCGCGTCGCAATTCGACGTGACGGCGGCGACGGCGGCGGGGACCCGCAACCGCGACGACGCCGCCCTGGGCCGCCACATGACCGACCTGCGCCGCGCCGCCGGAGAGTTCGGGCTGATCATGGCCGATTCCACCGACCTGATCGCGCGGTCGATCAGCACGCTTGCAAGGATCACCGTGCGCGATGAATGACGCCTCGCCCCACCGCGCGACGACGCGCCATGATTTCGCCGTGGTCGGCATCGGCGCCTCGGCCGGGGGGCTGGAGGCGCTGCACGACCTGCTGCGCGATGCCCGCCGCGAGGACCCCGCCGCCTATGTGGTGATCCAGCACCTGGACCCGACCCATGACAGCGTGCTGGCCGAGCTGCTGGACCGCCGCACGGCGCTGAGCGTGCAGCAGGCCACCGACGGCACCACGCTGCAGCCGGGGCATGTCTATACCATCCCGCCGGGGTCGCGGATGCTGATCAGCGACGGCCGCCTGCATCTGGTCGATTTCGATCAGCCGCGCGGGCTGCGCCGCCCGATCGACGATTTCTTCGAAAGCCTGGCCCATGACCGCGGTCAGGCCTCGGCCTGCGTGATCCTGTCGGGGACCGGCGCGGACGGCACGTTGGGCCTGCGCGCGGTCAAGGAACATGGCGGCATCTGCGTCATCCAGGAGCCGCGCACCGCCCGCTATGACGGAATGCCGCTATCGGCGGAATCGACCGGGCTGGTCGATTTCGTCCTGCCCCCCGACCGCATCGTGCCCGCTATCCTGCAGTTCTTTCAGTCGGGCCGATCCACCCCGCCCGAGGACGTGATGCTGGCCGATGCGCGGCTGATCTGTCAGCACCTGCTGGACCGCTGCGGGCATGATTTCTCGGGCTACAAGATGTCGACGCTGATCCGCCGCATCCGCAGGCGGCTGCATGTGCTGAACATGACCAGCACCAAGGACTATCTGCGCCACCTCAAGCGCCATCCCGACGAATGCGAGGCGCTGCTGAACGAGTTCCTGATCAACGTCACGCGCTTTTTCCGCGACCCGGAACTGTTCCAGACGCTGCGCGAGCAGGCCATCCGCCCGATGATCGCGGCCGCCGGCGGAGAGGAGCTGCGCGTCTGGTGCGCGGGATGCTCCTCGGGCGAGGAGGCCTACAGCCTGGCGATGCTGATCGACACCGAGATGCGGGCGGCGGGGCTGCGGCCGCGCTTTACCGTCTTCGCCAGCGACATCGACAAGCAGATGATCGAGATCGCACGCGCGGGCACCTATCCGATCAGCGCCCTGGCCGACATCCCCGAGGACATGCGCGCGTCCTACACCACCCATCGCGATGCGCTGATGCAGATCACGCCGCAGCTGCGCGACCGGGTGCGGTTCTCGCTGCATTCGGTGCTGCGCGATCCGCCCTTTGCGCGGGTGGACATGATATCCTGCCGCAACCTGCTGATCTATCTGGACGAGGAACTGCAGGGCCGCATCCTGCCACTGTTCCATTACGCGCTGCGTCCGGGGGGCTATCTGTTCCTGGGCCCGTCGGAGGGGGTGCGCCGCGAATCCGCCCATTTCACCGAGATGGACCGCCCCGCGCGGCTGTTCCAGCGCGACCAGACCGCGGCCCGCCTGCCGCTGGACCTGCCGTTCCTGCGGGCCGAGGGCGAACGCCCCCCCGCCGGACCCGCCCGCCCGCCCGAGGGCGCCACCGCGCGCGATCACGCGATGGCCGCGCAGCGCCGGGTGCTGGACCGCTTTGCGCCCGCCTCGCTGCAGGTGTCCCGCGCGGGCGAGGTGCTGTGGACCGCAGGCAGGCTGGGCCGCTATCTGACGGTCGATCCGACGGCGCGGCGCCCGGTCCTGGCCCCCGCCATCGTGCATCCCGGCCTGCGCGAGGCCGTGGCCGCCGCGCTGGATCAGGTGGTGACCGGCGGGCGCGCGGTGATCATGCGCAACCTGACCGCACGGTCGGATCTGGGGTCGCAGCCGGTCACGCTGTTCGCCGAACCCCTGCCCGACCGCAGCGTGCTGCTGGTGTTCCACGAGGCGGGCGCGCAACTGGCCGCCAGCAGCGAGGATGAGACGGACGAGCTGAGCCTGACGGAATCGCGGTCGGACCTGCTGGAGGAGCAGCTGCGCCTGACCCGGATCGAGCTGCACAGCGCCGTCGAGGAGCTGGAGACGGCCAATGAGGAGCTGAAAAGCTCCAACGAAGAAATGATGTCGATGAACGAGGAGCTGCAGTCCACCAACGAGGAGCTGAGCACCGTCAATGACGAGCTGAAATCCAAGATCGACGATCTGACGGCGGCCAACAGCGACCTGCAGAACTTCTTTCTGGCGACCAAGATCCCGCTGCTGGTGGTGGATCGCGACGTGCGGGTGCGCAACTTCACCGCCGCCGCCCAGCAGATCTTTCCGCTGCGCCGGTCGGACCACGGGCGGCCACTGGCGGATGTGTCCAACGTCTTTGCCAGCGAGGTCCTGCTGCACATGGCCTCCGAGGTCGCCCATCAGGGCGAGGCGCAGACCACCGAGCTGCCCGAGGCCACCGGCCATCGCGTCTGGCGGATCGACGCCAAACCCTATCGCGGCCCCGAGGGGCATCTGGACGGCGCCATGCTGGTCTTTGAGGACGTGACCGACCTGCGCGACCTGCGCATCGAGGTCGAGCGCCAGGAGGAGCGGCTCAAGGCCGTGCGGTCGCTGGCGCGCATTGCGGTCTGGGACTATGACGCCCGCGCCCAGGTGCTGACCATCGACGACAGCTCGGACCTGCTGGGGCTGGGGCAGACCGCGCAGCTGCCGATCTCGGCCTTTGCGGCGATGATCGCGGCGCCCGACCGCGAAGGGCTGCTGGCCGATCTGGCGGCCTGCGCGGCGGGCCAGGGCTTTCGGCGGGTGCTGACGCCCGCATCCGACGCGCGGTCCGGGGTGCGGCTGGAGACAGCAGGCGCGCGTTTCGGGACGGATGACGGCGACTGCCGGGTGCTGGGCGTGATGCTGGACGTGACCGCCGCGCAATCGGCCGCCACCCTGCGCGAGGCGGTGATTTCCGAGATGGACCACCGGGTCAAGAACCTGTTCACCCAGATCTCGGCCATGCTGCGGATGGCGGGCCGAGAGACGGACGACGCCCAGACCGTCGTCCACGAGGTCGGCACCCGCATCAATGCGCTGGCCGCGTCCCACGGGCTGACCACGGCCAAGGGCACCCGGTCGCAGGTCGGCCTGCAGGATCTGGTGGACACCACGCTGGCCCCCTATCGCGGCGCGCGGGTGACTATCGGCGGCGGTGATCTGACAATTTCGGCCAAGCGGGTCGTGCCGATGTCGCTGATCCTGCACGAACTGGCGACGAACGCGTTCAAATACGGCGTGCTGGGCCCGGTGGACGGAACGCTGGATGTCAGCTGGCACAGCGACGACAGCGGCACCGTGCTGGACTGGACCGAACGCTATGACGCGCCCAATGCCACCGATCCAGACCGGGCGGACTCCGATGCGGGGTTCGGGTCGGTCCTGCTGGAGGGCGCCACCGCCCAGATCGGCGGCGTGCTGGAGGTCACAGCCGACGCCGACAGCCGCCGCACGCGCCTGACTTTCTGACGCCGCTCAGACCAGCAGGTGCCCCACCTGCCGCATCTGGCGGGCGATCATCGGGGGGATGTCGCTGACCGACATCGCGTCATCGGCGGCCCAGTGGCGCACCGCATGCGACAGCGCATGGGTTGCCAGTTCGGCGATCAGCATCGCCTCGGGCTGGCGGTCGGGGCCCAGGCGCGTATGCAGCAGCCCGCCCAGCGTCAGGGCGATGTTGTCCATCGAATTGCGGAACACCGCCATCAGCTCGGGCGTGGTGTCCCAGACCTGTTCGATCATGCGGACGATCTCGCGGTCGATCTCCTTCGCCTCCAGCATGCGGCCCAGCAGACAGGCCAGGTCGTCAACCAGCGGCCCGGTCGAGGTCACGATCCATTCCGCCGCACAACTGTCCAGCTGGGGGGGCATGCCCAGCACCGCCGCCTGCTTGTTCGGATAATAGTTGAAGAAGGTCCGGGTGCTGATCCCGGCCTCGGACGCGATGGAATCGGTCGTGACGCAGGCATAGCCGTGCCGCAGGCTGAGGCGCAGCGCCGCCAGCTGGATCTCGCGGGCGGTCTGCAGGCGGCGGCGGTCGCGAAGGTTGATGGTCATTTTCGTGGCAGTCTCCCCATGCAGTCATCCCTGCAGTTAAAGCAAATATTGCATAGTCCGCAAAATCATGCAATCAGCGCCCGACAGTGACGCACCGTCGAGTGCACTTCCAGGACGATTACAATGCCGAAATACAGCCTTGCGACCGGCGCCGCCATGGTCGCCGCGATTCTGCTTCCCGCCATGGCCTGGTCGCAGGCGCCGGGCGGGATGCCCCCCAAGCAGGTCGGCGTGATGCCCGTCGCGCGCCAGGACGTGCCGCGAATCGTCACCATGCCGGGGCGCGCGGTCGCGGCCTCGGACACGGCGATCCGCCCGCGGGTCGGCGGCATCGTCACCGAGATCCTGTATCAGCCCGGCGCCCCGATCGAGGCGGGCACGCCGATGTTCCGCATCGAGGACACGACCTATCAGGCGAACCTGGCCAGCGCCGAGGCGCAGGTCGCCTCGGCCACGGCCCAGGTCACGCAGGCGCAATCGTCCTTTGACCGCACGCGGCAGCTGCTGGGGTCCGGCACCACCCAGGCCCAGGTCGAGCAGGCCCAGGCCACGCTGGACCAGGCCAATGCCACCCTGCAATCGGCCGAAGCCACGCGCACATTGGCGCAGGCCGATCTGGATTGGACGACGGTGACCAGCCCCATCGCCGGCATCGCCAGCGTGGCGGCCGCATCGGTGGGTGATCTGGTGACCGCGGGCCAGGCCGAGGCCATGGCCACCGTCACCCAGCTGGACCCGATCGAGGTCGACATGTACGAACCCTCGTCGCGGTTTCTCAGCGTTCTGGACGACATCACCGATGGCAGCCTGCGCCTGAACGACGAACTGGCCGCGACCCTGACGCTGGAGAACGGGCGCGAATATCAGGCGGTGGGCCAGCTGGTCGCGCCGGGGGTGACGGTGTCGACCTCGACCGGGTCGATCGACACGCGGTTCCGTTTCGACAATCCCGACAACCTGCTGCTGCCGGGCATGTTCCTGCGCGGCAAGGTCGAGCTGGGCGTGACCTCGGCCATCCTGGTGTCGCAATCCTCGGCCACGCGCGACAAGATCGGCACCCTGACGGCCTGGGTCGTCCAGGACGGCAAGGTCAGCCAGCGCCGCCTGACCGAAGATGGCAGCTATGATCAGCAATGGATCATCACCGAGGGGCTGGAGGATGGCGACCTGCTGGTCGTCGACGGCCTGGCGGGCCTGGCCGAGGGCATGGAGGTCGTTACCGTCCCCGTGACCATCGACCAGACCGGCGTGGTGCGCGAACAGGCTCCGGCCGGGGACGCACCCGCAGCGGATGCCGCAACCGCACCCGCGGCGGAGTAAGCGCATGGCCCGTTTCTTCATTCACCGCCCCGTCTTTGCCTGGGTGATCGCGCTGATCACCATGCTGGTCGGCGCGCTTGGCCTGAACAGCCTGGCCATCGAGCAATATCCCCAGATCGCCCCCACGACCGTCCAGATCCGCGCCGCCTATAACGGCGCCTCGGCCGAGATCGTCGAATCCTCGGTCACCACCGTCATCGAGGATGCCATGACCGGCATCGACGGGCTGACCTACATGACGTCGAATTCGACGCCGGGCTCGGCCTCGATCGCGCTGACCTTTGACGACACGGTCGACCCCGAGATCGCCCAGGTGCAGGTGCAGAACAAGCTGCAGCTGGTCACCTCGCAGCTGCCCGACGTGGTGCAGCAGCAGGGCGTGCAGGTCGAACGCTCGTCCAGCTCGATCTTGCTGGTGGCGGCGCTGACGGCGGCGGATGGCAGCTATTCCACCGTCCAGCTGGGCGACCTGATCGCGCAGTTCATCGAGGACCCGGTCAAGCGCACGCCGGGCGTCGGTTCGATCAACACCTTCGGGTCGGGCTATGCGATGCGGATCTGGATGGACCCGATGAAGATGGTGCAATACGGCGTCACCCCCGCCGATGTGACCGCCGCCGTCGCCGCCCAGAACACCAACGTCACCGTCGGCAATCTGGGTGCCCAGCCCGCCGTCGAGGGTCAGCGCCTGACCGTGTCCGTCACCGCCCAGTCGCAACTGTCCACCGTCGACGAATTCGAGAGCATCCTGCTGCGCGTCGATCCGGACGGATCGACCGTGTTTCTGGGCGACGTCGCCCGGATCGAGATCGGGCAGGAAAGCTATGGCGGCAATTCGCGCTATAACGGCAACCCGGCGGCCGCCGTTGCGGTGAACCTGGCCACCGGCGCGAACGCGGTTTCCACCGCCGCCGCGGTGCGTGAGACCATCGACGGGCTGGCGGGCGCCCTGCCCCCGGGGGTCGAGATCACCTATCCCTATGACACCTCGCCCTTTGTGGAAAAGTCGATCACCCAGGTGTACAAGACCCTGGCCGAGGCCGTCGTGCTGGTCTTTCTGGTCATCCTGGTCTTTCTGCAAAGCTGGCGGGCGACGATCATCCCGGTCGTGGCGATCCCGGTCGTGCTGCTGGGCACCTTTGCGGTGCTGGCGGTGGCGGGCTTTTCCATCAACACGCTGACCATGTTCGCGCTGGTCCTGGCCATCGGCCTGCTGGTCGATGACGCCATCGTCGTGGTCGAGAACGTCGAACGCGTGATGGAGGAGGAGGGCCTTGACCCCGTCGCCGCCACGGAAAAGAGCATGGACGAGATCACCGGCGCGCTGGTCGGCATCGTGCTGGTCCTGTCGGCGGTGTTCCTGCCGATGGCGTTCCAGACCGGCGCCACGGGCGTGATCTATCGCCAGTTCTCGATCACCATCATCACGGCGATGATCCTGTCCCTGGGCGTGGCCGTCATCCTGACGCCTGCCATGTGCGCAAGCCTGCTGAAGGCGCGCAAGCATGGTCAGGGCGGCATCGCGCCCGCCCGCTGGTTCAACCGCAACCTGGACCGGGTCAATGACGGCTACATGAGCGCCGTGACGCGGCTGGTGAAACGCCCGCTGCGGATGCTTCTGGTGCTGATCGCGATCGGCTTTGGCGTCATGACGCTGTTCGACCGCCTGCCCGGATCGTTCCTGCCCGACGAGGATCAGGGCGTCGCCCTGGCCATCATCCAGGGCCCCGACGGATCGACCACCCAGCAGACCCAGGCCCTGGTCGAGCGGGTCGAGCAATACCTACTGACCCAGGAGACCGACACGGTGGAATCGGTCTTTGCCGCCCTGGGCTTCAGCTTTGGCGGCACGGGCCAAAGCAACGCGCTGGTCTTCATCAAGCTGCGCGATTACGCCGAACGCGACGGGTTCGACATCGCCTCCCTGGTGAACCGGGCGAACGGCTATTTCTTCACCACCAACCGCCAGGGCATGATCTTTGCGCTGCAGCCGCCCGCGATCCAGGGCCTAGGCACCTCGTCGGGCTTTACCATGTATCTGGTGGACCAGACCGGACAGGGTCAGGACGCACTGGCCGCCGCCGCCAACCAGTTGGTCGCCGACGCACAGGCGGGCGGCCAGGTCACCAACCTGCGCGGCAACGAGACCGCCAACACCCAGACCGCCCTGCGCCTGGATATTGACCAGCAAAAGGCCGCAGCCTTTGGCCTGAACATCGGCGACGTGAACGCCATGCTGTCGGTGATCTTTGCCGGGCGGGACGTGAACGACTTTGCGCTTGGCAACGACCTGCGCCCCGTCATCGTCCAGGGCGAGGCCTATGCCCGCAGCCAGCCCGAGGACGTCGACCGCTGGTATGCCCGCAACAACCAGGGAGAGATGGTGTCCTTCGGCGCCTTCGCCGACCAAAGCTGGCAGCAGGAGCCGCAATCGCTGGCGCGGTTCGGCGGCACGCGGGCGCTGGAACTCAGCGGGGCGGCCGTCGCCGGCCTGTCGTCAGGCGAGGCGATGAGCGTGATGGAACAGATGGTCGCGGATATGGAGGGCGGATACGGCACCGCCTGGACGGGCCTCTCGTTCCAGGAACGCCTGTCGGGCAACCAGGCGCCGCTGCTGTTCGCGCTGTCGGCGCTGGTGGTGTTCCTGTCGCTGGCCGCGCTGTACGAAAGCTGGGCGGTGCCTCTGGCGGTGATGCTGACGGTGCCGGTGGGCATTCTGGGCGCGCTGGTCGCGGCGCTGTATTTCGGCCAGTCGAACGACGTCTATTTCAAGGTCGGCCTGCTGACGACCATCGGGCTGGCCGCCCGGAACGCCATCCTGATCGTCGAATTCGCCCAGGCCCAGGTGCATGAGGGCAAATCCGTGGTCGAGGCCGCATTGATTGCGTCCCGCCAGCGCCTGCGCCCGATCCTGATGACGACCTTCGCCTTCATGCTGGGCGTGCTGCCGCTGGCCATCGCCTCCGGTGCGGGTGCGGGGGCGCAGAACTCGATCGGCATCGGGGTTCTGGGCGGCATGGCCTCATCCGCCGCCATCGGGATCTTCCTGGTGCCGGTCTTTTACGTGGCCGTGCTGAAGATCCGGTCGCTGCTGTCGCGCAAGAAGGAACAACCCTCGTGACCCATCTCCGCATGACCCGCGCGACGCTGTCGCTTGGCGCGCTTTTGATGATCTCGGCCTGTGCCGCGGTGGGGCCCGACCCCACCGACCTGCCCGACACCCGCGTCCAGGGTGCCTTTGCCGAAACCGAGGGCGGCGCCCTGGGCCAGGTCGGCACCAACGCCTTCTGGTCGGGCTATCAGGACCGCACCCTGTCGCGGCTGATCGCGGGGGGGCTGGGCACCAGCCTGGACATCATCACCGCCAATGAACGCATCCGCGCGGCCGCCGCCGACCTGCAGGCGACCCAGCCCCTGTCGGCGCAGATCGCGGGCGACCCGGCCTCGGCCAGCCGCGTGCGCGCGGGCGGTGACGGCCAGCCCACCGCGACCACCAGCAGCGCGACCCTGTCGGCGGGCTTTGTGTTCGATCTGTTCGGGGGCGCGCGCCGTGCCCGCGAAGGGGCCACAGCCGGGGTCGCCTCGGCCGAGGCGCAGGCCCAGGTCACCCGCCTGGCCTGGCTGGCCGAGGTGATCGGCGCCTATGCCGATGCCCGCTTCAACCAGCAGGCCATGGCCCTGACGCGCGAGACGATCCGTGCCCGCGAGGCCACGCTGTCGGTGACCCGCGAAACCCAGGCCCTGGGCTTGGCCACCGATTACGACATCGCCCAGACCGAGGCCCTGCTGCAGATCGCCCGCGCCGACCTGCCCAATTTCGAGGCCCAGTTCAACGCCCAGGTCTATCGCCTGTCCACGCTGCTGAACCAGCAGGCCGGGCCGCTGATGGCGCAGATGCAGGGCGGGTCGGGCGCGCTGCGCATCCCGCCGGGTCCCGGCACCGGGATTCCGGCGGACCTGCTGCGCAACCGCCCCGACATCCGCGCGGCCCAGCAGGATCTGGTGCAGGCGCTGGCGGCGGTGGGGGTGGCCACGGCGGACATGCTGCCGTCGCTGTCGCTCTCGGGCACGGTCAGCGATCAGGGCGGGGCCACGGCCTGGGGGTTCGGCCCGCGCATCAGCCTGCCGGTCGCCAATCAGGGCGTGCTGGGGGCTGCCCGTACCCGCCGCCTGTCCGAGGCGCGCCAGGCCGATCTGGCCTTTCGCAGCCAGGTCGCCGCGGCGGTCGAGGATGTCCAGACCAGCCAGTCGACCCTGCGCCGCCTGCGCCAGCGGGTCACGGCGCTGGATCAGGCATCCGCCAGCTATGACCGCGCCTATGCGCTGGCCCGCACCAATTTCGAGGCCGGCGCCCTGCCGCTGGTCGATCTGCTGGACGTGGACCGCCAGCGCGCGGCGGCGCGGCTGCAGGCGGTGTCGGCCAGGAACGACGCGGCCAAGGAATGGGCCCGGCTGCAGATCGCCACGGGGGCCGGTGCCGCCGTGGCCCGCATCGCGGACTAGGACTGCGGCAGCATCCCGGTGCTGCCGCTCTCATCCTTCAGCGCGACGCCCGTGGCGCCGATGCGGCGGGCTTGGGTGACCAGCCAGGCCAGACGCTCGGCCGCGGCGGCATGGGACAGGCCGCCCCGCAGGTGGATGTTCGACACGCAGTTGCGCGCGCTGTCGCGCAGCCCCACACGCGGAGTATGGGTCAGATAGGCGCCCAGGCTGTCGGCCACCGACAGGCCGGGGCGCTCTCCGATCAGCATGATCACCATGCCCGCCCCCATCGCCTCTCCGATCGCATCGCCCAGGGCCACCCGCGCGCCCTGCGCCAGCACGACGGGCCGGCCCGCCAGCTCGGGCAGCAGCGCCACCAGCGCCCGCGTGACCCCCGCCGCCTGCGCCATGACCGCGGGCGCGGACAGCCCATCGCCGATCACCACCAGCAGCGGCGGCGCGGACCGCGGCAGATCGCAGTCCCCCAGCTGCCGCCCCAGATCGGGCCTGCGCAGATAGGTCGCCCGGTCGGTCGCGCGGCTGGCCACGCGCAGCACCGGCAGCGGCGCCAGATCGCGGGCCAGCGCGTCCCAATCCACGGCGGCCTGGATCGCATCGCGGGCGGCGGCGTGATCCTCCTGAAAGGCCATCAGATCGCCCAAGGCGGTGGCCCCCGCCCCGGCCTGCAACCGCACCCGCGCGGGCGTCAGCGCGGACAGGCGGCGCAGGTCAGGCGCGCTCATGCGGGCAGGCCCAGGCGGCGGGCCATCGCCCCCGCATCGGGCAGGATGCCCCCGGCCAGGCCGAACCCCTCCAGCCAGCGGGCGAATTCGGGCGCGGGGGTCAGGCCGGTGATCTCGCGCAGATAGGCGATGTCCTCGAAGGCCAGGCTTTGGTATCCCAGCATCACGTCATCGGCGCCCGGCACCGCGATGACGAAGCTGACCCCGGCCTGCGCCAGAAGGGTGGACAGCGTGTCCATGTCGTCCTGATCGGCCTCGACATGGTTGGTGTAGCAGACGTCCACCCCCATCGGCAGGCCCAGCAGCTTGCCGCAGAAATGATCCTCCAGCCCCGCGCGGATGATCTGCTTGCCGTCGAACAGGTATTCCGGCCCGATGAAGCCCACGACCGTGTTGACCAGCAGCGGCGCATAGGCCCGGGCGACGCCTTGGGCGCGGGCCTCCATCGTCTGCTGATCGACGCCATGATGGGCATCCGCCGACAAAGCGGACCCCTGCCCCGTCTCGAAATACATCACGTTCTGGCCGACGGTGCCGCGACCGGCCTCCTGCCCCGCCTGATGCGCCTCGGCCAGCATGGACAGGGTGATGCCGAAGCCGTCATTGGCGGCCTGGCTGCCCGCGACGGACTGAAAGATCAGATCGACCGGCGCGCCCCGCTCCAGCAGGGTCAGCGCGTTGGTCACATGGGTCAGCACGCAGGTCTGCGTCGGGATCTCCAGCGCCTGGCGCATCTCGTCCAGGGCGACCAGCAGCGCGTGGCAATTGGCCAGATTGTCCGAGGCCGGGTTGATCCCGATCACCGCATCGCCCGCGCCCTGCAGCAGCCCGTCCAGCACCGCCACCGCGATGCCGCGCGGATCATCCGCCGGGTGGTTCGGCTGCAACCGCGAGGCCAGCACCCCCTGCCCGCCGATGGTGTTGCGAAACGCCGTCACCACGCGAACCTTGCGCGCCACGCGGATCAGGTCCTGGTTGCGCATCAGCTTGCTGACCGCGGCCACCATCTCGGGCGTCAGGCCGGGGGCCAGCGCGGCCAGGGCGGCGGTATCAGCGGCGGGCGACAGCAGCCAGTCGCGAAAGCCCCCCACGGTCATCGCCGCTACCGGCGCAAAGGCCGCGCGGTCGTGACCGTCCAGGATCAGGCGCGTGACCTCGTCGGTCTCATAGGGGATCAGGGGGTCGTTCAGGAACGCCGTCAGCGGCAGGTCCATCAGCACGCGCCGCGCCGCGACCCGCTCCAGCGCGCTGCCCGCCGCAATGCCCGCCAGCTGATCGCCTGACCGTTCAGGCGAAGCCGCGGCCAGCACGGCGGCCAGCCCGTCAAAGCGACAAGTCTCTTGTCGCGCGGCGGCGGAATAATAGAGGGGCATCGGCATCCCTATTGTCAGGGAACCAGAATGCCCCGCATCGGGGCGGCGTCAAGGCATCAATGGAAAAAGGGGGGGTTGGTGCGGCCGAGAAGACTCGAACTTCCACTCCGGTTAAGGAACAGCGACCTCAACGCTGCGCGTCTACCAATTCCGCCACGGCCGCATCCGGGCAGTGCGCGCCTGATAGCCGAGGCGCGGTGCAAAGAAAAGCGCTTTCTGCGCGGCCAGATCGATGTTGACGGGACCGGGCGGAACCGCCACATCGCGGGACATGGTTGAATGGATCATCAGCAGCGGCCTGACCGGCCACGATCAGGCCGTGGCCGTCATGGAGGACCGCGTGGCCGCCATCCTGGCCGGCACCGCCCCCGAGGCCGTCTGGCTGGTCGAGCACCCGCCCATCTATACCGCCGGCACCAGCGCGAACGCGCAGGACCTGCTGCAGCCGCGTTTTCCGGTGCATGCGACGGGGCGCGGGGGGCAATACACCTATCACGGGCCGGGCCAGCGTATCGTCTATGTGATGCTGGACCTGAACCGGCGGGGCCGCGACGTGCGCGCCTTTGTCGGACAGCTGGAGGGGTGGGTGATCGACGCGCTGGCCAGCTTTGGCGTGTCGGGCCAGATCCGCGAGGGCCGCGTGGGCGTCTGGGTGCCGCGCCCCGACAAGCCCCCCCTGCCCGACGGCCAGATGCGCGAGGACAAGATCGCGGCCATCGGCGTCAAGCTGCGCCGTTGGGTCAGCTTTCACGGCATCTCGATCAACGTGGACCCGGATCTGTCGCATTACGACGGCATCGTGCCCTGCGGCATCAGCGGGCACGGGGTGACGTCGCTGGTCGATCTGGGCCTGCCGGTGGGGATGGCCGATCTGGACGTGGCGCTGCGGGACGGGTTCGCGCGCCAGTTCGGCTAAGGCCGATCAAATCTTGCGATGCGACCTTTCGGTGGCTGGCCTTCCGCCTCGATCTGGCTCTACGATGCCCGACGGGAGACCACGGCCCCACCCACGGGGCGGAGCGAGGAACTACGCATGAGATCAGCCATTGTCGGCGCCCTGCTGGGCGCGACCCTAGCCATTCCGGCCGTTGCACAGGAAACCGGCGACCCCGTCGCGGGCGAAAGCGAATTCCGCAAGTGCCGCGCCTGCCACATGATCCAGGATGCCAGCGGCACCGACATCGTCAAGGGCGGCGCCACCGGTCCGAACCTGTGGAACATCATCGGATCCCCCATCGCCGAGGAGGAGGGCTATCGCTATGGAGACGGCCTGCTGGCCGCCAAGGCGGCCAATCCCGACCTGGTCTGGACCGAGGAGGAGATGATCGCCTATGTCACCGACCCCACCGTCTGGGTCCGCGAGAAGTCGGGCGATGATTCGGCCCGCAGCAAGATGACGTTCAAGCTGAACCGCAACCAGGCGGACCTTGCGGCCTATCTGACGACCGTCTCGCCGGACGCCCCGGCCGAGTGATCGCGCCTGCGGCGATGCGCCGCATGACGCCGCGATCAGGCCCCGCCCGGATCTGCTAGTCTGGACGGGGCGTTCGCTCGCAAGGCCACAGTGACGCATTGCCCGATTCATGCAGGTGGTCTAAAGAACGCGTGATAATGACGGTCGACAGGCCGGATCGACGACATCTTGAGGGAGTTCGGGTATGGCAGACGCAGCCGCACACGGCCACGACGACCATCATGACACGCGCGGGTTCTTTACCCGCTGGTTCATGTCCACCAATCACAAAGACATTGGTATTCTTTACCTTTTCACCTCCGGCATCGCCGGTTTCATCGCGGTGGCCTTCACGGTCTACATGCGGATGGAACTGCACGAGCCGGGCGTGCAGTACATGTGCATGGAGGGCGCGCGATTCTTCGCCGACGCCACCCGTGAGTGCAGCCCGAACGGCCACCTCTGGAACGTCCTGATTACGTATCATGGCGTGCTGATGATGTTCTTCGTGGTGATTCCCGCGCTGTTCGGCGGCTTTGGCAACTACTTCATGCCGCTGCAAATCGGCGCGCCGGACATGAGCTTCCCGCGCATGAACAACCTCAGCTATTGGCTGTATGTCACCGGTCTGCTGCTGGGCATCGCCTCGCTGCTGTCGCCGGGCGGCAACCAGCAGCTGGGTTCGGGCGTGGGCTGGGTCCTGTACCCGCCGCTGTCCACGAACGAGGGCGGCTATTCGATGGACCTGGCGATCTTCGCCGTCCACGTCTCGGGTGCCAGCTCGATCGTTGGTGCGATCAACATCATCACCACCTTCCTGAACATGCGCGCCCCCGGCATGACCCTGTTCAAGGTGCCGCTGTTCGCTTGGTCGGTCTTCATCACCGCCTGGCTGATCCTGCTGGCCCTGCCCGTCCTGGCCGGCGCCATCACCATGCTGCTGATGGACCGCAACTTCGGCACGAACTTCTTCAATCCGGCCGGCGGCGGTGACCCGGTGCTGTACCAGCACATCCTGTGGTTCTTCGGCCACCCGGAAGTGTACATCATCATTCTGCCCGGCTTTGGCATCATCAGCCATGTCATCGCGACCTTCTCGAAAAAGCCGGTCTTCGGTTACCTGCCGATGGTTCTGGCCATGGCCGCGATCGGCATCCTGGGCTTCGTGGTCTGGGCGCACCACATGTACACCGTCGGCATGTCGCTGACCCAGCAGAGCTATTTCATGCTGGCCACCATGACGATCGCCGTGCCCACGGGCATCAAGGTCTTCTCGTGGATCGCGACGATGTGGGGCGGCTCGGTGGAGTTCAAGACGCCGATGCTCTGGGCCTTCGGCTTCCTGTTCCTGTTCACCGTGGGCGGCGTCACCGGCGTGGTCCTGTCGCAGGCGCCGCTGGACCGCGTGTATCACGACACCTACTATGTTGTGGCGCATTTCCACTATGTGATGTCCTTGGGTGCGGTCTTCGCGATCTTTGCGGGCATCTATTACTGGATGGGCAAGATGTCGGGCCGCCAGTATCCCGAATGGGCCGGCAAGCTGCACTTCTGGATGATGTTCATCGGTGCGAACCTGACCTTCTTCCCGCAGCACTTCCTGGGCCGTCAGGGCATGCCGCGCCGCTATATCGACTATCCGGTGGAATACGCCTTCTGGAACGCGATCAGCTCGTGGGGCGCCTATCTGTCCTTCGCGTCGTTCCTGTTCTTCATCGGCATCGTGTTCTACACCCTGTTCGCAGGCAAGCGCGTGACCCAGAACAACTACTGGAATGAATACGCCGACACGCTGGAATGGACCCTGCCCTCGCCCCCGCCCGAGCACACGTTCGAGCAGCTGCCCAAGCGCGAGGACTGGGACCACAGCCGCGCCCACTGAGATCGTCCGACGATGCCCTATCATTGGCACGATCAGGCCCCGGACACGTCCGGGGCCTTTTTGCAAAAACTGACCCTGTGGCCGCATCGGTCGCTGCCCAAGCGCGGGTTCGTCTGGTTCATCGCCGCAACCGCCGCCTTCCTGTCGCTGCCCATGCTGGCGGTGCTGGGCACGCAGGTGCTGTGGGGGCTGTTGCCCTTCATGGTGCTGGCGGTGGGGGGCGTGTGGCTGGCGATCCAGCTCAGCTATCGCAGCGGGCAGACGCATGAGGAGCTGGTCCTGGGTCGCGCCCGGCTGGAGGTGCGCCGCCACGATCCGGGCCGCCCCGAGCGGCTGTGGCAGACCAACAGCTATTGGGTGCGCCCCAGCCTGCGCGACGGCCCGGTCGAGGCCTATCTGACCCTGACCGACGGCCAGCGCGAGATCGAGCTGGGCGCGTTCCTGACCCCGGACGAACGCCGCAGCCTGTGTGACGAGCTGCTGCGGCGGCTGGCCTCGGTCCGCTAGTCGTCCGGGGCCCGGTCGGGCAGGTCGTCATGGTCGGTGGCGGCGATGTTTTCCAGCTCGGCCTCGGTCATGCTGTCATACATGTCCTTGGACGCGCCTTGCAGGTCGCCGACTTTGCTCTCTCCGCGCTTGGCGGACAGGGCCGCGCCTGCGGCGCGTTGCTGGGCTTTAGATCTGGCGGGCATGGGGTTACCTCCTGCCCGCCCAACCCCTCAGGACCGTGCGGGTTTCACGCCAGCAGGCGCGCCTTGACCGCGGGCCCCACGGCGCCGAAATCCATCTGCCCGGCGTGGCGCTCCTTCAGGGCGGCCATCACGCGGCCCATGTCGCGAATGCCCGATGCGCCCAGATCGGCGATGACCGCATCGATCGCGGCGGTCGTCTCGACCGCATTCATCTGGCGGGGCAGGAATTCCTGGATCACGCCGATCTCGTCCTGCTCGCGCGCGGCCAGCTCCAGGCGGCCGCCCTCCTCATAGGCCTTGGAGGATTCCTGGCGCTGCTTGACCATGCGCGACAGGATCAGCACCAGATCGCCCTCGGTCAGGGTGCCGTCGCCATCCCCGCCGCGTGCCGCGATCTCGCGGTCCTTGACGGCGGCGGCAATCAGGCGCAGCGTGGACAGGCGGGCGCTGTCGCGGGCCTTCATCGCCTCTTTGGTGGCGGCTTGCAGCTTGGCGCGCAGTTCCATGATCGTCTCCAACCCAGGGCGCGGGATGCGCCGGAAGATCGGGAATTTAGCCCCCCGCGCCGCACTGTTCAAGGACCGCCCCACGGCCAGGGCGGGTTGACCTTGGGACGCCCGCCCCCTATTCACCGGCTGATTTCACACCAGAGGTGCCGACATGGCTGCAAAACCGACCGCCTGCCTGGCGCTTGCCGACGGAACCGTCTTCTATGGGATGGGCTTCGGCGCTCCTGGCGAGGTTGTGGCCGAACTGGTCTTCAACACCGCCATGACCGGCTATCAGGAGATCATGACCGATCCCTCCTATGCCAGCCAGATCGTGACCTTCACCTTTCCCCATATCGGCAATACCGGCGTCACCGCCGAGGATGACGAGGCGCAGGACCCCGTCGCCAGCGGCATCGTCGTGCGGTGGGACCCGACCGAGCCGTCGAACTGGCGCAGCACGTCCGAGCTGACCGACTGGATGGCGCGGCGCGGCCGCATCGGCATCGGCGGTGTCGACACCCGCCGCCTGACCCGCGCGATCCGCCAGCAGGGCGCCCCGCATGTGGTGCTGGCCCATGACCCAGACGGCAATTTCGACATCGAGGCGATGATCGCCCGCGCCCGCGACTGGCAGGGCCTGGTGGGCCTGGACCTGGCCAAGGACGTCAGCTGCGCCCAGAGCTATCGGTGGGACGAGGGTGCGTGGCAATGGGGCGCGGGCTTCAGCACCGCCCCCCAGGACAAGCCCTTCAAGGTCGTGGCCCTGGATTACGGCGCGAAACGCAACATCCTGCGTTCGCTGGTGGCTTACGGCGCCGAGGTGACGGTGCTGCCCGCCTCCGCCACCGCCGAGGAGGTGATGGCCCACGAGCCCGAGGGCGTGTTCCTGTCCAACGGCCCCGGCGATCCGGCGGCGACCGGCGCCTATGCGGTGCCGATGATCAAGGACCTGCTGGCGCGCGACATGCCGATCTTTGGCATCTGCCTGGGCCACCAGATGCTGGCTCTGGCGCTTGGCGCCCGGACGGTCAAGATGAGCCACGGCCATCACGGCGCCAACCACCCGGTGCGCGACGTCGAGACCGGCAAGGTCGAGATCACCTCGATGAACCACGGTTTCGCCGTCGATTCGCAGAGCCTGCCCCGGGGCGTGATCGAGACCCATGTCAGCCTGTTCGACGGCAGCAATTGCGGCATCCGCATGGCCGACCGCCCGGTGTTTTCGGTCCAGCACCACCCCGAGGCCGCGCCCGGCCCCCAGGACAGCCTGTATCTGTTCCAGCGCTTCACCGATTCGATGCGCGCGCGCCGCGGTTGATCCCAAAAGCGCAGCACGGTCGGGTTTTTCCCGACCGTGCCCGGCCAAGTTAATCCTCTGTTAAGCTTTGCCGTGCCAAGAGGGGTCGTCCAACACGGAAGCGACCATGGCGCAGCTTGCCCCTCTGCCTCGGCCTGCCAACCTGCCCGATCTGGGCGGACGCGCGGTGGGGGGCGCAGTCCTGAGGGGCCCGACACTGGCCCCGCGCGATCAGCGGTCGTTGGGACAGATCCTGCTGGAGGACGGCGCCGTCGATCCCGGCGATCTGCTCAAGGCGACGGTGATCCAGGCCCGGTTGGGCGTGCGTCTGGGACAGGTTCTGCTGGCGCAAGGCATGGTCGAACCCGCGGCCCTGGCCCGCGCGCTGTCGCGGCAATGGCGCACCACTGCGATCGACCCCGACCAGACCCCCGCCGATCCGCGGCTTATCGACGTGGCCGAGGCGGGATTCTGTCTGACGCATGGCATCCTGCCCTGGCGGCGCATCGGCGGGGTCACCTGGATCGCGACCGCCCGCCCCGATGAATTCGCGGCCCTGCTGCCGCACCTGCCGGGGCAGTTCGGGCAAGTGCGCATGCTGCTGTGCAGCGAGGAGCAGGCCCAGGCCGGGGTCCTGAACTCGCGCCGCATCCGCCTGATCCGCGAGGCCGAGACCCGCGTTCCGGCCCGTGAGAGTTGCCGGACCCAGAACGCGGGCCGCACCGGCCGGATCGCGGTTCTGGCGGTGGCGCTGACGGGGACGGGCATCCTGCTGGCCCCGTCGCTGGTGGTGGGGCTGCTGACGCTGTGGGCGGTGCTGACGCTGCTGACGCAGAGCGGGCTGAAGCTGCTGTCCTTTCTGGCTGCGCGCCGGGCGGGGATCGAACAGCGCGACTTGGCGCTGGCCATCGCCCAAGGCCAAGCGGCCGCCCCGCGGATGGAGGCCGCGCTGCCGCTGATCTCGGTCATGGTGCCGCTGTTTCACGAGAACGACGTCGCGGGCAAGCTGGTCGCCCGTCTGGCGCGGCTGGAATACCCGCGCGAGCTGACCGATATCCTGCTGGTGATCGAGGCCAGCGACCAGATCACCGAGGCCGCCCTGCATGGCGTGCGCCTGCCGCACTGGATCCGCGTGGTGCGCGTTCCCGACGGCCCGATCAAGACCAAGCCCCGGGCGCTGAACTATGCGCTGAATTTCTGCCGCGGCCAGATCGTGGGCATCTGGGATGCCGAGGACCGGCCCGACCCCGACCAGCTGCACAAGGTCGCCCACCGCTTTCATTTCGCGCCCGCCGACGTGGCCTGCCTGCAGGGCGCGCTGGATTTCTACAACCCTCGCAGCAACTGGCTGGCGCGGTGCTTTACGGTCGAATATGCGGGCTGGTTCCGCATCCTGCTGCCCGGCGTGGCGCGATTGGGGCTGATCGTGCCCCTGGGCGGGACGACGCTGTTCTTTCGCCGGCCCCTGCTGGAAAAGGTCGGCGCGTGGGACGCCTGGAACGTGACCGAGGATGCCGATCTGGGCGTCCGCCTGGCCCGGCGCGGCCTGCGGACCGAGATCCTGGACACCACCACCGACGAGGAGGCCAACTGCCGCACCCTGCCCTGGATCAAGCAGCGGTCCCGCTGGCTCAAGGGCTACGCGATGACCTGGGCGGTTCACATGCGCGACCCCGCGGCCCTTTATCGCGATCTGGGCGCGTGGCGGTTCTGGGGCTTTCAGGTCCAGTTCTTTGGCGCACTGTCGCAATATCTGCTGGCCCCGATCCTGTGGAGCTTTTGGCTGCTGACATTCGGCCTGCCCCATCCGCTGCGCGAACCGCTGGAATCAAGCATCGGGGCCTGGGCCATCACCGGGCTGTTCGCGCTGTTCGTGACGTCCGAACTGCTCAGCATCTTCGTGGGCATGCGCGCCGTGCGGGGGTCCAAGCACCGCCATCTGCTGCCTTGGGTGCCCACGCTGCATTTCTACTATCCGCTCGGCTGCCTGGCGGGGTGGAAGGCGATCTACGAGGTCGTGGCGCGCCCGTTCTACTGGGACAAGACCGCGCACGGCCTATTCGTCGAAGCGGCCGAGCCCGCCGCCGAACCGCTGGCACCGGGGCTGGTGTCGATCCCGGTGCTGGGGCAGATCGGCGGCCGCTCTCTGGCCGAGGTCGCGGCCGAGCTGCAGCACAGTGCCAGCCACGCCCAGCCCGCCGATGAGCTGCTGTCGCGCCCCATGCCCCCCGCCGCCGACCGGGCCGCCAGCGGGTGATCCGCCCCCGCGGCGGTCAGTCGAGCGCCAGACCCAGGCCCGCCCGGATGATGGCCTGCGCCTCATGGACCTGGTCGGCCAGGCGGTCGCGCAGGGCCTGGGGTGTCTCGGCCTCGACCTCGCGCAGCAGGAAATCCTGGCCGCCCCGCCCAATCTCATCCATGTCCAGCGGGCGCTCGGTCAGCAGCCGCGTGGCCGCATGCAGCCGCCATTGCGCCCGCCACAGCGACGACAGGCGCTCGGCCTGGGGGGCGGTCAGCAGGCCCGCGCGCCGACCCGCGCGCAGCTGCGCCAGCGTCGAACGCGCCGGATCGCCCGCCCGCAGCGCGCAGCTCTGCGCCAGCAGGTCGATGTCCTGCAGCCGCCCCGCCCCCTGCCGCGCATCGAAGGGTCCGTCCGGGCGCTTGGCGGCGAACAGGCGGTCGCGCATCTGCACCGTGTCGGGCAGGACCCGCGCATCGGTCCCGCGCGCGGTCAGGATCTGGGTCCGCAAGGTCTCGATCCGGGCGGCCAGGGCGGCGGCGTCGGCACCCGCATGGGCGACGCAGCGGGCGCGGGTCAGGGCCAGATGCTCCCAGGTCCAGGCCTCGGTCAACTGATAGGCCTCGAAGCTGTGGATCGAGGTGGCGACCGGCCCCTGCCGCCCCGAGGGGCGCAGCCGCATGTCGACCTCATAGAGACGGCCCTCAGCGGTGGGTGCGGACAGCGCCGTGACCATCGCCTGCGTCAGCCGCGCGTAATAGGGCCGCGCGGCCAGCGGGCGCGGCCCGTCGGATGCCTCGGCCCCGCCCGCGTCATAGATCACGATCAGATCCAGGTCCGAGGCCGCGTTCAGCACCCGCGCACCCAGGGAGCCCATGCCCATCACCACCGCACCGCGACCCGGTGGCGGCCCGTGGCGGCGCGCGAAATCGGCGGCCGTGACCGGGAACAGCCCGGCCACGCAGGCCCCCGCCAGATCGGCATACTGGACAGCGGCCTCCTCGGCGCCGATCAGGCCGCGCAGGTGATGCACGCCGATGCGGAACTGCCATTCATGCGCCCATCGCCGCGCCGCATCCAGCGCGCGCTCATAGCCGCCGCCGGGCTGGGTCAGCGCGCGCTCCAGCGCCCGCCCCAGTTCGGCGGTCAGCGCCGCCTCTCCGGGCCAGGGGTCGAAGAAGCTGCCGGCCAGCACCCCGTCCAGAACCGCCGGATGGCGCGCCAGATAGGCCGCAAGCGCCGGCGCGGTGCCGCAGATGTCCACGATCAGGTCGATCAGCTGGGGGTTGGCCTCGAACAGGGAAAACAGCTGCACCCCCGCAGGCAGGCCCGACAGAAAGCTGTCAAAGCGGGCCAGCGCCTCGGCCGGGTGGCCGGCGCGGGCCATGCGCGACAGCAGCGGGGCCTCGATCCGCCGAAAGATCTGGCGCGCCCGGTCGGACCGCAACGCCGGATAGGCCTGCCAGCCCTGGATGATCGCGCGCGATTCGTCGGACAGCTCGGGCAGGTCGTCGGTGGGCGCGTTGGGGGCAAAGAACCGCTCGGTCAGGGCATGGACCCGCTCCAGCCGCGATTTCAGGCGGGCGCACCAGGCCTGGGGGTCGGCCTCGCCCGACAGGGCCGCGATGACGCGTAGCGCGCCGTCATCCTTGGGCAGGCTGTGGGTCTGGGCGTCGTTCACCATCTGGATGCGATGCTCGATATCGCGATGCTCGCGGTAATGGGCGGTCAGCTCCTCCGCGACGTCCTGGGGCACCCAGCCCTTGGCGGCCAGCGCGGCCAGCCCGCCCACCGTGTCGCGGGCGCGCAGGTCGCGGTCGCGCCCGCCCGCGATCAGCTGGCGGGTCTGGGTGAAGAACTCGATCTCGCGGATGCCGCCCTGACCCAGCTTGAGGTTGTGGCCCGCCACCTCCAGCCGCCCGCCCAGACCCTTGTGGTCGCGGATGCGCAGCCGCATGTCATGGGCGTCCTGGATGGCCGCGAAATCCAGGTGCTTACGCCAGACGAATGGGCGCAGCTCTCGCAGGAACCGCTCGCCCGCCGCGATATCGCCGGCCGCCGCGCGGGCCTTGATAAAGGCCGCGCGTTCCCAGGTCCGCCCCTCGGCCTCGTAATAGGCCAGGGCCGCGGCGGTCGAGATGCAGACCGGCGTCACCGCCGCATCAGGCCGCAGGCGCAGATCGGTGCGAAAGACATAGCCGTGATCGGTCACGTCCGACAGGGTCGCGGCCATCCGGCGCGTGGCGCGGATCAGCGCGGCGCGGGCCTCCATCTGCGCGTCGGCGGCATAGGCGGTCTCATCGAACAGCACGATCAGGTCGATATCCGAGCTGTAGTTCAGCTCTCGCGCGCCGCCCTTGCCCATGGCCAGCGCAAAGATCCCGCCCGCATCGGCGTCGGTCTGGGGCAGCTTGCCGCGCCGGATCTCGGTCGAGACATGGGCGCGCAGCGCCAGATCGACCGCGCGGTCGGCCAGATCGGACAGCGCGCCGGTCACCTGCTCCAGCGGCCAGACACCGCCCAGATCGGCCAGCGCCGCCTGAAGCGCCACCCGCCGTTTCGCGCGGCGCAGCGCGATGCCCAGGGGCTCGGCCTCCAGCGCCTCGAGGCCCGCGGTCTCGCGCGCGACAACATCGTCATGCGCCAGCGCGCCGGGCAGCCAATCGGCCTCGGCGCGCAGCAGCCCGGCCAGATAGGGGCTGGAGCCGGCGGCGCCCCCGATTAGGTCGCGCAGCCGGTCCGGCAGGTCGGGAAACAGGCCCGCGACATCCGCCGCGCGGGCGGGATCGGCAGGCAGCGGCAGGCGGGTGATGCGGGATGAAAAGCTCATGCGCGCCACCTTAGAGGGCGCCGTGTCCCAGTCAACGCAACCCCGCCATGCGCGACGGTGCCGTCCGTTAAACATGACGTTTTCCGTGCTTGGCCTGTCGCAGAAACGTTGCTAGGCTTCGCCGCATTCCTGACCGTTGCAACGGAAACCTCAGCGCCCGCATGACCAGCCGCGATCTGACCAGATGCTGCAAGGGGCGCACCTGATGCGCCATACGCTGCCCCATGCGCCGCAATTCTATGTGACGGCCCCCCAGCCCTGCCCGTATCTGCACGGGCGGGCCGAACGAAAGCTGTTCACCGCGCTGCAGGGCGACAACGCCGCCGACCTGAACAACGCCCTGTCGCGGCAGGGCTTTCGTCGGTCGCAGAACGTGCTCTACCGGCCCAGCTGCGAAAGCTGTGTGGCCTGCATGTCGGCCCGCATCCGGGTGGCCGATTTCCATCCCTCGCGCACGCAGCGGCGCGTAACGGCCCGCAACGGCGCGCTGCGCCGCGTCGCCACCAGTGCCTGGGCCACCGAGGAGCAGTTCGAGCTGTTCCGCCGCTATCTGGACAGCCGCCACGCCGATGGCGGCATGGCCGACATGGACATCTTCGAATTCGCCGCGATGATCGAGGAAACCCCGGTCAAGACGCGCGTCATCGAATATCGCTGCCTGGATGACGCGATCCCCGAGCTGGCGGCGGGCGACGACCATCTGGCGGGGGTCTGCCTGACCGACGTGCTGGATGACGGGCTGAGCCTAGTCTACAGCTTTTACAACCCGCTGCTGCGCCCGGCCAGCATGGGCACCTATATCATTCTGGACCATATCGAGATCGCGCGCGCGGCGGGCCTGCCCTATGTCTATCTGGGCTATTGGGTGCCCGGCAGCCGCAAGATGGACTACAAGGCCCGCTTTGGCGCGCTGGAGATATACAAGGGTGGCGTCTGGCAGGATATCGGCGACCCCGAGGCCCATTCGAACGAGGCGCATCCCCTGTCCGTCGATCCCATCGTCGAACAGGTGGCCCGAATCGCGCTGCCGCAATTCGACCGATAGCGCCGGACAGTTCGCGAAACAAAGTTTCAAATAGGCGCCTGCCTGCGTCACTTTCTCCACCAAATGCCATTGACGCTGTCCGGGCGTGACCCTAGGTTGCGCCGACGCCGGGTCGGGAAAGGTCCGTCCGGCGGGTATTTTTGATGGATGGAGCAAGACGATGTCCCGAACAATGACGGGTGCGAGAATGGTGGTCGAGGCGCTGCGCGATCAGGGCGTCGATACCGTATTCGGCTATCCGGGCGGGGCCGTCCTACCCATCTATGACGAGATCTTTCAGCAGAACGACATCACCCACGTCCTGGTCCGCCACGAACAGGGCGCCGTCCATATGGCCGAGGGCTATGCCCGCGCCACTGGCAAACCCGGGGTCGTGCTGGTCACGTCCGGGCCCGGCGCCACGAACGCGGTCACCGGCCTGACCGATGCGCTGCTGGATTCGATCCCGCTGGTCGTGCTGTCGGGGCAGGTCCCGACCTTCATGATCGGCACCGACGGGTTCCAGGAGGCCGACACCGTCGGCATCACGCGTCCCTGCACCAAGCACAATTGGCTGGTCAAGGATACGGACAAGCTGGCGGCCACGATCCACAAGGGCTTTCACGTGGCGACCTCGGGCCGCCCGGGTCCGGTGCTGATCGACATTCCCAAGGACGTGCAGTTCGCGACCGGCACCTATGTCGGCCCCAAGCAGGTCGACAATGGCCGCTACAACCCCACGAAGAAGGGCGATCTGGCCGCGATCACGCGCCTGGTTGAGCTGATGGAACACGCCGAGCGTCCGATCCTGTATACGGGCGGTGGGGTCATCAACTCTGGTCCCGGTGCCAGCCAGCTCTTGCGCGAACTGGCCGAGGGGACGGGCTTTCCGGTCACCTCGACCCTGATGGGGCTGGGCTGCTATCCGGCATCGGGCGACAAGTGGCTGGGCATGCTGGGCATGCACGGCACCTACGAGGCCAATCTGGCGATGCATGGCTGCGACCTGATGATCAATATCGGCGCGCGCTTCGACGACCGGATCACCGGGCGGATCGCGGATTTCAGCCCCGGTTCGGTCAAGGCGCATATCGACATCGATCCGTCGTCCATCAACAAGGTCGTGCGCGTCGACGTGCCGATCGTCGGCGATGTGGGCCATGTCCTGGAGGACCTGCTGAAAGTCTGGAAGTCGCGCGGCCGCAAGGTCAACAGCCCGGCGCTCAAGCAGTGGTGGGGCCAGATCGAGGAATGGCGGGCGCGCAAATGTCTGGCGTATCGCCCCAGCAGCACGATCATCAAGCCGCAGCACGCGTTGGAGCGGCTGGAGGCACTGACCAAGAATCACGACCGCTACATCACGACCGAGGTCGGCCAGCACCAGATGTGGGCCGCGCAATATCTGGGCTTTGAGGGGCCGAACCGCTGGATGACGTCCGGGGGGCTGGGCACGATGGGCTATGGCCTGCCGGCGTCGATCGGCGTGCAGATGGCCCATCCCGAGGCGCTGGTGATCAACGTCGCGGGCGATGCCAGCTGGCTGATGAACATGCAGGAGATGGGCACCGCGGTGCAGTTCCGCCTGCCGGTCAAGCAGTTCATCCTGAACAACGAACGCCTTGGCATGGTCCGCCAGTGGCAGCAGCTGCTGCATGGCGAACGCTACAGCCAGTCCTGGTCGGACAGCCTGCCCGATTTCGTCAAGCTGGCCGAGGCCTTCGGCTGCAAGGGCGCGCAGGTGCGCGACCCCAAGGATCTGGACGCCGCGATCCAGCAGATGCTGGATTATGACGGCCCCTTCATCCTGGACGTGCTGGTCGAGAAGCACGAGAACTGCTTCCCGATGATCCCGTCCGGCAAGCCGCATAACGAGATGCTGCTGGGCGAGGCCGAGACGCAGGGCGTGATCGAATCCGAAGGCGCGGTGCTGGTCTGAGACCGGCCGGAGAAAGGGCAGAACCATGAACGCTTTGAACATCCAGAAGGGCATGTCCAGCCATTCGGCCTATGACCTGCGCGATCCGCATGCGCCGCGCGAGGAGCGCCACACCCTGGCCGTCCTGGTCGAGAACGAGCCGGGCGTCCTGGCCCGCGTGATCGGCCTGTTCGCGGGCCGCGGCTATAACATCGACAGCCTGACCGTGGCCGAGGTGGACCATACCGGCCACCGCTCGCGCATCACGGTGGTGACGCGCGGCACCCCGGAGGTGATCGAGCAGATCAAGGCACAGCTGGGCCGCATCGTGGTCGTGCACGAGGTCCACGACCTGACGGTCGAGGGTCCGGTGGTGGAACGCGAGCTGGGCCTGTTCAAGGTGCGCGGCACTGGCGAAAAGCGAGTCGAGGCCCTGCGCATTGCCGAGATCTTTCGCGCCAATGTGGTCGATTCGACGCTGGAAAGCTTTGTGTTCGAACTGGTCGGCACGCCGTCCAAGCTGGAGGCCTTTGCCGATCTGATGCGGCCTCTGGGGCTGAACGATCTGGCGCGCACCGGCGTTGCGGCTCTGTCGCGCGGCGTCTGATCACGACCGGCATCAGCCCTTTCGGGGCTGGTGCCAGCACGCTCAGCAGGCGGCGCCGCTGCGGGGCTGAGTATAGGGAAAGGCACGGCGCGCCGGGGCCTTTGAGGCGGTCGGGCCTTGCGGCATCAGATCCTGCTGGGCCACGACGCGCAGGGCGGGCCGGTCCGGCGCCTCAGCCTCGGCCAATATCCGGGGGATCTGCGGGCAGCTCTGTTCGGACAGCATGGACACGTTCAGCGCATGGCGCAGATTGCCCACGGTCCGCGTCTCCAGTTCGACCAGATCGCCCGGTTGCGGCCATTCGCCAGGCCCCATGAAATTGGCTTGCCCTTGCAGATACGCCAGGGTCGCCTGATCTTCGCACCAGATGATCGCTTTTTCACGCGACCCACTGCTCCATACGACAACCCCGATCATGGGCGCCCCTCTATCAGAACGGCGCCGCTGCGCCATATCGTGTCAATTCAAACAATTCTTTTTGTGCGAACCTGTTCCGACTAAAGCAGAAATCCGCCGACATGCCAGCATTTTTCTTTCAAGAGTGGAATTTTCTTTCATCTGCAGGTTGATGCGTGACCGGATGGGCACAACCGGTTTTCAGATGGCGGCAACCTGCGCGGACAACGCGCATATCTCTGCTTTTTCACATTCCAGAACAAGGGCTTGACTGGAATACGCGACGCAATCCTTGGTTAGCGCCCGGGCCGGGTCGCCATGCACCGCGGGGGAAATTCGCGCCAGGGCCAGCAGGCAGGTCTGCAGGGCGCGGTGCACCTCGACCACCCCTGCCCCGTCGCGGGCCAGCGGCAACAGGCTGGCGCGCAGGATCTCGTCCACGGTGATGCTGCGCACATAGAGACGCGGAAAGGACACCTCTGGCTGGGCCTGCTCGGTCCATTCGGACAGGACCCGCAGGATACGCTGGATCACGGCCACCGCCGTGCCGGGGTCGTTGACCGCCGGGGACAGGGCGCGCTGGCCGATCTCGGACAGGACGACAAAGCCGAATCGGGGGTCCTGATCAAAGCTGCGCTGCGCCCGCAGGCTGAAGCATTCGGTCAGCTGACCTATCAGCGCGGTGGCCTCATCGGGATCGTCAGGCAGCCCGTCGACATGCAGCAAGGTGCAGGCGGGATGCACGAAATCGCCCGGCGTGGCCGTGATATAGAGGATCAGACCGGCCTTGTCCGCCAGATCGGACAGGCCCTGCATGTCGCAGTTCTGGACATGCCCGGCCTGGGGCGGCGGCACCGGCGTGCTGTCCGCCGGTGGCGGGCCGTCCAGGGGGTTGGCGCCCATCCAGGGCGATTCGCGGCGCAGGCGCAGCGCGGTGGCCGTGGCGGTCTCGACCCGGGTCAGGTTGTCGCCGATCAGGCCCAGCGCTGCCAGGCGGTTGATCCAGCGCAGCAGGGACAGGATCACGATCAGGATCACCAGCAGCGTCACGACGAACAGCACCACACGCCCGCCGCCGCCATAGAGTTCGGTCTTGAGCATGATCAGCCCGACCAGGCTGAACACGAAGGCGCCCATGAAGGTCGCCAGAACCGTCTGGCTGACCCCGTCATTGGCCAGCAGTTGCACCGCCCGCGGGGTCGAACCCGCGCTGGCCGTCGCATAGGCCGCCGTCAGGATCGACAGCGAGAAGGTCGTGACCGTCAGCATGGACGAGGCCACGATCTCCAGGATGGGCTCGATCGCGTCGGCGCCGATCTGGCCGGCCAGCGCGTCGGGGATCTGGCCCCGCACCACAAAGCCCAGGGCCGCCGTCAGCAGGCCCAGCCCCGCGAATGCCGCGACCCGGACCCACAGCGTCCGCGTGATCTCGATCAGGCGCCAGCGCAGACGGCCGACGCCGCGATGGGCTGCCACGGCTAGCGGACCCGGCCGGCCTGGACATCCGCCACGGCGCGGCGGACCTGCGCCAGGCGTTGCGCGCGCGCCGGGTGGGTGCCCAGGACGTGGTTGCCGGGGTCGGGGATGCGCTGGAACAGGCCAGAGCCGTTGATCGGGTCATAGCCCGCGTTCATGGTGATGATCGCGCCCAGGTAATCGGCCTCCAGCTCCCATTCCTTGGAATAGTAGCGCGCGCCGACCGAGGCCCCGATCTCTTGCGCGCGGGCGATGGCGCTGGTGTCGCCGCCATAGGCGGAGGCCAGACTGCCCAGAACGACCGCCGCCGCGGTGGCCGCGCCGGATTTGCGGTCAAGGTGGTTCAGGATGTGATGCGCGGCCTCGTGGCCCACGACAAAGGCGATCTCATCGGGGTTGCGGGTCTGGGCGATCAGCGACAGGGTGAAACCGACCACGGGCCGCCCGTTGCGGTCCACGGTCTGAAAAGCGTTCGGCTCCAGCCCCGGGCGGTCATCCACGACAAAGATGAAATCGCAGCTGATCGGCGCGGTGCGGCGGGTCAGGCAGTCCTGGCGGACGGCGGGTTCCATCCGGCGCATCACCTGGACAAAGCTGCGCGCCGCGCCGTCGGGCGTGGCCGCGTGCGGGGCGGATGGCGCGGGCAGGGCCGGACCCTGGACGGGGGCCTGGGCCACCGGCGGGGCGACCGGCGCGGGCATCGGTGCGCAGCCTGCCACGGCCAGCGTCACCGCGACCCATCCCGCCAGCCAGCCCCGCCCGATGATCTGTCCCATATGTTCCGCCCTGTTCCGCTGCCCGCATCGGGGCGCACCGCTTGTCACGCGCAGTTTAACCCCTGCCGATGCCGCGTAAACCCCGACTGCTTGCCGCAGCCGCGCTTTCACGCGATTGTCGGGTCACCCCAAGGAGATTCGGATGTTCACCATCGAGCACGACTTTGACGCGACCGTGATCACCCTGATCGACGAGGCCGACCCCGGCACCCGCCCCCTGACCGAGGACGTGGTGATCCTGGGGTTCGACGACCGGGTGATCCTGGAACAGATGAGCGACGACGGAGAGGAGGTCGTGCGCATCACCCTGTCGATGCACCAGCTGACCGAGCTGCGCCTGGCGCTGAACCTGCCCGAAGGCAATTACCGCATCGACAAGAAGGTCTAGTCCAGCCGCACCACCTTGTCGCGGGCCGTATGGCCGCGGATCACGGTCAGCCGCGATGGCGCGACCTTCAGCGCGCGGGCCAGCAGGCGCAGGACGGCGCGGGTGGCGCGCCCGTCCTCGGGCGGGTCGGTGACGTGGATGCGCAGCAGACAGCCCTCGACCGTGATGGCATTGCGCCGCGCGCGGGGCGTCACGCGCAGGGTCAGGACGGCGCCCGGTCGGGCCAGATGGGTCAGGTCGGTCACGCGCTGTTGCTGCCCCGCCCCGGCCCCTGGCGCAAGGCCCCGCCTTGAAGACCGCCCGCGCATCTGAAACACCGGACCCCGGACCGCAAAGGAGTGCCGCATGGACCACCGCAACGACGCCGCGCTGGAGTTTCTGGCCACGCGCCGCTCGCATCCGCCCAAGATGATGACCGGCCCCGGACCCGACCGCGATGAGCTGACGCGCCTGCTGACCCTGGCCGCCCGCGTCCCCGACCATGGCAAGCTGGAACCGTGGCGCTTTGTCGTGCTGGGCCGCCAGACGCTGGACGCGCTGGCGGTGCCGCTGCATGCGCTGGTGCTGGCATCGGGGCAGGACCAGGCGGCGGCGGACAAGGCCGCGCAGGCGATGGCCTCGCCGGTAATCGTGGCGGTGGTGTTCTCTCCGGTGAACAGCCCCAAAGTCCCGGAATGGGAACAGATGCTCTCGGCGGGCGCGCTGTGCCTGGGGCTGGTCAATGCGGCCCTGGCCTCGGGCTGGGGGGCGGCCTGGCTGACGGGCTTTGCCGCGCTGAACCAGGATTTCGCCGAAACCCATCTGGGCATCACGCCGCGTGAACGCATCGCGGGGCTGATCCATATCGGCACGCGCGGAGCGACGCCGCCCGAACGCCCCCGGCCCGATATCGGCGCCAAGACCACGTGGCGCCCGTGACGCCGCTGCGCGCGCTGGCGCGGGGCTGGGCGGACCTGATGCGGCCTTCGGTGCTGCGGCTGGCGGTGCTGGGCATCGCGCTGACCATCGGGCTGTTCGTGGCGCTGCAGGCTGCGATCTTCTGGGTGATCCGGCTGTGGCTGCCGGGGGGCGTCACCCTGCCCTGGCTGGGCACGGTCGAGTTCGGGCAGGTGCTGTCCTGGGGTTCGCTGGCGCTGTTTCCGGTGCTCAGCATCTTTCTGATGGCCCCGGTCGCGGCGGGTTTTGCGGGTCTTTTCGCCGAGACGGTCGCCGACAAGGTCGAGGCGATCCACTATCCCCACCGGCGCGGGGTGTCGGTCGATTTCCTGGACGGGCTGCTGGAATCAGCGGCGCTGGTTCTGGCGATGCTGGGCGTGGCGGTTGTCAGCCTGATCCTGACGCCCTTTCTGGGCCCGCTGGCGCCGCTGCTGTTTCTGGGTGCGAATGGCTGGCTGCTGGGGCGCGAGTTCTTTCAGATGGCCGCG
Organism: Paracoccus hibiscisoli; assembly: GCF_005048265.1. GTDB lineage: Bacteria > Pseudomonadota > Alphaproteobacteria > Rhodobacterales > Rhodobacteraceae > Paracoccus > Paracoccus hibiscisoli. The sequence continues at coordinate 92,358 of NZ_SUNH01000013.1, forward strand.
CGCCGACACCTGTCGGCGGTCGCGGCCCATGATCTGCGCCGCGCCCATTCGGGCCGGGTGACCGCGACCGGCGTGCTGGTCGCGATCGGACTGGTCATTCCGGTGGTCAACATCACCGTGCCGCTGCTGGCGGCGGCGGCCTTCACCCACCTGTTCCAGATGCTCAGCGGACCAGCTGGTCCAGATTCGCGATATCGGCGCGGGTGATCACGCCGCCCAGGATCAGCCAAGCGATCACGGCCCACAGGGCCGCGGTGATCCCCGTGGTCCACAGCAGCTTGCGCCGCCAGTTCACGCCCGCGGGCGCCCCGGCATGGGTGCCGCGGATCACGTCGCCCGCGTCGGCCTGACTGCGCTGGCCGATCGGCATGACGCAGAACAGGGTCAGAAACCACAGGGACGCGAACAGAACGATGCCGCCGGTCAGGTTCATCAGACTTGCTCCAGTTCGATCAGGCAGCCGTTGAAATCCTTGGGGTGCAGGAACAGCACCGGCTTGCCATGGGCGCCGATCTTGGGTTCGCCCGTGCCCAGCACGCGCGCGCCTTCGGCCGTAAGGCGGTCGCGGGCGGCGAGGATGTCGTCGACCTCAAAGCACATGTGATGGATGCCGCCCGAGGGGTTCTTGTCCAGAAACGCCCGGATCGGACTGTCATCGCCCAGGGGGTGCAGCAGTTCGATCTTGGTGTTGGGCAGCTGGATGAAGATGACCGTGACGCCGTGATCCGGCTCATCCTGGGGCGGTCCGACCTCGGCGCCCAGGGTGGTGCGATACTGCGCGGCGGCGGCCCCAAGATCGGGGACGGCTATAGCGACATGGTTCAGGCGACCGATCATCTCATCCTCCGTTTTCCGGGGTTCTATGCCTTTCGGGCGGTGCGGGAAAGGAAAAGCATCTCCGTTAACGCCATGTTAGCGAATCGAGGCTTTACTGTCCGTGAAGACATGGATGGGGATCAAGACATGTTGACCGATTACGGGACTGACCAGTCCAAGCCCTTGCCACAATGGCGTTTGTCGTTGCCAAGGCGGCCCCTGACCGGGCTGACGGTGCTGGTGATCGAGGATTCGCGCTTTGCCAGCGAGGCCGTGCGCCTGTTGTGTCTCAAATCGGGTGCGCGGATTCGCCGCGCGGATTGCCTGCGCTCGGCGGCGCGTCATCTGCGCAGCTATCGCCCGGCGGTGGTGGTGATCGACCTGGGCCTGCCCGATGGCGACGGGGTGGCACTGATCGCCGAACTGAACGCGACCGAGCCGCGGGTGCCCGTGATCCTGGCGATGTCGGGCGACACCGACCGCGCGGGCCAGGCGCTGGCCGCAGGGGCCGACGGCTTTCTGCCCAAACCGGTCGAGAGCCTGGCGGTGTTCCAGCAGACCATCCTGCAGGCGATGCCCCCCGAGGCCGGAGGCATGACCCTGCGCGCCCTGCCGGACGAGGTGATCCAGCCCGACCCCTCGGGCCTGCGCGACGATCTGGCCCATGTGGCCGAGGTGCTGTCCAGCGCCCAGGACACGACCGAGATCGACTATATCGCCCGCTTTCTGGCCGGTGTCGCGCGCTCTGCCCATGATCCCGCGTTGGAGGCCGCAGCCACGGCGCTGGCGCGCGACCACACGGCCGGACACGCTTTGGCGACCGATCTGGCGCGCATCAGCGGCATGGTCCAGGACCGCCTGTCCCGCGTGGCCGAAATGTAGGTCAGGCCGTCATCCGCGGATCGGACCCCATGTCCAGCCCCGGAAAGACAGCCCCCTCCAGCGTGGCGCGGTCGATGCCGAACTTGGCATGCAGCGCCCAGGCCGCATAGGCGCGGATGTCGCGCAGCGGCATCAGATCGCGCCCGTCATACAGATCGCCCTCGGCCAGGCCCGGCCACTGGCCCAAGACGCGTCCACCCCGAACCGCGCCCCCGGTCACCAGCATCGCGCCCCCGGTGCCGTGATCGGTCCCGCCCGAGCCGTTCTCCTGCGCGGTGCGGCCGAATTCGGTCATGGCCATCACCGTTGTGCGGTCCCACAGATCGCCCAAGCCCGCCTGCAGGATCAGGATCGTGTCCGCCAGCCGCGACAGCGCGCGCGGCCTCCTCCAGGCCAGCGCCTCGGATGCGGTGTTGCCCAGGGTCGTACGCAGAAAGGCCCGCGCATCGGGCAGCGGCCGGGACAGCGTGAAGGGATGGGTCATCGCCCAGGTGATCCGCATCGCCAGCCCCTGCGGACTGGCCCAGGCGGCGGCGGGTTCGGGCCAGCCGTCGGGGCCGGGCGGGGCGGCCCAAGGCTGTCCCATCACCGCCAATGGTTGCATCAGGAGCGCCTGACGGTCACGCCCGGACAGGGCCCGCACGCCCGCGCCGTCCAGCCCCAGGGCGCGCAGGCTGGCCACCAGAAATTCGAAGGGCTGGCGCATCTTGGTGCGAAAGTTGTCGCGCAGATCGGGCGCCTCGGCCAAGGCCAGATTCATCGCACCCAGATCGCCGCCCGTGTCGCGGAACACGCCCTCCAGACGGGCCACCAGCGCGGCGGGCGGATCGTCGGCCACGAAATGCACGGCCAGCTTGCGCGCCAGATGGCGGGCAGTGTCGGGATGGGTCGCCAGCGCCTTGATCACCGCGCGGATGTCGTCGATGCTGGCCTTGCCGCCGCCATAGCTGTCACCCAGAACGGTCTCGGCCCCCGGTTCGGCGCGGGCAGGGCGAAAGACGCCGGGCTGGCGCGGGTTGTAGGTCAGGCCGGTCAGCAGCAGGGGCAGCTGCTCGACATCGCCCTGTTCATAGGCGCCGCCGACGCCCAGGCTGTGCAGCTCGATCATCTCGCGCGCCATGTTCTCGTTGGCGCCCGCGGGCTTGTCGGGGTTCTTGCGGGCCTCAATGGAATTGGGGCCCAGCGACCGGGCCTGATCCAGATAGCGCAGAATGGCGGGATGGGTCTCGGCGGCGACCATCATGTCGGCAAAGCGCCCGGCCAGATGCGGGCGGATCGCCTCCTGCACCAGCGAGGCGGCCAGCAGGTCCAGATAGATCGTCCCGCCCGTCACCGTGAAATGGTCTCGGCCCAGAACCAGGTCAGACGCTCTCCGAAGCCGGACGGGTCATCCACGGCGCGGGCAAAGCGCGTCACCACGGCCTCGGCATAGACGGCGCGCAGGGTCTGGCGGTGATCGCGCAGCGCCTGACGGGCCTAATCGCCGCCGCCGCGCTTTTCCTCGGCGCCCAGCATCTGGCCCTGCTGCTGCCCGTCGCGCACCTGGTCCAAGGTCACGGGCTGCGGATCGGGCTGGGTGGCAGGGATCACGGAGACCGCAACGCCGGACGGATCGGCGGGCGGCGTCAGGCCCGGCGACAGGACATAGCCCAGGCGGATCGCGGCAAGCTGGTCATAGGGGATCATGAGGCGGCGGGCCTTGGCGGTTGCTGCTGTGCAGCATCATGCCACGCCCCCCGCCCCGATGTCAGATCACTCTTTCGGCAACGTCCGCAGGCGCAGGTCGCGCATCTGTTCGTTGGTGGGCTCGGAGGGCGCGCCCATCATCAGATCCTCGGCGCGCTGGTTCATCGGGAACATGATGACCTCGCGGATGTTCTGCTCATCCGCCAGCAGCATGACGATGCGGTCGATGCCCGCGGCGCAGCCCCCGTGCGGCGGCGCGCCATAGCGGAACGCCTTGACCATGCCACCAAAGCGCTTCTCGACCTCGGAGGCGGGATAGCCGGCCAGCTCGAAGGCCTTGAACATGATCTCGGGCTTGTGGTTGCGGATCGCGCCGCTGATCAGCTCATAGCCGTTGCAGGCCAGGTCGTACTGATAGCCCAGCACGTCCAGCGGATCGCCATTCAGCGCCTCCATCCCGCCCTGCGGCATGGAGAAGGGGTTGTGGCTGAAGTCGATCTTGCCGTCGTCGGTCTTCTCGTACATCGGGAAATCAACGATCCAGGCAAACTTGAACTGGTTCTCCTGGGTCAGGCCCAGCTCCCGTCCGATCTCGGTGCGGGCGCGGCCCGCGACGGCCTCGAACTGGTCGGGACGCCCGCCCAGGAAGAAGGCCGCATCACCCTCGGCCAGGTTCAGCTGCTGCCGGATGGCTTCGGTCTTCTCGACGCCCAGCGCCTTGGCGATCGGGCCCGCGGCCTCGGTCGTGCCATCCTCGGCCTTGCGCCAGATGATATAGCCCATGCCCGGCAGGCCCTGCGCTTGGGCAAAGGCGTTCATGCGGTCGGCAAACTTGCGGCTGCCGCCGGTGGGCGCGGGAATGGCGCGGACCTGCGTCCCTTCCTGCTCCAGCAGCTTGGCAAAGATGCCAAAGCCCGATCCGCGGAAATGCTCGCTGACGACCTGCATCTCGATGGGGTTGCGCAGGTCGGGCTTGTCGGTGCCGTATTTCAGCAGGCTGTCGGCATAGGGGATGCGCGGCCAGTCGGTATCGACCGGGCGACCGCCGCCGAACTCCTCGAACAGGCCCTGGATGACGGGCTGGATCGTGGCGAACACGTCCTCCTGCTCGACGAACGACATCTCCAGGTCCAGCTGGTAGAAATCGGTGGGCGAGCGGTCGGCGCGCGGGTCCTCGTCGCGGAAGCAGGGCGCGATCTGGAAATACTTGTCGAAGCCCGCGACCATGATCAGCTGCTTGAACTGCTGGGGCGCCTGCGGCAGGGCATAGAACTTGCCCGGATGCAGGCGCGAGGGCACCAGAAAGTCGCGCGCGCCCTCGGGGGACGACGCCGTGATGATCGGGGTCTGGAATTCGGTGAAGTTCTGGTCCCACATGCGGTTGCGGATTGACCGCACGACCTTGGAGCGCAGCATGATGTTGTTGTGCAGGCTGTCGCGGCGCAGGTCCAGGAAGCGATAGGCCAGGCGCGTTTCCTCGGGGTAGTCCTGATCGCCGAAGACCGGCAGGGGCAGCTCGTCCGCGGGGCCCAGCACCTCGACCTCGGTCGCATAGACCTCGATCTCGCCGGTGGGCAGCTTGGGGTTGACCAGCGACGCGTCGCGCAGCTTGACGCGGCCGTCGATGCGGATGACCGTCTCGGCGCGCAGGCGCTCCATCGCGGCAAAGGCCGGGCTGTCGCTGTCGGCCAGCACCTGCGTCATGCCGTAATGGTCGCGCAGGTCGACGAACAGCACGCCCCCATGGTCGCGGACGCGGTGGACCCAGCCCGACAGGCGGACGGTGGTCCCGGCATCGGCGGCCTTCAGGTCGCCGCAGGTATGGCTGCGATAGGCGTGCATGTGCGTTTTCCCCAAGTTTTCAGCCCCCGCACAAAGCGCGGGACGGCGGGGAAGTCAACCGCTAGAACGGCCGGACCACGTTGCCGGTATAGAAGTAGAGGCCCATCCCCATCGCGAACAGGATGTTGCCCGCCACCGCATGCAGCACGAAGGCCGCCGGAAAGCCGTGGCGCAGATAGGCGCGGGCAAAGATCCAGCCGCCGATGAAGGTCATGATCGCCACGATCCAGGACCAGAACATCAGATGCGCAAAGGAAAAGATCGCCGCGTTCAGTGCGATGGCCGCGCGCCCCTGTGGCAGGATCGCGCCATAGCGGTGAAAGAACAGCGGTCGAAAGATCAGCTCCTGCGGCAGGGCGGACAGGATCGGATAGAAGGTCCAGATGACCAGCAGGAATTCCGGGCGGTTGCGGATGATCCCGAACAGCGCCTCGGGACGGGTCAGGGTCAGGATGACCCAGCTGGCCAGCGCGGTGGCCAGCGCGATGCCCGCCACCTCGCGCCAGGGCATGCGCCGCCAGCCGCGCACCAGCACGCGCCAGCGGAACCCGCCGGTCAGCCACAGCAGTGCCATGCCCGCCAGGCTGAACACCGCCAGCGCCGTGAACAGCGCGTCCCCCGGCAGGAACAGCGCAATGGCCAGCGGCGCCCCGATATAGAGCGCCGCGAATTCGACCTTGAGCCAGCGATGCGGGGCTACCGCACCAGTCGTCGTTGCAACCATCGTCCCCAATCCGCCGCAGAGCCTGCAAAGGCGTTGATGTCGGTATCCCCCTGGATGCCCGGAACGATGCCCGTGCCGGTATATTGCCAGAAGGTCCAGCGCTGCCCCGGATAGGTCACACTGGGATGATCCGCGACCGAACGCAGCCAGAATTCGGCATTCATGCGGCCCATCTGGTTCTCACGGTAGAAATCGACCGTGGTATAGATGATCGGGCGCTGGCCGTAATGGCGACCGACGATCTGCATGAAGACCTCGGCCTCGCGCAGGACCTCGGCGGCCGGGGGGCGGCGGGGGCAGTTGCGCGAATTGGTCCATTCCATGTCCAGAACCGGCGGCAGAGACCCCGCCTCGCGCGGGACGTTCTGGATGAACCAATAGGCCTGCTCGGCGCCGGTGCGGCAGAAGTAATAGAAATGATAGGCTCCGCGCGGAATGCGCGCCTGCGCGGCCTGCGCCCAATAGCGGCGGAAGTTGGGGTCGGAATGGTCGCCCCCCTCGGTCGCCTTGATGAAGGCAAAGCTGATGCCCGCCCCCCGGACGCGGTTCCAGTCGATATCCCCCTGCCAGCGCGAAATGTCGATGCCGTGCACCGCATGCCCATAGGGCGCGCCGTTGCGCCACGCATGCGGGGCCCGATCACCCAGCTGCGGATTGGCCCCCGGCCCCGGTGCCACCTGATAACCGTAACCAGAAGGCCCCTGGCCGCGCGGCGGGGTCCGCCCGCAGGAGACCGCGATGGTCACCACCGCCAGCCCCAAGACCAGCTTTGTCAGAAATCCCATACCTGCCCCGTCCTTCTGTCAGAAGATACCGCCCGCGACGCTTGGTGCGCCATTCTGGGGCGGTTATCTCAAAACCGTGAGGCAATGTCATGAGGTCAGGGCGGTCACGGTTGCGTCAGATGGACGATGCCGGCCCCGATGGTGTCGGGACCGGCGGGGGTCAGCATCAGTTCGCGGGTGCGGTCTCTGCGCCGGCGGGCTGATCGGCGGTGCCGACCGGGCCGGTCGCGGCATCGGCGGGCGTGTCGGCGCCGGGTGCCACAGGATCGGCCGCGCCGCCCAGGCCTTCGGCATCCGACATCGGCGTGCCTGCGGGCGGGGGCGTGGTGGCGATGCCGTCATTCTGCTCATCCGCGCCGGGGGCAAAGACCAGGAAGGCCAGAACCGCCACGGCCAGCGCCACGACGATCGCGATGATGGCCGGTTTATGCTTTCTGGCAGCTTTTTCCGGGTCGTTGTGGTTGTAGGACATGGGATCACCTTGCTGTTGGATTCCCATGCCAACGTCAGTGGCGCGCGGCAGTTCCCCGCAGGCGGGGCTCAGCCGCGACGGATCGCGGCCATACCCAGCACGCGCGCCCGCTTGCGCGGATCGCTGTCGAACAGCGCCGCCAGCTGTTCGGTGATCGCGCCTGCCAGCTGTTCGGCGTCCGTGATCGTGACGGCCCGCTGATAATAGCGGGTCACGTCATGGCCGATGCCGATGGCCAGCAGCTCCACCGCGCGGCGGCGCTCAACCATGGCAATCACGTCGCGCAGATGGCGTTCCAGGAAATTCGCGGGATTCACCGACAGCGTGCTGTCATCAACCGGGGCGCCGTCCGAGATCACCATCAGGATCTTGCGCGCCTCTGCGCGGCGGACAAGGCGCCGGTGCGCCCATTCCAGCGCCTCACCGTCGATGTTCTCCTTCAGCAGGCCTTCCTTCATCATCAGACCCAGATTGGGGCGCACGCGACGCCAGGGCGCATCGGCGGATTTGTAGACGATGTGGCGCAGATCGTTCAGGCGGCCGGGCTGGGCGGGACGACCCGCGGCCAGCCAGGCCTCGCGCGCCTGCCCGCCCTTCCAGGCGCGGGTGGTAAAGCCGAGGATCTCGACCTTGACGTTGCACCGCTCCAGCGTGCGCGCCAGCACGTCGGCGCAGATCGCCGCGATGCTGATCGGGCGGCCCCGCATGGAGCCGGAATTGTCGATCAGCAGCGTGACGACCGTGTCGCGGAACTCGGTGTCCTTCTCGATCTTGAAGGACAGCGGCATGGTCGGGTTCGCCACCACGCGCGCCAGGCGTCCCGCGTCCAGCACGCCCTCCTCCTTGTCGAACTCCCAGCTGCGGTTCTGCTGGGCCTGCAGGCGGCGCTGCAGCTTGTTGGCCAGACGGCTGACGGCGCCGCGCAGGGGGTCCAGCTGCTTGTCCAGATAGGCGCGCAGACGCTCCAGCTCGGCGGGGTCGGCCAGATCCTCGGCACGGATCTCCTCGTCCCAGGTCTGGGCAAAGACGCGGTAGTCGGGGCTGGCATCGCTGACCGGGGGCGGCAGGTCGGGCGGGCTGTCCTGATCGGGCATGTCCGCTTCGTCCGCCATCTCCTCGTCCGAGCTGTCGTCCATGCTGACCTGGGCCTGACGCTCGTCCTGGGTCTGCTCCTGGCTGCGTTCGGCGCTGGCGTCGCTGTCCTCGCTGTCATCCTCGTCCTGGGACTGGCTGTCGCCCGATTCCTCGTCCTGCTCGGCATTGTCCTCGGCGTCGTCATCCTCGGGCTGGTCGGGGTCCTCGCCCAACTGGTCGCCATAGCCCAGATCGGTGATGATCCGCCGCGACAGCCGCGAGAACGCCGCCTGATCGGCCAGCGCCTCATTCACATCGGCCAGCGAACCCGCCGCCTGGCTTTCGACGAAGGGCCGCCACAGATCGGCCACGTGCTGCGCCCCGGCGGGCAGCGCGCGCCCGGTGGCGGCCTGACGCAGGATGTACCCGGCCGCCACCGACAGGGGCGCATCCGCGGGTGCCTTGATCTGGGCATAGCCCTTTTTCTCGGCCTCGGCGCCGATGCGGGCGTCGATGTTGGACAGCGCGCCCGGCATGTCGCGCGCGCCCAACGCCTCGCAGCGGGCGGTCTCCATCGCCTCGTACAGCTCGCGGGCCATCGGGCCTGCGGGGGCGTATTTCGCATGCAGGCCCGCATCGTGGTGACGCAGGCGCATCGCCAGCGCATCCGCCGTGCCGCGCGCCAACAGAACCTCGTCGCGGCCCATGCGGCGGCTGACCTGCGGCAGGCGCATCGTGTCGCCCGCCACACCGGCCGGGTCGGCGCTGTAGGTCACGTTCAGCTCGCGGTCGCCCGCCAGGGCCCGCGTCGCCTCGGACAGGGCCTTCTTGAACGGATCGGCGGGGTTGTCGGTCTTTTTCATCGGCGGATGGTCCCCATGGGCAGGATGCGGCGGCGCGCGGGCCGCCGCGCGCTCAGCCCGCCTTGGCGGCTGCGCTTTCGGGCAGTTCCTCGTCGAACAGACGCTGATAGAACTCGGCCACGGTCTGGCGCTCCAGCTCGTCGCACTTGTTCAGGAAGGTCAGGCGGAACGCATAGCCCACATTGTCAAAGATGCGCGCGTTCTGCGCCCAGGAAATGACCGTGCGCGGCGACATGACCGTGGACAGGTCGCCCTGCATGAAGGCGGTGCGCGTCAGATCGGCCAGCGTCACCATCTGGCCGATGGTCTTGCGGCCCTTCTCGGTGTTGAACTGCGGCACCTTGGCCAGCACGATCGCGGCCTCGGCATCGTGGCGCAGATAGTTCAGCGTGGCGACCAGCGACCAGCGGTCCATCTGGCCCTGGTTGATCTGCTGGGTGCCGTGATAAAGCCCCGTCGTGTCTCCCAGACCCACCGTGTTGGCGGTCGCAAACAGGCGGAAATAGGGATTCGGCGTGATGACCTCGTTCTGGTCCAGCAGGGTCAGCTTGCCATCGGCCTCCAGCACGCGCTGGATGACGAACATCACATCCGCGCGGCCCGCGTCATATTCGTCGAACACGATCGCGGTCGGGTTGCGCAACGCCCAGGGCAGGATGCCCTCGTGGAACACGGTGACCTGCTTGCCGTCGACCAGCTTGATCGCGTCCTTGCCGATCAGGTCGATCCGGCTGACATGGCTGTCCAGGTTCACCCGCACGCAGGGCCAGTTCAGGCGCGCCGCGATCTGTTCGATATGCGTCGATTTCCCCGTGCCGTGATAACCCTGGACCATCACGCGGCGATTATAGGCAAAGCCTGCCAGGATCGCCATCGTGGTGTCGGGGTCGAACTTGTAGGTGCTGTCGATCTCGGGGACGCGCTCGGTCCGCTCGGCGAACCCCTTGACCTTCATGTCGCTGTCCAGACCGAACACCTCGCGCAGGTCGATCTCTTCGGTGGGTTTCGCGTTCATGTCCAGCATCGGCCCTAGCCCTTTCCATCACATCGGCGCATTGATCGCGCATTCGCGCCACGGGTGCAAGGCGCGCCGCGTGGCGGGTCCTTGCCTGCCGCACCGGGGGGGCGCGTTGACGCGCCGGGGTGCGCTTCATAAGGTGGCGCGACCCTTGGAAGGATATCCCGGTTTTGTCAGACGCACGCCGATCCGAACTGGAAACGCTGATCTCGCGCACGGCCCTGGGCGACCGGGACGCGTTCGAGGCCCTTTATGACGCCACCTCGGCAAAGCTGCACGCGGTCTGCCTGTCCGTCCTGCGCGACCGCCCCGAGGCCGAGGAGACCCTGCAGGAGGTCTATATCCGCGTGTGGCAAAGCGCCGCGCGCTATGCCTCGAACGGGCTGTCGCCGATGACCTGGCTGATCACCATCGCGCGCAACCGCTCCATCGACAAGCTGCGCGCCCGCGGGTCGCGCCCCGTCACCGCCCCCGAGGATGCCGCCGCCATGGTCGCCTGCAGCGCGCCCAGCCCGGAATCGGCCACCATCATGGCCCAGGAACGCCGGATGCTGGACGAATGCCTGTCCCGCCTGGCCGAGGCCCAGGCCGGGGCCGTGCGCGCCGTCTATCTGGAGGGCGTGACCTATGCCGACCTGGCCGCCCGCGAGGGGCTGCCCATCAACACGGTGCGCAGCTGGCTGCGCCGCAGCCTGCTGCGCCTGAAGGATTGCGTGAGCCAATGACCGACGACGCCCCGCTGACCCCGCCGCAGGAAGATCAGGCGCTGGCGGCCGAAATGGCGCTTGGCCTGCTGGAGGGTGCCGAATTGCAGGCGGCCCAGACCCGCATGGCCTCCGATGACGCCTTCGCCTGCACCGTGCGCGACTGGCAGGAGCGCCTGGCCGGCATGGCCGAGGGACTGACCCCGGTCATGGCCCCGGCCCGCGCCCGCAACGCCATCCGCGAAAGGCTGGGCCATGCCAGCGCGCCCCTGGCCAACGACCCCAATGCCCGCAGGCCCTGGTGGCGCGGCCCGATAGGGGCGCTGGCCGGCCTGATCGCGGTGGGGGCGATGGTCGCCGTCCTGTGGCTGCCCGGACAGCAGACCGCCCCCGCACAGCCCGGTTTCCAAGCCCAGCTGACCGCGCAGGACCAGGCCCTGCGCGTGGCCGCCCGCGTCGATGGCCGCCAGATGATCTTTGCCATGGAAAGCGGCCCCGCCCCCGAAGGCCGCGACTGGGAGATCTGGTGGGTCGAGCCCGACGGGTCGGCGCCGGTGTCCTTGGGCGTGCTGCCGCGGTCGGGCGACATGCGCATGACCCTGCCCGAGGGGATGGAACCCTCGCCCCAGATCCAGATCGCGCTGTCGGATGAACCTTCGGGCGGATCGCCCACGGGCCAGGCGACCGGGCCGGTGGTGGCCATCGCGCCCCTCACGTCGTTGTGATCCCGGATTGACCGGGCCGGGGCGCAACTAACCCGGCCCCCTTTCGTGTTTGGAACTGTCGGGCGCAGAAATGCCGCCCAGAACCAAAACCGGAGGAAGTCCATGACCACCCGCTTTACCAAAGTCGGCGCTTCGATCATCGCTGCCACCATCGCGCTTGGCGCACCCGCATTCGCCCAGAACACCATGGTCGGCGGCGCCGAGATGCTGCCCACCCGCAACATCGTCGAGAATGCCGTGAACTCGGCCGACCACACCACGCTGGTCGCCGCCGTTCAGGCCGCGGGCTTGGCCGAGACGCTGTCGGGCCCCGGTCCCTTCACCGTCTTCGCACCCACCAACGCGGCCTTTGACGCACTGCCCGACGGCACCGTCGAGGGCCTGCTGGAGCCGGGCAGCCTGGAGACGCTGCAGACCGTGCTGACCTGCCACGTCGTTCCGACCGAGGCGTTCTCGACCGCCGTCGGCAACATGGTGATGCAGGGCGGCGGTTCGGCCGCGCTGGAGACCGTGGGCGGCTGCACGCTGACCGCCTCGATCCGCGACACCGACAACGCGCTGCAGATCACCGATGAGAACGGCAACGTCGCCACCGTGCTGATCCCCGACGTTGACCAGTCGAACGGCGTGATCCACGTGATCGACACCGTGCTGCTGCCGGCCGCGTAAGCCCGCCCATCCCATCCCGCGCGTCCCCCGACGCGCCGGGTGCCGCCCGCGCAGTCCCCGCTGCGCGGGCTTTTTGCGGTCCGCCGCCGCGCTCGCGTGAACCCCCTTGCGTCGGGCGCGTTGCGCGGTGCTGATGACTGCGACATGCCGTCGCATCACGGCACCTCGAAGGGACATCACATGAGCGGGCTGATCGCGCTGCTGGACGATATCGCGGCCATTTCCAAGGTGGCCGCCGCCTCGATCGACGACGTCGCGGGGCAGGCCGCCAAGGCCGGGGCCAAGGCCGCGGGCGCGGTCATCGACGATGCGGCGGTGACGCCGAAATACGTCCAGGGCTTTGACGCCAGTCGCGAATTGCCCATCGTCTGGAAGATCGCGCGCGGGTCGCTGTTCAACAAGCTGGTGATCCTGCTGCCCGTGGCCCTGGCGCTGTCGGCGCTGGCACCCTGGGCGATCCCGCCGCTGCTGATGCTGGGCGGCGCCTATCTGTGCTATGAGGGCGCGCACAAGGTGGCGCATCTGTTCCACCGCACCGACACCCATGACAGCGCCCAGCACATCCACCCCACCGGCGACGGCCCCGCCCTGGAGGAGGCGCGCGTCGCGGGCGCGATCAAGACCGACTTCATCCTGTCGGCCGAGATCATGACCATCGCCCTGTCCACCATCCCGACCCAGGACAGCCTGCTGATGAAGGGCGTCATCCTGGCGCTGGTGGCGGTGGCGATCACGGTCGCCGTCTATGGATTTGTGGCGCTGGTGGTCAAGGCGGATGACGCGGGCCTGCACCTGGCGCAGCGGCGGGCCGGGCCGGTCGCGGCCCTGGGGCGCGGCATCGTGCGGGTCATGCCGGGGCTGATGACAACGCTGACGGTGGTGGGCACCGCGGCGATGATCTGGGTCGGCGGCCAGATCATCGTGCACGGCCTGCACGAGCTGGGCTGGCACGCGCCCTATGACATGATCCACCACTGGGCGCAGGGCGCCGCGGCCGCCGTGCCCGCCGCGCCGGGCGTCGCTGCATGGGTCGTCACCGCCTTTTGCGACGGGGTGATCGGGCTTGTTCTGGGGCTGATGCTGATCCCCGTGGCCAGCTTTGTTGGCACCCCCCTGATCGAGGCCGCCAAGGGCGCATTCGCGCAACTGCGGAAAAAACCGAACCCGAACGAAAATCGTTGACCGGTCGTTCAAGACGTCACAAGACTGTCACATGAGCGTTGCGAGCCTGTCGTGAAGCGCCGTTAGGCGGGGACATCTTCGCAACTCCATAAGGGAGGGACTACAGCATGATCCGATACAGCACCGCATCCGTGGTGGCACTGGTGGCGTCGCTTGGCGCAGCCCAGGCCGAAACGAACATCGACTGGTGGCACGCCATGGGCGGAGAGCTTGGCGCCAAACTGGAAGAAATCGCCCAGGGCTTTAACGACAGCCAGGACGAATACCGCGTCACCCCGTCCTACAAGGGCACCTATCCCGAGACGATGACCGCCGCGATCGCCGCTTTTCGCGCGAATCAGCAGCCCGCCATCGTCCAGGTCTTCGAGGTCGGCACCGGCACGATGATGGCCGCCGACGGCGCGATCGTGCCCGTCCACCAGCTGATGGCCGATCACGGCCAGGATTTCGACGCCGCCGCCTTCCTGCCGTCGGTCGTGGGCTATTACACCGATGGCGACGGCAATATGCTGTCCATGCCCTTCAACAGCTCGACCCCGATCCTGTATTACAACAAGACCGTGTTCGAAGCCGCAGGCCTGGACCCGGAAACGCCCCCCACCACCTGGGCCGAGCTGGAGCAGTTCAGCAACCAGATCAAGGAATCGGGCGCGGCCTCCTGCGGGTTCACCACCCAGTGGATCAGCTGGATCCAGACCGAGAACCTGTCGGCCTGGCACAACCAGCCCATCGGCACGCTCGAGAACGGCTTTGGCGGTCTGGACGCGCGCCTGTCCATGAACGGCCCCGTCCAGGTCAAGCATTGGGAGAACCTCAAGCGCTGGTCCGACGAGGGCATCTTCAAGTATGGCGGCCCGGTCGGCGCCGACAACGCGGCGCCCATGTTCTATTCGCAGGAATGCGCGATGATGATGGGCAGCTCGGCCAGCCGCGCGGGTGTCATCGCCAACTCCAGCGCCTATGAGCTGGGTTACGGCATGCTGCCCTATTACGACGATGTCGAGGGCGCGCCGCAGAACTCGATCATTGGCGGCGCCTCGCTGTGGGTGCTGTCGGGCAAGTCGGATGAGGAATACGCGGCCGCCGCCGCCTTCTTCGACTATCTGACCCAACCCGAGGTTCAGGCCGATTGGGCGTCCTTCACCGGCTATCTGCCGATCACCCAGGCCGCCTATGACGCGATGGAGTCGTTCCACGCCGAGAACCCCGGCGCCGATACCGGCATCCGCCAGATCACCCTGAACGAGCCGACCGAGAACTCCAAGGGTCTGCGCTTCGGCAGCTATGTCCAGATCCGCGGCGTCATCGACGAAGAGTTCGAGCAGCTGCTGTCCGGTTCCAAGGACGCCCAGGGCGCGCTGGATGCGGTCGTGGCCCGCGGCGACGATCTGCTGGAACAGTTCCAGGCGCAGAACCAGTAAGGTCGCGCCCGAACCGAAAGGGGGCCGCGACCGTCGCGGCCCCCTGATCCATTCCTGCCCCAAGCATCCGGTATCCGATGAAGCGCACCATCTTCAGCAACCAGCTTTTGCCCTGGCTGCTTCTGGCCCCCCAGCTGATCATCACCTTCGTGTTCTTCCTGTGGCCCGCGGCCCAGGCCATCCGGCAGAGTTTCCTGCGCGAGGATGCGTTCGGCACCCGCACGACCTTTGTCGGCCTCGAGAACTTCGTGCGCCTGTGGAACAGCCCGGAGTATCTGAACAGCCTGCAGGTGACGGCGGTCTTCGCCATCTCGGTCACGGTGCTGTCGATGGGGCTGTCGCTGCTGCTGGCGATCGCGGTGGACCGGATGATCCGATCGACCCGCGTCTATACCACGCTGCTGGTCTGGCCCTATGCGGTGGCGCCTGCGGTGGCGGGCATCCTGTGGTGGTTCATCTTCAACCCGACCATCGGGATCATGCCCTATCTGCTGGGGCAGATCGGCTATGACTGGAACCACATCCAGAGCAAGAGCGACGCCATGACCCTGGTCGTCATCGCCAGCGCCTGGAAACAGATCAGCTATAACTTCCTGTTCTTCCTGGCGGGCCTGCAGGCCATCCCTGCGTCCCTGCGCGAGGCTGCGGCCATCGACGGGGCTGGCCCGGTGCGGCGCTTCTTCGACATCACCTTCCCGCTTTTGTCGCCGACCACGTTCTTCCTGCTGGTCGTCAATATCGTCTATGCCATGTTCGACACCTTCGGCGTCATCGACGCCACGACCGAGGGCGGCCCCGCGCAGGCCACCAACATCATGGTCTACAAGGTCTATTTCGACGGCTTCGTGGGCCAGAACCTGGGCAGCTCTGCCGCGCAATCCGTGGTGCTAATGGCGCTGGTGCTGGTGCTGACGGTGATCCAGTTCCGCTATGTGGAAAAGAAGGTGGCCTACTGATGATCGAGAACCGTCCCTTTCTGAACATGGCCGCCCATCTGGTGCTGATCCTGGGGGTCTGCATCGTGGCGCTGCCGGTCTGGGTGGCCTTCGTGGCCTCGACCCACGGGCCGACGGCCTTCATGTCGGGCACCATCCCGATGTGGCCCGGCCCCGATCTGGTCAAGAACTACAGCCAGATGCTGGGCGCGGGCGTCTCCACCAGCGGCACCCCCCCGGTGGGCGTGATGATGTTCAACAGCCTGATCATGGCGCTGTCGATCGCCATCGGGAAAATCGTGATCTCAGTCCTGTCGGCCTTTGCGGTGGTCTATTTCCGCTTTCCGTTCCGGGGGCTGGCCTTCTGGTGCATCTTCATCACGCTGATGCTGCCGGTCGAGGTGCGCATCGTGCCGACCTTTCAGGTGGTGGCCGATCTGGGCATGCTGAACAGCTATGCCGGCCTGTCCATTCCGCTGATCGCGTCGGCCACGGCCACCTTCCTGTTCCGCCAGGTCTTCCTGACCATCCCGGACGAGCTGACCGAGGCCGCCCGCATCGACGGCGCCGGACCGATGAAGTTCTTTCGCGACATCCTGCTGCCCCTGTCGCGCACCAATATCGCCGCGCTGTTCGTGATCCTGTTCATCTATGGCTGGAACCAATACCTTTGGCCGCTGCTGATCACGACCAGTTCGGACTATTATACCATCGTTGCGGGGATCAAGCGCATGGCGGATGCCGTGGACGGTCTGCCGCAATGGCATCTGGTCATGGCGACCGCGATGCTGGCGATGATCCCCCCCGTGATCGTGGTGGTCGCCATGCAGCGCCTGTTCGTCAAGGGCCTTGTCGAGACGGAGAAATAAGATGGCTTCCATCACCCTGAACAATGTCGGCAAGATCTATGCCGGTGGAGCCCGCGCCGTGGGCGGCGTCAATATCGACATCGCGGATGGCGAATTCCTGGTCCTGGTCGGGCCGTCGGGCTGCGGCAAGTCCACCCTGCTGCGCATGGTCGCGGGCCTGGAAAGCATCAGCGAGGGCGAGGTCCGCATCGGCGACCGCGTCGTTAACGAGGTGGAGCCCGCCGACCGTGACATCGCGATGGTGTTCCAGAACTATGCCCTGTACCCGCATATGTCGGTGCGCCAGAACTTGGCCTATGGCCTCAAGAACCGCGGCACCCCCAAGGCCGAGATCGAGCGTCGCGTGGGCATCGCATCCGACATCCTGCAGATCGGCCCGTTCCTGGACCGCAAGCCCCGTGCCCTGTCGGGCGGCCAGCGTCAGCGCGTCGCGATGGGCCGCGCCATCGTGCGCGAACCGGCCGCGTTCCTGTTCGACGAGCCACTGTCGAACCTGGATGCGAAACTGCGCGTCGCCATGCGCCTGGAGATCAAGGAGCTGCAAAAGCGCCTGCGCACGACCTCGATCTATGTCACCCACGACCAGCTGGAGGCGATGACCCTGGCGGACCGGCTGGTGGTGCTGAACGGCGGGCAGATCGAACAGATCGGCACGCCGCTGGAGGTGTACCGCCGCCCGGCATCGGCCTTTGTCGCCAGCTTCATCGGCAGCCCTGCCATGAACCTGATCGAGGCCAGCGCCGTCCCGCATCTGCCGGGCACCGCCCATGCAGGCCATGTGGGCATCCGCCCCGAGGATCTGACCGTCACCGCCGACGGCCCGATCCAGATGACCGTCATGGCAGTCGAGGAGCTGGGCGCGCAGCGTCTGGTCCATGGCCGCACGGGCGATGCGCGCATCACCATCACGCTGCCCTCGGATGCGCCTCTGTCGGACGATCTGCGCCTGTCCTATCGGCCGAACGCGCTGCACCTGTTCCACAAGGATACCGGCAAGCGGGTGGACTGACGTGAATGAAACGTGAACGTCTGCCCCTTGCCGGGCGGGCGTTCCGTGCTACCCTGAGGCGATCCCAATGCGGAAAGGTCGCCTGCCATGTGCCTGTCCTTCGGCTGCACCCATCACAACCCCATCGCCTGCATCGTGCCGCCCTACATGCTGCGGGTGCTGGCGCTGCGCGGCGATCCGGCGACGGCGCGCATGGCGCGGACCCTGCTGGCCCATGACGAACAGCTGCGCCTTGAGCGTGCCGCCCATGCCAGCCCCGCCGCTGAGATGCAGGCAATCGCCCCCGACCCCGACCTGTGCTGTCCCGACCGCCGCATCCATGACGGCGAATTCCGCGCCGCCCTGCCCGGCCGCCTGGTCCGGTCCGAGGGCGACCCGCCGTCAGGCATCCGCGATGCCGACATGGCCTATGACAGCGCGGGCCAGGTCTTTGCGATGTTCGCCGAGGAATATGGCCGCAACTCGCTGGACGGGCGCGGCATGCCGCTGGTGGCGACCGTCCAGCACCGCCGCAACTATAACAACGCCTTCTGGGACGGGCAGCAGATGGCCTATGGAACGGGCGACGGAAAGATTTTCCAGACCTTCCTGCAACTGTCCGTCATCGCGCATGAGATGGCCCATGGCGTCATCCAGCATTCCGGCGGGCTGATCTACGAGAACCAGTCGGGCGCGTTGAACGAGCATGTGGCCGACGTGTTCGGCGCGCTGGCCGAACAGCGGGTGCTGGGCCAGGACGCGCATCAGGCCGACTGGCTGATCGGGCGCGGCATCCTGGGGCCGGGCATCAACGGGCGCGCGCTGCGCAGCATGAAGGCGCCGGGCACCGCCTATGCCGACGACCTGCTGGGCACCGATCCCCAGCCCTGGCACATGGACCAGTTCAACACCACGACCGACGACAATGGCGGCGTGCACATCAATTCGGGCATCCCGAACCACGCCTTCTACCTGTTCTGCAGCTATCTGGGCGGCAGGGCGTGGGAGGTTCCGGGCCGCATCTGGTATCGGACCCTGCAGGACATCAACAACCCGATGGCCAGCTTTGCCGATTGGGCCGATCAGACGCTGCGCAGCGCCGTGGCGCTGACCGGGGCGGGCAGCATGCCGGTGGTGATGCTGCGCCGGGCCTGGAAACTTGTGGGAATCGCGGTCTAGGCCTATCCTGCCGCCATGATCATCGAGATCCGCAGCCATGGCGGCTTTGGGGGCATCATCGCCGCCCCCCCGCGCCGCATCGACACCGAGGCCCAGCCCGCGGCCCTGGCCCGCGACCTCTGTGCGGCCTTCGGACCGGATGCGCTGGCGCGGATGGCGGCGACCCCCTGCCCCGACTGCGCGGACCGCATGCGCTATGCGATCACCGTGACCGATCAGGCGGGCCAGCACAGCGTCACCCTGTCCGAAGGACAGATGCCCCCCGCGATGCTGGACCTGATCGACAGCCTTTAAAGCCAGCGTTTCCAGCGCAGGAACAGCCAGGTCCCCATCGTCGTGGCCCCCATCAGCACCAGCGCAAAGGCATAGCCCCATGGCTCGTCCAGCTCTGGCATGTTGGTGAAGTTCATCCCGTAGACGCTGGCGATCAGCGTGGGTGGCAGGAACAGCGCGGCGATGACCGAAAGGATGCGGACGGTGTTGTTCTGCTGCAGGTTGATCATGCCCAGGGTCGTGTCCACCGCCAGGCTGACGCGGCTGCCCAGAAAAGCGCCATGCTCCTCCAGCGCCTGGACGTCGCGCATCTGGGCGCGGATCACCGGGCGCAGGCGGTCGGCTTCGGGGCGGTCGTCCAGGATGGCGGTGTGAAAAGCCAGGATCCGCTCGACCGTCAGCAGGGCCAGGCGGACGCGGGCCATCGTCTCGGCCTCGCGGCCCACCGATTGCAGCGCGGCCTGCAGGCGGTCGGACGCCGCCCCCACGGCCCTGCGCTGAAAGATGTCGGCGGTGGTCTGGTCCAGCGTGCGGCCCACCCCCTCCAGGATGTCGGCCAGCCGGGCGATGATCTCCTCGATCAGCCCCGAGAACAGGCGGTCGGGGCTGGTGCAGCCCAGGGTCGACCGCTCGGCTCGCGCCGGAAAGGTCAGGAAGGGGCGCGGCGAATGGTGCCGGACCGTGACCAGCCGCGCCCCCGACAGGATAAAGGTCACCGGCATCGACACCCGATCACCCGCGGCATTCTCTCCGGGCAGGACGGCGGTCATATAATCCAGCCCATCCTCGCGATAGAGGCGGTTGGACAGCTCGATCTCCTCCATCTCGGCCAGGGTCGGCAGGGGCACGCCCAGATCGCGCAGGCGCGCCATCTCGGCGTCGCCCGGCTGGATCAGGTCGATCCACAGCGCCTGCGACAGGTCGTGATCGGCCTCTTGCAGGGCCAGACGGCCATCGCGAAGGGCATAGGCATAGAACATGGCACGGGCTCCGGCACGGGGTGCGCCCCCGTGGTGCCCCGCCCGGCGGCGGCGTTCAAGCGCCCGCGCAGCAAAAAGGGCGCCCGCATGGGGCGCCCTATCCAAAGGCCGAGAAAACGGGCCTTACTTGTCGCGATAATATTCGTCGATCTGCTTGTCCGCCTCGTCCTTGGTCCAGCCGTATTTTTCCTGCAGCTTGCCGGCCAGCTTGTCCTTGTTGCCGTCGATCTGATCCAGCTCGTCGTCGGTCAGCTCGCCCCATTTGACCTTGGTCGCGCCCTTGAGCTGCTTCCACTTGCCTTGGATGATATCCCAGTTCATGTCCGTCTCCTTTGCAGAAGTTCATATGAAAGACCAACGTCCGGGGCGCCTTGGGGTTCCTATCCGACGGCATCCGGCAGCTCGGTGCCATCAATGAAGGCCTGCAGGTTGGCCAGCGCACGCAGACCCATCCGCGTGCGCGTGTCATCGGTGGCGGTGCCTAGATGCGGCAGCAGCGTGGCGTTCGGCGCCGCCAGCAACGCCTGCGGTACGTGCGGTTCCTGGGCATAGACGTCCAGCCCGGCCCCGGCGATCGTGCCCGTGGTCAGCGCCGCGATCAGCGCCACCTCGTCGACCACATCGCCGCGCGCAATGTTGACCAGCACGCCCCGCGGCCCCAGGGCGCGCAATTCCTCCGCCCCGATCAGGCTGCGCGTGCCCGCGCCCCCCGGCACCGCCACCACCGCCACGTCGCAGACCGCCAGCATGTCACCCAGCCCCGCGATCTGTCGCGCCGGAACATCCAGCCCCGTCACGGTCGAGCGGCTGAAGAACACGACCTCCATCCCGAACCCGTGGTGACAGCGTCGCGCGATGGCCTGGCCGATGCGGCCCATGCCCACGATGCCGACGGTGCGGCCCGACATCTCTGCGCCCAGCAGCTGTGTCGGGTTCCAGCCGGTCCATTCGCCCGCGCGCAGGATGCGTTCGCCTTCGGATGCGCGGCGCAGGGTCATCAGCATCAGCGTCAGCGCGATGTCTGCCGTGGCGTCGGTCACGACATCGGGCGTGTTGGTGACCCCCACCCCCGCCGCCCGCGCCGCCGCCACGTCGATATGGTTGAAGCCCGCGCCGAAATTGGCCAGCAGGCGACAGCGCACATCGCCGCGGAACGCCTCGGCCGTGAAGGCGTCGCCCAGGGTCGGGATGATCGCGTCATGATCGCGCATGGCCTGGGCCGCCTGATCGGGGGTCAGGGGGGTGTTGGTGTCGCGAAACGTCGCGTCGCAGGCGGCGCGGATGGCAGCCGTGGCGCGGTCGGTCATGGGCCGGGTGACCAGGACCTTCAATACAGCCTCCCGCCATTGGGGACCGGCTGGTCCGGGCGGATCAGCACCACCTGATCGTCGGGGTCGGGGACGCCCAGGACCAGCACCTCGGACATCACCGGGCCGATCTGGCGCGGCGGAAAGTTCACCACGCACAGCACCTGCGTGCCGATCAGCGTCTCGGGGGTGTAATGCCGGGTGATCTGAGCCGACGAGCGCCGCTCGCCCAGATCGCCCAGATCGACCCACAGCTTGATCGCGGGCTTGCGCGCCTCCGGAAAGGGTTCGGCGCGGGTGATGGTGCCCACGCGGATATCGACCTTGAGGAAATCGTCAAAGGTGATCATGCGCGCCCCAGCTCCCGCCCGCGTTCGGTGGCGGCGGCGACGGTGCGCACCATCAGCGGCGGCAGGCCGTGATCGGCGTCCATCAGCACCGCCAGCCCCGCCGCCGTGGTCCCGTTGGGCGAGGTCACGTTGCGGCGCAGCACCGCCGGGTCCTCATCGGCATGGACGGCCAGCGCGCCCGCCCCGGCCACGGTGGCGCGGGCCAGCTCCAGCGACAGCTGGGGCGACAGGCCCTGCGCCTCGCCCGCGGCGGCCATCGCCTCGATCAGGTGGAACACATAGGCCGGGCCGCTGCCCGACAGGCCGGTGACGGCGTCCATCTGGCCCTCATGCTCCAGCCGGACAACGCGGCCCACGGCCCGCATCAGCGCCTCAGCCAGGTCCAGATGCGCGGGCGTGGCGGCCCCGTTACCGATCATCGCAGAGATGCCCTGCCCGATGGCCGCGGGCGTGTTCGGCATGACGCGGATGACGGGCGCGCCGGGAAACGCCGCCTCGAAGGTCGCGATGGTCGTGCCCGCCGCGACCGAAATCACCAGGCTGTCCGACAGGTCCGGCATCGCGGCCAGCGCGTCGCCCATCATCTGCGGCTTGACCGCCAGCACCACCACCGCGGGATCGCCCGGCAGGTCCGCATCCACCCGCAGGCCCCGGTCCTGCCATTCGGGTGCCAGGTTCGGGTCCAGCACCGTCACCGCACCGGGCTCCAGCCCCTGCGCCAGCCAGCCCTGCAGCATCGCGCCGCCCATGCGGCCGCAGCCCACCAGGACCAGCCCGCGCCGGTTGATATCGTGAAATTGCGTCATGTCAGGCCCGTCCGTAGGTTTCGCCCAGCGCGATCTCCAGCGCGGCGGCGGGGGTGGTGTCGCCCCATCCCGCCAGCTGGAACGAGGGATAAAAACGTTCGCAGGCGGCCAGCGCCGCCCCAATCATCCGGTCCACCTGCTCGGGCAGCGCGATCGCATCGCCCGCAAGGACCAGTCCATAGCGCCAGGCCATCAGCCGCTGCGGCCCCCAGAAGGCAAAGCCGCCGTCCCAGACCTGATCATTGGCCAGGTTCAGCACCTCATACAGAGCGGGCAGGCGCGCCGCGGGCGGGTCCAGATCAAAGGTGCAGATCAGGCGCAGCACCTCGTCGCGCGCGGACCATGCCAGGGTCAGCGAATAGCTGCGCCATTGGCCCTCGACCACCATGGCGATCTGGTCGTCCGCCAGGCGGTCGAAATCCCAGTCGTGATGGGTGGCCACGGCCTCGACGATGTCGATGGGGTGGATGTCGTCGCTGGCGATGAAGGAATCGGTCTGCGTCATGGCCTGCCTCCGGCATGGAATATGGGGTGGCCACACAACACCGGGCGTCGGCAGCCACGCCGCTTACCACATATCGTGGTCGTTCTTGCAGGTCGTGTAAAGCGCGAAACGCCCTTAGCCCATCGCCAGCCGCCGCCGGTCGATCAACTGGTCCCACAACGCGGGAAAGTCCGGATCGGGCGCCATCGCCCGGCGCAGCATCAGCGGATAGGCCAAGACATACGGACGCGCGGCATCAGGGCGGGTGCTGGCGAAAGAGCGTTCGGCAAGCCCGGTCAGGATATCGTCCGGCGCGACCGCGGCGACCATTTCTGGCGTGAAAGAACTGCGTGCGGCAGAACACGATCCGGCGCCAGTACCGCGACAGGTCTGGCAGCAGCATCCGAAAGAACGAATCGCCAACGATCGGCAGGGTCCGGTCGCTGTCCGCATTCGGACTGACTATGCGCGGTCTGGCACCGCGCACACGGTGCCGCCACGCGAAAGCCTGCGGGCGATTGCGCGGGGGGCGCGGCTGGCCTAGCAGGGGCGGGATCATCGAGGGGGCACGCATGGCACGCGATCACGGCGGAAATCTGGACGCGGCGCAGGCGCGATTCGGCGCGGGCGACTGGATCGACCTGTCCACCGGCATCAACCGCCAGCCCTGGCCCGTGCCCCCGCTGTCCGAGGCCGCGTGGCGCGCCCTGCCGACGCAGGCTGCGTCAGATGCGTTGGTGCGGGTGGCGGCGGCGTGGTTCGGCTGCGCGCCCGACCGGGTGCTGCCGGTGGCGGGGGCCACGGCGGCGATCCAGCTGCTGCCGCGCCTGCTGCCTGCCGGCCGCGCGGCGGTGATCACGCCCAGCTATAACGAACATGCCGCCAGCCTGACCGCCGCCGGATGGCAGGTCACCCCCGCCCCCGACCTGACCGCGATGGAGGGGGCCGATCTGGCCGTCGTCGTGAACCCCAACAACCCCGACGGGCGCGAATGGACGCCCGCGCGGCTGCGCGCTTTGGCGCAACGCGTCGACTGGCTGATCGTGGACGAGAGCTTTGCCGATCCGCGCCCGGACCTGTCGCTGGCCCCGGACCTGCCGGACAATGTCATCGTGCTGCGCAGTTTCGGCAAGTTCTGGGGGCTGGCCGGCCTGCGCCTTGGCTTTGTGCTGGCCGCCCCGGACCTGCTGGCGCGGCTGCGCGAGGCGGCGGGCCCCTGGTCGGTCGGCGGCCCCGCGCTGGAGATCGCGACCGCCGCCATGGCCGACCGGACCTGGGCCGACCAGACCGTCACCTATCACAGCGAGGCCAGCCTGAACCTGGACCGCCTGGCTGCCCAGGCGGGGTGGCGGCCCCTGGGGGGCACGCATCTGTTCCGCCTGTACGACACCCCGGACGCTGTGGCCGAACAGGACCGCCTGGCCCGCGCCCACATCTGGACGCGACGGTTTCCCTATTCCGACCGCTGGCTGCGACTTGGGGTGCCCGGCAACCGCGCGGAATGGGACCGGCTGACGGCGGCGCTGCGGGACTAGCGCTTGCGCAGGAACTCGGTCCGCAACACCAGGCCGCGGATGCTGTCATGGCGGCAATCGACCTCGGCGGGGTCGGCGGTCAGGCGGATCGACCGGATCACGGTGCCCTGCTTGATCACGCTGCTGCTGCCCTTGACCTTGAGGTCCTTGATGACGACGACCTGGTCGCCATCGGCCAGGGGCGTGCCCGCGCTGTCGCGCACGATGCCCGCGGCCTCGGCCTCGGCGGCGATGTCGGCGGCGGGGCGCCATTCGCCGCTGGCCTCGTCATAGACATAATCATCATCGGCCATGGCATCGCCCCTTTGCGGCTGGCGGCATCTGCCGCACCCCCCCGGCTTAGGCCGCGCCACCGCCCGGCGCAACCGTGCAGCGGGCACTGGCGTGCCGCCGGGCCTGCGGGCATGATGGCGGGCAAAGGATGCGCCCGATGACCCGACTTGCCCTGATCCTGCTGATGCTGGCCGCGCCTGCGGCCCTGGCTGACGCGCCGCTGGTGGTGCTGGACCGCACACAGCTGCCCTTTGACCTGGGGCCGGGGCATCCGGCCAACAACCCGGCGCGCCCGGGCAACGCCCCCCATGCGGCGTGGAATTCTGCCGGCAACACTGCGAATGCCGCGACCACCCCCGGCAACCGCCCCACCGACCGCGTGAACGAGGGGCGGGTGATCTTCACCGCCGATGGATCGGTGGTGGGCTATTACGCGCCCAATGCGGGGGGCGTGCTGAACCTGTTCGACCTGACGGGGCGGCGCATCGCCTATCGCCCGGCGCGGGGCACGCGCAGCCTGTTCACGATGCAGGGCGCGTGGTGCGGCACGGTGGACGGGCTGCGCGACGGCGGCATGGTGCTGGCCGTGACGCCCGATTGCGCGCGCCAATTCTCACGCTGACATCGGGCCGTCACAATCCCGCCCTAGACCGCAGCAAGCCCATTCGGAGACGCAGATGAACGACTACAAGGACTGGCTGGAAGCCGAGCTGCAGGAGACCCTGGACGAGGAGATCGAGCTGGAGCTGGAGGACGCCGTCCTCTCTGCCGAGATCCGCCGCATCTATCGCAGCCACCATCCCGACCAGCTGGACCGCGGGGTCTATTTCCGCGAGCTGCTGCGCCTGCAATCCGAACTGATCCGGCTGCAGGACTGGGTCAGCCACAACAACGAACGCGTCGTGGTGCTGTTCGAAGGCCGCGATTCGGCGGGCAAGGGCGGCGCGATCAAGCGCATCACCCAGCGGCTGAACCCCCGCGTGGCCCGCGTCGTGGCCCTGCCCGCCCCCTCGGACCGCGAAAAGACGCAATGGTATTTTCAGCGCTATGTCCCCCACCTGCCCGCCGGCGGAGAGATCGTGCTGTTTGACCGCAGCTGGTACAACCGCGCGGGCGTCGAACGGGTGATGGGTTTCGCGACCGAGGACCAGGTCGAACAGTTCTTTCAGGACGTGCCGGAATTCGAACGCATGCTGGTGCGCTCGGGCATCCGGCTGGTGAAATACTGGTTCTCGATCACCGATGAGGAACAGCAGATGCGGTTCCAGATGCGCATCCACGACCCGCTGAAACAGTGGAAGCTGTCGCCCATGGACCTGCAGTCCCGCATCCGGTGGGAGGCCTATACCAAGGCCAAGGAGGACATGTTCGAGCGCACCAACATCCCCGAGGCGCCCTGGTACATAGTGCCCGGCAATGACAAGCGGCGCGCGCGGCTGAACTGCATCGACCACCTGCTGGGCCTGATCCCCTACGGGGAGGTCGATCACGAACAGATCACCCTGCCCGACCGCGTGTTCAACCCCGATTACGAACGTGACGTGGTCCCGCGCGAGCTGTATGTCCCGCAGAAATACTGATGCGGGGGCGTCATGCTGGAATTCCATGTCTATGACGTGTTCACCGACCGGGCCTTTTCCGGCAATCCGCTGGCGGTGGTGACGGGTGCGGACGGCCTGAGCGGGCGGCAGATGCAGACCATCGCGCGCCAGTTCAACCTGTCCGAGACGATCTTTGTCATGGCACCCCGCGACCCGGCCCATGCCGCACGGGTGCGGATCTTCCTGCCCTTGGCCGAGATCCCCTTTGCGGGCCACCCGACCATCGGCTGCGCGCTGCACCTGTCGCCCCGTGACGGCGATCTGGTGCTGGAGGAGGAGGCCGGGCCGGTCCCGGTGACCATCCGCGACGGGCTGGCGGAATTCGCGGCGCCCGTGCTGCCGGAATGCGGCGCGGCGGTGGACCCTGCCGTGGCGGCCGCCGGGCTGGGGCTGGACGGGGCGCAGGTGGGCTTTGACCGCCACCGCCCGATGCTGGCGCAGGCGGGGCCGGGTTTCGTCATGGTGCCGCTGCGCGATGTGGCGGCGCTGGCGCAGGCCCGCCCGCATGGTGCCGCTTTCGAAGCGCTGAGCGCAGGCCCCGGCAAGGTCTATTGCTATGCGCCCGACCCCGACCTGCCCCCCGGCACCGGGTTCCGCGCGCGCATGTTCGCCCCCGCCAACGGGGTGCCAGAGGACCCCGCCACCGGGTCCGCCACCGCCACGCTGGCCGCCCCCCTGCTGGCCGCGGGTGTCCTGCCCGAGGGAGAGACCCGCCTGTCCCTGCGCCAGGGAATCGAGATGGGGCGCCCCGCGCGGTTGGGCTTGCGCATCACGGTGCGCGGCGGCAGTCTGGCGCAGGTCTGCGTGTCGGGGCGTGCGGTCCCGGTGGCGCAGGGCCGCATCGCCGTCCCGGAGGACCGATGACCAAGGCCTATTGGATCGCCCATGTGACGATCGACGATCCCGACGCCTACGAGGCCTATCGCGCAGCCAATGCCGCGCCCTTTGCCCAATATGGCGCCCGGTTTCTGGTGCGCGGCGGCGCGCAGCAGGTGGTCGAGGGGCAGTCCCGCCCCCGCAGCGTGGTGATCGAGTTTCCGTCCCTGCAGGCCGCGCAGGACTGCTATCACAGCGCCGGTTACCAGGCGGCGCGCGCGCTGCGCGAGCCGGTCTCTGCCGCAGATGTGATCATCGTCGAGGGATGGCCCGGCTAGACCCCTGTGCGCCGGGCGGGCATGGTGGCGGGATGTTCATGGATCTTCTGTCCCGCCTGATGGGCGACACCCCCACGCCCATCGACAGCGACGACGCCGAGCTGGCGATTGCCGCCCTGCTGGTGCGCGTGGCCCGCGCCGACGATCATTACGACGATGACGAACGCAAGCGGATCGAACGCGTGCTGTCGCGCCGCGGCCTGTCCGCCGATCAGGCCGCCACCCGCCGCCTGCAGGCCGAGGTGCTGGAGGCCGAGGCCAGCGACACCGTTCGCTTTACCCGCCAGATCAAGGACCGGATCGCGCTGGAGGACCGCTGCGACGTGCTGGCCGGGTTGTGGGAGGTCGCCTATGCCGATACCCGCCGCGGCCAGGACGAGGACAGCCTGATCCGGCTGGTCGCGGGCCTGTTGGGCATTCCCGACCGCCGCTCGGCCCAGATCCGCCAACAGGTGCTGCGCCGGATGGGGCTGCCCCCGGAATAGACGGTGGATGGGTGGCGATCCCGGGACGACTCGAACGCCCAACATCCTGATTAGAAGTCAGGTGCTCTATCCAGTTGAGCTACGGGACCGTGATTCCCCTGATAGCGCGTCACCCGACCCTGCGCAATATCGGGCCCTGCGGCCTAGAACGGCAGCTGTTCCTGCGTCAGCAGGCGCACGGCCAGCTGTTCGGCGGTGAAGTTCCCGTTCAGCACCAGCGTCTGGCGATCACCCAGCAGGACCTGGGTGGTCTGGCTGGCCTCGTCAAAGCGCACGGTGATCAGCGGCGGGTTCTCGGGGTCGAATTCGGCATAAAGTGTCAGCTGATCATCGGCCGGATCGAAATCCGAAATGGTGGCCGGCCCGCCCTCGGGCGTCAGGATCAGATTGAAGCTGTCCTGCCCGCTGCCGCCATCCGCGATATCGTCGGGGGTGAAGAACAGGAAATCGTTGCCCTCGCCGCCCGACAGCGTCTCGGCGCCGCCGCGGGTCCAGATGGCCTCACGGTCCAGGCGGTCGACGCTGATGATGTCATCGCCCGCACCGCCCAGCAGCACATCGGTGCCGCCGCCGCCCGCCAGCGTGTCATTGCCGTCGCCGCCCTCCAGCGTGTCGCGGCCGGTATTACCGGCCAGCGCGTCATCGCCCCCCAGGCCGATCAGCCGGTCGTTGCCCGCCATGCCGGACAGGATGTCGTCACGCTCGGTCCCCTCGATGACCTCGTCGGCATCGGTGCCGATGCGGGTGATGCCGGGGTCGCGGTCGTCGTCATCCGCGCGGTCGTCGTCATCGTCGCTGCCGAACATGTCGAAGGGGTCGGCATACAGCATGGTCAGCCCGCCAAAGATCAACCAGTTGGCGATGAACGCCCATTCGTAACCCATGCACCACCTCGATAGCCGTCACGCGACCGCAGTCACCGTCAGCCTTAGCGCGCATCGCGCACCAGTCGATCGGCTTGGTGAGGCGCTATAGCATCAGAGTCATGAACACCGAGTTAGGGTCGGCGCGATACTGACCGAAAGGCGGGCATTCGGTGAACCCCTCCCGCGCATAAAGACCGCGCGCGGCGATGAAACCGGGCTGCACGCCCGTCTCCAGCGACAGTCGCCGATGGCCCGCCAGACGCGCCTGATCCAGCATATGGCGCAGCAGCATCCGCGACACGCCCCGCCCGCGCTGTTCGGTCAGGACATGCATGGATTTCAGTTCGGCATGCCCCTCGCCCAGGTCCTTCAGCGCGCCCATGGCGACGGGGCGGCCCGCGTCCCGCACCACGAAAAAGGCGATGGCGGAGTCGGCCAGCGCCTCCTTGGGCATGGTGTGAACGGATTCGGGGGGCGTGTCGGCATGCATCTCGGCGGTGTGGCGCTGGAACAGCAGGTCAAGATCCGCGTCCAGCGGGCTTTCCAGATCGATCGTCAGCGTCATGGCATGGTCCTGTTCGGGAAGACGTGTCCCGCGCAGTAGCCCGCCATGACGTGTACGTCAAAGGGTCAGCGCAGCACCTGGTCCAGCACCGGCGACAGCCGCGCCATCGTGCCCTCGACATCGCGCAGCTTGTCCAGCCCGAACAGTCCGATCCGGAAGGTCGAGAAATCGGCCCCTTCGTCGATGGCCAGCGGCACGCCCGCCGCGACCTGGGTGCCAAGGGCGGCAAAGGCGCGGCCCGACTTGACCTCTGGGTCGTCGGTATAGCTGACGACGACGCCCGGTGCCTGGAACCCCTCGGCCGCGACCGACCGGATGCCGCGTGCGGCCAGATCGTCCCGGACCGCGCAGCCCAGCCGCCATTGCGCGTCGCGGGCGGCGGCAAAGCCCATCGCGCGGGTCTCCTCCATCGCGTCGCGCAGGCCCAGCAGGGCATCGGTCGGCATGGTCGCGTGATAGGCGTGGCCGCCGTCCAGATAGGCCTGCATGATCGCGCGCCATTTCTTCAGGTCCAGCGCAAAGCTGTCGCTGGCGGTCGCCTCCAGCCGTTCGGCCGCGCGGTCGGACAGCATGACCAGACCCGCGGCGGGCGATGCCGACCAGCCCTTTTGCGGGGCAGAGATCAGCACGTCCACGCCCGTGGCCTGCATGTCGACCCAGATCGCGCCCGACGCGATGCAGTCCAGCACCATCAGCGCGCCGACCTCATGCGCGGCATCGGCCAGGGCGGTGATATAGTCGTCGGGCAGGATCAACCCGGCCGAAGTCTCCACATGCGGGGCAAACACCGCGTCGGGGCGCGTCTCGCGGATGCGGGCCACGACCTCGTCGATGGGGGGCGGCGCATAGGCGGGCTGGGGCGTGTTGCCCTGGGGCCGGGCCTTGACCACGGTGACCTCGCGCGCGAAGGCGCCCGCGTCGAAGATCTGGCTCCAGCGATAGCTGAACCAGCCGTTCCGCACGATCAGCGCATGCGCGTCGCGCCCGAACTGGCGCGCGACCGATTCCATGCCGTAGCTGCCGCCGCCCGGCACGATCACCACCTGCGCCGCGCCATAGACCTCGCACAGGCCCGCCGACAGGTCGCGCATCACCTGCTGAAAGCGTTTGGACATGTGATTCAGGGACCGGTCGGTGAACACGACCGAGAATTCGTCGAGGCCCTCGGGGTCGATTTCGGGGCGCTGATGGGGCATGGGGCATCCTTTCCGTTTGGGCGCAGCCTAACGCCTGCGGGGCGGTCCGGCCAGACCGCCAAAAGCCGCAAACGCCCCCCTTGCGGCCCCCCCTGCGGGGCGACTAGGCTTTGGTCACAAGCAACATCAAGGTTTTTCATGCGGATCGGCATCCTTCAATGCGGCCAGTCGCCGGCGCAGCTGAAGCCGGACTTGGGCGACTATCCGGACATGTTCATGCGCCTGCTGGACGGGCGCGGTTTCGACTTCACCACCTGGCATGTCGAGGAGATGGCGTTTCCCGACGATATCCACGACGCCGACGGCTGGCTGCTGACCGGTTCGCGCCACGGCGCATACGAGGATCACGCCTTCATCCCGCCGCTGGAGGATTTCATCCGCCGCGCCCATGACGCGGGCGTGCCGATGGTCGGCATCTGCTTTGGCCACCAGATCATCGCGCAGGCCCTGGGCGGCACGGTGGTCAAGCATCCCGGTGGATGGGCCGTTGGCGCGCAGGATTACGATTTCGGCGGCCAACCCGTCACGCTGAACGCCTGGCACCAGGATCAGGTCGTGGCCCTGCCGCCCGGTGCGCAAGTCGCGGGCCGCAACGCGTTCTGCGAGAATGCCGCGCTGATCTATGGCGACCGGGCCTTTACCGTGCAGGCGCATCCGGAATTCGGCGACGATTTCATCCAAGGACTGATGGACACCCGCGCCAAGGGCGTCGTCCCGGACGATCTGCTGGCCGCGGCTTCCGCCCGAATGGGGCAGGCCGATGGCGCGTCCCTGCTGGCCGAGCGGATCGAGGCCTTCTTCAAGCAACCCCGCGCCCTGGCGCGAGCCGACAAAGGTGCCGCATGAGCGACTGGACCGAGAAACTGCCCCAGGCCGCGCGCGACTTCATGGCCGGGCGCCGCCTGGACGAGGTTGAATGCATCGTGGCCGACATGGCGGGCGTGGCTCGTGGCAAGGCAATGCCCGCGTCGAAATTCGCGCGCCAGAACCAGTTCTATCTGCCCAATTCAATCTTTTTGCAGACGATCACCGGGGAATGGGCCGACAACCCCTCGGGGGCGTTCACCGAACCGGACATGGTGATGGTGCCAGATTATTCCACCGCCACCGCCGCGCCCTGGACGGCGGACTGGACCATACAGGTCATCCATGACGCTACCGACCAGCAGGGCAACCCCATGCCCATCGCGCCGCGCAACGTTCTGAAACGCGTGGTGCAGTTGTATCGCGACAAGGGCTGGAACCCGGTCGTGGCGCCCGAGATGGAGTTCTTTCTGGTCGCCCGGAACATCGACCCGAACCAGCCGATCATCCCGCCCATGGGTCGCACGGGGCGCAGGGCTGCGGCGAAACAGGCCTATTCCATGTCGGCGGTCGACGAATACGGGAAGGTCATCGACGACATCTATGACTTTGCCGAGGCGCAGGGCTTCGAGATCGACGGCATCCTGCAAGAGGGCGGCGCGGGCCAGGTCGAGATCAACCTGAACCACGGCGACCCCGTGGCCCTGGCCGACGAGATTTTCTATTTCAAGCGGCTGATCCGCGAGGCCGCGCTGCGCCACGACTGCTTCGCGACCTTCATGGCCAAGCCCATCGAAGGCGAGCCGGGCAGCGCGATGCATATCCACCACTCGATCACGGATATCGCCACCGGCCAGAACATCTTTTCCGACGACAGGGGGCGCGAGACGCCGGCCTTCCTGCATTTCATCGCCGGGATGCAAAAGCACCTGCCCGCGGCCATCGCCCTTCTGGCACCTTATGTGAACAGCTATCGCCGCTATGTCCCGGATTTTGCGGCGCCCATCAATCTGGAATGGGGCCGCGACAACCGCACCACCGGCCTGCGCGTGCCGATCTCGGGGCCCGAGGCGCGGCGGCTGGAGAACCGGCTGGCGGGCATGGACTGCAACCCTTACCTGGGCATCGCGGCGTCGCTGGCCTGCGGCTATCTGGGCCTCTTGGAGGCAGAGAACCCGCGCGCCGAATGTCTGGGCGACGCCTATATGTCGCGGGACGAGCTGCCGTATAACCTGGGCGACGCGCTGGACCTGATGATGGACAACGAGGCGATGCGCGGCGTTCTGGGAGAGGAGTTCACCGCCGTCTATGAATCTGTCAAGCGCAACGAATACAAAGAGTTCCTGCAGGTCATCAGCCCTTGGGAACGCGAACACCTGCTGCTGAACGTATGAACCTGCTGCATCTGAACGACCGGCCCGGCGCCTATCCGCCCAGCCTTTACGCCGACCAGTGCGGCCCGCAGCCCGACCTGCCCCCCCTGCGGGGCGAGGCGCGGGCGGATGTGGCGGTGATCGGCGCGGGCTATACCGGCCTGTCGGCGGCGCTGCATCTGGCGCGGCGGGGCCTGTCGGTGACGGTACTGGAGGCGCAGCGCGTGGGTTTCGGCGCGTCGGGCCGCAACGGCGGCCAGATCGGCTCCGGCCAGCGCCAGGAGGTCGACTGGCTGGAGGCGAAGCTGGGCCGCGACATGGCCCGCCGCCTGTGGGACCTGGCCGAAGAGGCCAAAGCCGCCGTCCGCGCCATCGCGGCCGAGGCCGGTGTTCCGGTCCGCGACGGCATCGCCCATGCCTGCCGCACGGCGGCCGAGGTCGACCACGCCCGCCACATCGCTGACCATCTGGCGCGCCATTACAATTACGATCTGGTCACCGCGCTGGACCGTGACGGCATGACTGCGGCGCTTGGCAGTGCGGCCTATGTCGGCGGCGATCTGGACCGGGGGGCGGGGCATGTGCAGCCGCTGGCGCTGACCCTGGGGATGGCGCGGCTGGCACGCGATGCGGGCGCGGTGATCTTTGAGCGCAGCCAGGTCACCGGCCTGACCCATGGCGCGCCCAGCACCATCCGTACCGATCAGGGCGTGCTCCGGGCCGATCACGTCATCCTGGCCTGCAACGGCTATCTGGGCGATCTGGACCGGGGCGTCGCCGCGCGGGTGATGCCCATCAACAACTATATCGTCACGACCCCGCCGCTGGACGACCACCCCGAGATCCTGCCGGACCGCATCGCGGCGGCGGACACGAAATTCGTGGTGAACTATTGGCGGCTGGACGATGAACGGCGGCTGGTCTTTGGCGGCGGAGAGACGGTGACCTATCGCTTTCCGCGCGACATCGCGGCGGTGGTGCGCCCCCATCTGCTGTCGGTCTATCCGCAGCTGCAGGGCGTACCCCTGACCCATGCCTGGGGCGGGACGCTGGCGATCACGATGAACCGGATGCCGTGTTTCGCCAGGCCCGCGCCGAACTGCCTGTCGGCCAGCGGCTATTCCGGGCACGGCGTGGCGGTGGCCACCCTGGCGGGACGGCTGATGGCCGAAGCCGTGGCAGGCCAGGCCGAACGGTTCGACGCGATGGCCGCCGTCCCCACGCGGCCCTTTCCGGGCGGCGCGGCCCTGCGCAAGCCGCTGCTGGTGGCGGGCATGGCGTGGTTCGGGCTGCGCGACCGCCTGGGGTTCTGACCCCCCGGATCGCCGCTGCAACGGCCAAACAGATCAAACTGGATATTCTTGCATTCGACCGGTCGAGGGACTGGCGGCGCCCGCATGGCTAATCTGGGGCCTTGCAGATGGGACAGGGCAAGATGGCACCCAGAATCACGGCGATGACGGACAAGGCGGCGCAAGGTCACCCGCGCGATGGCGTCCTGGCCTTTCTTCCGGCTTTGGTGCTTGCGCTGGCGGGGCTGGCGGCGCTGTCGGGCCATGCGCTGATGCGCGGCGGTGCCAGCGGTCAGTATCTGGTCCTGATGCGGCCCGGACTGCCCGACGCGGTGGTCATGGACATGGTCTATCGCGCGGGCGGCGGGGTGATGGCCTTTGGCTGGCTGCCGGGCGCGGTCCTGACCCTGTCCGACCAGCCTGATTTCCCCGACCGGATACGCCACGCGGGGGCTTGGGGCGTCCTTGCCGCACCGGGCAACTTGGGCTGTGCCGCCCCGGCCAGAGGGGGGGCGGCATGAACGTCGAACTGAACGCGCTGCGTGCCCGTTATGGCCGGATGCTGGTCACGCTGCTTTGGGCGCATGTGCCGGTCATCGGGCTGGCGGCGCGGTGGGTGGGCAGCATGTCGCCGCTGGTCGCGATGACGGCGGCGGCGGTCCTGGCCGCGATCTATCAGCTGACATGGCACTGGAAACGGACCGCGCCAGTCACCCGCAACATCGCCGCCGTCGTGCTGGTGGCCGAGCCCGCGCTGTTCCTGCTGGTCTTCGAGGGCCACGCCTGGCAGATGGACATGCACATGTATTTCTATGCGGTGCTGGCGCTGAGCCTGGCCTGGTTCGACCGTGCCGCGCTGATGATCAGCGCGGCGGCGATCACCGTGCATCATCTGGTGCTGTTCTATGTGCTGCCCGGTGCGGTCTTTTCGTCCGATGGCGATCTGGGGCGGGTGCTGCTGCACGGCGCCATCGTGGCGTTCCAGACGATCGTCCTGATCTGGGTCAGCGACAAGGTGGTGCAGTCTTTTGACCGCATCGGCCGGATGAGCGATGAGATCGTCGCGAAAAGCGCCGCCCTGGAGGAGCGCACCCGCGAGGCCGAGGAGGCCAACCGCACCAAGAGCATGTTCCTGGCCAATATGAGCCACGAGATCCGCACCCCCATCAACGCGATCCTTGGGTTCTGCCATCTGGTCCAGCGCACCCCGCTGGAGCCGCACCAGCGCGAGCATGTCAGCCGCATCAGCACGGCGGGCGGCGTCCTGCTGCGGCTGATCAACGACCTGCTGGATTTCTCCAAGAACGAGGCCGGGGCCCTGACGCTGGAAAGCCGCCCCTTCGATCTGCGATCCGCCCTGTCCTGCCAGGTCCAGCTGGTGGCCGAAACCATGGCAGAGCGCAACCTGACCCTGCGCCAGGAGCTGGCCCCGGACCTGCCCGAGGTGGTGGTCGGCGACGAGCTGCGCCTGAATCAGGTGCTGCTGAACCTGCTGAGCAACGCCACCAAGTTCAGCCGCGACGGAGAGATCGTCCTGTCCGCCCGCCTGGCCGAACGCGACGGCGACACCGCCCGGATCGAGGTGTCGCTGCGCGATTGCGGCATCGGCATGACGCCCGACCAGATGGCGCGGCTGTTCACGCCCTTCACGCAGGCCGACAGCTCGACCACGCGGCGGTTCGGGGGAACCGGGCTGGGGCTGGCGATCTGCCGCCAGATCGTCGAGCAGATGGACGGCTGGATCCGCGCGGACAGCACCCCGGACCAGGGCAGCACCTTCACCTTTTCCGTGCGGCTGGCCGTGGGCGACGCGGCGCTGGCCGACAGCGCCCTGCCCTGCACCGCCATTCGCGCACTGCGCATTCTGATCACCGATGACAGCCCCATCGCATTGAAGATGCTGGAGGAAGCCTTTGCCCGCTGGCAGATGCGCGTCACCGTGGCCGCGTCTGGGAGGGCCGCGCTGGACATGATCAGCGCGGCCGATCAGCGTGGATCGGCATACGACCTGCTGATCCTGGACTGGAAGATGCCGGACATGGACGGGCTGCAGACGCTGCGCGCCCTGCGCGGCATGGGGCTGCGGCGCGTACCGGCGGCGATGGTGATGACCGCCCATGGCGTCGATGCCGTCATGCACGAGGCTGCCGGAGAACGGATCGACCTGTTCCTGGCCAAGCCGATCAATGCGCGCAGCCTGATTGACGCGCTGCGTCAGCTGCCGGGCCTGGCCGAGCGGCATCTGGCGGCCAGCGTGGTCGACATGCCCGCGACCAAGGCCCCGCCGCAGGTCCTGGCAGGCCGCCACGTCCTGCTGGTCGAGGACAACCCGATCAACCGAGAGATCGCCGTGGCCCTGCTGGCGGATGCGGGCCTGCAGGTCGACTGCGCCGAAAACGGGTTGATCGCCTGTCAGATGATCGAGGCGGGCACGGTCGATTATGGCGCGGTGCTGATGGACATGCAGATGCCCGAGATGGACGGCCTGACCGCCACCCGCCGCATCCGCCGGACGCACAGCCCGCAGGACCTGCCCATCATCGCGCTGACCGCCCATGCCTATGATTCCGAACGGCAGGCCTGCTTGGAGGCGGGGATGTGCGACCACCTGACCAAACCCGTGGACCCCGTGCAGCTGGTGACGGTGCTGGCACGCCATATCCGCCCGGCGCGCGTCGCCCCCCTGCCGCCGGTGGCGCCCGCCCCCATCGCGGCGGATGGCGCGCTGCCAGACATGCTGCCGCCGTTCGACATCCCGGCCGCGCTGCTGCGGGTAAACGGCAAGCGCGCGCTTCTGCGGCGGCTGATCCTGTCCTTTGCCCAAGGCAACCGGGATGCGGTGGTGCAGATCCGCCGTCTGGTCGCCGAAGGCCGGACCGAGGACGCGCATCGCGCCGCCCATACGCTCAAGGGTGTGGCTGCCTCGCTGGAACTGCCCGACGTCGCGACGCTGGCCGGCCGGATCGAGGCTGCCTTGGCGCAGCCGGACGGACAGGCGCTGGACCCGATGCTGGACGCGCTGGATGCTGCGCTGTGGCCCGCGATCGCGGCTGCGGACAGCCTGACGCAGCCTGCCCCGCCGGCCACGCATGCGCAGGCACAAGCCGACCCCGCCCTGCTGGGGCAACTGCGCAGCCAGCTGCACGATCAGGTGCGCCGCCGCAGCATGGCCGCGCGCGGCGCCTTTGACGCCCTGGCCGAGGCGCTGCAGCTGGACCCGGCATTGCGAGGTGACCATCCGCTGCGACAGGCGCTGCTGCGCCTGGACTACGCGGCGGCGGATGCCCTTCTGGACACCCTTCCCTCCGACCACCGACAGCCGAGGAGCTGATCATGGACGATCGCCCGACCATTCTGGTCATCGACGATGAGCCTGCCAATATCGAGATCGTCTCGGCCGTGCTGGAGGACGATTACGAGATCTGTTTTGCCCTGTCGGCCGAACAGGCGATCCAGGTGGCCCATGCCGCCCGGCCCGACCTGATCCTGCTGGATGTCGTGATGCCCGGCATGGATGGCTATCAGCTGTGCCGGATCTTCAAGGCCGATCCGCTGCTGTGCGACGTGCCGGTGATCTTTGCCACCGCCCTGGGCGATGACGAGGCAGAGCTGCGCGGCCTGGCGGTCGGTGCCATCGACTATGTGACCAAGCCGATCCGCCCCGCCACCTTGCTTCGGCGGGTGCGCAACCACGTCCAGATGAAGCGCATGCGCGATCAGCTGACCGAACAGGCGCTGCGCGATCCGCTGACGGGTCTGGGCAACCGGCGCATGCTGGAACGGCGGCTGCAGGCGGAGCTGCACCGGCAGGCGCGCGAGGGCGGGCTGATCGCGGTGCTGATGCTGGATATCGACCACTTCAAGGGGTTCAACGACAGCTATGGCCACCCCGAGGGCGACCGCTGCCTGCAGGCGGTGTCGGCCAGCCTGGCGCAATGCGTGCGGCGGTCCGGCGACCTGTGCGCGCGCTATGGAGGAGAGGAGTTCGCCTGCATCCTGCCCGGCACCGATCTGGACGGCGCCCTGAGCGTCGCCGAGGCGATGCGCGCAGGCGTCCAGGCCCTGGGCATCGCGCATCGCGCGTCGCAGGTCGCGCCGGTGGTCACGGTCAGCATCGGCGTCGCCTCGGGGCGCTGCGACATGGGCGGCGACAATGGCTTCTGGCTGACCGGGGCCGACCGGATGCTGTATCGCAGCAAGCTGGCCGGGCGGAACCGGGTCAGCGGGCAGGCGATGACCACCGAACCCGATGCCCGCGGTCGCAGCCAGTGCGCGCCCGATGGCAGCCACGCCCCCGCCCCCGCACCGCCACCTGGCGGAGAGGCCCGCACCGGCTGAGCCGGACATCCGCGGACGATGCCGGTCGTTTCATGGGCAGTCGCGGCCCCGGACCCGCAACGGCACCGGGCCTGCCACGGTGGGGCTTGCAAGCGTTGCGTCGCTGCGTCAGGCTGCACGTTGTGCAACCCTGCATCAAGGCGGGGACCACTCAACGACGGGGAAGATCCACATGACATTTCATCTGACCACGCGCGCCCTGCTGCTGGCCTCCGCACTTGCCCTCAGCCCTGCGGCCTGGGCGGAAACGCCCGCGGACACGTTGGTGGTGGCCCATACCATCGACGACATCATCAGCCTGGACCCGGCCCAAAGCTTTGAGTTCGCGGGCAATGACGTCAACAACAACACCTATGACCGGCTGGTCGATTTCGACCCGCTTGACCCGGATGCGGGATTCCAGCCCAGCCTTGCGACCGCGTGGGAGGTGTCCGAGGACGGCCTGTCCATCACCTTCACCCTGCGCGAGGACGTCACCTTTCATTCCGGCAACCCGCTGCGCGCCGCCGACGCGGCCTGGTCGCTGCAGCGCGCGGTCAAGCTGGACAAGACCCCGGCCTTCATCCTGACCCAGTTCGGCTTCACCGCCGACAACGTCGACCAGATGATCACCGCCGACGGCAACACCCTGACGCTGACGCTGGACCAGCCCTATGCGCCGTCCTTTGTGCTGAACTGCCTGACCGCGAACATCGCCAGCGTCGTCGACATGGAGACGGTCATGGCCAACGAGGTCGATGGCGACCTGGGCAATGCCTGGCTGTCCACGAACGAGGCGGGCTCGGGCGCCTATGTCCTGGCCGCCTGGCGTCCGAATGAGCAGGTGCAGCTGACCGCCTATGAGGAGTATTGGCAGGGCGCCCCGGAGATGAAGCGCGTGATCGTGCGCAACGTGTCGGAATCCAGCGCGCAGCGGCTGCTGCTGGAGCAGGGCGACATTGACGTGGCGCGCAACCTGACGCCCACTGACGTGGAATCCGTGGCGGCGGTCGAGGGTGTCAGCGTTCAGGACGAACCGCGCGGCCGCATCCTGTACATGGGCCTGAACCAGAAGGACGAGCTGCTGTCCAACCCCGCCGTCATCGAGGCCATGAAGCATCTGGTCGACTATGAGGGCATCACTGGCAGCTT
Organism: Paracoccus hibiscisoli; assembly: GCF_005048265.1. Taxonomy (GTDB): domain Bacteria; phylum Pseudomonadota; class Alphaproteobacteria; order Rhodobacterales; family Rhodobacteraceae; genus Paracoccus; species Paracoccus hibiscisoli. Next base: position 132,005 of record NZ_SUNH01000013.1, read on the forward strand.
CCTGAAGGGTCAGTTCGTCACGCATCAGACCTTCCTGCCCCTGGGCTATCTGGGCGTGCTGGAGGAGCAGCCCTGGACCTATGACATCGAAAAGGCCCGCCAGATCCTGACCGATGCCGGGATCGAGGGCGGCACCATCACCACCCGCGTGCGCGACCTGCGCGAATATATCGACGTGGCCCAGACCCTGCAGGCGTCGATGGCCCAGGTGGGACTGACGCTGAACATCGAACAGATGACCGGCGCGCAGGTGCTGGACGCCTATCGTGCGCGCGAGGTGCCGATTTTCCTGGGCGAATGGGGGCCGGACTATTCCGACCCGAACACCAATGCCGCGACCTTTGCCTTCAACCCCGACAACAGCGACGAGGCCGCCGCCGTGGGCCTGCTGGCCTGGCGCAACGCCTATGAGGTCCCGGCCGAGATGAACGAGGCCACCGTCGCCGCCACCCTGGAACAGGATGCCGATGCCCGCGCCGCGCTGTATCAGGACATCCAGCGCCAGTATCAGGCCGAGGCGCCGATCGTCCCGCTGTTCCAGCGCATCGAACAGGTCGGCCTGCGCGACGGCGTCCAGAACTGGTGGAGCGGCGGGGCGATCTCGTCGGTCATGTATCGTCAGGTGACGAAGGGCGAATAAATGGCCCTGACCGATCCGACCGGCGCCGCGACCCAACCGTCGCGGCGCCGCGCCCTGACCCGCAGGCGCGCGCGCAGCGTGGCGGGCACGGTCCTGTCGCTGGCGCTGACCCTGCTGGGGCTGCTGCTGGTCACCTTTGTCATCGGGCGGGTCATGCCGATCGACCCGGTGCTGAAGGTCGTGGGCGACCGCGCCACCCAGGCCCAATACGACGCCGCCTATATCGCGATGGGGCTGGACCAGCCGCTGATCGTGCAGTTCCTGTCCTATGTGGGCGACGTGCTGCGCGGCGATTTCGGGCGATCCATCTCGACCGGGCAGCCGGTGGCGCAGGACATCGCCCGCGTCTTTCCCGCGACGTTCGAGCTGGCGGCCCTGGGCACGTTCATCGGCGTCGCGATCGGGGTGCCGTTGGGCGTGATCGCAGCGGCGCGGCGGGGCGGCATCATCGACCAGATCGCGCGGGTCGTGGCGCTGGTCGGCTATTCGATGCCGATCTTCTGGCTGGGGCTGATGGGGCTGCTGGTCTTTTACGGGATGCTGGGCTGGGTCGGAGGACCGGGACGGCAGGGGATCCTGTATGACGGGATGGTGCCGAACGTGACCGGCATGATCCTGGTGGACAGCCTGCTGGCGCGGGACTGGGCCGCATTCCGCGATGCGTTTTCGCACATCATCCTGCCGGCCAGCCTGCTGGGCTATTATTCGCTGGCCTATATCAGCCGCATGACGCGCAGCTTCATGCTGGAGCAGCTGTCGGCGGAATACATCACCACCGCCCGCGTCAAGGGCCTGTCCGAACGCGCGGTCATCTGGGGCCACGCCTTCCGCAACATCGCGATCCCGCTGGTGACGGTCATCGCGCTGTCCTTCGGCTCCCTGCTGGAGGGGTCGGTCCTGACCGAGATCATCTTCAGCTGGCCGGGTCTGGGCAGCTACATCACCCGTGGTCTGCTGTCGGGGGACATGAACGCGGTGCTGGGCGGCACGGTCGTCGTCGGCGTCTGCTTTGTGCTGCTGAACCTGTTCAGCGACATCCTGTACCGTTTCCTTGACCCGAGGTCGACATGAGCGCGATGACACGCCCCCCGGAGAGCCGGCGCGACTGGCTGCTGTCCGACGCGCCGCAGACCCGCCGCCAGGCGCGGCTTGGCGCGATCTATCAGGGCTGGCTGACCTTTCGTGCCAACAGGCTGGCGATGGTCGGGCTGATCGTGCTGGTGGTGCTGATCGGCATGGCGATCCTGGCGCCGTGGATTTCGCCGCAGAACCCCTATGCGCAGAACCTGGCCAACCGGCTGCAGCCGCCATCGGCCGCGCATTGGCTGGGCACCGACGCGTTGGGGCGCGATATCCTGTCCCGGCTGATCCACGGGTCGCGCATCACGCTGTTCATCGTGGGCACGGTCGCGCTGATCGCGCCGGTCATCGGGTTGCTGATCGGCACGGTCGCGGGGTTCGCCGGGGGCTGGGTGGACCAGGTTCTGATGCGGGTGACCGACATCTTTCTGGCCTTCCCCAAGCTGATCCTGGCGCTGGCCTTTGTCGCGGCCCTGGGGCCCAGCATCGGCAACGCGGTTCTGGCCCTGGCGCTGACCGCATGGCCGCCTTATGCCCGCTTGGCCCGGGCCGAGACTCTGACCATCCGCAACGCCGACTTCATCGCCGCCGCGCGTCTGCAGGGGGCGGGGCGGCTGCGCCTGCTGATCCGCCACATCTGGCCACTGTGCCTGTCGTCCCTGATCGTTCGGGTGGCGCTGGACATGGCGGGGATCATCCTGTCGGCGGCGGGTCTGGGCTTTCTGGGCTTGGGTGCACAGCCGCCGCTGCCCGAATGGGGCGCGATGATCAGCGACGGGCGAGGCTATATCCTGGACTTCTGGTGGGTCGCCGCCATGCCGGGTATCGCGATCTTTCTGGTGTCGATGGCCTTCAACCTGCTGGGTGACGGGCTGCGCGATGTGCTGGACCCCAAGGGAGACAAGTCGTGACCGAACCCCTGTTGTCCGTGCGCGATCTGCGCGTCACCTTTCCCACCCGTCAGGGCGAATTTCAGGCCGTGCGCGGCATCGATTTCGACCTGGGCCGCGAACGCCTTGGCGTGGTGGGCGAAAGCGGGTCGGGCAAGTCCATGACCGGCCGCGCCATCCTGGGCCTGGTCCGCCCGCCCGGCCGGGTCGAGGCCGCCCGGATGGAGCTGGAGGGCCAGTCCATCCTGAACCTGCCCGACCGCCAGATGCGTGCCATTCGCGGCGGGCGTATCAGCATGGTCATGCAGGACCCCAAATTCAGCCTGAACCCGGTGATGACCGTGGGTCAGCAGATCATCGAGGCCTATCGCCTGCACGCCCGCGCGCCCCGCGCAGCCGCCCGCGACAAGGCACTGCAGATGCTGGAGGCCGTGCAGATCCGCGACCCTGAACGGGTCATGGACAGCTATCCCCATCAGGTATCGGGCGGCATGGGCCAGCGCATCATGATCGCCATGATGCTGGCCCCCAACCCCCAGATCCTGATCGCGGACGAACCCACAAGCGCGCTGGACGTGTCGGTCCGGACCGAGGTCCTGCACATCATGGACCGGCTGGTCCGCGACCGGGGCATGGGGCTGATCTTCATCAGCCACGACCTGAACCTGGTCGCGCAATTCTGCGACCGGGTGCTGATCATGTATGCGGGCCGCGTGGTGGAAACGCTGCCTGCGCGCGATCTGCACCGCGCGCAGCACCCCTATACCCGCGGGCTGCTGAACAGCCTGCCGCGGCTGGATGCGCCGGTGGACCGCCTGCCCGTGCTGGAACGCCAGGACAGCTGGAAAGGGCTTTGACATGCTGAACGTCGACGATCTGAGCGTCTGGTTCGGACAGGCCCCGGACCGGGTCACTGCGGTCCACGACGCTACCTTTGACGTGGCACCGGGAGAGAGCTTCGGTCTGGTGGGCGAAAGCGGGTCGGGCAAGTCCACGATCCTGCGCGCCATCGCCGGGCTGATCCCCGGCTGGTCCGGGCGCATCGCGGTCGACGGTCAGGCGCAGGCCGGCGACCGGCGCGACCGGGCGTTCTTTCGCACGGTCCAGATGGTGTTCCAGGACCCTTATGCCAGCCTGCATCCGCGCCATTCCGTGGATGCCGTCCTGGCCGAGACCCTGCGCCTGCAGGGCATGGACCGGATCGACCAGCGCATCGTCACGCTGCTGGACGACGTGGGTTTGGGCCGGGGGTTCCGCTTCCGCTATCCGCACCAGCTGTCCGGAGGACAGCGTCAGCGCGTGGCGATCGCCCGTGCCCTGGCCGCTGAACCGCGCCTGCTGCTCTTGGACGAGCCGACCAGCGCGCTGGATGTCAGCGTCCAGGCCGAGATCCTGAACCTGCTGGCCGACCTACGCGAGGAACATGGGCTGACTTACTTGATGGTCAGCCATGACCTGTCGGTGATCGCCCACATGTGCGACCGTCTGGCGGTCATGCAGCAAGGCCGCATTGTCGAGATCCTGCCCGCCGCCCGCCTGCGACAGGGCCAGGGCTCCACCCCCTACACCACGCAACTGATCGCGGCATCTGCGGGCTACAAGGCCGAAGTTGCGCGACCTTTGAGGTGGCCCCCGAAAACTGGACACTGACGTAAGCTCCGCTTTGCTATCTGCTGATCTTCACCACGAAGGAGATCTATGATTTCGAAACGAAGGCAGCATCCCCCTGCGTTTAAGGCGCTGAAAGGCGAGGCGACGGTGTCGGAGCTGGCGAGCCGGTTCGGCGTGCATCCGACGATAATCAATCAGTGGAGTTGGGAGGATCAGAAAACGATCCAGTGAATCGTTTTCCCGACCAACGCGCTGCTGAATGGCTCGGTAATCGCCCCCGAAAGTAAGGGGCTGCATAAGTAGAAGTTTCTCGGCAAGATGAACGAGGAGATTTTGAACGAAGGCAAGCAGATACACTGAGGCTCAGATCCTTGCGATCCTGCGGCAGGCCGAAGGTGGTGTGCCGGTGGGCGAGCTGTGCCGGGCGCATGACATGAGAAGCGCGTCGTTTTACAAATGGCGGGCGAAGTATGGCGGCATGGATGCGTCCTTGATCAGCCAGATGAAGGCCATGGAAGAGGAGAACCGGCGGCTGAGGCGGATGTAAGCGGACCTCAGC
>NZ_SUNH01000014.1 GCF_005048265.1 Paracoccus hibiscisoli
GCGCTCATGAACCGCATCAACGCACTCGGCACCCCCGAAATCGAGCGCGTGGAATGAGCTTAATGGGGTAAGCGGGAGCCCCGCTTCAACGCCCAGTTCTGAAACAATGCCGTTGCGATGGGGCTTGTCGCTCCGCTGACGCTGTTCCTGGGGACGGCCTCCGGCACGGCCGCCCTGGCCGCGATGGCCGCCCAATCGGGCAACCGGGCGATCCTGGCCGTGGGGCTGGTCTTTTGCCTGGGGATCGCCGTTGTTCTGCTGCGCAACGCGCTGGCGGTGCTGATCTTTGCGCTGGCCATGGCGCTGTCCTACAACCGGCAGTTCTACAGCTTTGACGACTGGCTGGGGGATTACGGCTCGTTCGGGCTGTTCTGGACCCTGGCCGACGGGCTGATGGTCGTCATCATGCTGGTGGCGCTGGCACGCGCCGCCGTGACGGGGCAGGGGTCCGCATCCGGGCCCCGCGGCCTCAGCGTCGAGGTCCCCCTGGTCCTGCTGGTCGCGGCGATGGCCCTGTCCGCCCTGCACACCGAAACGCTGCCGCCCGCGCTGTTCGAGATGATGCGCGTGGCCAAGTTCCTGCTGTATTTCCTGGTGCTGCGCGCGATCATGGACCGGGACCTGGCGCGCGTTCTGATGGTCGCCGTCGGCGTCATGATCGTGCTGCAATGCGCCTTGGGCGTGATGCAGGTCGCGCGGGGGGCGGGGGGCAGCGGCCTCGGCTCGCTTGAGGCGCAGACCGGAGAGATGGCCTATCGCGCGACCGGAACGACCGGGCATCCCAACATGTATGCGCCCTTTCTGCTGATGCCGACGCTTGGCTTTGTCGCGCTTGGCCTTGCCGGGCGGGCAGGGGTGCACCGCCTGGCCCTGCTGGCGGGGGCGGCGGGGGCGCTGGCGATCGTGCTGTCGCAGTCGCTCGCCCCGGTCGCCGCGATGCTGGCGGGGCTGGCCTGTCTGGCGGTGGCCCATCTGGCGCGCGGCGTGGTGCGGCCCCAGCGCGTTCTGGGCGCGGCGGTGGTTCTGACCACGCTGGGGTTTCTTGCGGTGCTGCCGCTGGCCTCGCGCATCATGGAGCGGCTGGCGGGCGACTTGGGCGGTTCGGTCGAATTTCGCGCCAGCTATAATGACGCGGCCATCGGCATCTGGCGGCTGGACCCGGTCGTGGGGGTCGGCCCGGCGCATTTCATGACCGAACTGCCCGCCTTTCACGCCGATTACGCGCGCATCAACGACGACATCCAGGCGGGCCGCAAGATCGCGAATGTCCGCGCCATCGCGCCGGTGCACAACGTCTATCTGTGGATCCTGGCCGAGATCGGCCTGCTCGGGCTGACCTGTTTCCTGCTGTTTCTGGGCGCGACGGGGTGGCTGTTCCATCAGGCCGCACGCGGTGCCGACCCGGGCAACCGGTTCTTTGTGGGCGTGTTCTGGGGCTTTGCGGGGCTCTGTGCCGTGCAGGTCACCGATTTCTCGCTGTGGTGGGACCATCAGCTGATGATGCTGACGCTGCTGCTGGCTTTGGCGGTGCAGGTGCGGCGGCAGGGAGGCGTGCCATGATCCGCGTGTCGGTCATCATCCCGACCTATAACCGCGCGGGCGATCTGCCACGCGTCCTGGATGCGCTGGCGGCGCAGAGCATGCCCGATTTCGAGGTGATCGTCGTCGACAATGGATCGACGGACGACACGGCGGCCCTGCTGTCGGACCGTGCGTCGCGGATGGCGCAGCCGCTGATCCACCTGCCCATCACGCCAAGCGGCCCGGCCGGTGCCCGCAATGCGGGCATGGGCATCGCGCGCGGCGCTTATCTGGCCTTCGTCGATTCCGATGTGGCCCTTGCCCCGGACTGGCTGGCCCTGACCCTGGCCGAGCTGGACCTGCATCCGGGACTGCCAGCGGTCGGCGGTGTCGTCATCTATCAGAACGATACGGGCCATGTGAACGCCTATGGCGGCCAGCTTAGCCCCATCGGCTTGGCCTGGGACGCCTGCGAGGGGCAGCCGGTCGCCCGCATCACCGGGCCCGCGCCACGGTTGTGGATCAACTGTTCGGCGCTGCTGGTGCGGGCCGATGCGGCCCGCGCGGTGGGCGGCTTTGCCCCCGATTTCTTCTACGGGTTCGAGGACAGCGATTTCGGCTGGCGGCTGTCGGTGGCCTTCGGGCCGCAGCGCGTCATTCCCGGGGCCCGCAGCTTTCACAATGTCGGCGACACCATCGGCCGGGCGGCGGGGCCGCTGGTCTATCACGGCTGCAAGAACCGGCTTGCCTCGCTGATCGCGAATGCGCGGGGGCGGCACCTGGTCTGGGCGCTTCCCGTGGCGCTGGCCTATGGGGTGGCGGACGCGGCCCTGCATGCGCCGCGGGGGCCCAGATGGCGGGCGCTGGCCTGGAACCTGGGGCATCTGCCCGCGACGCTGGCGCGCCGGCGCCTGCTGGCCCCGCTGCGACGCCACGACCGCGCCGTCGCCTGGCTGTTCGCGGATCGCTGGTTTCCCGCGATCCGGCTGCGGGGCATGCGGCGTCGGCCCAACCGGGTGCAGGACGTCTCGGACCCCGGCGCGCGCGACGACCGCATGACCGAGGGCGCATCATGAGCACCACCCCCCAACCCGCGCGCCTTGTCTGGCTGGACGCCCTGCGCCGCCTTACCATCGTGCTGATGGTCGCGGGCCATGTCGCGCGCGGCCTGTGGGCGACGGGGCGGATCGACTGGCCCGATTACCGGCTGTATGACGCGGCGCTCTATGTCTTTCACGGTCCGCTGTTCTTCGTGCTGTGCGGCATCACACTGTGCTGCGCGGGCGGCCGGGCGCGGCTGCTGGACGACTGGCCCCGCCGGCTTGGCCGCCTGGCGCATCCCTATCTGGTCTGGACGCTGATCACCGCGACGGCGACGCTTGCGATGGGCGGCGCGGTAAACAACCCCTTGGGCTGGTCGGCCTTTCTGACGATCGTGCTGGGCATGCCGGTCTGGCCCTACAGCATCTTCTGGTTCCTCTATGTGCTGATCCTGTGCCAGATCGCCATGGCCATCCTGCGAGAGCGTTTGGGCCACGGCGCAGGCCGCATCCTGGCCCTGTCGGTCGCCGGTCTGGCCGCGGGCTATGTGATCCGGGCGCTGGTCGGACCCATAGAGGCGTTCCAGGTCACGACCTTTCTGACGATGTTCTTCTTCTTCAGCTGGGGGCATTGGCTGGGCGCGCGGCCCGACATCCTGACGCGGCGGGTTCTGGTGGTGTCCTGCATCCTGTCGCTGCTGTGCTGGGGGGCGATCCTGGGCTTGGGCCGGACCATCGACACGCCGTTCGGCGGCTTTGCGGGCCTGTGCATCACGACCTTTCTGATCGCGCTGGTCCGACGCGGGGCCGGTTCTGTGCCCGGCGCCGTGATGGCCGCAGCCGCCACTGTCGGCATCATGTCGATGGAGATCTACGTGATCCACCACCTGCTGGCCGGGTTCGCGCGCATCGCGCTCAGCAGGCTGGGTGTCGAGGCGCTGTGGATCTATGGGGCGGTCGGCTTGATCGCAGGGGTGGTGGGGCCGATCCTTGTGGCGGCGCTGTTCCGGCGGGCAGGGGTCGCGGGCCTGCTGGGTCTGCCCCCGCCACGGCGGCCCGCGCCGGTCGCCCGGCCCGCCGTCGGTGCGGTGCCATGACCGGCCGGCACCCCGCAATCCTTGTCGACCATTGTGCAATTTTTCCTGGGGGAGGTTTTGGTCCATGATCAGCAACGAACAAACGCCCGATGTGCTGGTGCCCTTCGCGGGCATCGACGACGGCCCCGCCGCGCGCCCCGGCCCGCGCATCTGGCCCTTGGTCAAGCCGGTCTTTGACAGGCTGTTCGCGCTGGCCGTCCTGGTCTGCATCGCCCCGGTGCTGATCGCCATCGCGATCAAGCTTGATTCCCCCGGGCCGGTCCTCTTTCGCCAGCACAGGTTCGGGCGGCATCGCCGGATCATCCCGGTGACCAAGTTCCGCACCATGCGCCATGATCTGACCGATCACGGCGGGCGTCAGCAGGCGCTGCGGGGCGATGCCCGCGTCACCCGTCTGGGGGCCGTCCTGCGCCGCACCTGCCTGGATGAGCTGCCGCAGTTCTGGGACGTGCTGGCGGGCCGCCTGTCGGTGGTCGGCCCGCGCCCCCATCCGTTGAAGATGGAGGTCGAGGGCATTCCCGCCGAACTGGCGATCGCGAACTATCACGCCCGCCACGAGGTCAGGCCGGGCATCACCGGCCTGGTGCAGGTCCGCGGCAACAGCGGCCCGGTCGAGACGATCGCCAAGGGCCGGGACAGGATCGCCCATGACATCGAATACGCACGGCGCCAGTCGCTGTGGCTGGACCTGCGGATCATCGCCCGGACCTTTCACGTGCTGCTGGTCCAGCGCAGCAACTATTAGCCACGCGGCCCTGCCGATGGCGGTGACGGGTGCCCCCGCGGGGGGATCGCACCGGCCCGGTTCGGCCCCGGCGGTCAGGCCATAGCGTCAGGCGGAATGCGGTGCGACCAGATGCCCGTGGCCCGTGTCGATCAACGCGGCGGGCGCGGGCGGATCGCCGATCCGGCGCAGGGGGGAGGGGCTCTCTCCGGTCGGGCGCAGGTGGCCGCGTGACCGGCGCGTGGGGTCCGGGACGGGAACCGCCTCCAGCAGGCGGCGCGTATAGGGATGCTGCGGATTGCCAAAGACCTGATCGCGGGTCCCCATCTCGACGATCTGGCCCAGATACATCACCGCCAGGCGGTCGACGACGTTCTCGACCACGGCCATGTCGTGGCTGATGAACAGATAGGACATGCCCAGGCCGTCCTTCAGCTCCTGCAGCAGCGCCAGCACCCTGGCCTGGACCGACACGTCCAGCGCCGACACGCTTTCGTCGCAGATGATCAGCCGGGGGCGCAGGGCCAGGGCGCGGGCGATGCAGATGCGCTGGCGCTGCCCGCCGCTGAATTCATGCGGATAGCGCGACATCTGGTCGTCACCAAGACCCACTTGCCGGAACAGGTCGCGGGCGCGGGCGCGCCGTTCCGCCGGGGTGCCGATGCGGTGGATGACCAGCGGCTCCTCGACGGCGTCCCCGACCTTCATCCGGGGGTCCAGCGCGGCCATCGGGTCCTGGAACACCATCTGGACGTCGCGGCGGATTTCCTTGCGCTGGCGCGCGGACATCGCGGACAGGGGCCTGCCCCCGATCTCGATCAGCCCCTCATGGGGCACCAGCCCCGCCAAGGCGCGGGCGATGGTCGACTTGCCGCAGCCGCTCTCGCCCACCAGGCCAAAGGTCTCGCCGGGGCGGATGTCAAAGGACACGCCAAGCGCGGCGTGAACGCGGTGGGTCGGCCGGCCCAGAAGGTTGGCCCCGACATCGTAATGGACCGAGGCGCGGGACAGGCGCGCGACAGGAACCGGCGCCTCGGGGGGCGGGGGGGCGCCCCGCGCGGCCCCGGCGCCAAGGCGGGGCACGGCGGCCAGCAGATCGCGCGTATAAGCAGCCCGGGGCGCGGCGAATATCCGGGTGGTGGGGCCTTCCTCGACCATGCGGCCGGCCTGCATCACGACGACGCGGTCTGCGGTCTGGGCGACCACCCCCATGTCATGGGTGATCAGGATCAGCGCGGTGCCCGTCCGGGCCTGCAGGTCGCGCAGCAGGTCCAGCACCTCGCGCTGGACCGTGACGTCCAGCGCGGTCGTCGGCTCATCCGCGATCAGCAGGGCGGGGCGCAGCGCCAGGGCCATCGCGATCATCACGCGCTGGCGCATGCCGCCTGACAATTCATGCGGATACTGCCCCATCCGCCGCGCGGGCTCCGAGATGCGGACCTGGCGCAGCGCCTCGATGGCCTGCTCGCGCGCCACGGTGCGACCGACGGGGTCATGGGCGCGGATCGCCTCGATCAGCTGCGCGTCGATGGACTGCACCGGATTCAGCGAGGTCATCGGCTCCTGAAAGATCATCGCGATCCGGGCGCCGCGCAGGGGCCGCATCCGGGCCTCGGACAGCTGCGCCAGATCGGTGTCGTCCAGCATCAGCGTGCCGCCGGTGACGGCGACATTCGCGGGCAGCAGCCCCATCAGCGCCAGCGAGGTGATCGACTTGCCCGACCCGCTCTCCCCGGCGATGGCCAGCGTCTCGCCCGCCCGCAGATCAAAGGACAGGTCCGAGACGAGGGGGCGCACCACCCCCCGGTCCCGGACCGAGACGGTCAGGCCCCGCACCGACAGAAGCGGTGCGGCGATGGCCTGCTGCGGCATGATCATTCGAAGACCGATCGCGGGAAATAGAACGACACGACCCAGTTCGGCATGTCCACGATCTCGGATATCCGCAGATCGCCGCAGGTCGAGACCAGCATATAGGCATCGACCGCCGCCATGCCGTGCTGCGCGCACAGCAGCTCGACCATCTGTTCCACCGCCTGGCGCGCGCCGGTCATCAGGTCGGGGCCGATGCCGGTGGTGACCTCATAGCCCTTGGCATCCAGGTGCCGCGTGACCGGCCCCGGCGTGGTAAAGCGCGGCATCCGCAGGTTCGCGCCCTTGACCAGGTCCAGCGTCAGCGTGACATCCATCGGGCTTTCGATGGCGGTGCCGCAGACCTCGCCGTCGCCCTGCGCGGCATGGGTGTCGCCCACGGAGAACAGCGCCCCCGCCACTTCGACCGGCAGGTACAGGACCGTGCCCTTGGCCAGATCGCGGATGTCCAGATTGCCCCCCGTCCGGCGCGGCGGCACGATGGAATGCAGGCCCGGTTCCGCCTGCGCCACACCGATGGTGCCGGTAAAGGGCTTCAGCGCCACCTTGCCGTGCCGTCCCCACAATGCGGGGGCCAGGGTGTCCGCGTCGTATTTCCAGATCGTCAGGGCAGGGTCGGTGAACTGATCTGCCAGCAGACCGAAACCAGGAATGTTCGCCGTCCAGCCCCAGGCCGATCCGTCCTGCACGCGGGGGGCGAAATCCTGCAGCGTCACCTTCAGCGCGTCGCCGGGTTCGGCCCCCTCGACATAGATCGGGCCCGAGACCGGGTTGATCTTGCCGAAATCCAGCGCGGTGACATCGGCCACGGTGCTCGACGGGCCAAGCTGGCCCGCCGAAGAATCCATGCAGTTGAAAAGGATCGTGGAGCCCGGCGCGACCGTCTGGACCGGGGCAAGCGAATTGTCCCAACCGAAATGGTGCTGCGCGCCGTGGATCGTATAGTCGCAGTTCTTGCACATGGGATTACTCGGTCACGTAGACATAGTCGTAATTGACGGGGATCGACACCGGATCGACATAGAGCGCGTCATCGCCACCCATCCGGGCCGACTTCATCGTGTATCGCTGTTCGTTGAAGACCGGCACCCAGGGGGCCTGCGCCATCACCTGCTGATAGACCTGGGACCACAGCTCCAGCCGCTCGGGCGCGGTGGGGTCGGTAAAGCTGTCGGCCTCGGTCGCCATGGCGTCGATGCCCTCGTCGCAGAACCGGGACCAGTTCCAGCCGCCGTCGCCCGCCCCCGCGCAGCCCAGGATCGGCCCGTAGAAGTTCGAGGGGTCGGGGAAATCCGCGATCCAGGCCATGCCGCCCGACCAGATCATCGGCGCCTCGCCCGCGCCGCCGGCCTCGATCACGTTGGCTTGCGCCAGGCTGCGGATCTCGACCTCGACGCCGATGGCGGACAGGTCCTGCTGGATCGCCTGCGCGATGCGGGGGTTCGGGTCGGTGTTCATCACGTAAAGCTGGGTGGTGAACCCGTCCGCCAGCCCGGCCTCGGCCAGCTTGGCTTTCGCGCCTTCGGGGTCATAGGCAAAGCCGTCGAACCCTTGGGTATAGCCCGGCATGGACGGCGGCAGGGGCTGGGTCGCGGGCACGGCGCGACCGTTGATGACCTGGACGATGCGGTCCTTGTTGATCGCCATGTTCACGGCCTCGCGCACGGCCAGCTGATCGAACGGCTCCATGCCCACGTTCAGCGTGATATAGCCGGTGTGCAGCTGCCCGCCCTCGACCACGCGGGCGGCCTGATCGGGATCGTTCATCACCTCCTGGAACTTGGCGGGCGGGATGCCGTCGCCGGGCACGTCCACCTCGCCCTGCTGCAGGCGCAACAGCGCCACGACCGGTTCCTGCCCGACCTCGAAGGTGATGCCGTCCAGATAGGGCACGCCGTCGCGCCAGTAGCCCTCGTTCTTCTCCAGCACCAGGCGCTGGCCGATGACCCAGTCCGCCAGCCGGAAGGCGCCCGTGCCCACCGGAACCTTGCCGAAATCGGCGCCCGCCTCCTCGACCGCCTCGCGCGGCACGACCGAGGCAAAGTTCAGCGCCATCACGTGCAGGAAGGTGGCGTCGGGCCGCGACAGGGTGATGCGGACGGTCTGCGGGTCGACGACCTCGACCCCCGACAGCGTGTCGGCGGCCCCGGTCGAGATCTCGTCAAAGCCCTGGATCGAGGCAAAGAACCCCGCCCCCGGCGATTGCGTTTCCGGCAGCGTCACCCGGTCCAGCGAGTATTTCACATCCTCGGCCGTCATCTCGCGGCCGTTGTGGAAGGTGACGCCCTGGCGCAGCGCAAAGGTGAAGACGGTGCCGTCCTCGGACACCTCATAGCTTTCGGCCAGGCCGGGGCGCAGCTCGGTCGTGCCGGGAACGTAATCCATCAGCCCGTCGAACAGCGACTTGATCATGGACCAGTTCTGCCAGTCGTACCCGATGGCCGGGTCCAGCGTGGCGACGTCGTCCTTGTAGGTGATGGTGATCATCCCGCCGGGCGTGGCGTTCGGATCGGGGGTGTAATCCTGCGCCGCGACCGGCAGCGCAAGGGACAGCACGAGGGCAGAGGAGCAAAGCAGCTTTTTCATCTTGGTCTTCCCTGTTGTGGTTGTGGTTTCACCGCATCTTGATGCGCGGATCGATGAAGGGGGTGATGATGTCGGCCAGCAGGTTGCCCAGCACGATGAAGGCGGCGGACACCATCGTGACCCCCATGATGACGGGAATGTCGACGCGCTGGATCGCCTGCCAGGCCAGCTGGCCGATGCCGGGCCAGCCGAACACGCTTTCCACGACGACGATGCCCCCCATGAAGATGCCGATGTCGATGCCGATCATGGCGATGATCGGCAGGATCGCGTTGGGCAGGGCGTGGCGGAACAGGATGCGGCCCCGCGTCAGGCCCTTGGCACGGGCGGTGCGGATATAGTCCTGGCGCATCACCTCGATCATGGAGGAGCGCATCATCCGCGAATACCATCCCGACCCCATGATCCCCAGGGTGACGGCGGGCAGCACCAGATGCGCCAGCGTCCCATAGCCGCCGATGGGAAACCAGCCCAGCTGCACCGCAAAGACGTAAAGCAGCAGCAGCCCCACCACGAATTGCGGCGCCGACACCGCGACAAAGCTGGTCACCATCAGCCCCTGATCCAGCGGTCGCCCGCGATAGATCGCCGCGATCACGCCAAGGGTCAGCCCGATCAGCAGCTCGCACACAATGCCGCCCGCCATCAGCAGCAGCGACGCGGGCAGGCGCGATGCGATCAGCGTGCTGACCTCGGTCCGCTGCAGATAGCTGCGGCCCAGATCGCCCTGCACCAGGCCCGCCAGATAGCGCCCGTATTGCACCAGCAGCGGCTGATCCAGGCCCAGCTGCTGGCGGATGTTCTCGACCGTCTGCGCGGTGGCGGACCGTCCGGCGATCTGGCGCACCGGATCGGCGGGCAGCACGTAGAGCAGCACGAAGGTGATGAAGCTCACGCCCAGCAGGATCATCAGCGCGGCAAAGATGCGGCGCACCAGGTATCCGGCCATCAGTCGCGCCCCCGCTGCGTCGGGTCCAGCACGTCGCGCAGCGCGTCGCCGACCAGGTTGAAGGCCAGCGCCAGAGCCAAGATCGCCGCGCCGGGGATGAAGACCAGCCAGGGCGCCGCCTGGAAATAGGTCTGGTTCTCGAAGATGATGTTGCCCCAGCTGGGGGTGGGGGGCTGAACGCCCACGCCCAGAAAGCTGAGCGTCGCCTCCAGCAGCACCGTGACCGAGATGCCAAGCGTGCCCCAGACGATCAGCGTCGGCACCAGATGCGGCAGGATGTGGTGCCACAGGATGCGGGCGCGCGACGCGCCAAGCGTGCGTTCGGCGGCGATGAATTCGCGTTCCGACAGGCTGGTCGTCTCGGTATAGACGACGCGCGCGGTCTGGACCCAGTTCACCAGCGCGATCACCATGGCCACGATCCACAGCGACGGCTGAAAGATCGCCGCCAGGCAGATCGCCAGCAGCAGCGCCGGAAAGGCCATCATCAGGTCGGTGAAGCGCATCAGCACCGCCCCCACCCATCCGCGCAGGAACCCCGCCGTGATGCCCACCAGCGTGCCGATGGTCAGCGCCGCGCCATTGGCGACGATGCCGATGATCAGCGAGGTGCGCGCCCCGTACAGCATGCGGCTGAACAGATCGCGGCCCAGCAGGTCGGTGCCCATCAGGAAATCGCCGCCGGGCGGCATCGGCGCGCCCTGCAGGGTCAGACCGTCGAACAGCTGCTCGTTCGGGCCGAAACGGACGATCCAGGGCGCAAGGATCGCCCCGCCCACCACCGTCAGGATGATGGCCAGCCCGAACAGGGCCAGCTTGCGCCGCATCAGGCGGCGCAGCACGCCGGCCGGGGCCAGCGGCGCCTGTGCGGGGATGGGGGCGGCCTCAACCATCGTTGACCTCCTTGTCGCCGCCGGGACCGTCCATGATCCGCGCGGCGGCCTCCTCAAAGCTGACGCGCCAGGCCATGGCCATGTGCCGCAGCTGCTCGAAGGCCGCGTCCTCGGTCTTGCCGCGCGCGGCCAGCCGGGCCACGGCGCGCACGACCGTCTGCCGCTGTGCCAGGCGGGTGCGCAGGCTGTCGATCTGGTCGTTCATCTCGGCCCGCGCATCAAAAGTCGCCCGCGCGATCAGCAGCGCGGAATAGACCCCGGCGGTGCCCACGGGTTTCAGGATCTGCGCATCCGCCCCGAAGTTCATCAGCCACTCGATCCGCCCCGGCGCCTCGGACCCGATCAGCGCGATGGTGGGCATGGGCGCGCGGCCCGGCGGCCAGGGGAACTGGTCGTCATGCGCGGTGTCCACGTCCAGAAACAGGTAATCGGCGGCCTGGACGGCGGGCGACAGCTCGGGCCACTGGCACTGGGTCCGCAGGCCGATCGCCTCCAGCTGGCGGGACAGGGCCGCGACCGTCGCATGGGGGCGGTGCAGGATGACCGCGACCGCGCCGCCCAGATGGGGGATGCGCAGGTGCCGCCTCATGTCACGACCCGCAGCGCGGCACGCGGCATGTCGCGGGCGCCGGTCAGATAGGGGTCGCCGTCGATCGGCTCCAGCGCCCTGATGACGCTGAAGGCGCCGTCCTGCACCCGCGCGATGGCGACCGGCAGGCGGGTGTGATGGGTGCGCGCGCTGATCCCCAGCTGTCCGGCCACGGGCAGGGACAGCAGCTGCGACAGGGGCAGATCCTCGGCGCCGGGGCGGTTGTTCAGCAGCCGCGCCAGCATCATCACCGAATCATGGGCCGCGACCTCGAAGGACGATCCGAACCCGTGACCCCGGTCCCGGCCCGCCGACCGGGCTGGCATGCCCCGGAACCATGGCCCGGCGGCAATGATCCCGTCGGCGGCATCCCCCATCACCGGCAGCTCGCATTCCGTCAGGTTGCAGGACAGGACGGGGCAACGGGGGCTGGCGAAATGGGGGTCGCGCTGGCGCAGCTTGGCCATCTCGGCGATGAATTCGTATTGCGACGGCCCGATCAGCTGGTTCAGCACGAAATCCGGGCGCAGGGCCGCGATCTCGGCCACGATCCTGGCCACGTCGGTCGAGCCGAGCGGCAGATAGCGTTCCCCAAGGATCTCTCCCCCGGCGGCCACGGTCACCTGGCGCGCCAGGCGGTTCATCTCCCAGCCCCAGATATAGTTCGACCCGGTCAGATAGCCGCGCCTGCCATGGGCCCCAAGCGCATGCTCCAGCAGCGGCAGCAGGTGCTGGTTCGGGCAGGCATGGGTATAGACGATCCGGTCCGAGGCCTCGAACCCCTCATAGGGCACCGGATACCACAGCGCGCCGTTCAGCCGTTCCAGCGTGGGAATGACCTCCTTGCGGCTCCAGGATGTGGTGCAGCCGATGATATGGCGCGCCCGCGACGTGGCCAGGATATCCTCGCCAAGCGGCGCATAGGCATCGACATCGCCCGCCGGATCACGCTCGACAGGCTCGAAGGTCAGGTCCAGGTCGTTGTCCGCGTTGACGTCGGCGATGCCTTGCATGACGCCGCGATGGCTGGCCTCTCCCATCAGCCGGTAGGGCCCCGACCGGGAGAACAGAACGCCTATTTCCAGTTTTCGTGCCAAGGGGTTGCCCCAAACAAAAAAGCACCGCAGATCCCTTTGCTCAATCGAGCGAACGGATCGCGGGGCGCGGTTGCCAGCTATGTCCCGTTGAGGATGGCTCATGCCCCGCATGCCGGTCAACAGTTTATCCATGCGCAGGACGGTCGCTGCTGAAACAATGGGCAGGTCGCGGGTGTCGCTGACATGGACGCGCTTTGGTTCAGAGGCGCATTGCCGGGCCGGATAGGCCGCCCGTGATCGCAGTGGGGGCTGATCGTGCCCGAAGCGGGCCCAGCTCTAACCCAACCCGTCCAGAACGTCGCCAGCGATCTGCGCGGTGTCGGGCCAGCCGGGCAGGGCGGCGCCCGCGCGGGCGGCGGCGGCGGCGCGGGCGGCGCGGTCCTGGGGGTCGCTCAGCATCCGGCGCAGGGCCTGCGCCAAGGCGGGGGCGTCGTCCGGCGCGACCAGCAGGCCCGCATCGGCGGGCACCGTGTCGGGCACAGCCCCGGTCCGGGTGGTGACGATGGGCAGGCCATGCGACAACGCTTCGTCGAAGACGATGCCGTAACCTTCGTAGCGGGTGGCCAGCGCGAAGACCGAGGCGCGGCGATAGAGTTGCGCCAGGCGGTCCGCCTCGACCCGGCCCGCCAGCTCCAGCCGCGCGGACAGGCCCGAGGCCGCGATCTGCGCCTGCAGGTCGGTCACATGCGCCGCGTCCCAGGGGTTGCCCACGATCACCGCCTGCCAGTCCAGATCCGCCAGCCGGGCCAGCGCCGCGATCAGCACGTCATGCCCCTTGCGCGGATGCAAGATGCCCACCGACAGGATCAGCGGCGGGCTGACCGGCGCAGGCGCGGGGGGGATCGCCTGGCGGTCTGTGCCGGGTCGCGCCACCGTGATCCGGTCGGGGGTCACGTCATAGCGGTCGATCAGCATCTGGCGGGTATGCGGGCTGGGCACCAGGATGCGGCGGGCATGGGCCAGGTTCGCGCGTTCCGTCCGCCACAGGTGATCGGCCAGATCGGCGGGCAGGGCGCTTTCCTGCGCCAAGGGATGGTGGATCATCGCGACGATGGGTGCGCGTATGGCGGCCACGCCCTGGGGGTCCAGCGCGCCAAAGGCCAGCCCGTCGATGATCACCGGCTGATCGGCGGGCAGGGCCTGCAGCGCATCCAGCGCCTGGCTCATCTGCGCGGCGTCGGGGGTGGGAAAGGCGTCGGACAGGGCGATGACGCGGACGCTGCGGCCCTGGGCGCGCAGCCCCTCGACCAGGCGGCGGTCATAGATATAGCCGCCGGTCAGCGTGGTGATGTCGCCGGGCAGGGCAAAGGCCAGGGTGCGGGGGTCGGTCACGGATCGGCCTGTGCGGTTGTTGCGGAAACGGGGACGGGAACGGGCGCGCGCCGGTCGTGGCGCTGCGCCAGCAGGACCAGCAGGCCGGGCAGGGTGCTGGCCAGGAACATCAGCCCAAAAGCCAGGCTGGCCGCCAGCCCGGCCTGTGCGCTGGCGCCGACCAGCGGGAACAGCCCCGCCGCGGCCCCTTCGCGCAGGCCCCAGCCACTGACGGTCAGCGGCAGGATCATGGTCAGCAGGATCAGCGGCACCAGCACGGCAGTTTCTGTCACCGACAGCGCAGTGCCGGTGGCGCGGGCGCAAAAGGCGAAGGCGGCCAGGTTCGCCGCCGTGATCGCCAGGTTCAGCGCCGCCTGACGCGGCAGCGCACCGGGCGCCAGCAGCGTGACGCGCAGCGCGCCGCGCAGATCGCGCGCGGCGGTGCCCGCACGACCGGGCAGTTGCCCCGCGCCGCCCAGGGCCACCACCACGACCAACCCTCCGGCCAGCAGCGTCCCGATCAGCCCCAGCACCCAATTGGGCAGGGCCAGCCCGCCCGGCAGCACCGTCACCGCCAGCGCACCGGCGGCCAGCACCAGAAACAGCGCGACCTGTCCGGCCAGACGCTCGATCGCGACGGCGGCGCCGGCGCGGCGCAGGCCCGCCTGATGGCGCGCCCGCACGGCGCGGCCCGCATCGCCCAGAACGCCCCCCGGCAGCGACTGGTTGACGACCTGGGCCAGATAGTATTCGCCGATGGCATGGGTCAGCGGGATCGACTGGTCCAGCTGCCGCGCGGTCAGCCGCCAGCGCAGCGCCGACAGCACCGTCTGCGCCGTCAGCGCCAGCATCGCCGCCCCCAGCCACATCGGATCGGCCCGCGCCAGCAGGCGCAGCGCCTGCTGGCCGTCCAGACCGAACCACAGCAGCGACATCACCCCAAGGGCGACCAGAATTTGCACGGCGCGAAACTTTGTCATGCAGGAGCTACGTCCGCGCCCCCGGAAAAGTTGCGCAAAAACATGTCGCGCAGGCGTTCCATGTCGATGACCGGGCTGGCCGGGTCGGGAATCAGCCCCGGCGTCAGGCCCCAGCCCAGGGTGCGTTCGACCAGATGCGGCGGCCCGATCACGTGCATCGGCACCTGCCGACGGTCGTCCAGGCCGATGCTGCTGGCGGCCTGGTGATCGCCCACCAGCAGCATCAAGGGCGGCGTGTCGCCCTGGCGCGCGGCGTAATCCAGCACCGCCTGCAGCGTATAGTCGATGGTGTCGCGGTAATGCTCGCGCACCCGGTCGCGGTCGCGCCACAGCACGTTGGGGGGGTCGCCCTCCTGCGCCATCTCGTTGAAGACGGTGCCGTCGCCCAGCTGGTCCCAGTCCAGCATCCGCGGCACCGGCGTCCAGGGCGCATGGGACGAGATCAGGGCGATCTGCGCGAACAGGCGGCGCGGGTCGCTGCCGTCGCGCAGCAGCCGGTCGGTGGCGGCCAGGGTGAACTGGTCGGGCATGGTGACCCAGTTGAAGGGCAGCCCGCGATAGCCCAGATCGGGCGCGGCCAGGATGCGCTGAAAGCCCATGGTGGATGCCTCGGGCCAGGGGCGGACGATGGCGGGCATGACGGCGGCGGTGCGGAACCCCGCCTGCGCCGCGCGGTGGAACAGCGTCTGCCGCCCACTGGCCAGCGCCGCCTGATAGCGGGTCTGGTCGTTGATCCACAGCCCGTTGGACAGCGTGCCATGCGCCAGCCAGCTTTGCCCGCCATGCGTCGGAGAGGTCAGGAACCCCGATGCCATGGCCAAGCCGCGTTCCTCCAGCACGGTCTGGGCGGTGCGCAGGGTGGGCAGGTGCAGATCGGCAAAGATCGGGGTGTCGAAACTGGTCCGGCCATAGCTCTCCAGATAGATGATCAGCACGTCGCGGTCGATCAGCCCCAACGGATCGGCCAGACCCGCCGTGTCATCGACCAGCGCCATCTCTCGGAAGCGGCGCAGTTCGGTGATGGTGCGGTTGGCCAGCTGGGTCCGGTCGATGGCAAAGCTGGCCGTGGCAGGCGCAAACGCCGCGATGCCGTGGCGCGGCACGGTGGCCGTCGCCGCCAGCGCCAGCACCCCGAAGGCCAGCGCCACCCCGCGCAGGCCGATGCGCGCCGGGGCCAGCCGCAGCAGCACCCCCATCGCCCACCACAGCGACACCACGATCAGCAGGGTGGCCAGAACCGCGCCCACGACCGCCGCCGTGGCGGCCGGCACACCGATGCTGCCCGCGATCAGCCGGACCGAGGCGTCGATCAACGGCAGGTCCGCGACCGGGTTGAAGCGTCGGCCCAAGCTCTCCAGCATGGCCAGATCGGCGACCTTGAGGACGCTGACCAGCCCCAGCACCGCCGTCACCGCCAGCCGCAGCGCAGTCCCCGCAAGGCCGCGCCCCAGGGCCAGCGCCAGCAGCAGCAGGACCGCCAGTTCAGGCGTGGGGCGCGCCCAGGCCAGCCAGCCCAGCTGGTCGGGGCGCGGCGGCAGCGCGATCAGCGCATGCAGGACCGCCAGGGCGGCGGCGACGGTCAGCGCGCGGCGGATCACCGGTTGCGCCCCAGCCACACGACGTCGCGCGCAAAGGACCAGATCAGCGCGACCGAGGCCACGCGCGCCAGCACGATCCCCAGATCCTGCGGCATCAGCGGAATCTGCAGCGCGATCAGCGTCGCCAGCTGCAGCACGCAGCCCCCCTTGCGCCAGTAGCTGACCGGCAGGGGCGCCATGATCCACGGCCAGATCAGCCCGGCGCCCACGAACAGATAGCGCATGACCCCCAGGATCAGCACCTCAAAGCCCACGGGACTGCCCGACAGGGCGTGCAGCGCCAGCACCAGGGCCAGGGCCGCGTCGACCTCCATGTCGAAGCGGCCGCCGAAATCGGAACACAGCCCGCTGCGTCGCGCCAGATAGCCGTCCACCCCGTCCAGCGTCAGCGATATCGTGGCGATCGCCGCCACCGCCCAGCCCGCCGCCTGTCCGCCGACCAGCGGCGCGATCAGCGCGGCGGTCAGCGCCAGCCGCATCAGCGTGACCGCGTTGCACGCGCCCAGCCTGGCGTGCGGGTAGTGCTTGCGCATCGCCACGCAGACCAGCACGGCCCCGGCCAGATAGGCCCCCCCCGCGATCAGTGCGCCGGTGCCCTGGCCCAGGACCAGCACCCCGACCCCCAGGTTCAGCGCCAGTCCTGCGGGCAGGGCCAGGATCATCCCCTCGGGCAGGGGGCGGGTTCGGGGGACGGGCCGGGGTGCGGCAAGCTCGGGGCGCGATATCTGCATCGGCTGAACATATGACAGGGGTATGACGCGTCAAGCGGACATCGCGGGGGCTTGTTCCGTTGCGCCATCCCGCTATCGTATGAAAACAGAGAGGGGCTGCGCATGACGGACCGACCCACGGACCCGGCCAGGGGCTATGGCACGACGGCCCGCGTGCTGCACTGGCTGGTGGCGGCGCTGATCGTGCCGATGATCGGGGTCGGCCTGCTGATGGTCCGCCCGGGGCTGGAGCGGCCCTTGGGCGACGCGCTGTATCTGTTTCACAAGAACGTGGGCAGCCTGCTGATCGTGCTGGTCGCGCTGCGGCTGGTGTGGCGGCTGACCCATCCGCCCGCGCCCTTGCCTGCGGCCATGCCCGCCTGGCGGCGGCGCGCGGCGGGGCTGTCGCACGGCGCGCTTTATGCGCTGATGGTGGTGATGCCCCTGTCGGGCTATGTCCGGGTCCGGGCCGGCGGCTTTCCCATCGAGGCGCTGGACGCCATGGGCCTGCCCGCGCTGATCCCACGGTCAAAGGCGCTGGCCGATGCGGCCAGCAGCCTGCACCAGGCGGCGGGCTGGGCGCTGATCGCGGTGGTGGTGCTGCATGTGGGCGCGGCGGCGCATCACGCGCTGATCCGGCGCGACGGCATCTGGCGGCGGATCTGGCCGCCGCGCGCGCGGTGAGCTGTCGGGGGGCACCGGGTGACGGCGGTTCTGCCCCCTCGACAGGGGCGTGTGGTTTCGCTATGGCGGGTCCGCGCCGAGGGTCGGGTTCCACCGTTCGGCGACGATCATTCAAAAATCAATCACGTCCCGTTGAACGAATTCTCACCGCCGGG
Organism: Paracoccus hibiscisoli; assembly: GCF_005048265.1. GTDB lineage: Bacteria > Pseudomonadota > Alphaproteobacteria > Rhodobacterales > Rhodobacteraceae > Paracoccus > Paracoccus hibiscisoli. Next base: position 17,807 of record NZ_SUNH01000014.1, read on the forward strand.
CGTTCGACGGTACCGTCGAGTTCATCAGTGACCTTCGCCCGCCAGGAGACTCCGTGCCCAAGACCCTAGACGTGACCATACCGGTCGTCATCGCGGCCGCCCTTTGCGGTGTTTTCCTGCTGGACATGATGGTTCCCCTGGGGACGGCGGTCTGGCTGATCTACATCCTGCCGCTGGCCCTGGCGATGTTCGGGCGCTGGCCGGCCCTGCCGGTTGTGACGGCCGTCGCCGTGTGCCTGGCGATGGTCATGGCCTTCCAGAAGGACAATACCGGGATCGACCCGACGGTTGCCGCGATCAATCGCGGGCTGGCGGGGCTGGTCTATCTGTGTCTGGGGTTGATCGGGCGGAGCCTGATCCTGAACCGCCAGCGATTGACGGACAATGACTGGATCACCGGCGCGCAGGTCGCCGTGTCGCGCGCGTTGCAGGGCGAGATGTCGGCCGACCGTCTGGGTCGCCAGATGCTGCAGGTTTTGGCCGAGCGGATCGGCGCGCGGGCGGCGGTGGTCTATGCCCGTGACGGGCAGGGGCATCAGCTGTTGGCGCAATGGGGCACGGACGGCACCACGCTGGCGGATCGCACTGATGCCGAACAGGGCCATCTGGGCCGCGCCGTCGCCGAGGGGCGCATGCTGCAGCTGTCGCTGGCACCCGATCAGGCCCTGGGCTGGGCCACGGGGCTGGCGCGCGGGCGCACGCCGCATGCGCTGATCGTGCCGATGCGCGACGGGCAGGCAGTCAACGGCGTGCTGGAATTCGGGCTGGACGGCCCTGCCTGTCCGCGCGTGCTGGACCTGTTCGAGCGGATGGGCGACAATCTGGGCATCGCGCTGCGGTCGGCCCAGTATCGCCAGCAGCTGCGCGACCTGCTGGAGGAGACCCGCCATCAGGCCGAGGAGCTGCGCGCCCATGGCGAGGAGCTGGCCGCCTCGAACGAGGAGCTGGAGGAGCAGACCCGCGCCCTTCAGGACAGCCAGCGCCGCCTGGAGGCCCAGCAGGCCGAGCTGGAGAGCCAGAACACCCAGCTGGAGGGCCAGACCCAGGAGCTGGAGGAACAGCGCGACGCCTTGGCCCGGTCGCGCCGCATGCTGGAGGATCAGGCCGAGGAGTTGGCCCGCGAGAGCCGCTACAAGTCCGAATTCGTCGCCAACATGAGCCACGAGCTGCGCACCCCCCTGAACGCGCTGCTGATCATGTCGCGCCTGCTGTCCGAGAACCGCGGCCGCACCCTGACCGAGGAGCAGGTCCGGTGGGCCGAGACGATCGAGGCCTCGGGCAAGGATCTGCTGGCGCTGATCAACGACATCCTGGACCTGTCCAAGATCGAATCGGGCAAGCTGGAGCTGTCGCGCGACACGGTCGATCCGCAGGCGCTGGCCGACAAGGTGGTGCGCGCCTTCGAGGCACAGGCCCGCCAGAAGGGGTTGACCCTGCAGGCCCGCGTGGCCCCCGCCGCCGTCCCCTTCGAGACCGACCGCCAGCGGCTGGAGCAGGTGCTGCGCAACTTCATCTCGAACGCGCTGAAATTCACCGAAAAGGGGCATGTGACGCTGCATGTGACGCCCGCCCCACAGGGTATCGACTTTGCGGTCGAGGATAGCGGCATCGGCATCGACACCACGCAGCAGGAGGCCGTGTTCGAGGCGTTCCGCCAGGCCGACGGCACGATCTCGCGCCGGTTCGGGGGGACGGGGCTGGGGCTGTCGATCTCTCGTGAATTGGCCGATCTGCTGGGCGGGCGCATCTCGTTGTCCAGCCAGCCGGGCAAGGGCAGCACCTTCACGCTGACGCTGCCCGCGACGCCCGCGCGGCAGTCGCCCGCCCCGGCGCGCCGTGCTGCCGCGCCCGCAGCCCTGCCCGTCCCGGCAGAGGACAGCGCGCTGATGCTGGACGCGCTGCCCGGCCTGACCGACGACCGCGCCCGCATCGCCCCCGGAGAGCGGGTGATGCTGGTCGTGGAGGATGACCCGGCCTTTGCGCAGGTCCTTTACGGTCTGGCGCAGGAGCTGGGGTTCCGCTGCGTCTGCGTGGGGCGCGCCGATGACGCGGTGCGCGCGGCGCGGCATTTCCTGCCGCATGCCATCGTGATGGATGTGGGCCTGCCCGACCATTCCGGCCTGTCGGCGTTGGACCGGCTGAAACGCGACACCACCACGCGCCACATTCCCGTGCACATGGTCTCGGCCGACGATTACACCCAGGAGGCGCTGGCCCAGGGGGCGATCAGCTACATGATGAAGCCGGTGCAGCGTGACCATCTGGCGACCGCGATCCGCAATCTGGAATCGCGGCTGGAGCAGCGCCTGCGCCCGGTTCTGATCGTCGAGGACGACCCCGCGCAGATGCTGGGCCTCAAGGCGCTGCTGTCCAGCGACGAGGTCGAGACGGTCGGCGCGGGCACCGCCGCCGCCGCGCTGGAGATCTGCCGCACGCAGACCGTCGATTGCATCGTGCTGGACATGACGCTGCCCGATGCGTCGGGGTTCGACGTGCTGGAGCGGCTGGACCAGGACGGGACGGCGTCCTTTCCGCCGGTCATCGTCTATACCGCCCGCGCCCTGTCCGAGGCCGAGGAGCAGCGCCTGCGCCGCTATTCGAAATCGATCATCATCAAGGGTGCGAAATCGCCCGAGCGCCTGATCAACGAGGTCACGCTGTTCCTGCATCAGGTGGTCAGCGACCTGCCCGACAAGCAGCGTGAGATGCTGGCGGCATCGCTGAACCGCGACGCCCAGCTGGAGGGCCGCCGCATCCTGGTGGTGGAGGATGACATCCGCAATGTCTATGCCCTGACCGGCGTGTTCGAGCCGCATGGCGCCACCGTCCAGATCGCCCGCAATGGCCGCGAGGCGCTGGAGGCCCTGGGCCGCATCAATGACGGGGCCGCGCCCAAGGTGGATCTGGTCCTGATGGACGTGATGATGCCCGAGATGGACGGCCTGACCGCCACGCGAGAGATCCGCAAGATCGACCGCTGGAAGACGCTGCCCATCATCATGCTGACCGCCAAGGCCATGGCCGAGGATCAGAACCAGTGTCTGGCGGCGGGCGCCAACGACTATCTGCCTAAGCCCCTGGACGTGGACAAGCTGCTGTCGCTGACCCGCGTCTGGATGCCCAGATGAGCGTCGAGCCCATCCCCCTGCGTCCCGCCGATTCGATCGAGCTGGACCTGTTCCTGGAGGCGCTGAACCGGCGGTATCACTATGATTTCCGGTCCTATTCGCGCAGTTCCCTGGCGCGGCGGGCCGATCTGGCCCGCGAGCGGCTGGATTGCGCCACCCTGTCCGAGGTGCAGGGCCGCCTGCTTCATGACCCAAGCGTGCTGCCCGACATCATCGACGCGATGACGGTGCAGGTCAGCGAGCTGTTCCGCGACCCGGATTACTATCTGGCGCTGCGCCGCGAGGTGCTGCCGCATCTGTCGACCTTCCCCTCGCTCAAGGTCTGGGTGGCGGGCTGCGCCGACGGAGAGGAGCTGTATTCGCTGGCGATCCTGTTCCAGGAGGAGGGGCTGTTCGACCGCACCCTGTTCTATGCGACCGAGATCAACCGCCGCGCCCTGAACCGGGCCGAGGCCGGGGTCTATGACATCGCCCGCCTGCCGGTCTTTTCGCAGAACTATCAGCGGTCGGGCGGGCGCGGGTCGCTGTCGGATTACTATACCGCCGCCTATGGGCGCGCGGCCTTTGACCGGCGGCTGCGCTCGCGCACGGTGTTTACGGAACACAACCTGGCGACCGACCAGGTGTTTTCCGAGGTTCATCTGATTTCCTGCCGCAACGTGCTGATCTATTTCGACAACACCCTCCAGGACCGGGCCGTGGGCCTGTTCGCCGAGGCCCTGGCCCGCGGCGGGTTCCTGGGCCTCGGCTCTCACGAGACCCTGCGTTTTTCCACCCACGCGACAGCCTTTGCCGCCTTTGCGGAACCTGACCGGATCTGGCGCCGCACCGCAGCCCTAGGGACAGACAATGCCTGACAGACCCATCCGTTTCCTGATCGTCGACGACACCGCCCAGAACATCATGGCGCTGGAGGCGCTGCTGCGCCGCGACGGGCTGATCGTGGACAGCGCCCAATCGGCGGCCGAGGCGCTGGAGCTGATGCTGCGCCACGACTATGCGCTGGCCTTTCTGGACGTGCAGATGCCCGAGACGGACGGCTATGAGCTGGCCGAGCTGATGCGGTCGACCGAACGCACGCGGGGCGTGCCGATCATCTTCGTCACCGCGGCCGAGATGGACGAGGCGCGCCGGTTCCGCGGATATGAGGCGGGGGCGGTCGACTATATCTTCAAGCCGATCGACCCGGTGGTGCTGAAATCCAAGGCCGAGGTGTTCTTTCGCATCGGCCGCCAGGCCAAGGAGCTGGAGCGGCAGCGCGACGAGATGCAGGACATCGCCCGCCACCGCGACCGCGTGATGGCGCAGCTCAAGGCGCATGCCGACAATTCGCCGCTGGCCTTTGTCACGCTGGACAGCAACCTGTGCGTGCGCAGCTGGTCCAAGGGCGCGGAGCGCATGTTCGGCCGCCCCGCGGGCGATCTGCTGGGCATGACGGCGGTCGCGGCGGGCTGGCTGGACGAGCAGGGGGCCGCGCTTCTGACCGGCTGGCTGGACAGCCAGCAGGAGGGCGCGCCGCGCTTTTCCGCCGAGATAAGCCTGGATCACGCCGATATCGGCCCGATCTGCTGCGAGGTCTATGGCTCGGTCCTGTCCGAGGGGGCGGGGCGGCAGTCGCTGTCCCTGCAGGTCCAGGACATCACCGAACGCAAGCAATCCGAAGAGGTCCGCGCCCTGCTGATCGGAGAGCTGAACCACCGCATCAAGAACACGCTGGCCAACGTGCAGGCCATCGCCCGCCAAAGCCTGCGCCAATCGGGCAGCCTGGCCGATTTCGAGGTCAGCTTTGGCGGCCGCCTGCAGGCGCTGGCACGGGCGCATTCGATCCTGTCCGATGCGACCTGGGCCTGCGCGCCGCTGGATCAGCTGATCGACGACCAGATCAGTTCGGGGACGCTGGACGGCGACCGGCTGCGCCGCGACGGACCGCCGGTGGAACTGTCGCCCGATACCATGCTGCGCCTGGCGCTGACCCTGCACGAACTGGGCACCAATGCCGCGAAATACGGCGCGCTGTCCGTGCCGCAGGGACGGATCGAGCTGTCTTGGCGGCTGGACGGCCCCTGCCTGGAGTTGACCTGGCGCGAGACCGGCGGCCCCCCCGTCACCCCGCCCGAACGCAGCGGTTTCGGCACCACGCTGATCGGGGCCGCGGGGGGCGGGGACGCCTCGGCCGCACTGGCCGACTGGCGGCCCGAGGGCGTCGTCTGGACCATCCGCCTGACCGAGGGGGTGACGCGGCTGGCCGCGTCCGCCTGTCCCGATGTCGCGCCGGTGACCGACGGTCCGCGCCGCCCCGCCACGCTGCAAGGCTCGCGCATCCTGCTGGTCGAGGACGAGCCGCTGGTCGCGCTGGACCTGCGCTATGAGCTGGAGGATGCGGGCGCCACCATCACCGGCATCGCCCGCACCGTGACCGAGGCCATCGCCGCCGCGCAGGCCGGCGGGATCGACCTGGTGCTGCTGGACGGCAACCTCAAGGGAGAGCCGGTGGACGAGGTCGCGCAGGTGCTGGACGGCCTGTCGGTGCCGTTCTGCTTTGTCTCGGGCTATGGGCGCGAACATCTGCCGCAGGGCTTTGACCATGCGCCGCTGATCGAAAAGCCGTTCCGCCCCGACATGCTGCGCGGCATCCTGACCGCGCTGCTGGCGCGCGGCCTGCCTGACGCCGCCGAATGATCCGCGCGCGATAAGGACGCCCATTCCGCCCCGCCCGGGGCGTGCCGCCCCCCTGTTCCGCGCGTCGCCGCCGCCCCCGCGCGCCGTTCCGCCCGGCGCGGGGCGGGGCGAACGGGCGTTTCGCGGCGCGGGCAGGGCGCTCGTTCCGACCGGCTTGCGCCCGGCTGCGCTTTCGGGCAGGACCGCGCCCTGACTTTCGACAGGCCATTCGGGGACGCATCATGACCGGCACGGCGCAGGGCGCGGCGATCTCATTTCAGGGCGTGGGCAAGGCCTACCCCAAGGCGGGCGGCCAGGTGACGGCGCTGGCCGATGTCACCCTGTCCGTGCCCACGGGCAGCATCACCGGCATCATCGGCCGGTCCGGCGCGGGCAAATCGACGCTGCTGCGCATGGTCAACGGGCTGGAGCGCCCGACCGAGGGCCGCGTCATCGTCGCGGGCCATGACGTGGGCGCGGCCCGGGGCGGGGCCTTGCGCGCGATCCGGCGCGACGTGGGCATGATCTTTCAGCATTTCAACCTGCTGGCCTCGCGCACGGTGCGCGGCAACGTGGCCCTGCCGCTGGAGGTCGCGGGCACGCCGCGCGCCCAGATCCGCGCCCGCGTCGACCAGCTGATCGAGCAGGTGGGCCTGGGCCCGCTGGCCGACCGCTATCCGGCAGAGCTGTCGGGCGGGCAGAAACAGCGTGTGGGCATCGCCCGCGCCTTGGCCACCGGCCCCAAGGTCCTGCTGTCGGACGAGGCGACCAGCGCGCTTGACCCCGAGACCACGCAGACCGTCCTGGACCTGCTGGCGCAGATCAACCGCGATCTGGGGCTGACCGTCCTGCTGATCACGCATGAGATGGCGGTGCTGCGCGACATCGCCAGCCACATGGCGGTGATCGAGGCGGGGCGCATCGTGGAATCCGGGGCCACCTATGACATCTTTGCCCGCCCGCAGCACGCAACCACGCGGCGGTTTCTGTCGGGCGTGACCGGGGCCACGCTGCCCGCCTTTGTCGCGGCGCGGCTGCAGGCCGAGCCGCCGGGCGATCAGGTGATCCGCGTGACATTCGCGGGCGCGCACGCGACCGACCCAATGCTGGCGCGGCTGGCGACCGATCTGGGCATCAGCGCCAACATCCTGGGCGGCACCATCGAGGAGATCGGCACCAAGCCCTTCGGCAACCTGCTGATTTCCGTCCCCCACGACCGGGGCGATCAGGCCCGCGCCTTCCTGGAAACCCACGGTCTGACCACGGAGGTGCTGGGCCATGTCCGCTAACCTGATCCCGATCCTGTGGGACGCCACCATGCAGACGCTGTACATGGTCGCCATCTCGGCGATCTTGGGCACTCTGGGCGGGCTGCCTCTGGGCGTGTTCCTGGCCTGCTCTCAGCGGGGGGAGCTGCTGTCCGCGCCCTGGGTCAACAAGGTGCTGGGGCTGGTGGTGAATGCCACGCGCTCGGTGCCGTTCATCATCCTGGTGGTGGCGATCATCCCCTTCACGCGGGCGGTGGTCGGCACCTCGATCGGGACGAACGCGGCCATTGTGCCGCTGACCCTGGCCGCGGTCCCCTTCATCGCGCGCCTGGTCGAGAACGCCATCCGCGAGGTCGATCAGGGCCTGATCGAGGCCGCCCGCGCCATGGGCGCCACGCCGTTCCAGATCATCCGCAAGGTGCTGATCCCCGAGGCGCTGCCCGGCATCACCCTGGGCCTGACCCTGGCCGTGGTCAGCCTGATCGGCTATTCCGCGATGGTTGGCGCCGTGGGCGGGCAGGGCCTGGGCGATCTGGGCATCCGCTATGGATACCAACGCTTCATGCCCGAGGTCATGGCCGCCGTCGTCGTCATCCTGATCGTGCTGGTGCAGCTGGTCCAGTCGCTTGGCGAATGGATCGCGGCCCGCGTCGACCGCCGCGCGCCCCGCAATCGCGGCGCCTGAATTTTCCGCAGACAAGAAAGGACAAATCCCATGCTGCGTCTGACAACCTTCGTTTCCGCCATCGCCCTGTCCACCGCCGCCATGGCCCAGGACATCACGGTCGGCGTCTCTCCCGGCGAACATGGCGAGATCATGGAGAAGGTGGCCGAGGTCGCCGCCCCCCTTGGCCTGAACATCGAGGTCATCGAATTCTCCGACTATGTCGTGCCGAACCAAGCGCTGGCGGATGGTGATCTGGATGCCAACAGCTTTCAGCACCGCCCCTATCTGGAGAACCAGATGAACGACCGCGGCTTTGGCCTGGTCGAGGTCGGCACCACGATCACCACGCCGATGGGCGTCTATTCCGACCGGATCGAGGATCTGGCCGATCTGCCCGAGGGCGCGCAGGTCGCGATCCCCAATGACCCGACCAATGGCGGGCGCGCGCTGCTGATCCTGCAGGATCTGGGGATCATCACCCTGACCGAGGGCACGGGCCTGGTCCCCAGCCCGCTGGACATCGCCGACAACCCCAAGGGCCTGCGGTTCCTGGAGCTGGACGCGGCGCAGCTGCCCCGCACGCTGGCCGATGCCGATATCGCGATCATCAACACGAACTATGCGCTGGCGTCGGGCCTGTCGCCGCGCGGCGATTCCATCGCGATGGAAAAGGCCGACAGCCCCTATGTGAACATCCTGGTCGTGCAGGAAGGCCGCGAGGCCGAGCCTTGGGTCCAGACCCTGGTCGAGGCCTATCAGTCGCCCGAGGTCAAGGCCTTCATCGACGAGAAATACGAAGGCGCGGTCATCACCTCCTGGTGACGCGCATGGGGGCCGCGGTTCAGCCGCGGCCCCGTTCCGTCAGGCGCTGGACCGCGCCCGCCAGCGCGAACAGCGCCAGCCCCATCGCCGCCAGCAGGGCCAGCGCCGCGAACATCAGGTCGGGCTGACCGCGACCGTTTGCCATCAGCATCAGATGCCCCAAGCCCCGGCTGGAGCCGACCCACTCCCCCACGATCACCGCAAAAGGGGCCTGCACCGCCGCCAGCCGCAGGCCCGACCCAAGCGCGGGCAGCGCATGCGGCAGTCGGATCAGCACCAGATCGCGCCAGGGTCGCGCCCCCATCGCGCGCGCCAGATCGGCCAGCGCGGGCGGCGGGCGCATCAGCGCGTCGAACAGCACCGAGGCCACCGGGAAATAGACCACCAGCGCCACCATCACCACCTTGCTGGGCGCGCCATAGCCCAGCCACAGCGTCAGGACCGGGGCCAGCGCAAAGACCGGCACCGCCTGCGCCGCGACCAGCATCGGCCGCATCAGCCAGCGCGCGGCGGGCGACAGCGCCAGGTTGATCGCGGTCACGACCCCCAGCACAATCCCGGCACTCATGCCCATCGCCAGATTGGCCAGCGTGAACCGCGCCTGTTCGGCCAGCATCGCGGCATTGCTCGCCAGCGCCTGCGCGACCCGCACCGGCCCCGGCAGGATGAAGGGCGGCACGCCCGCAGCCCAGACCACCCCCTGCCACAGGGCCAGCGCGATCAGCGGCACCAGCGCCAGGTTCAGGCTGCGCATGGCCGCACCAATGTCGCGAACAGCGCCGCCTGCGCGGCCAGCACCGCCGGGTCGTCCAGCGCGCGGGGCGGCGCGGTGGCGGGCAGGGGCAAGGCGCGGCTGCCCGCGGGGCCGATCAGGACGGCGCGGTGGCACAGGCGCGCGGCCTCCAGCGGGTCATGGGTGATCAGGATCACCGTCCGCCCCGCCAGGTGGCGCGCCGCCAGGTCCTGCATCTGCGCCCGGGTGCCCGCGTCCAGCGCCGAGAAGGGCTCGTCCAGGACGATGACGGGGCGATCCTCGATCAGGGTGCGGGCCAGGGCCACGCGCTGGCGCTGGCCGCCCGACAGATGCGCGGGGCGGCGCGCCTCCAGCCCGGCCAGGCCCAGCTCGGCCAGCAGGGCGCGGGCCCGATCCCGGTCGGGGCGCTGGCCGCGCAGCCGCGCACCGATGGTGACATTGTCCAGCGCGCTGGCCCAAGGCAGCAGCTGATCCTGCTGCCCCATCAGCGTGACGGCGCCTGTAACATCGGCGGTCCCCTGCAGGCGGGCCGGGACGGGCAGGCCCGCCACGATCCGCCCCAGGGTCGACTTGCCCACCCCCGACGCGCCCAGGATGCCCATCCAGGTCCCCGGCGCGCAGGTCAGGTCCAGCCCGCGCGCCAGGGGGCGGTCCTCCAGCCACAGGTCGCCGGTGATGCGGATCATGTCCGGTCCAGGCCCATCTGCCAGAACCCGACCTCCAGCCGGGTGGCCTGGGTGAAGTGATGCGCCAGCGTCCGGGCCCGGGGCAGGGAGGGCCAGTCGGGGCCAAGCCGCGCCTCCAGCGCGCTGTCGATCAGCGCGCCGACATCATGGCAGACCTTCTGATAATCGGCCCCGCCATAGGTCGCGGTCCATTCGCCGTAAGGCCCGCCGCTGTCCGCATGGATCAGCCCGATCTCTCCATAGCCGAAGACGCAGGGCGCCAGCGCGGCCAGCAGGTCCAGCATGTCGCCCGAATAGCCCGTAGCCTGCACGAAGCGCGTATAGGCCATGTTGGCGGGCGATTCAGGGGTCTGCTGCAGGGCGTCTTCGGATATCCCCTCGCGGCCGCAGATCTCGACATGCAGCGGCATCTCTCCGTTCAGCAACCCATGCGCGATGGAGGAGGCCAGCGCCATTTCCGACATCCGGTCCGATTTGGCAAAGACCAGCGCCCAGGACCGCGCGAAATGCAGCAGGAACACGTAATCCTGCTGCAGGTAATGCAGGAAGCTGTCGCGGGGCAGGGTGCCCCCCGCCAGCTGACGCACGAAGGCGTGGCCGACATAGGCGTCCCAATGGGGGTCCGCCGCCTGCCGCCACAGCGCAAAGGCGCGACCGTAATCCGGGGCGCTCATGGGGCGTTCACGTCGATGGCCAGGTCGGACAGCGGCAGCCCGCCGGGCGTCGCGCCGCGGTCGGCCAGGAACGCCTCGAACCGCTGGATGCGGCCCGCATCCAGCGCCGCGGGGCGGCTGGCGAAACGGGGCCAGGTGTCGTGCCAGGCGGCCTCGTTCAGGGGGGTACGCAATTCGGCGGCGGTGGCGGAAAACGCCTGCCAGGCGGCATCGGGGTCGTTCTTGATGAAGGCCGTCGCCCGTTCCGTGGCCGCCAGGAACGCGCTGATGGCGGCGGGGTCCATGCGGGCGGGGTCGGCCAGATAGATCAGCTCGTCATAGGCGGGGATGCCGTGGGCCTCAGGGTAGAGGCAGCGACCCTCGAACCCCTCCAGCCGCAGCTGGTTCAGCTCGAAATTGCGGAACGCGCCGATCACCCCATCGACCTGTCCCGACATCAGCGCCGGCGCGATCGACCAGCCGATGTTGATCTGTTCCACATCCGTGGGGGTCAGCCCGCCATCGGCCAGCATCGCGTCCAGCATCACCTCCTGCACGCCCGCGACGGCGAACCCCACGCGGCGTCCCGCCAGATCGGCGGGGGTGTCGATGCTGCTGTCCGCCAGCACGACCAGGCAGGTCAGCGGCGTCTCGACCAGGGTGCCGACCCGCGTGACGGGCAAGCCCTGATGGCGCGACAGGTGCAGCTGCGGCTGATAGCTGACGGCCAGATCGGCGCGCCCGGCCGCCACCATGCGCGGCGGATCGTTGGGGTCCGCGGGCGTCACCACCCGCACCGCCAGACCGGCCTCGGTGAAATAGCCCAAGCTGTCGGCCAGGATGATGGGGGCGTGGTCGGGGTTCACGAACCAGTCCAGCATCACGGTCAGTTCGGTGTCGGCATGGGCGGGCAGGGCCAGCAGCGCCAGCGACAGGGTCAGGGTCTTCATGGGCGTCCTTTCAGGTCGTCATCGGTCAGGGCCAGCAGGGCGATGTCCCCCGGCCAGCGGGATTGCAGCAGCTGGCCCGCATTCTGCGCGCGCAGCCCGGTGCGGCAGGCCAGCACCACGCGCGGCGTGGGGCCGGGGTCCAGATCCGCGATGCGGTCGGGGGGCAGGTGGCGCGCGCCCATGACGGGGTCGTCCTCGGTCCGCAGGTCGATCAGCAGATCGGCGGGGCGGACCTGGCCAAAGGCGATGAAGGGCAGGGGGTGCGCGGGCTCGGGTGCGCGGTCAAAGCGGAACCCACCCATCCGCCAGCTGCCCGCATCCCAGCTGACCAGCCGCCCCAGGGGCGGCGGGTCCAGCCCCAGCACCACGGCCAACGCCATCTGCGCCTGTAGCGCGCCGATCATGCCCACGACCGGTCCCAGAACGCCCGCGCTGGCGCAGCTGGCGGCCTGCAGCGGCAGGTCGGGGAACACCGCGCGCAGGCTGGGCGCCCCGCCGCAGCAGCCCGCCGCATAGCCCGACATCGCCAGCGCCGATCCGGTGATCAGCGGGCGCCCCGCCGCCATGCAGGCATCCGACAGGGTCAGGCTGACCGCAAAGCTGTCGGCGCAGTCCAGCACCAGATCGGCCCCGGCCACCAGCGCGGGGGCATTGGCCGGGGTCAGCCAGTCGGCGACGGGGGTCACCAGCACGTCGGGGTTCAGGGCGGCCAGGGCGGCGGCGGCGGCCCGCGCCTTGGGCTGGCCGATCTGGTCGGTGCGATAGAGCGGCTGACGGTGAAGGTTCGTCGCCTCGATGCAATCGGGGTCGACCAGGGTGATGCGCCCCACCCCCGCCGCCGCCAGATAGTGCAGCGCCGGACAGCCCAGCCCCCCCGCGCCCACGACCAGCAGATGCGCCTGCGCCAGCCGCTGCTGGCCCGCCGCCCCGATCTGGGGCAGGACCATCTGGCGGGCATAGCGGCTCATGCCGTCACCGCCAGCCAGCGGCGCATCCGGGCCTCGGGGTCGGGGTTCACGGTGATGTCGGTGACCGCTGACACGACATCCGCGCCCGCCGCCAGCGCCTGCGCGCCCCGTTCGGGGGTCAGGCCGCCGATGGCCACCAGCGGCACGTCGCCCGCCAGCTTTTTCCATTCGGTGACGCGGTCCAGCCCCTGTTCGTGCCAACGCATCTGTTTCAGGATCGTGGGCCAGACGGGCCCAAGCGCCACGTAATCGGGCGCCAGCGCCAGCGCGCGGTACAGTTCGGCGTGGTCATGCGTGGACAGCCCCAGCCTCAGCCCGGCGCGGCGGATGGCGGGCAGGTCGGCCCCGTCCAGATCCTCCTGGCCCAGATGCAGCCAGTCGGCGCCTTCATCGATGGCGATCTGCCAGTGGTCGTTGACCACCAGCGCCGCGCCATGCGCGCGGGCCAGCGCCAGCCCGCGCCGGACCTGATCGCGCAGATCGCCCTCCGCGTGGTCCTTCAGCCGCAGCTGGACCAGCCGCACGCCCAGGGGCAGGGCGCGTTCCAGCCAGGCGGCATCGTCAAAGATGGGATAGAATCGCGGCAGCATCACAACCAGGCCTTTCCGATCAGGGGGGTCGAAGGCACGCCCATGTCGCGCACGCCCATCGGGTCCGCGTCGCGGGCCAGCGCGCCCGCCTGCACGGCCAGCGCAAAGGCGCGGGCCATGGCGACCGGGTCGCCCGCCTGCGCCACGGCGCTGTTCAAGAGGACGGCGTCGAACCCCATCTCCATCGCGTCGGCCGCATGGCTGGGCAGGCCCAGGCCCGCGTCGATCACCATGGGCACGTCGGGAAAGGCCGCGCGCAGCATGCGCAGCCCATGGCGGTTGTTCAGCCCCAGCCCCGACCCGATGGGCGCGCCCCAGGGCATCAGCACCCGGCAGCCCGCATCCAGCAGGCGCGCGGCCAGGACCTGATCCTCGGTCGTGTAGGGGAACACCTGGAACCCCTCGGCACACAGCACCGTCGCGGCCTCCAAGAGGCCGAAGGGGTCGGGTTGCAGCGTGTCGGTATGCCCGATCACCTCCAGCTTGATCCAGTCGGTCTGGAACAGCTCGCGCGCCATGCGGGCGGTGGTCACGGCCTCGCGCGCGCTGTGACAGCCGGCGGTGTTGGGCAGCACGCGCACCCCCAGATCGCGGATCAGCGACCAGAAGGCCTGGCCCTGACCCGCCTCGCGGCGCAGCGACACGGTGGCCACGCCCGCGCGGCTTTCGCGGAACGCATCCGCCAGCACCGCCGGAGAGGGATATTGCGCCGTGCCCAGCATCAGCGCGTTGGGCAGGGTCACGCCATAGAAATCACGCATCGCCTATCCTCCTTGCATGGGGGCCAGAACCTCCAGCCGGTCGCCGTCGCGCAGCGCCTGCCCCGCGCGGGCCGATGAGGGCACGAAATCCCCGTTCAGCGCGGTGGCGACGCGGGCATCCGCCCAGCCCAGCTCGGCAAGGGCATCGGCCAGGGTGGTGGCGGTGATGTCGCGGGGGGTGCCGTTGACCTCAATCCTCATGGATCAGTTCTCCCTTGATGCGGTCGGTCAGATAGTCGGCGGCCTGCTGCGCCAGCGCGGGGGCCATCAGATAGCCGTGGCGGAACAGCCCGTTCAGATGCAGGACCCGCCCGCGCACCGTCACGCGGGGGATGTTGTCGGCGAAGGCCGGGCGCAGGTCGGTGCCCAGCTCGATGACCGACCCTTCGGCAAAACGCGGGTCCAGCGCATAGGCCGCCGACAGCAGTTCCAGCACGGAGCGTGCGGTGACGGGCGCGCGGCTGGCGCTTTCGATCTGGGTTGCGCCCAGCATGAACAGCCCGTCCGCGCGCGGCACGATATACAGCGGGTGGCGCGGATGCAGCAGGCGGACCGGGCGCGTCAGGGTGATCTCGGGGGCGTGGAGGACGGCCATCTCTCCACGCACGCCGCGCAGGCCGGGCAGGGCAGAAGACAGCCCGCGCGCGTCGATCACCGGACCGGGGATGTCCTGCGGATCGGCCTCGGCCCGTTCGACGGGGATGCCGCGCGCCGCCAGCCAGGCCAGCAGGTCGGCCAGCGCGCGGCGGGGGTCCAGATGCGCCTCGGTCGGAAAGAACAGGCCCGGGCGGGGCGGCAGGTCCGGCTCCAGTGCGGCACTATCGCAGGGCTGGTGGTCGCCCGCGCGGCGGGCAAAGCGCGACAGTTCCGCCCGGTCGCGGTCCAGCGCCACGACCAGCGTGCCGCGAGGGGTGACGGGCGTGACGGCGGACCAGGCCCGCGCCGCGTCCTGGCCCAGGCGGGTGATGACGGGTTCGGCGGTCACGCCCTCGCATTGGGGGGCCAGCATGCCGCCTGCCCACCACGAACAGCCATGCGGCCCCGGTGGGCCGTTGCGGTCCAGGATGCGCGGCGTGATCCCGCGCAGGGCCAGCACATGCGCCGCGAACAGCCCCGCCACGCCCGCGCCGATGATGGTCACGTCAGCCATGATGACATCCGACAGGGGGCCAGACCGCGTGGAAATGATGCACCGGCCCGTGGCTCGACCCCACGCCCAGCCCGTCGGCCGCCGCGATCGCGCCCTGCAGATAGCGATGCGCCCGCGCAACCGCCCGGTGCAGGTCCATGCCCTGTGCCAGGCCCGTTGCGATGGCCGCCGACAGGGTGCAACCAGTGCCGTGGGTGTTGCGCGTCACCTGTCGCGGCGCGGTCAGGCGGGTGACGCCCGCAGCGGTGACCAGCAGGTCGGTGCAGACGGGGCCGTCGGCATGGCCGCCCTTCATCAGCACCGCCCCCGCGCCCAGATCGCGCAGCGCCGCGGCCTGGTCGGCCATCTGATCCTCGGACGTGGCGGGGGCGCAATCCAGCAGGCAGGCGGCCTCGGGCAGGTTCGGGGTCAACAGCGTCGCGCGGGGCAGCAGCGCGCGCAGCGCGGCCATCGCCTCATCGGGCAGCAGCCGGTCGCCGGACTTGGCCACCATCACCGGGTCCAGCACCACCGGCAGGCCGCAGCCCTCCAGGCCCTGCGCGACGGTGCGGATGGCCTCAGCCCCGCCCAGCATGCCCAGCTTGACCGCCCGCACGTCCAGATCGTCAAGGACCGCCCGCATCTGCGCCGCGATCATCGCCAGGCTGGCGGGTTCGACCAACGCGACCGTGCGGGTGTTCTGCGCGGTCAGCGCCGTCACCACGCTGGCGCCATAGCAGCCAAGCGCCGAGAACGTCTTGAGATCCGCCTGGATTCCGGCGCCGCCGCCGGAATCGGACCCGGCGATGGTCAGGGCAATGGGTGCAGTCACGTCGTCCCTCCGCATGGCTGGCGGGGCAGGGACCGGGCGTATGGGGGGACAAAAGGCGGCACGGGGCCGCAAGCATCTGCACCGTTCCCTCCGCCGGTATGACCCGGATCAGGTTCGATGGGTTGGCTGTCGCCTCTCAGCCCCTGTGACGGGACACCCCAACGGTTTGCGGGACCAGCCTAGACCCCGCCGCCAGGGGCCGCAAGGGGGGACACCGCGCCGCGTTGCCGCGCCCCGCGCGCGGGATATGCTGAGCGCGAACGGACAGGGGGTGGTGGACATGGAACTGACGGCGACCCGCGCGGCGGGGTTGGAGCGGATGCGCGCATTCCAGCCGCGCATGGGCCTACGCTATGCCCAGGGGCGCAATGTGGATCATGGGCCGGGCCAGCATCGTGACGTGTCGGGCCTGTCGCCCTGGCTGCGCCGCCGCCTGCTGACCGAGCCCGAGGTGATCGCCACTGCCCTGGCCGCCCACGGCCCCGACCGCGCCGCCAAGTTCATCCAGGAGGTCGTCTGGCGCAGCTATTTCAAGGGCTGGCTGGAGCTGCGCCCGCAGGTCTGGGACAGCTATCGCTGTGGGCTGCGCGCCGATCTGGCGGCGCTGGAGCGTGACGATGCGCTGCACGACGCGGCCCTGCGCGCGCAGGAGGGGCGCACGGGGCTGGACTGTTTCGATGCCTGGGCGCGGGAACTGGTCGCCACGGGCTATCTGCACAACCACGCGCGGATGTGGTTCGCCTCGATCTGGATCTTCACGCTGCGGCTGCCGTGGCGGGTGGGGGCCGATTTCTTTCTGCGCCACCTGCTGGACGGGGATGCGGCGTCGAACACGCTCAGCTGGCGGTGGGTGGCGGGCCTGCACACGCGCGGCAAGCCCTATGAGGCGCAGGCCGACAACATCGCCCGGCTGACCGGCGGCCGCTTTGCCCCGCCGCCCGGCGATCTGGCCACCGTCACGCAGGGGCTGGAGGCGACCGAACCGGATGGCCTGCCGCCCACGCAACCGCTGCGCGCGGTCGTGGCGCCCGAACCGGGGCGCCCGACGGCGCTGCTGATCACCGATGACGATTGCTGTCCGGGGGATAAGCTGCCGCAGGGCTTGGACATCCGCGCGGCGGTCGCGCTGTCGGCGGGTCATCTGCGATCGCCGCTGGCGGTGTCGGAGGGGGTGCTGGCCTTTGATGCGGGCGCGCTGGCGGATGCGGCGGCACGGGCCGGGATGCGGGCCGATCCGCTGCGGGCGGAGGACCCCGCGGGCCTGGCGCAATGGGCGATGCGGGCAGGCGTGACGCAGATCGCGACGCCCTTTGTCACGCAGGGGCCGGTGCGCTATTGGCTGGATGCGGCGCGGCCCCATCTGGCGGCGCAGGGTATCGTGCTGTCCGAGGCGCGCCGGGACTGGGACGCGGCGGTCTGGCCGCTGGCCACGGCGGGGTTCTTCAAGGTCGGTCAGAGGATCCCGGCCCTGCTGGACCGGCTGATCCCGGCCTGATCAGGCCGGAACCCCGCACAGGCCCGCCAGCGCGTCCAGCATCGGCGCGCCGCGATGGGCCGGGGCGTCGCGACCCGGTGCCTCGGGCGCGTCAAAGCCGACATGGCCGGCCATCTCGGCCACCTCGATCGAGGTGACGGTCGGCTGCACGCCCAGCTGCGCCAGGATCGCGCCGATCCGCACCGCCGTGCGACGGTCGCCGACCCCCAGCACGTTGCCCGAGGGGATGCGGATCTCTCCTCCGGCCGGGCTGTTCGAGGGGCGCGCCGGCCAGTGGCAGATACCGAAATCGCGTCCTGCCGTCAGGCCCGACACCTGCTGGATCGCCTGTTGCAGGACCCCGCGGATGGTGCCCGGCAGGACCGGGGCCTGCTGCATGACGACGTGGAACCCGTCCTTCAGCGCCAGGATCTGGCCCAGGGTGCGCCCGGTGGCCTGCAGGGCGTGACAGCTGCTCTGGCCCGGCTCTGCGATGTCGCAGCCGCCGGTCACGATGGTCACGTCGCTGGCCAACACGGCGGGCAGGATGTCGTCCGATGCCTGGATGCGCCCCGCCAGGACGCCGCGACGGACCAGCGCCGCCAGGGCGGGTTCGATATGGGCGATGCGGCCCTGGGCCAGGGTCTCGACCCGGTCGGGATCGACATCGATGCCGATGACATGATGGCCCAGATCGGCCAGCACGGCCGCGGTCATCACCCCCTGCCGTCCCAGCCCCAGGACCGAGATCACCGGAAGCGGGCGCACCGACAGGGCCGGGCGGAAGGCCTGATGGGGAGGCTGGTGGATCATGATCGTCACTCCTGCTGCGGTCTTGCCCCCTTGTGGCAGATCGCGCCCCGCCGGTCGCGCGGTCGGAAGCATGGTGGCGGGGTGCAAAAGGCGCAGCCGATCACGACGAAGGGATAGCCCCTATCCGATCGGATAGGACGCCCACCAGCGGGCCGCGATCGCTAGGATTTTAGAAAGCTTTCCGTGGCAAACTATCCTTTCGGATAGGACACTATGCCGACGCTCCGACCGCCGGGGATGGTCTGCGTGCCAGACTGGGGGCTGTCCAACCCTTGCATCATGAGGCTTACCGATGAAGCGACTGACCCTCTTCCTGCTGCTGGCCCTGACCGGCCCGGCCCTTGCGGATGAACCCATGCTGACCGTCACGGGGCCCGAGGGCAGCCGCGGCTATGACCTGGCGGCCCTGGAGGCCTTGGGCGCGGTCAGCTTTGCGACCTCGACCATCTGGACCGAAGGGGCGCCGACCTTCACCGGCGTGCCGCTGCAGGCGCTGCTGGACGATGCGGGCATCACCGACGGGGTCGTCGCCGCCACCGCCATCAACGATTACGCCGTCCAGATCCCCGTGGACGAGGTCACCGCCGAATACCCGATCGTGGCCTATCACCTGGACGGCCAGGTGATGTCCGTGCGCGACAAGGGGCCGCTCTGGGTGGTCTATCCCTATGATTCGGATGCCGCGCTGCAGTCCGAGGTCATCTATTCCCGCAGCATCTGGCAACTGGACCGGCTGTCGGTGTCCAGATGATCGACGCCGTGGGCAGGGATGTGCAGGTGCCGCGCATGCGATGCTGCGTCCGGCTGCTGCCCGCGGTCTTTGCGCTGGTGATCCTGGCGATGGGGGTGACCGTCTGGACCCTGCAGGAAGACGCCCGCGCCCAGATCGAAGAGATGGGCACCGCCGCCACGGACAGCACCCAATGGTTCCTGGCTCAGTCCGAGGTCGAGGCCCTGGCCCTGCAGCGCGCGATCCTGCTGATGGAGGTGGATGCGACCGGTGATCCGGCGCTGGCCCGCGATCTGCGCCGGCGTTTCGACATTTTCTATTCGCGCATCCAGACCCTGCGCAGTGGCCGCACCTATCAGCGGCTGCGCAATGAGCCGGGCATGGTCGAGGCGCTGGCCGGGCTGCAGGCCATGCTGGACGCCCAGATCCCGGCGATCGACGGCGAGGATGCCACCCTGCGCGCGGCCCTGCCCGCAATGAGCGCGGCCATGGGTCAGGGCATTACGCAGATCCGGCACGTCTCGCTGGAGGGGGTGCGCGTCTTTGCGGACAAGTCCGCCGAACGCCGCGAGGGGGTGGCCCGGGCCATGACCACGCTGTCGCTGTTGGTCGTGCCGCTGTTTCTGGTGCTGGCCCTCAGCGTGGTCATCCTGTCGCTGATGGTGCGTGCCGCAGATACACGCAACCGCCGCATCGCGGCCGTCGGCAGCCGGATGCAGTCGCTGTTCGAGGCGTCGATCGACGCCATTCTGGTGGCGCGACCCGATGGGCGTATCCTGGGCTTCAACGCCGCCGCGCAGCGCATCTATGGCTATTCCCCGGCCGAGGCGATGGGCAGCGACATGGTCGATCTGCTGACCCCCCGCGATCAGCGCGCGGCGGTGCGTGCGCTGCTGGCCGAGGTGCGCGACCGGCGCGCCCGCCCGCGCGATGGCGGCCCCGACATCATCCAGGCGACCGCACGGCACAAATCCGGCAGGATCATCCCGGTCGAGGTGTCGATCTCGGTCGCGGAGGGCGAGGATGGGCCGCTGCTGGTGGGCTTTGTCCGCGATGTGTCGCGCCGCGCCGCCGAGGAGGCGGAAATGATCGAGGCCCGCGACCGCGCCGTTGCCGGAGAGCAGGCCAAGACCCGCATGATCGCCGTCATGAGCCATGAGATGCGCACCCCCCTGAACGGCATCCTGGGCCTGCTGGACCTGCTGTCCCTGACCCCGCTGGACGACCGTCAGCGCCAGTACCTGCAGGCGATGGAGCATTCGGGCCGAATGCTGCTGGGCCATGTGAACGACGTGCTGGACACGTCGCGGGCGCGGGGCGGGCGGCTGGTCCTGGCGGCGGCGCCGGTGGATCTGCGGGCGGTGGTGGCGGCGGCGGTGGATGGCCTTCAGGCGCAGGCGCGCGCGGCGGGAAACTGCCTGACGCTGGAGTGTCAGGGGGCGGATCATGGCCTGGTGGTGGGCGACGCCGCGCGGCTGGAGCAGATCGTCGTCAACCTGGTCGGCAACGCGATCAAGTTCACCGAGAACGGCACGATCAGGGTCGATCTGGACCGCACCGGCCCCCCGGGCCAGATCGAGCTGCGCGTGACCGACAGCGGAATCGGCATCCCCGAGGAGGATCTGGGCCGCATCTTTGACGAGTTCGTGACCCTTGGGTCGACCTTCGACCGCAAGGTCGAGGGGACGGGGCTGGGTCTCAGCATCGTCAAGGGCCTCGTCGATGCCATGGGCGGAGAGATCGACGTGGCCAGTGAGCCGGGGCAGGGCACGGCATTCCGCATCGGCCTGCATCTGCCGCCGGCCAAGGCCCAGCCACAGCGTCCCGACCTGCCCGCGCCGGCCCCGGTGGCCTCGGGTGATCTCAAGGTCCTGCTGGTCGAGGATAACGCCATCAACCGCCTTGTCGCCCGCGAAATGCTGCGTCGGCAGGGGTGCCATGTCCTTGAGGCAGAGGACGGCTTGGTCGGCGTGCAGATGGCGCAGGATGAGCGGTTCGACCTGATCCTGATGGATATCAGCATGCCGCGCCTGAACGGCATTGACGCCGCCCGCCAGATCCGGGCCGAGGGGGCCAACCGGCACAGCCCCATCGTCGCCCTGACCGCCCATGCCATGCCCGAGGATCTGGCCCGCTTTCGCGAGGCGGGCATGGACCGCGCCCTGGTCAAGCCGCTGTCGCGGGCCGATCTTGTCTCGATGATCGAGGGGCTGCGTCCGGCGCCCGCCGCGGATGATCTGGAGGCCCTTGATGCGGTGGCGGGCCACAGGCCGGGGTCGTTGCGCCAGCGTATCCTGGCCGAGCTGCGCGAGGGGTTGGACCAGCTGCCGGACGGGGGCGGCGCCGCGCTGGCGCATCGCCTTGCGGGCAGTGCGGCGGTGCTGGGGCTGGCCGAGATGCATCACGGTCTGATCGGGCTGGAGCGTGACCTGACCGCGGGATGCGCCAACGGTCAGATTGACGCAGATTTGCGCAAGTTGCGGAAAATGCTTGACAGTTATGCGCCCGAAACGGCCGTGCCGGAGGCTGAACCACGTCGACAGGCGGGCTCCGGTCCGTAAGATGGGCGGGCGCATGGGCGGTCCCGAGGCCCGCCCGACAGCAGCGAGGATGACATGAGGATATTGCTTGCCGATGACCACAGCCTCGTCCGCGAAGCCGTCTGCGCCTTTCTGACCGCCGAAGGGTTCGAGGATGTCACGGGCGTCAGCTCGCTGCACGAGGCGCTGGACCGGGTGGCCGATGATGCGCCCTTTGATCTGGTGTTGCTGGATTACGACATGCCGGGGATGAACGGGCTGGACGGCCTGTCGCGGATGCGTGCCGCCATGGGCGCGCGGCCTGTGGCGATGTTGACGGGCTCTGCCTCTCCGGCGGTGGCGCGGCAGGCGTTGGACGCGGGGGCGCGGGGCTTTCTGCCCAAGACCCTGTCGGCCAAGTCGCTGGCTGCGGCGATCCAGTTCATCGCCGCGGGCGGCGTGTTTGCGCCCTATGACCTGATGGCGGCCGCGCCGACGCGCCCCGCCGACGGGCTGACGCAGCGCGAATCAGAGGTGCTGTCCGGCCTGTGCGAAGGCAAGTCCAACAAGGAAATCGCCAACGATCTGAACCTCCAGGAGGTCACGATCAAGCTGCACGTCAAGACCCTGTGCCGCAAGCTGGGCGCCCGCAACCGCACCCAGGCCGCGATGCTGGCGCAGGATCGGGCGCTTCATCCGTAAGGGCCGGATTTGCGCTGGCATGCGCCGCGTTGCTGTTTCAGGATGCGGGCGCAGGGTTGCCACGGGGCCGAAGATGGACAGACGCGGGTTGGAGATGACGGTGCTGATGACGCCGGACATGGCGAATTTCAGCGGCAAGGTGCATGGCGGCGCGCTGCTGGCGCTGCTGGACCGGGTCGCCTATGCCTGCGCGTCGCGCTGGTCGGGGGAATATGCCGTTACCCTGTCGGTCGATCAGGTCACCTTCAAGGAGGCGATCCATGTGGGCGAACTGGTCACGTTCCGCGCCCGCGTGAACCATACCGGGCGCACCTCGATGGAGGTCGGCATCCGGGTCGAGGCCGAGCATATCCGCCGCGGGACCAGCAGGCACACCAATTCCTGCTATTTCACCATGGTCGCGGTCGATGAGCGGGGCAGGCCGCTGCCCGTGCCGCCTGCCGATCCGCAGGACGATCTGGACCGCGCCCGCTGGCGCGCGGCCGAGGTGCGTCGCGCCATGCGCCGCGAGATTGCGGCCCGCCAGGAGGCCGCGTCGACCGCACCGTGATTGGGCGTGGACTTTGGCGCGCGGGTGGCGTAACAGACCGCCTTTGGCCCTGCTTGTCCGGGGCGGCGGGTGCAGGGTGGGCCGGTCGCAGCGACTTTGGGTGCCGCTCACCGGATGCCGGTCAAGGCGTCCCCGCATTTGGCGAATCACATGACTGAACTGAATATCCCGGCGCCCCTTCAGGCGGCGCTGGCCGACAAGGGCTATGAGAGCCTGACCTCCGTGCAGACGGCCGTTCTGGCGCCGGAGGCCGCGGGCCGCGACGTGCTGGTCTCGGCGCAGACCGGATCGGGCAAGACCGTGGCCTTTGGCCTGGCGATCGGTGCCGATCTGCTGGACGGCGCGCGCATGATCGAGGGTCAGCTGCCGCTGGCGCTGGCCATCGCGCCGACGCGCGAACTGGCGTTGCAGGTCGCGCGCGAGCTGGAATGGCTCTATGCCGGGACCGGCGCGCAGATCGCGACCTGCGTCGGCGGCATGGATTACCGCAACGAAAAACGCGCGCTGCAGCGTGGCGCGCAGATCGTGGTCGGCACGCCGGGCCGCCTGCGCGACCATATCGACCGGGGCAGCCTGGATCTGTCGGACCTGCGCGCCGCCGTCCTGGACGAGGCCGACGAGATGCTGGACCTGGGCTTCCGCGAGGACCTGGAGTTCATCCTGGGCGCCGCACCGGTCGAACGCCGCACGCTGATGTTCTCGGCCACGGTGCCCTCGGCGATCGAAAAGCTGGCCCGCGATTTCCAGCGCGACGCCCTGCGCATCGCCGCCATGGGCGAGGCGCGCCAGCACGGCGACATCGCCTATCGCGCCTATACCGTGACCGCCCGCGACCGCGAGCCCGCGATCTTCAACCTGCTGCGCATCCACGAGGCGCAGACCGCCATCGTCTTCTGCAAGACGCGGGCCAATGTGAATCACCTGCTGGCGCGCATGTCCAACCGTGGATTCAAGTGCGTGGCGCTGTCCGGCGAGCTGTCCCAGCAGGAGCGGACCCACGCCCTGCAGGCGCTGCGCGACGGGCGTGCCCGCGTCTGTATCGCGACCGATGTGGCCGCACGCGGCATCGACCTGCCGGGGCTGGAGCTGGTGATCCATGCCGACCTGCCGACCAACCCCGACACGATGCTGCACCGCTCGGGTCGGACGGGGCGGGCGGGGTCCAAGGGGATCTCGGCGCTGATCGTGCCCTCGGCCGATTACCGGCGGGCGCAGCGCCTGCTGCAGAACGCCAAGGTGACCGCCGAATGGCTGGACGCCCCCACCGCGGACGAGGTGCGCGCCCGCGACGATCAGCGCATGCTGGACCACCCCGGCCTGCACGAGCCCGCGGGCGAGGATGCGCCCCTGGCCGCCCAGCTGCTGGAGCAGTTCAGCGCTGAACAGGTGGCCGCCGCCTTCCTGCGCATGTGGCGCGAAGGCCGCCCCGCCGCCGAGGAGCTGTCCGAGGCCCATGCCCCGCCCACGCCCATGGCGCCGCGGCCGCAGCGTGAATTCGGACCCTCGGTCTGGTTCACGCTGTCGGTCGGCCATTCGGGTCGGGCCGAGGCACGCTGGCTGCTGCCCAAGATCTGCGATGCGGGCGGGATCACCCGCGACGGCATCGGCGCGATCCGCGTCAAGCAGGACCTGTCCTATGTCCAGATCGCGGCCGACCAGGCCAGCCGGTTCGGCGATTTCATCGAGATCAGCGACGAGGTCACCATGCGCCGCATGGACGGCGCTCCGGATCTGGATGCGCCCATCGAACGCGCCCCACGCGCACCGCGCACCGACAACCGGTCGGAAGGCCGCAAGCCCGCGCCCCGCGCCAAGCCTGTCGCGTCGGACGAGGGCCATCAGAGCCGGGTCAAGGCCGCGCGTGGAGGCTGGGTCCCCGATGAGGCCCCCGCCGCCGACCCGCGCGACGCCGGACCCCATGGCGCCGTGAAGGCCTGGAAGAAGAAGCCCGCCGCCGCCGGCGCCGCCAAAGGCCCGAAACCGGCCTGGGCCAAGCCGCGCGCCGACAAGGCCCCGGCCGCGAAGCCGCATCGCAAGGGCCCCAAACGTCCCGATTGAGCTTTGCGCGTTGCCTGATTAACAGGCAACGTTCCGGCTTCCCTGCATGTCGTGCAGGTCCGCGCCCGGTGCGCCCCCCGGGGTTGCCGGGCGCGACGCGTTCGCGTCATGGAATGTCGTAATTGGTGTTGCCAGCCGCGGATGGCGGCGCGTAACCTTTCCCTTGCGCTGAATAACCAACGACAACAGGGAGAGCGCCTTTTGCTGGACGACCGCCACGGCGACGCTTTCGTCGCCTTCGAGCATGTGCAAAAAAGCTATGACGGACAGACGCTTGTCGTCAAAGACCTGAATCTTTCCATCGCCAAGGGAGAGTTCCTGACCATGCTGGGACCGTCCGGTTCCGGCAAGACGACCTGCCTGATGATGCTGGCGGGTTTCGAGACCGCCACCCACGGAGAGATCCGCCTGGATGGGCGCCCGATCAACCAGGTGCCGCCCCACAAGCGCGGCATCGGCATGGTGTTCCAGAACTATGCGCTGTTCCCCCACATGACTGTCGGAGAGAACCTGTCCTTTCCGCTGGAGGTGCGGGGCATGTCCTCGGCCGAGCGCAACACGCGGGTCGCCCGCGCGCTGGACATGGTGCAGATGGGCAAGTTCGCCAATCGCCGCCCCGCCCAGCTGTCGGGCGGCCAGCAGCAGCGCATCGCCCTGGCCCGCGCGCTGGTCTTTGACCCCGAGCTGGTGCTGATGGACGAGCCGCTTGGCGCGCTGGACAAGCAGCTGCGCGAGCATATGCAGTTCGAGATCAAGCATCTGCACGAAAGGCTGGGCATCACCGTCGTCTATGTGACCCATGACCAGGGCGAGGCGCTGACCATGTCGGACCGCATCGCCGTCTTCAATGACGGGCGCATCCAGCAGCTGGCCGCGCCCTCGGACCTCTATGAGCGCCCCGAGAACAGCTTTGTCGCCAGCTTCATCGGAGAGAACAACGCCCTGCCCGGCGTGATCGAGCAGCTGGACGGCGACAAGGCCCTGGTCCGGCTGGACGGCGGCGGGGTGATCGACGCCACCGCCGTGAACATCCGCGAGAAGGGCCAGCGCACCACCGTCTCGATCCGCCCCGAGCGGGTCGAGTTCAAGCCCGAGATGATGCCCTCCGGCGCCCATACCATCGAGGCTCAAGTGGTCGAGGTGATCTATATGGGCGACATCCTGCGCGCCCGCCTGAAGGTGGCGGGCAGCGACAATTTCGTCATGAAAATGCGCAACACCATCGGCCAGACCCGTCTGGACCCCGGCCAGGTGATCCGCATCGGCTGGCATCCGCAGGATGCCCGCGCCCTCGACCCGATCTGACTATCCAAGCGGAGACCTTGCAATGAAACGATTTCTGGCCCTCAGCACCGCGATCGGCCTGGTCGGCGGACCGGCGCTGGCTGATGTGAACCTGCTGTCCTGGGGCGGTGCCTATGGCAACAGCCACCTGGAGGCCTATGCCAAGCCCTTCACCGCCGAAACCGGCATCAGCGTCGTCATGTCCGACGCCGACAACCCCGCCACGCCGATCAAGGCGCAGGTCGAGGCGGGCAATGTCAACATCGACGTCGCCTCGGTCGAATATGCCGATGCGGTGCGCCTGTGCGACGAGGGTGCGCTGGAGGTGATCGACCCCGCCATCCTGCTGCCTGCCGAGGACGGCACCGCGGCGATGGACGATTTCATCGAGGGGGCGGTGACCGAGTGCTTTGTGGGCACGGACGTCTATTCGATGGTCCTGGCGTTCAACGACAGTGCGTTCCCCGAGGCCAAGCCCGCCAGCCCCGCGGATTTCTTTGACACGGCCGCCTTCCCCGGCAAGCGCACGATGCGCAAGGGCGCCAAGTTCAACCTGGAGCTGGCGCTGATGGCCGATGGCGTGCCCGCCGCCGAGGTCTATGAGGTCTTGGCCACCCCTGAGGGCGTGGACCGCGCATTCGCGAAACTGGACACGATCAAGACCGACGTGATCTGGTGGGAGGCCGGCGCCCAGCCCCCGCAGCTGCTGGCGGATGGTGAGGTCAGCATGGCCTATGCCTTCAACGGGCGCATCTTCAACGCGGCGCAGGCCGACGGGCAGCCCTTCGAGATCATCTGGGACGGCCAGATCTACGAGATGGAGGGCTGGGTGATCCCCACCGGCGCGCCGAACCTTGAGCAGGCGCTGGAATTCGTCGCCTGGACCACCGCCCCCGCGCCCCAGGCCCGTGCGGCCGAATTCATCAGCTATGGCCCGCCGCGCCGCTCGGCCGCCGCGATGGTCGGCAATATCGAGGGCACCGATCAGCCGATGGGCCCGAACCTGCCCACCTATGAGGCGAACATGGAGGGCGCGCTTGGCTCGGACCTGGAATTCTGGGTCGATCGCGACGCCGAACTGAACGAGCGGTTCAACAGCTGGCTGGCCAGCTGAACCCGCCTCTCCGGGCGGCCACGCGCCGCCCGGATCGCCCCGCAGGGGGCCAATGACAACGGGCGCAACAGCCCGAGACCATCCAACCGGGAGAAAACCACCGTGAAAACCACGCTTATTCTGTCGACCGCCCTTGGCGGGTTCGCCTTTGCAGCCGCCGCCCAGGAGGTCAATGTCGTGTCCTGGGGCGGCGCCTATGAGGTCAGCCAGGTCGAGGCCTATAACAAGCCCTTCACCGCCGAGACGGGCATCCGCGTCAACATGATCGCCGCCGACAACCCCGCCACGCCGCTGCGCGCGCAGGTCGAGGCGCGCAACGTCAGCGGCGACGTCTTTGACGTCGAGGTCAGCGACGCGATCCGCCTGTGCGACGAGGGCGCGCTGGTCGAGATCGACCCGGCCAGCCTGCCCGCCGCCCCTGACGGAACCCCCGCGGCTGACGATTTCGTGCCGGGCGCGCTGCTGGATTGTGCCGTGGCCAACATCGTCTGGGGCACGGTCATCAGCTATAACACCACCAAGTTCGAGGGCGACGCGCCCACCACGGCGGCGGATCTCTTCGACACCGAGACCTTCCCCGGCAAGCGCGGCCTGCCCAAGAACCCCAAGCGCACGCTGTATCTGGCCCTGATCGCCGATGGCGTCCCCGCCGCCGAGGTCTATGACCAGCTGGCCACCGAGGAGGGCGTGCAGCGCGCCTTTGACAAGCTGGACACGATCAAGTCGGACGTCGTCTGGTGGGAGGCCGGCGCCCAGCCCGTGCAGCTCTTGGCCGATGGTGAGGTCAGCATGACCACCGTCTATAACGGCCGCGTCTTCGACGCGATGGTGGCCGAGAACCAGCCCTTCGAGATCATCTGGGATGGGCAGTACATGGACATGGACATGTTCGTGATCCCGGTCGATGCGCCCAATCCCGAAGCGGCGATGGAATACCTGAAATTCGCCACCGACACGCAGCGGCTGGCCGATCAGGCGCGCTATATCGCCTATGGCCCGGCGCGGAAATCCTCGGCCTCGCTGGTCGGCCTCTATCAGGACGGCGTAACCGAGATGGGCCCGCACATGCCCACCAGCCCCGAGGCGCTGGCCAATGCCGTGATGGACGACCCGGAATTCTGGGCCGACCATGCCGCCGAGCTGACCGAACGCTTCAACAGCTGGCTGGCCTCCTCCTGATCCGAAACGCCGCCGCCCCATCGCGGGGTGGCGGCCCTGACTGCCGGGGACGACATGGCGAACGCCGCACTTGATCCACATGCCGCCATCGCCACCACCGCATCCGGGGTGGGGCAGGGGCTGCTGACCACCGCCGACGGCAAGCCGCTCGCCCGGGCCCTGGTGCGCAGCCAGCGCCGCGCGCGCAGGCGGGCCTTTCTGCTGGTCCTGCCGCTGCTGGCCTTTGTCGTCATCACCTTCGTGGTGCCGATCGGGCAGATGCTGCAGCGGTCCTTCTACAATGACGGGTTCTCGGCCAATATGCCGCAGGTCTCGGCCTGGTTCGCGGCCACCGAACGCGGCACCGACCCCGACGACGCGGCATGGACCGCGCTGGCCCAGGATCTGGTCGCCAGCGCCGACGCGCGCAGCATCGGCGTGGTGGGCACGCGGGTCAATTACGACATGCCGGGCACGCGGTCGCTGTTCACCGCCACGGGCCGCCAGGTCCGCGGCGGGCTGGAGCCGCCCTATCGCGAGGCCCTGCTGGAGATCAACGAGACCTGGGGCGATCCGCGCCTGTGGTCGGTGATGCGCGAGGCCTCGACCCCTGTCACCGCCAATTTCTATCTGGCCGCCGTGGACCGCACCCGCGACGACGAGGGCCGCGTCCAGCAAGTCGCCGAACAGCAGCGGATCTATGTGACCCTGTTCTGGCGGACCTTCTGGCTGTCGGCGGTGATCACCGCGCTGACCTTTGTTCTGGGCTTTCCCATCGCGCATCTGCTGGCGACGCTGCCCATGCGGCAGTCGAACCTGCTGATGATCCTGGTGCTGCTGCCCTTCTGGACGTCGCTGCTGGTGCGGACCACCAGCTGGATGGTGCTGCTGCAGCAGCAGGGCGTGATCAACGACATCCTGGTCTGGATGGGCGTGATCGGCGGCGGCCAGCGGTTGCAGATGATCTATAACCAGACCGGCACGATCATCGCGATGACGCATATCCTGCTGCCCTTCATGATCCTGCCGCTGTATTCGGTGATGCGCACGATCAACCCGTCCTATGTCCGCGCGGCGCGCAGCCTGGGGGCGACCAGCTGGACTGCGTTCCGGCGCGTCTATTTCCCGCAGACCCTGCCGGGCCTGGGGGCGGGCGCGATGCTGGTCTTCATCCTGGCGGTCGGGTATTACATCACGCCCGCGCTGGTCGGCGGGTCCTCGGGGCAGCTGATCTCGAACATGATCGCCTCGCACATGACGGGCACGCTGAACTGGTCCATGGCGGCGGCGCTGGCAGCCCTGCTGTTGGGCGCGGTGCTGGTGCTCTATTGGCTCTATGATCGCCTTGTCGGCGTCGACAACCTGAAACTGGGGTAAGCGCATGGCCGTTCCGACCTATGCCAGCCCGCTGGAGCGTCTGTGGCATTACACCCGCCTGACGATCTGCGCGCTGATCTTTGTCTTCCTGATCGCGCCGATCATCGTGATCATCCCGCTGTCCTTCAATGCCGAACCCTATTTCACCTTCACCGACCGGATGCTGTCCTTTGACCCCGAAGGCTACAGCACCCGCTGGTATTCCAGCCTGCTGACCTTCGGGATGCAGAATCCCGACGCCACGGGCTGGGCCTTCTGGTCGGATGCCTGGGCCAACGCGAACTGGATCAAGGCGGCCAAGAACTCGATCATCATCGGGGTGTTCTCGACGATTGTGGCCACGGTGCTGGGGACGCTGGCGGCCTTGGGCCTGTCGCGCCCCGAGATGCCGTTCCGCCGCGCGATCATGGCGATCCTGATCTCTCCCATGATCGTGCCGCTGATCATCACCGCGACGGGGATGTTCTTCTTCTATTCGAATCCCTGCGAGCTGCTGACACTGATCGGGCTGGACCCGCAATGCGGGCGGCTGGCGGGCACCTATCTGGGCGTGATCCTGGCCCACGCGACCTTGGGCATTCCCTTCGTCATCATTACCGTGACGGCGACGTTGGTCGGGTTCGACCAGTCTCTGAATCGGGCCGCGGCCAGCCTGGGGGCCAATCCGCGGACCACGTTCTTCAAGGTGACGATGCCGCTGATCCTGCCAGGGGTGGTGTCGGGCGCGCTGTTCGCGTTCGTGACGTCCTTCGATGAGGTGGTGGCGGTGCTGTTCATCGCCGGGCCCGAACAGCAGACCATTCCGCGCCAGATGTGGAACGGCATCCGCGAGCAGATCAGCCCGGCCATCCTGGCGGTGGCGACGCTGCTGGTGATCTTTTCGATCGCGCTTCTGACCACGGTCGAGCTGTTGCGCCGCCGGTCCGAGCGCATCCGGGGCGTCACGCCGCGATGACGCCCGAGGAGTTGGAGGACGAGGACGCGCGGCCCGCGCCGCCCGTCTATCCCGCGATCACGGGGGCCGAGCGCGCCCATGGCCGCCGTCTGGCCGCGATCCACGACATGTATCGGGCCGAGCTGGACGCTGTGGCACGGCTGCTGGATGCGATCAGGGCGGGCAGCGGGAATGCCGCCGACCTGGCACCGGCAGTGGCGGGGACGCAGCTGGCGCGCAACATGGCGCTGTTCGGCACCGCCTGCGGGCGCGATTGCGCGTTGCTGCAGAACCACCATGACATCGAGGAGCAGTGGATGTTCCCATCCCTGGCCGAGCGGGGCGGCGCGGTTCTGGCGCCGGTCATTGCGCGGCTGAAGGCCGAGCATGCGGTGATCCACGGGCTGATCGGCGCCCTGCACGAGGCGGCGCGCGATCTGGCGGCGTCGCCGGGGGCGGAGGGGTTCGCGCGCTGCGCGGCGGATTTCGCGGTGCTGGACCGGGCGATCCGGTCGCATTTCGGCTATGAGGAGCGGGCGTTGGAGGAGCCTTTGGGGGCGCTGCGCGTGCCGATCTGACGGCGGGGTTGCGTCCCGCGACGGCGGGGGGCCAGCCCCCCGCACCCCCCGCCGGGGAGCCTGCGGCCCCCCGGACCCCCGCGTCATGTCAAGGGAGAAGCGCCAGCCACATCCAGACGGACAGGGTCGAGAGGGCCGTCGCGATCAGCACGCTGGAGGCCGCAACCCGCCGCGCGGCGCCGTAGATGTTGGCGAAGAGATAGGCGTTCACCCCGGGGGCCATCGACGCGGTCAGCACCGCCGAGCGCATGCCGTCGCGGTCGAGGCCCAGCAGCCATCCCGTGCCGAAGGTGATCGCCGGGTGCAGGATCAGCGACGCCGCGCAGCACATCGCGATGGTCGCCATGTCGCCCTCGGGGCGATAGCGATAGAGGACGCCGCCCAGCCCGAACAGCGCCGCAGGCAGTGCCGCGCGGGCGATCATGTCGGCCGCGTCCCAGAACCCCTGCGGCAGCGCCAGGCCCGCCTGCATCAGCAGGTTCACCGACAGCCCCGCCAGAATGCCGATCACCAGGGACGTCCGCAGCACCCCCGTCAGCGCCTTGAGCGCCACGCGTCCGACGGACAGGCCGCTGCCGCGGGCACGGGTGAACTCCATCACCGTGATCCCGAAGGTGTAGAGCATGGGCGAATGCAGCGCGATGATGGCCCAGTTTCCCGCCAGCGCGTCGGGCCCATAGGCACGTTCGGTGATCGGCACCCCGAGCAGCAGCGTGTTCGAGAACAGGCACACAAAGCCGATCGCCACGCAATCGACCGGGGGGCGGCGGAACAGCCAGCGCGCCCCCGCCCAGCCCGCGCCGAAGGCCGCGAAGGCCCCGGCATAGAAGGGGATCAGCAGCTGGGCGCGAAACTCGGTCCCCAGATCCAGCCGCGCCATCGACACGAAGAGCAGCGTCGGCACGGCGAAGTTCTGGGCAAAGCTCATCAGCCCGTCGACGCCCGCGGCGCTGAACCAGCCGCGCCAGGTCACCAGATAGCCAAAGCCCACGATCAGGAAGACCGGAAGGATGATCGTGAAAAGGACGCTCATGCGGCGGGGGGCAGGTCGGGGCTGTGGGCGGTGGTCACGATCCGCATGCCGTCGAAGGCAGGTTCGACATGGGGCGGGGTCCGGGCGGCGACGGCGGCGTAATCCATCTCGATATGCATGTTGGTCAGCACGGCGCGCGGGCTGCGGGCGCGGGCGATCCAGTCCAGCGCCAGGTCCAGATGGGCGTGGCTGGGATGCGGCTCGGGGCGCAGGGCGTCGATGATGACGACCGGCGCGTCCTGGATCAGCGGCCAGGCGGTGTCGGGAATGTCGGACACGTCGGGCAGATAGACCAGCCCGCCGATGCGAAAGCCCAGGGCGGTGATCTCTCCGTGCTGGACGCGGAAGGGGATCAGCGTGATCGCGCCGCCCGGCCCGTCGATGGTGATGCGGCCGGTGATGGGGTGCAGGGCGCAGATCGGGGGATACTGGCTGCCCTCGGGCGTCTGGAAGACATAACCGAAGCGGGTGGTCAGTGCCTCGGCCGTGGGGCCGTCCGCCCAGAGGGGCAGGATGCGGCGGGCGTTGAAGACCAGCTGGCGCAGGTCGTCGATGCCGTGGACATGATCGGCATGGGCATGGGTATAGACGACCGCATCCAGCGTCGCCACGTCCGCATCCAGCATCTGCGGGACCAGGTCGGGGCCGGTGTCGATCAGCACCTGCGTGGTGCCGCCCGGCCCGTCGCGTTCGACCAGCAGCGAACAGCGGCGGCGCCGGTTCCTGGGGTTCGCGGGGTCGCAATCGCCCCATCGGTTGCCAAGGCGCGGCACGCCCCCCGACGATCCGCAGCCCAGGATCGTGGCGCGGATCGTGTCGGTCATCGGGCGGCCTTCCAGAACAGGCGGTCGAAATTCGCCTCGGTCCGGGCGGCGAATTCGGGCAGGGACAGGCCGAACAGCTGCGCCCCCACGGCGGCGGTATGGGCGACATAGGCGGGCTCGTTCCGGCGCCCGCGATGGGGGGGCGGGGCCAGATAGGGGCTGTCGGTTTCCACCAGGATACGGTCCAGCGGCGCGGCCGCGAAGATGTCGCGCAGATCCTGGGACCGCGGAAATGCCGCGATGCCCGACATCGACAGATAGAACCCCAGATCCAGCGCCGCCTGCGCCAGCGCGGGGGTCGAGCTGAAGCAATGCATGACGCAGCTGTAGGCACCTGCGCGGTGTTCCTCGGCCAGGATGCGGGCCATGTCGTCATCGGCGTCGCGGGCGTGAATGATCAGGGGCAGGCGGGTCAGGCGCGCGGCCTGAATGTGGATGCGCAGGCTGTCCTGCTGGGCCTGCGCGCTGTCGGCGGTGTAGTGGTAATCCAGCCCCGTCTCGCCGATGGCCACGAATTTAGGGTGATCGGCCAGGGCCACCAGCTGATCGACGGTGGCCATCGGCTCGTCCGCGACGCTCATCGGGTGGGTGCCTACGGCGTAGAAGACGCCATCATGCGCCTTGGCCAGGGCGCGCACGGCGGGCTCCTGGCGCAGGCGGGTGCAGATGGTGACCATCCGCCCGACGCCCGCGGCGCGGGCGCGGTCGATCAGGGCGGCATGTTCGCCGTCGAAATCGGGGAAATCCAGGTGGCAATGGCTGTCGGTCAGCCGGAGGGCCGCATCGGTCATCGGTCAGGCCTTGGTCAGGGACGCTTGCGCGGGCGGCAGCTGCGCCAGTTCCAGCACCATATCCATGACCAGCGCGGCAGGGTCAAGGTTGACCGCCCGACCCGTGCGGGCACGCGCCGACAGGCGGGACTGCGCCTCGGCCCAGATGCGGGCAGCGTGGTCGTCGGGCGACAGCCGCGCCATCAGGGCGCCTTCGCCGCGCGCGGCCTGGGGCAGGGGCGCGCCCATCAGCCCCGCGCGCGCCAGCCGGGTGACAAAGCGGTCCAGCACGGTGATGGTCAGATCGAACGGGTCGCCATCGGCGCCTGCGCGCCCCGCCGCGCCATCGGCGAATTTCGACGCGGCCAGGCGGTCCAGCCGGGGCAGGGTGGCGAACAGATCGACCAGCGCCTGATAGCGGTCCAGCCCCCCCTGACCCGCCAGCCGCAGCGCCTCTCCGACGGACCCGTCGGAGAGGGCCGACAGCGCCTCGGCATCCTCGTTCAGGCCCATGTCGGACAGAATCGCGGACATCTGGCGCGGCGGCAGGGGCGACAGGCGCAGCGTGCGGCAGCGCGACCGGATCGTGGGCAGCAGCCGCGCGGGCTGATGCGCGATCAGCAGGATCAGCGCGTCTGACGGTGGCTCCTCCAGCACCTTCAGCAGGGCGTTGGCGGCGGCGGTGTTCATCTCATCGGCGGCGTCGATGATGGCGACGCGGCGCCCCCCTTCGGCGGCCGACAGGTGGAAGAAGGACAGCAGCCGGCGGATCTCGTCCACGGTGATCTCGGCGCGCAGGCGGCTGGTCTTGTCGTCCCAGGGGCGGCGGATCAGGGCCAGGCGCGGCTCGGACAGGGCGGCGATGCGGCGGGCCTCGAGGGTGTCGGGGTCGACGGATAGATCGGCCCGCCCGGTATCGGCCAGAAGCCAGCGCGCGATGGCCCAGGCTAGCGTCGCCTTGCCCACGCCGCGCGGCCCGGTCAGCAGCCAGGCATGGTGCAGCCGGTCGCCCTGTGCCGCCTGCAGGAAAGACGCAACCGCCGCATCCTGACCGATCACGCGCGGCGCGTGGCGCGGATGGGGCGCGCCGGGAACCCGGTCGGGTTCGGGAATATCGTCGGGCGCGGTCTTCACAGCGCGGCCAGGATGCGGGCGGAGACGTCCCCGGCGGTGCCGCTGCCGTCGATCAGGCGCACGCGGTCGGGATATTCGGCGGCCAGCGCGCGGAACCCCGTCGCCAGCCGCTGCTGGAACGACAGGCCCAGGCTTTCGAACCGATCCTCGGCCCCGCCACGCGCATTGCCTCGCGCCAGCCCCGTCGCGGGGTCGATGTCGATGACAAAGGTCCGGTCCGGCTCGACCCCGATCATCAGCGCGTGCAGCCGGTCGACCATGTCGCGCAGATCGCCCCGCGCAGCACCCTGATAGACGCGGGTGCTGTCGGCAAAGCGGTCGGTCACCACCACGCGGCCCGCCTCCAGCGCCGGGCGGATGGTGCGTTCCAGATGATCGCGGCGGGCGGCGGTGAACAGCAGGCACTCGGTCTCGGGCGACCAGCGTTCGCCGGCACCCTCGACCAGCAGGCGGCGGATCTCCTCGGCGCCGGGGCTGCCGCCGGGCTCGCGGGTCAGCACCACGTCGCGGCCCTGGGCGCGCAGTGCGTCGGCCAGCAGGCGTCCTTGGGTGGATTTGCCGCAGCCGTCGATGCCCTCCAGGCTGATCAGCATCAGCCGGTGACGGCGGTGATGGCGCGCTGACCCAGCTGCATCACGGCGCCCTTCATGCGGCCCAGAAAGCCCGCCTCGGGGACGTCCTGGGTGGCGATCAGCGGCGTGACCGTGTCGCGGGTGCCGGGGATGGTCACGACCAGCTGGCCCAAGCGGTCGCCGCGCGCGATGGGGGCGGGGATGGGGCTGTCATAGACGACCTCGACCCGGACCTCGTCCTGGACGCCCGCGGGCACCAGCACGTTCACGCCATTGGCGGTGGTCAGGCCCACGCGGCTGGCCGTGCCCAGCCAGACCGGCGCGCTGACGACGGTTTCGCCTGCGGGAACAAGGCTCTGCATGGTGAACTGACGGAAGGCCCAGTTGACAAGACGCTCGGATTCCTCGGCCCGCGCGCGGTCCGATTGCAACCCGCTGATGACGAAGATCACCCGCCGCCCGTCCTGGATGGCCGAGCCGACCAAGCCGTATCCGGCCTCCTGGGTGTGCCCGGTCTTGAGCCCGTCGGCGGTCCAGTCCGCCGCCCCGATGGCCAGCAGCGGGTTGCGGTTGCGCGCATTCGAGGGCACCCGGTCCTTGTAGTTGAACGAGGTCATCGCGAAGTTCGGATAGAGGTCCGGGAATTCGCGGATCATGTAATCCGCCAGCAGCCCCAGATCCTCCATCGACATGCGGTGTCCGGGGTCGGGCCAGCCCGAGCTGTTGGTCAGCGTGGTATGCGTCAGGCCCAGCTGGGCTGCGCGCTCATTCATCAGGCGGGCAAAGGCATCCTCGCTGCCGGCCAGCCCTTCGGCGACCACGACGCAGGCATCGTTGCCGGAATTGATGATGATGCCATAAATCAGCTCTTCGACGGTTGGGCGGTCGGCGGGTTCGACGAACATCTTGGAGCCGCCCATCCGCCATGCCTTTTCCGAGACCGGAAAGGTGGTGTCCATCGCCACGCGACCGTCACGCAGGGCCTCGAACAGCATGGTCAGCGTCATCAGCTTGGACATGGATGCCGGGGGCAGGGGAACGTCGGCGTTCTTTTCCATCAGGACGGTTCCCGACTGGACGTCATAGACCCAGGCCGACGTGGCCGCGGTGTCAAAGGCCCGCGCGGGGGCGGCCATCGCCAGCGCCGCGGCGATCCAGATCAGGAATGTGCGCATGATGTGTCCCCTTGCCCGTTTTCCGCAATGGTTACATCAACCTCTGCGTGCCCGCAACGCGCGTTGAAAGCGCCGCGAAAAACGTGATCAGGCCCCCACCGCCGCGCGCCAATGACGACGGCAAAGAGACACATAGGTCTCGTTCCCGCCGACCTGCACCTGCGCGCCTTCGGTGATGGGGCGGCCCTGATCGTCCTGGCGGATGACCATGGTGGCCTTTTTGCCGCAATGGCAGATGGTGCGCACCTCGCGCATGTCATCGGCCAGGGCCAGCAGGGCCGCCGATCCGGGGAACAGCTCTCCGCGGAAATCGACGCGCAGGCCATAGCACATGACCGGAATGCCCAGATCATCGGCCACGCGGGCCAGCTGCCAGACCTGGTCGCGGGTCAGGAACTGCGCCTCGTCGATGAAGACGCAGGCCGGGCGCGGCAGGCTGGCCGCGATCAGCGCCATCAGGTCCGTCGCGCTGTCGAACGAGGCGGCCTCATCCGCGATGCCGATGCGGCTGGCGATGCGGCCCTGGCCCGCGCGGTCGTCCAGCGCCGCCGTCAGCAGCAGCGTGTCCATGCCGCGTTCGCGATAGTTGTAGGATGCCTGCAGCAGCAAGGTGCTCTTGCCGGCGTTCATCGTCGAATAGTTGAAATAGAGCTTTGCCATGACGCCGTGGGCCATACCCGCGCGACAGCCCCGCCACAAGCAAAAGCCGCCGGGGATCGCGCCCCGGCGGCTGTCTTGGGATCGCCTTCGCGGCGAGGATCAGGCCGTGCGGCTTTTGGGCGCACGCGACGGGCGGCGGGCCGGGCGCTTATGCGCACCCCCGTCCATCGGCTTGCCACGACCGCGCTGCGGACCGCCTGCGGGACCGGCCGCGGCGGCTGCGGCCGCGGAAGGCACATCGCCCCCGATCACGGGGATGGTGTTCTTCATCGCCTTTTCGATGGCGCGCAGCTCTCCCAGTTCGGCGGGCGAACAGAAGGCCACGGCGCGACCGTCACGGCCCGCACGCGCGGTCCGGCCGATGCGGTGGACATAGTTCTCCGGCACATTGGGCAGGTCGTAGTTATAGATATGCGCCACGTCCGGGATATCCAGGCCACGGGCGGCCACGTCGGTTGCGACCAGGACCTTGGTCTCTCCCTTGCGGAAAGCCTCCAGGGCGCGCTCACGCTGGCCCTGCGACTTGTTGCCGTGGATCGCGGCGACGGCAAAGCCCCAGCTGTCCAGCAATTTGGCCAGCTTGTCGCAGCCATGCTTGGTGCGGCCAAAGACCATCGCCATTTCCTGCGTGTGCTTGGACATGTATTCGGCCAGCAGCTTGGCCTTGTCGCCCTGGCTGACGAAATGCACGCCCTGGTCGATCTTCTTGGCGGCCTGGCCCGGGGGGTTCACGGCGACCTTGACCGGGTTGGTCAGATAGGTGTCCGACAGCTCGGACATCAGCTTGGGCATCGTGGCCGAGAACATCAGCGTCTGACGCTCGCGCGGCAGCATCCGCGCGATCTTGCGCAGGGTGTGGATGAAGCCGATGTCCAGCATCTGGTCGGCTTCGTCCAGCACCAGATAGGTGGTGGCCTCTAGGCTGATCGCGCGACGCTCGATCAGGTCCATCAGGCGGCCCGGCGTCGCGATCAGCACGTCCACGCCGCGCGACAGCCGCTCGGTCTGGGTGTTGATCGAGGCGCCGCCCACGACGCGGAACGACCGGATCGGCGTGCCTTCGGCATAGGCGTCGATGTTCGTCGCGATCTGGGTGGCAAGCTCGCGGGTCGGCGCCAGGATCAGCGCGCGGCAGGTCTTGGGGTCGGGCTTCTTGCCATAGTTGATCAGGCGGGTCAGCATCGGCAGGCCGAAGGCCGCCGTCTTGCCGGTGCCGGTCTGGGCCAGGCCCAGCACGTCACGGCCCTGCACGATGGCGGGGATGCCCTGTTCCTGGATCGGCGTAGGCGTGGTCAGGCCCATCGCGATGATGTTCGCGTTGATGCGGTGGTCGATGCCCATATCGGCAAAGGGTCCGGTGATGACCGGTTCGCGCGCGGGGGCGCGGCGGCCTTCGTTGGCCTGGATCGGCGCGCGGGCGGGAGTGGATTTGCCGCCACGGTTGGGGCGACGGCGGGTGTTGTTCTGTTCCATAGGATCTTTCGTCCCCATGCGTCCCCCGTATCGGACGCAAGGGCAGGGGCCGCACGACAGCGCGCAGCCAATGGCAGGGGTGCAGGCGCGATACGAGGATGCCTGCTGCCTCCCCGCGTGAATGGGAAACTGGAATGGGTGTCGGCGTCTCGGGCTATGCCCAGGGGCTGCTCACGCGGCAGCGGACGGCGATGAGGATCAGATGGGGCAGAATGACGCGAAAGTCAACCCCGATCCGCACTGTCCAGCCAGATCGTCACCGGACCGTCATTGGTCAGCGACACCTGCATGTCCGCGCCAAAGCGCCCGGTTTCGGTGGCGATCCCCAGATCGCGCATCGCCTGCGCCAGGTGTTCATACAGCGCCCGGCCCGTGTCGGGATCGGCTGCGGCCGAGAAGCCGGGGCGGTTGCCGCTGCGTGTGTCCGCGGCCAGGGTGAACTGGCTGACGACCAGCGCGCCGCCGCCGGTGTCCAGCAGCGACCGGTTCATCCGCCCCTGATCGTCGCGAAAGATGCGCAGGCGCGCGATGCGCCCGGCCATCCGGTCCACCGTGGCGGGGTCGTCGCCCTGCATCGCGCAGGCCAGCACCAGAAGGCCCGGCCCGGTGCGCCCCACGACCTGGTCATCGACCAAGACCGAGGCTTGGGCGACGCGCTGGACCAGAACCCTCATGCGCGGCGGCTCCACAGGCCGAACAGCGCCATGCCGGCCACCATCGCGGCAAAGAACACCCAGACCGACGGCCCGCCGAAGAACAGCGACGCCATCGCCGGCCCCGGACACAGGCCCGACAGTCCCCAGCCCAGGCCGAACAGCGCAGCACCCCCGATCAACCGCCCATCCAGCCGCTGTTCGGGCATCGCGGGCAGGGGCGCGCCGCTGAGCGACCGGTTGCGGGCCGCGGCGATGCGCCATGCCAGGAACATCACCACGACCGCGCCGCCCATCACAAAGGCCAGTGTCGGGTCCCAGGCCCCGAACAGGTCCAGAAACCCCTGCACCTTGGCCGGGTCGGTCATGCCCGACACCACCAGCCCCGCGCCGAACAGCCCGCCCGACAGGCCGGCGATCACCAGCCGCGTCATGCCGCACCCCCCATCAGGCGCGCGATCAGCACCGCAGCCACGCCCGTGCCCAGATAGATCAACGTCGCCACGATCCCCCGCAGCGACAGCCGCGAGATGCCGCAGACCCCGTGCCCCGAGGTGCAGCCGCTGCCAAGCCGCGTGCCAAAGCCCACCAGCAGCCCCGCCAGCGCCAGCACGCCCAGGCCCGCGACCGGGCGCGAGGCCTGGGCCGCGCCGGTGCCGACCATCACTGCGGGGACGGCGACCAGCGCCGCCAGAAAGATCAGCCGTTCTGCCAGATTGGCGCGGCCGGTGCCGTCGATCACGCCGCCTAGCAGGCCGCTGGCCCCCATGATGCGTCCGTTGCCCAGCATATACAGGGCCGCCGCCGCGCCGATCATCAGCCCGCCGATCAGTCCCAGGATCCAGTCGGGGTTCATGATGTGTCCTTTCATCCCGTCGCCTGGACAGGATGTATTCCAATTTGCGAATGTGTCAAGGCTCTGGCGCCCGGCAAGTCCGGTCCCGGAGTTCAGCGACCCAGGATGATGCCGATCACCACCATCATCAGGCCGATGGCCGATGCGGCCAGGGCCGCCACGTTCACCGCCAGGACGCCGCGCATGCGGACGCGCAGGGCCTCGTCGTCCAGGCCCTTGGCGCGGGCGCGGCTGACGGTCCAGATGCACCACACCAGCGCGCCCAGTCCCAGCAGCGTCAGCGCGGCGCCGGTCCAGATGATCCAGTCGAACAGGGTCATGGTCGTCTCCTTTGGCGACAGGCAGGCGGGGTGCCGCGCCCGTCCCCTAGCGGCGATTGCACCGCCCGACAAGACCGCCTAACACGCGGGGCACATGCGCAAGAGGGGACGAATCCGATGCAGGACGATCAGGCTTATGGAGTGGCGGCAGACGAGCTGCGCCAGTTCATCGAACAGTTCGAGCAGCTGGAGGCCGAAAAGAAGGACATCGCCGAACGCCAGAAAGAGGTGATGGCCGAGGCCAAGGCCCGCGGCTATGACACCAAGGTGATGAAGCAGATCATCGCCCTGCGCCGCCGCGACAAGGATGACATCGCCGAGGAAGAGGCGATCCTGGACATGTACAAGGCCGCCCTGGGCATGGTCTGACGACACCCTTGCGCTGCCCCTGCGCGCGGGGGTCGCGCAGGGGCTTAGGGCAGGATGAATTCGACGCCGGGCAGGACCGCGATCTCGGCCGCGTCGGCGTGATAGGTTCGGGTGACCTCGTCGACCATGTCCTGCGTCCATCCGGGCAGGTCGATCGGCTGGTCGACCGTATCGGGCAGCGCGTGATCGGCCAGCATCCGCGCGTAGAGGTCGCGGCGCTGGCGCACGGTCATCTGGTCGCGCCCGGCCATCGCGTCACGCAGCAGCGCGACCCCCGCATCGCCCAGCAGTTCGTGCATGTACAGGATGCCGCCCGACAGCGGCGCCGAAGGCGGCAGGGCCGCGACCAGGCGCACCACCTCGGGCCAGATCAGTGGCACGTCCTCGTGGCACCAGACCACCACGCGCCGTCCCTGCGTCGCGCGCAGCAGGCGCTGGATCGCGGGGCGCCAGCGCAGCTGCAGGGGGTCTGTGCCCTGCATCAGCGCGTCATAGCCGCCGCCGCTGAACTGGCCCAAGACCTCGGTCAGCAGGACGGCGGGGTTGCGGATCGCGACAAAGAACTCGGTCTGCGCCGACGGGAACAGCCGCGACAGCGCCGCGGCGCGCAGCCCGATCTGCGGATAAAGCCCCTCACGCCCGACCGCGCGGCCGGGCGCGCCCATGAAGGTCGGCGTGGACATGATGACCCGCGACGGATCGTCGCTGTCCAGCATCGCGTCCAGCATGATCTGTTCCATCTCGGGGGTGGCGGTGCCGCCGTTCAGCGATTTCAGCGCCTCGTCGAACAGGCCGCGATGGCGGTTCGGGGTCACGACCTCGGTCCCGGCCTTCTGCAGCGCCGCGCGGTTGTTCAGCAGGGTCTTGAGCAGGCGGTCGCCATCGGTGCCATGCACCCCCATGTGGAAAACCATCTGCATCTGAACTGTCCCGTCTTTTCAAGGTGCCGCACGCGGCCGGGCCACGCTGGATCTGGCGCGCAGATTACCGCTGTGGCGTGGACAGTCAAACCGCTTTGCCCTATCGCCCATGCCATGACCCGGACAGCCCCCGCCCAGACCCGCCCGCGCCGTCACGATCATGCCCTGCGCCAAGGGGGCGGCCGGGGATGGTCGCTGGCCGCGGTGCTGGTCGCGGGGCTGGTGCTGATGCCGGTGCTGTCGGTCGTCTGGCTGGCGCTGAACCCCACCGACAACATCTGGCCGCATCTGCTGTCCACGGTCATGCCGCGCTATTTCGGCAACACGGTGGCGTTGGCGATGGGCACCGGCCTTCTGGCGGCGGCGATGGGCA
This sequence comes from Paracoccus hibiscisoli, assembly GCF_005048265.1. Taxonomy (GTDB): domain Bacteria; phylum Pseudomonadota; class Alphaproteobacteria; order Rhodobacterales; family Rhodobacteraceae; genus Paracoccus; species Paracoccus hibiscisoli. Next base: position 60,096 of record NZ_SUNH01000014.1, read on the forward strand.
CGGGGGCGGCCTGGCTGGTCAGCATGTACGATTTTCCGGGCCGGGGCGCGCTGCAATGGCTGCTGCTGCTGCCGCTGGCGGTGCCGGCCTATATCGGCGCCTATGCGCTGGCCGATTTCCTGGACTATTCCGGCCCGGTGCAGATCGCCCTGCGCGGCTGGTTCGGGTGGGAATCGGCGCGCGACTATTGGTTCCCGCGCATCCGATCGCTGGAGGCGGCGGTCGTGGTGCTGGCCTCGGCGCTCTATCCTTACGTCTATCTGCTGACGCGGGCGGCGCTGCACGAACAGTCGGGCAGCGCCTATGAGGTCGCGCGCGCTCTGGGCACCGGGCCCTGGGGCCTGTTCGCCCGCGTGGGCCTGCCGCTGGCGCGCCCGGCCATCGTCGCGGGGTCCGCGATCGCGATGATGGAGGCGGTCGCCGATTACGGCGTCGTCAGCTATTTCGGCGTCCAGACCCTGAACACCGGCATCTTCACCACCTGGTTGGAGCGTCGGAACGCCGGCGGCGCGGCGCAGATCGCCTGCGCGATGCTGGCCATCATCGTGGTCCTGTCCCTGTGGGAGCGATTCGCCCGCCGCAACGCCCGCTATCATCAAAGTGCGCGCCAACCCCGCCCGGTCACCCGACAGCGCCTGCGCCCGCTGGCGGGGGTTGCGGCGATGCTGGCCTGCCTGCTGCCTTTTGCGATGGGCTTCGTGCTGCCGGTGGGGGTGATCACGACCTATGCGCTGGCCTATCCGCAGGGCTGGCTGTCGCCGGGGCTGGCCCGGGCGGCCTGGCACACGGTGTCCCTGGGGGGGATGGCCGCGGTGCTGACGGTGCTGGGCGCGCTGATCATGGTCTATGGCACGCGCCTGTCGGGGCGGTCGCTGCCGCGCCTGCTGATGCCCGTCACCACCATCGGCTATGCGGCGCCGGGGGCGGTGCTGGCGGTGGGGCTGCTGATTCCGTTGGCGGCGCTGGATCACCGGGTGGCCGATGGCTGGCTGGCGCTGACCGGCACCGATCCGGGGCTGATCCTGACGGGGACGGGCACGGCCATCGTGCTGGCCTATCTGGTGCGGTTCTTTGCCATCGGGCAGGGGGCGATCGACGCGGCCTTCACGCGTGTGCCGCCGTCGCTGCCCATGGCGGCGCGGTCCCTGGGGCGCGACAATGCGGGCGTGCTGCGGACCGTGTATCTGCCGATGATGCGCGGGTCGGTGGGGGCGGCCCTGCTGCTGGTCTTCGTCGATTGCGTTAAGGAGCTGCCCGCGACGCTGCTGCTGCGCCCTTTCAACTTTGAGACGCTGGCCACCCGCACCCATGAACGCGCCAGCCTGGAGGATCTGGGCAATGCCGCCCCCGCGGCGCTGCTGGTGATGGCCGTGGGGCTGGCGGCGGTGGCGCTGCTGGCGCGCACAAATCTGGGGCGCGCGCGGCGCTGACGCGCTTGCGCAGCACGGGTCGGCTTGGTAATCGGGCAGGGATGCCGGCTTAGCTCAGTGGTAGAGCGTCTGATTTGTAATCAGGGGGTCGGGGGTTCAAATCCCTCAGCCGGCACCACTCGTCATCGCATGCTATTGAAAAACCTCAGCTAAGTTCAATCTTGGCCAAGGCGTAGAACATGACGGCATACAAATCTGCACCCCACACATTCACAAAAGACGGGGTCTTCTACTTCGTGCGGCGGGTCCCGGCGGAACTGCAGAAGCACTACACCTCTCAGAAAATCGCCTACTCGTTACGAACTAAATCAGTGGCAGTTGCTGCCGCACGGGCAATTCGTGCAGCCAGCCAACTCGATGAATACTGGTTTCATCTTCGGGCGCAGGATGCCGAGCTACCGGGCAAACATATGCTGCGGTTGAACATCAGCAAACCGGCACCCTCATCACCGCCAGATAAGGCTTCCGTCACCAGCGACGTGCCGAAGCTGTCCGAATGTGTGGCAACATACATTCGCCTTAAGGGATCTGGAAAGCCACAGACCTTTCGGAGCGCCGCTGAGCGATCTTGCGGCTATGTTATCGATGTTTGCGGCGACAAGGCGTTGAGCGAATACATACGAAAAGACGCAAACGCATTTCGGGATGCCTTGGTGGCACGAGGAATGGCCGGAAGCAGTATTACCCGCATCTTCGGTACGGTTAGGGCTGTGACCAACTTTGCAGCCAGCGAGGAAGGCCTGACGCTGACCAATCCGTTCGGTGGTGTCTACTATGATCGGACTGCAGGGGTTGTTGATCGCCTGCCGATTCCTGTGGACAGCATCCGGAGGATCCAGGCCATCTGCTATCAGACCGATGACGAAATGCGCTGGCTGGTGGCCTTGATCGCTGATACAGGCATGCGCTTGGCTGAGGCGGCGGGTCTGCTTCTTGAAGACTTCGGCCACGACGACAATGGCTACTACGTCCACGTAAAGCCGCATCAGTGGCGTAGACTGAAAACCACAAGCAGCGCTCGGACTATCCCTCTTGTCGGTTCCTCTGTCTGGGCGGCACAGCGACTACTGCAAAACGGTCGTACATCAGGTTTTGCCTTTCCCCGCTACAACAAGACAGGTCAGACGAACGCAAATGCAGCTAGTGCGGGGCTCAACAAGTGGTTGAAGCCGCATGTTCACCAGTGCGCCACGATGCATGGCTTCCGACACTCGATGCGGGACCGGTTGCGGGCTGTGGAATGTCCCGCTGACATCGTGGACCAGATTGGAGGCTGGCAAACGGAAGGCGTGGGACATGGATACGGGCGGGGGTACCCGCTCGATGTGCTGCGGCGCTGGCTAGAGACAGCCGTCAAGCCTACATAGCATCTTCAAGCAGGCCGTTGAAAACGTCGGTGCTGAACGCTGGCTACGGCTAGCTGGCAGCATCGGCGAAGTAGTCTTCGTCGACCGTCTGAATAAGGTACGTTTGCCTTGCGCGGACGCCGACGCCGTACTTGATCATCAGGTGAGCGAGCCGTTACCCGGTGATCAGTATCACTCTGTGCTGGACGCGGTTCAGGTATTCTTGTGCCTCTCGCGAGAAGTCGGAGGTGGTCACAAAAACGCCTTTGGTCGCGCCCTCGCCTGTGAGGGACCCTACAAATTGCTGTATATCCGGACGGCCAATCTTGTTGTGCGCAGCGTATCGTTTTGCCTGGATGTACACGGCATCGAGGCCGAGCGAGTCCTCGTGGATTATTCCGTCAATGCCTCCATCCCCTGAAAGCTTAGTAACCATTCCTCGTGCCGCCTCACCACCGCCGTAGCCCATTGCTGACAGCAGATCGACAATCAGCCTTTCGAAGCGCGCTGGTGTCAGCTGGTGAAGAAGCAAAAGCAGTTCGTCGCGGAGTGCTGCGGACAGCAGTGCTGACGCCGCCTCCATAGCGTCCTCTGGTGTCTGGCCGTCATCAGTCGGCAGTGAATGCAGCTGCACGAACGCATCCCCTTGCCCACTAGCCTCGTCGCCACTTCCCGCACGTGACGCTTCGATCCATTCGGTGAAGCTTGGAATTGCCGACAGGACCTGATTGTCGATCCGTGGAGGATTAGTGGCTAAAAACTGGCGGCCTTGTTCGGTGATGACGTGTAGGTTCCTCTTTGGCGACTCCAGTAGACCGGCCTTTGACAGATATGTGCGGGCCCAGTGCGCCCGGCTCTGCAGTACGGTTGTTCTTCCACTGGGCAGCAGTTCAGAAGCTTCCTCATCGCTGATAGCGTATTGTTCTTGGAGACGAGGAACGCAGGCGGCAACATTGGGAGCCCCTTCCGCAAACAGCCGCAGAACAGGAAGCATCAGGGTTTCGTAATCGGGGACCGCCATACCGGAGTTCGCTCTATCGTTTGGGTCGTGGTGCTGAAAGCACTTTCATTGCGGCCCGCCGCTAGGTCAATGTGCAGCGGTGCTATCGGGCAACTACATGTGCTGCCGCACGCGGCCCAGCCGTCATGTTCTACGCCTTGGCCAAGATTGAACTTAGCTGAGGTTTTTCAATAGCATGCGATGACGAGTGGTGCCTGCAACGGGAGCCTAACCACGACCATCAAGCTCAGGACACCCTCAGCCGGCACCAACTTTCCCTTGCATCCCGGACCGTCTTGCCCTATTCAGACATGGCTACGTTAAATTCTCTGCATCCTGTCTGCTTCTGCCTTCAGTCTGCTTTGTTAATCTGACGGCCAAGCCACCGCATACTGCGGGTGGAACACTAAGACAGGAGATCTCACGATGGCCAACGGCACCGTGAAATGGTTCAACAGCACCAAAGGCTTCGGCTTCATTCAACCGGAAGGCGGCCGCCAGGACGTTTTCCTGCACATCTCGGCTCTCGAGCGCGCTGGCCTGCAGGCCCCCGCTGACGGCCAGAAGGTGACCTTCGAGCTGGAGCGTGGCCGTGACGGTCGCGAATCGGCAACGAACGTGCAGTTCGTCTGATCCGACGCCTTACGGCGACGATACGAAAGGGCTGTCCTCCGGGGCAGCCCTTTTTGCTTGCCCGGGCTTGAGGCCGGCGGGGCTTTGACATAGCAGGTCTGCATGAAAATCCTGTTTCTTGGCGATGTGATGGGCCGGTCCGGCCGGCGGGCGATCACCGAACGGCTGGCGGGCCTGCGGGCGCGGCTCAAGGCCGATCTGGTGGTCGTGAACGCGGAAAATGCCAGCGGGGGCCGCGGTGTGACCGCCGGTCACGCGCAGCTGCTGCTGGAGGCGGGGGCGGATGCGCTGACGCTTGGCGACCATGCGTTCGATCAAAAGGACATGCTGGCCTATATCGACCGCGAACCGCGCATCATCCGGCCGCTGAACTTTGCCCGCGACGCGCCGGGGCGAGGGCACACGATCATCAGCGATACGCGCGGACGCAAGCTGCTGCTGGTGCAGGTGTTGGGGCAGGTGTTCATGTCGCGGCCCTATGACGACCCGTTCTCGGCGCTGGACGGCGTGCTGCGCGCCCATCCGCCGGGCGGCATGGTCCAGGCTGCCCTGGTCGACATCCATGCCGAGGCCACCAGCGAAAAGATGGCCGTCGGGCATTTCTGCGACGGGCGCGCCAGCCTGGTCGTGGGCACCCACACCCATGTGCCCACCGCCGACGCGCAGATCCTGTCGCGCGGCACCGCCTATCTGACCGACGCGGGCATGTGCGGCGATTACGACAGCGTCATCGGCATGGACAAGGCCGAGCCGCTGCGCCGCTTCATCACCGGCATGGCCCGCGACCGCTTTGTCCCCGCCGAGGGAGAGGCGACGCTGTCGGGCGTCTTCGTCGAGACCGACGACCGCACCGGACAGGCCCGCAGCATCCAGCCGGTTCGCGATGGCGGCCGCCTGGCGCAGACCCATCCGGCCTGACGCCGCGCATTTTCTGCATCCGCGAAGATCGCTTGCGGCTCTGCGCCGATCTGGCGCAAGATGCGCCAAAGCGGCCCCGCCGTGCCAGGATCGAGACGTGAATGTTCGGATTTGAACTGACCGGGATGACCAGCGCGGTCGTCACCATCTTCATCATCATTGCGATGCTGACCCTTTTCATCCGGGAAACCTACCCCCCCGAGGTCACGGCGATCATCGGGGCGGTGGTGCTGCTGTCCCTGGGCATCCTGGACACCAGTTCGATCGCCGGGGTGCTGTCGAATTCGGCGCCCTGGACGATCGCGTTCATGTTCATCATCGTGGGCGGGCTGGTGCGGACCGGGGCGCTGGACTGGATCGGCCAGCGCGCCGCGCGCCATGCCAGCGCGCATCCGATCCTGACCCTGGGGCTGGTGTCCTGCGTGGTCTGCGTCATGTCGGCATTCGTCAACAACACGCCGCTGGTGGTGGTGATGATGCCGATCTTCATGCAGCTGGCCAAAGAGATGGGAAAATCGCCGTCCAAGCTGTTGATCCCGCTGTCCTATCTGTCGATCCTGGGCGGCACCATGACGCTGATCGGCACATCGACCAACCTGCTGGTGGACGGCGTCGCCCGCGCCCAGGGGATGGAGCATTTCACCATCTTCGAGATCACCTGGGTCGGCCTGCCCATGGCCATCGTGGGCGTCGTCTATCTGCTGATCTTTGCGCCGCGCCTGCTGCCCGACCGCGATTCCATGTCGCAGCTGCTGTCCGGTCGCACCAAGATGAAGTTCTTCACCGAGGTCGCGATCCCCGAAGGGTCGGCCCTTGAGGGCAAGACCCTGGAGGAGGTGGACATCTTTGCCCGCGACAATGCCCGCGTCATCGACGTGCTGCGCGGCGACGCCTCGCTGCGGCGCGATCTGGCCGGGGTGCGGCTGGAGCAGGGCGACCGCGTGGTGCTGCGCACCCCCATGTCCGAGGTTCTGGGCCTGCAGACCCACAAGGACCTGCGCATGGTCGACAAGCTGTCCTCGGTCGAGACGTCGACGGTCGAGGTGCTGATCACGCCGGGCTGCCACCTGATCGGGCGGTCCTTGGGCTCGATGCGCCTGCGGCGGCGCTATGGCGTCTATGTGCTGGCCGCGCACCGCAAGAACCAGAACATCGGCCGCCAGCTGGACGATCTGGTGGTGCGGGTGGGCGACACGCTGCTGCTGGAGGGGGCCACCGCCGACATCCAGCGCCTGGCCGCCGACATGGATATGGTCGAGGTCAACGCCCCCTCGGACCGGGCCTTCCGGCGCAAGCACGCGCCCATCGTGGTCGCCGTCCTGCTGGGCGTGGTGATCCTGTCCGCGCTGGAGATCGCGCCGATCCTGCTGCTGGCCTTCATCGGGGTCGCGGTGGTGCTGGGCACGCGCTGCATCGACGCGGACGAGGCGCTGTCCTTTGTCGACGGCCGCCTGATGGCGCTGATCTTTGCGATGCTGGCCGTCGGCGCGGGTCTGGAAAGCAGCGGCGCGGTGCAGCTGATCGTGAACAAGGTCGCGCCCTGGATGACCACGCTGCCGCCCTGGGCGCTGGTGCTGGCGGTCTATCTGCTGGCGACCACCCTGACCGAAACGGTGACCAACAACGCCGTCGCCGTGATCCTGACGCCGGTGGCGATCAGCCTGGGCGTGACACTTGGGGTCGATCCGCGCCCGCTGGTCGTGGCGGTGATGATGGGCGCCAGCGCCAGCTTTGCCACGCCCATCGGCTATCAGACCAACACGCTGGTCTATGGGCCGGGCGGCTATCGCTTTGCCGATTTCATCAAGATCGGCCTGCCGCTGAACCTGCTGATGGCGGTGGTGGCGTCGCTGCTGATCCCGCTGATCTGGCCGCTGACGCCCTGAGGCGACCCGCCGCAGGCAGGTCAGCGCGGTTGACCTGTCTGCAATGCTGCCATGCAGCATCAGCGGTTGTGATTTGGACCCGAAACCCCGATCTAGGGTGCAGGGGAGGGAACGGCTTTGTCACACGCAAGGAGTTTCCACATGGCGACCATCGCTTCTGTTCACACCAAGACCACCGGCTTTTCGGCCGCGTCGCTGCTGGCTCCGTTCCGCGCCGTCGGCCGATTCATGATCATGCTGGCCGAGGCAAGCCCGCAGATGCGCGCGCTGAACCGCCTGAGCCAGATCTCGGACGAGGAACTGTCCGCCAAGGGTCTGACCCGCGAGGGCGAGGTTCGTCGCATTCTGGGCGGCGCCGCCGCGCTGTAAGGCTGCGGATATCGATGGACGACGCACGCGCGGCCCCCGGGGCCGCGTTTTGCGTTTGGGGCCACGGTGTCGGGTTCGTCTTGCGATGGGGTGGCGGGCTGGACTAAAAGCGCGCCAGACCCGTGTATATTCCGCAAGCCGAAGGACGACCCGACATGGCAGGCCATTCCAAATGGGCCAACATCCAGCACCGCAAGGGGCGGCAGGACAAGCTGCGCTCCAAGCTGTTCTCCAAGCTGGCCAAGGAAATCACCGTCGCCGCGAAGATGGGCGACCCCGATCCCGAAAAGAACCCCCGCCTGCGCATGGCCGTCAAGGAGGCCAAAGTCAAATCCGTCCCCAAGGACGTGATCGACCGCGCCATCAAGAAGTCGCAGGGCGGCGATGCCGAGAGCTATGACGAGATCCGCTATGAGGGTTACGGCCCCAACGGAATCGCGCTGGTGGTCGAGGCGATGACCGACAACCGCAACCGCACCGCGTCCAACGTGCGCAGCTATTTCACCAAGGCGGGCGGCGACATGGGCCAGACCGGCTCGGTCAGCTTCATGTTCGACCGCGTCGGAGAGATCGTCTATCCCGCAAGCGCGGGCGATGCCGACACCGTCATGATGGCCGCGCTTGAGGCGGGTGCCGATGACGTCGAATCCGACGACGAGGGCCACTGGATCTATTGCGCCGACACCGCGCTGAACGAGGTGTCCAGCGCGCTGGAGGCGTCCTTGGGCGAGGCCGACAGCACCAAGCTGATCTGGAAGCCGCAGGCCCCGACCGAGGTCACCGATCTGGAGACCGCGCAAAAGCTGATGCGCCTGATCGACACGCTGGAGGATGACGACGACGTGCAGACCGTCACCGGCAATTTCGACATCTCGGAAGAGGTCGCGGCGCAGCTGTGACCTCTGGGTCCGATGGGTCTTGCGCGCGGCGGCGAAAGGCGGCATTTGCAGATGATGCAAATGGAAGCTGAAACCCGCCGCGACCTGATCGGCATAGGCTGGATGCTAGCGACGGGGCTGTGCTTTGTCGCCGTCAACACCATCGTACGCAGCCTGGAGGGGGCGCTGCCAGCCTCTCAGGCGGCGTTCATCCGGTTCCTGTTCGGGCTGGTCTTTCTGGCGCCGGTCATCGTCGGCGCCCTGCGGGGCGGGTTTCCGGCGCCGATCTGGCGGCTGTTCGCCCTGCGTGCGGCGCTGCATGTCGTGGCGGTGGTGGCGTGGTTCTATGCCATGTCGCGCATCACCGTGGCCGAGGTCACGGCCATCGGCTTTCTGAACCCCATCATCGTGACCATCGGCGCGGCCCTGTTTCTGGGCGAGCGTCTGGCCGCCCGGCGCATCATGGCCGTGGGCGTGGCCCTGCTGGGCGCGCTGATCGTGCTGCGCCCGGGGCTGCGGGAGCTGGACCCGGGGCATCTGTCGCAGGTGCTGGCCTCGGTCGCGTTCGGGGCCTCCTATCTGGTGGCCAAGCAGCTGTCGGGCAAGGTGCCCGCATCGGTGGTCGTGGCGATGATGTCGCTGACCGTGTCGGTGGGGCTGGCGCCAACGGCCTTGGCGCAATGGGTGCCGCCGACCATGGCGCAGCTGGCCTGGCTGGCGCTGGTCGCGGTCTTTGCCACGGCGGGCCATTACACGATGACCCGGGCCTTTGCCGCGGCCCCGCTGACGGTGACGCAGCCGGTGACCTTCCTGCAGCTGGTCTGGGCCAGCCTGGTCGGGGTGTTCGTCTTTCACGAACCGCTGGACGGGTGGGTGATGCTGGGCGGCGGCCTGATGATCGGGGCGATCAGCTATATCACCTGGCGCGAGGCGCGGGTGCGCGCCCGCACCGTGACCCCGCCGGTCAGCGCGACCAAGATCTGAGGCCGGAACCCTGTCCCCGGTCCGGGTGTTCGCCCCGGACACCGGAGGACATGATGGCATCGCAGGAACAGATCTGGGACGACTGGCAGACGCTGGTCAACATGGCCCCGTCCGCGCTGAAGGACTGGCTGGACACCGATGAGAGCAAGTCCGTCGGCGACACGGGCGGGCAGGGCGAAAGCACCGGCCACAAGTCGGGCCGCCACATCCTGCGCATCAAGGATAAGAAAAAGGCCGACCTGACCCAGGATGACTGGGCGCATATGGCCAAGGTCGCAGGTTACATCAAGCGCCACCTGGCGCAGGGCGGCCCGGCCAAGGACAAGGAACACAGCGACTGGCGCTATTCGTTGATGAACTGGGGCCACGATCCGCTGAAGTGATCGCGGCCCCCGCGTTCAGCGGTTCGGCCACAGCGTCGCGTGCCGGTTCACGTCCTTGTACAGCAGATAGCGGAACGGCCCCGGACCGCCGGCATAGCAGGCCTGCGGGCAGAAGGCGCGCAGCCACATGTAATCGCCGGGGCCGACCTCGACCCAATCGCGGTTCAGGCGATAGACGGCCTTGCCCTCCAGCACGAACAGGCCGTGTTCCATCACATGCGTTTCTGCAAAGGGGATCGAGCCGCCGGGTTTGAACGTCACCACGGTGATGTGCATGTCGTGGCGCAGATCGGCCGGGTCCATGAAGCGCGTCGTGCCCCAGGCCCCATCCGTGTCGGGCATCATGGACGGGGCGATGTCCTGCTCCTGCACCACGATGGGCTCGGGTTTGTCGGTGCCGGCAAAGGGCTGCCACCGTTTGCGCCACCAGTGAAAGCCTGCGGGACCGGCGGTGCGGTTTCGGATCTGCCAGGGCGTGCCGGGGGGGATATAGGCGAACCCGCCGGGCGTCAGCAGATGTTCGGTGCCGTCGATCACCACCTGCATGTCGCCGCCGGTGACAAAGATCGCGTGCTGGATTTCCGGGTCGTCATCGGGGGTGTCGCTGCCGCCGCCCTCGGCCAGTTCGACGATATACTGGCTGAAGGTTTCAGCGAACCCGGTCAGCGGTCGGGCCAGCATCCAGAACCGCATCCCCTGCCAGCCGGGCAGATAGCTGGTGACGATGTCGCGCATCACCGTTCGCGGGATCACCGCGTAGGCGTCGGTAAAGACCGCCGTGTCGGTGGTCATGCCCGTCTGCGGCGGCAGGCCCGCCACGGGCCCGGCATAGCGGATGCGCGGCGCGGTCGCGTCGTCTGTGGGCAGCGGGGCGATGTCGCCGGTGGGGGCGCCCGCGGGGCCGGTCTCGGTCATGTCAGGATCTCTTTCAGGCGGAGGGTGGCGATGCGGATGACCTGCGCCTCGGCTGTGGCGCGCTCAAGCGGGGTGGGGTTGTCCAGGCGGGTCTGCATGGCCGATAGGATGCCCGCCTTGTCATGGTCGCGGACCGCGATGATGAAGGGAAAGCCATGCTTGGCGACATAGGCGTCGTTCAGGCGGGTGAATTCGGCGCGTTCCCCGTCGGTCAGCGCATCCAGACCGGCGCTGGCCTGTTCGGCGGTGCTGTCGGCGGTCAGGCGTTTCGCCTGCGCCAGCTTGCCCGCCAGGTCGGGATGGGCCTGCAGAATGCCCAGACGTTCGTCGTCGCCCGATGCGCGAAAGATCTGCGCCATGCGACCGGCCAGACCGCCCGGCGTGTCATGGACCGCGCCCATTTCCGCGTCCCAGACCCGTTCCGCGATGAAGGGCGAATGTTCATAGACGCTACCAAAGCGCGCCACGAACGCCTCACGGTCCATCTGCGAGGGGCGCAGGCGCGCGCGATACGGATGTTCGGTTGCCCAATGGCGCGCGATGTCAAGGCGGCTGGCGAACCAGACGCCCTCATGGCTGCGCGCATGGTCCAGGAAGCGCTGGATCGCCATCGCGCGACCGGGACGCCCGGCCAGGCGGCAATGCAGGCCCACCGACATCATCTTGGGCGCACCCGCCACCCCTTCGGCATAGAGCATGTCAAAGCTGTCGCGCAGATAGTCGAAGAAATCGGTCCCCGTGCCGAACCCCTGACCGCTGGAAAAGCGCATGTCGTTGGCGTCCATCGTATAGGGCACCATCAGCTGCGGGCGGCCCTCATGGACATGCCAATAGGGCAGTTCATCCGCGATGGTGTCGGCCAGGTATTCGAACCCGCCCTCTTCGCAGCCCAGGGCCACCGTGTTCATCGACGTGCGCCCCTGATAGAAGCCGCGCGGCCGCTCTCCGGTGATCGCGGTGTGCAGGGCCACGGCCTGGGCGATGTGATCGGCCTCGACCTCGCGCGGGACGTTGCGATAGTCGATCCATTTCAGGCCGTGGGTCGCGATCTCCCACCGGGCCTCCTGCATGGCGGCGACCTGTTCGGGGCTGCGCTCCAGCGCGGTTGCCACGCCATAGACGGTGATGGGCAGGTCTTTCAGCAGGCGATGCATCCGCCAAAAGCCCGACCGCGCGCCGTAATCATAGATCGATTCCATGTTCCAGTGCCGCTGGCCGGGCCAGGGCTGCGCGCCAATGATCTCGGACAGGAACGCCTCGGAGGAGGGGTCGCCGTGTTCGATGCTGTTCTCGCCGCCCTCCTCATAGTTCAGGACGATCTGGACGGCGATGCGGGCGCCGCCCGGCCAGCGGGGATCGGGGGTGGTCTGGCCATATCCGGTCAGGTCGCGGCTGTATCGCATCGGGGTCCCCTTGTGCCTGTCGTTGCGTCAGCAAAGCCCGCCCGCGGCCCAAGGGCAAGCGGGCAGGGCCCGAATTCTGTATCAAGGATTGCGCGACAATCAGGGTGTCTTTCAATGAGGCATTGAAAGACTTGCGCGCCGGTGGCGATTGCGGCACTGCGCCCCACCGCCCAGTGTCGCGGCCAAGGGGGACTTCATGGAACGTTATTTCGATCTTGCCGCCAAAGGCACCAGCATCCGGACCGAGGTGATCGCGGGCATCACCACCTTCCTGACCATGGCCTATATCATCTTCGTCAACCCGGACATCCTGTCCACCACCGGCATGGACCGCAACGCGGTGTTCGTGGCGACCTGTCTGGCGGCGGCGGTGGGGTCGCTGATCATGGGGTTCTGGGCCAACTGGCCCATCGGCATGGCGCCGGGCATGGGGCTGAACGCGTTCTTTGCCTTCACCGTCGTGGGGATGATGGGGTTCACCTGGCAACAGGCTCTGGGCGCGGTCTTTATCAGCGGCCTGATCTTTCTATTCCTGTCGGTGACGGGCATCCGGCGCTGGCTGATCTCGGGGATCCCGGCTTCGATGCGCAGCGCCATCGCGGCGGGGATCGGGCTGTTCCTCGCGATCATCGCGCTGCAATCATCGGGGATCGTCGTCGGCAACCCGGCCACGCTGGTGGCCCTGGGGGATCTGACGCAGGCGGGTGCGCTGCTGACCATCGGCGGGTTCTTCGTGATCGTGGCGCTGGACGCGCTGCGCGTGACCGGGGCGATCCTGATCGGCATCCTGGCGGTCACGGTCGTCTCGATCGCCCTTGGCGTCAGCCAGTTCGGGGGCGTGGTGTCGATGCCGCCGTCGATCGCGCCGACCTTTCTGCAGATGGACCTGCTGGGCGCGCTGACCTTTGGCATCGTGCAGGTGGTGCTGGTCATGGTGCTGGTCGAGGTCTTTGACGCCACCGGCACGCTGATCGGCGTGGCCAAGCGCGCGGGCCTGCTGACCGAGGGGCCGACGCATACCAACAAGAACCTGGGCCGCGCGCTGATGGCCGATTCGACGGCGATCACCGCGGGCGCGATGCTGGGCACCTCGTCGACGACCGCCTATGTGGAAAGCGCGTCGGGCGTGCAGGCGGGGGGCCGCACGGGCCTGACCGCGGTGGTCGTGGGCGTGCTGTTCCTGGCCGCGATGTTCTTTGCGCCCCTGGCAGGCGCCGTGCCCGCCTATGCGACCGCGCCCGCGCTGCTCTATGTCGCGACGCTGATGGTACGAGAGCTGTCGGAGGTCACCTGGGACGACGTGACCGAGGCCGCGCCTTCGGTCCTGACGGCGATTGCCATGCCGCTGACCTATTCCATCGCGAACGGGCTGGCCTTCGGCTTTATCAGCTATGCGGTGATCAAGCTGCTGACCGGCCGCGCGCGAGAGGTTCACGCCGCGACCTGGATCATCGCCGCGCTGTTCACGGCCAAATTCGCGCTGTTCGGCGCGCATTAGGACGGATCAGGCCGCCCGGCCACCCAGGGCTTCGGAGAGGGCGGCCGCGGCGGCGGCCACCACGGCGCCCAGGGTCTTGACGTGTTCGGCCCCGATCCGGTTCGTCGGCCCGCTGACCGAGATGCCGGCGATGGCCTCTCCGGACAGGTCGAACACGGGGGCCGCGATGCAGCGCATGCCGCGGGTGCGCTCCTCATCGTCGAAGGAGAACCCGCGATGGCGGATGCGGGCCAGGTCCGCCTCCAGCGCGTCGCGGTCGGTCAGCGTGGTGTCGGTGAAGCGCGCAAGCGGACCCAGACCCGCGACGCTGTCGGGTCGGAACGCCAGCAGCGCCTTGCCGATGCCCGAGGCATGCAGGGGCGATCGCGTGCCGGGCGGAAAGAAGGCGCGGATCGTCTCGGTCGTCTCGACCTGGCTCAGAAACAGCACGGAATCGCCCTGCAGGATGCCCAGGTTCGCGGTCTCTCCGGTGTGCTCCATCAGGGCGCGCATGATCGGGCGGGCGCGTTCCACCAGCCCCGACCGGCGCATGAAGGCCGACCCCAACCGGAACGCCTGCGGGCCGATGTTCCAGGCCTGGGTGGACGGATCGCTTTCCACCATGCCGCGCGTGGCCAGCGTGTGCAGCACGCGGTGCACGCTGGAGGGGGGCTGGCCCGCGCGGTCCGCGACCTCGGACAGGGTCAGCCCCGGGTGTGCGGCCAGCAGATCCAGCAGGTCCAGCGCCCGGTCCAGCGCCTGCACCGTGCCGGGGGCGTCGGGCAGGGTCTTGCGGGGGCGTCCGCGCTTGCGGGTCGGGTCGGCCATTTTAGCGCCTCCGTTGATGGCGTCTTGCGCGATGGGCGAAAATCGCGCCCGGGTTGCGGAAATGCCGGCGAAATCGCAGATCGGCCCGCATGCGTCCTTATCGGACGAATTGGAAACGAGTTCCAGAATGTTTGTCGCAACCCCGGGGCTGTGTCAGGCTGCACCCGGGGAGACTGGGCCGCGGCCTGTGCCCGAACCTTGGGCAATCCCGGGGCGGGCCGATGCCGCAGCGCAGAATGAGCTTTGCCGTGGGGGCCCTTGGGGTCACGCTGCGGGGCAAAGGGTCCGGTGGGACCGACAGAACAGGGGGACATCATGACCATCTCACGCATCGGCACGCCCGAGCAATTGCGCGACCCGAACTATCTGCCGCCTTTGTGGTCGGCGGTGCCTCTGGGCATCCAGCATGTGCTGGCCATGTTCGTGGCGAACGTCACGCCCGCGATCATCGTGGCGGGGGCGGCGGGGTTCGGGTTCGGGTCCAACAGCGCCGATTTCCCCGAGATGCTGTATCTGATCCAGATGTCGATGCTGTTCGCGGGGGTGGCCACGCTGTTCCAGACCGTCACCATCGGGCGGGTGGGCGCGGCGCTGCCCATCGTGCAGGGGACGTCCTTCGCCTTCATCCCGATCATGATCCCGTTGGTGGCGGGCAAGGGGGTGGACGGGCTGGCCGCCCTGTTCACGGGCGTGCTGATCGGGGGGCTGTTCCATGCCGCCCTGGGCACGGTGATTGGGCGCATCCGGTTCGCGCTGCCGCCGCTGGTGACGGGGCTGGTGGTGCTGATGATCGGTCTGGCGCTGGTCAAGGTGGGCATCGAATATGCGGCGGGCGGCGTGCCGCTGAAGGCGCAGGGGTCGGATGCCTATGGCAGCTGGGCCAGCTGGTCTGCGGCGCTGGTGGTGATCGTCGTGACCCTGGGGCTGAAGTTCTTTGCGCGCGGGATGCTGTCGATTTCGGCGGTGCTGGTGGGGATTGCGGCGGGCTATGTCTATTGCCTGCTGACCGGCAAGCTGCCGGTCGGGGCGATCACCGGGTCTTGGTCGCAGGCAGCGGCTTTCGCGCTGCCCATGCCGTTCAAGTACGGGTGGGAGATTTCCTTCGCGGCGATCATCGGGTTCTGCCTGATGGCCTTTGTGTCCGCCGTCGAGACGGTGGGCGACGTGTCGGGCATCACCAAGGGCGGCGCGGGCCGCGAGGCCACCGACCGCGAGATCGAGGGCGCGACCTATGCCGACGGCTTCGGCACCGCCGTGGCGGGGGTGTTCGGGGGGCTGCCCAACACGTCCTTCAGCCAGAATGTCGGCCTGATCGCCATGACCGGCGTCATGAGCCGCCATGTGGTGACCATCGGCGCGGTCTTTCTGATCCTGTGCGGGCTGGTCCCCAAGATCGGCGGGCTGATCCGCACCATTCCCATCGAGGTTCTGGGCGGAGGCGTGATCGTGATGTTCGGCATGGTGGTCGCGGCGGGTATCTCCATGCTGTCGGACGTGATCTGGAACCGGCGCAACATGGTGATCTTTGCGGTCGCGCTGTCGGTGGGCCTGGGGCTGCAGCTGGAGGCGATGGGCACCGCGCCCGGCGGCGTCGACGCGCTGCAGCACCTGCCCGAGACGCTGCGGGTGCTGGGGGCGTCGGGCATCCTGCCCGCCGCGCTGATCGCCATCGTGCTGAACCTGGTGCTGCCGCAGGAGCTGGCGGCGGAGGCCACCGAGGAGGTCAGCGGCGGGTTGTCGGGCCATGGCGCGGGCCTGCGCGACCGCTGACCAGGCGCAAGGGCGGCCGGGGCCGCCCTTGCGCCTGGTCTCCCGTCCCGGCGGGGCCGGGACGGGCTGTGGGTGCGGGGGATTATTCACGAAATCTTAAGACTGCCTTGCGAGGCTTGCGGCTCGAAGGGGGTGCGGGATCGGGTATCAGGGTGGAAAGCGACAAGAGGGGGGATGTGATGCCCGGATTTCTGACGACCCATGTTCTGGACACCGCGCGCGGCGCGCCCGCCGCCGGCATGGAGGTGGTGCTGTTCTGTCTGGAGGGCGGCGTGCGAACCGAGCTGGCGCGGATGGTGACCAATGCGGACGGGCGTACCGATGCGCAGATCCTGCCCGAGGCGGAGTTCACGACCGGCACCTATGAGCTGGAGTTCCACGCCGGGGCTTGGATGGACGCGACGGGCATCGCGGCCGAGAGCCCGCGCTTTCTGGACGTGATCCCGATCCGGTTCGGCATGTCCCAGCACGATCATTATCACGTGCCGCTGCTGGTCTCTCCCTTCGGCTATTCGACCTATCGGGGCAGCTGAGATGATCCCGGAAACCGCCATCCTGTGGGAATTCCTGTCCTTTGCCATCCGCTGGCTGCATGTGATCACGGCCATCGCCTGGATCGGGTCGTCCTTCTATTTCATTGCGCTGGATCTGGGTCTGCAGAAGGCGCCCGGCATGCCCAAGGGCGCACATGGTGAGGAATGGCAGGTCCATGGCGGGGGCTTTTACCACATCCAGAAATACCTGGTCGCGCCCGAGCGGATGCCCGAGCATCTGACCTGGTTCAAATGGGAGAGCTATGCCACCTGGCTTTCGGGTGCCGCGCTGCTGATGGTCACCTATTGGGCGGGGGCGAACCTCTATCTGATCGAGCCGTCCAAGGCGGATCTGGCGATCTGGCAGGCGATCGCGATTTCGGGCGGGTCGCTGGCGGTGGGCTGGCTGATCTATGACGGGCTGTGCAAGTCGCCCTTGGGCAACCGACCGACGGTGCTGATGGGGCTGCTGTTCCTGGCGCTGGTGGCGATGGGCTGGGCCTATGACCAGATCTTCACGGGCCGTGCGGCGCTGCTGCATCTGGGGGCGTTCACGGCGACGATCATGACCGCCAACGTGTTCCTGATCATCATGCCGAACCAGCGCATCGTGGTGGGTGACCTCAAGGCCGGGCGCGCGCCCGATCCGAAATACGGCAAGATCGCCAAGCTGCGCTCGACGCACAACAACTATCTGACGCTGCCGGTGATCTTCCTGATGCTGTCGAACCACTATCCGCTGGCCTTTGCCAGCCAGTACAACTGGCTGATCGCGGCGCTGATCTTTCTGATGGGGGTGACGATCCGGCATTTCTTCAACACGATGCATGCCCGCAAGGGGTATCAGTGGTGGACCTGGGCCGTCACCGTGATGCTGTTCATCGGGGTCATGTGGCTGTCGGCCCTGGGCATGAACCAGGACAGCTATGAGGAATCGATGGCCCGCCCCCTGACCCCGGTCGAGGCGCGCTTTGCCCAAGCGCCGGGGTTCGAGGAGGCCAGTCAGGCCGTGATCGGCCGCTGCTCCATGTGCCATGCCCGAGAGCCGGTCTGGGACGGCATCCGCGTGGCCCCCAAGGGCGTCCTGCTGGAGACGCCCGCCGACATCGCCCGCGCCGCGCACCAGGTCTATCTGCAAGCGGGGCTGACCGACGCGATGCCGCCCGCCAACATCACCGGCATGGAGGATGCCGAACGTGACGCCATCCTGCGCTGGTTCCGCCAGGTCGGCCCCTTGGGCGTCGCGGGGCTGTGATTTCGGCTGACAGGCGCTGCTGCGCGCGCTAACAGGCGGGCGATGCTGACCGCTTTGCGCCTGTTCCTGCTGCTGGGGGTGATCCTTGGCGTGGTGTTGCCGAAATCCTCGGCGGCGCTGGCGCAGCTTGGGCTGGTCGATGACCGGGTGGTGGTGATCTGCACCGGCCACGGGATGCAGACGATCACGCTGTCCCCCGATGAGCGGCCCGCGCCGGTGCAGGGGCATGACGCGCCCTGCCTGCTTGTCGCACCCTCCGACGGCACCGCACCCCTGGCGCAGCCCCTGTGGCTGCGGCTGACCGGTCAGCCCCCGCGCCCCGCAGGCCGCGATCTGTGGCGCGCGGCCGAGGCGCCCGGCACGGGCCATGCCCGCGCGCCGCCCCTGGCCTGACAGGCCGTTCCCGAACCGTTTGTCGCAAGCCCGCAGGCCGTTCCGTGACGGCTGCGCCAAGGATATCCCCATGACCATCACCGACACCGCCCCGGCGGAGGCCGCCGATCCCGGCCGCGCCGCCAAGCTCTACCGCGCCGCCTGGCGCTGGCACTTCTATGCCGGATTGTTCGTCATTCCCTTCTTTCTGATCCTGGCGGTGACCGGCATGATGATGCTGTGGATCGCCCATCTGGACGGTCGCGACGGCGAACGCATCCCGGTCGTCCCCCAGGGCGAACCGGCCAGCCTGACCCTGCAGGCCGCCGTGGCCATCGCCGCCGTGCCGGGCGGCGAGCCCGTGCAATACATCGCGCCCCGCGCCCCCGATCTGGCCGCGATCTTCCGCATCGACGGGGCGGAGGGCCCGCGCACCGTCGTCGTCGATCCCTACCGCGCCGAGGTCATCACCGATTTCCCCCGCCGCAGCGGCTGGTATGACTGGGCGGACGACGTTCATGGCAGCCTGCTTCTGGGCGTCGCGGGCGACCGCATGATCGAGACCGCGGCCTCGCTTGGCATCATGCTGCTGGCCACGGGCCTCTACCTGTGGTGGCCGCGCGGGCAGGGCCTGCGTGCGGCGCTGGTCCCGAACCTGACCGCGCGGGGACGGGCGCTGTGGAAGTCGCTGCACGGGGTGACCGGAGTCTGGATCTCGGTCGTGCTGCTGTTCTTCCTGATTTCGGGCCTGTCCTGGGCGGGCGTCTGGGGCGGTCGGATGGTGCAGGCCTGGTCAACCTTTCCGGCCGCGAAATGGGACGCGGTGCCGCTGTCCGACGTGACCCATGCCAGCATGAACACCGGCCCCAAGGAGGTTCCCTGGGCCCTGGAACAGACCCCCATGCCCGCCTCGGGCAGCCGGGCGGGCACGCCCGGCGTGGCTCCCGGCACCCGCGTGACCATCGACACGGTTGATGCGCTGGCCCGCCGGATCGGCTTTGACGGGCGTTATCAGCTCAACCTGCCGCGCGGAGAGACGGGCGTCTGGACCCTCACCCGCGACAGCATGAGCACCGACAGCCTGAACCCCACCGATGACCGCACCGTGCATGTGGACCAGCATACGGGCCGCATTCTGGCCGATGTCGGCTATGCCGATTACAGCATCGCCGGCAAGGCAATGGCCGTTGGCATCGCGCTGCACATGGGCACCCTCGGATTATGGAGCGTGCTGGCCAACACCGCCTTCTGCCTGGCGGTGATCTTCCTCTGCGTCTCTGCCATCGTCCTGTGGTGGAAGCGCCGCCCCTCTGGGCAGTCGCGGCTGGTGGCCCCGCCGATGCCGCGCAACATGCCCCTGTGGAAGGGCGCGATCGTCACCGGCCTGGCGATCGGCATCGCCTTTCCAATGGCGGGCATCACCTTCGCCGCGGTCTTGGCGCTGGACGGGCTGGTCCTGTCGCGCATCCCGGCGCTCAGGCACGCCTTCAGCTGAGGCGCGCCACCCTGCGCCCCCGGCAAGGACCCAAGCCCCGCGGTTCAGAACAGCGGGCGCAATTCCCGCACCGCATGATCGGCGAACATCCGCACCTTGGGGTCCTGCAACCGCCGATGCGGCGTCAGACAGCCGAACTGCGCAGGCAGGGGGCGGTGATCCGGCAGCACCTCGACCAGCCGCCCCGCTGCCAGGTCCTCCGCGACCTCGTACATCGGGCGGTTCGCGATGCCATGCCCCGCCAGCGCCCAATCGCGCAGCACGTCGCCGTCATCCGTGTCGAACCGCCCCTGCACCATCATCTTGCGCGGTCCCTCGGCGGTCTGCAGCACCCAGTAATATTCCGGGCTGCGCGGATAGCGCAGCAGCAGGCAGTTGTGCCCGGCCAGATCGTCCGGCCCCTCGGGGTCACCCTCGCGCGCCAGATAGGCGGGGGCGGTGACCAGCACGCGCGGACAATCCGCGATCTTGCGCCATTTGAGCGCCGAATCCGCAGGCTCGCCCAGAAAGAAGGCCAGGTCGATCGCGTCCTCGACGATGTTGACGTTGCGGTCCGACAGGCGCAGCCGGATCTCGATGCCCGGATTGTCGGCGCAGAACCCAGGGATCAGCGGCGCGATCAGCCGACGTCCCAGCCCCAGGGGCGCGGTCAGCCGGATCACGCCCTGCGGCTTGCCCGAAAAGCTGCTGACCAGCGCCTCGGCCTCGTCCAGCGTGTCGATGACGCGCCGCGCATGGTCATAGAAGGCGCGCCCGATCTCGGTCGGCGTCAGCTTGCGCGTGGTGCGGTTCAGAAGCCGCAGCCCGAACCGATTTTCAAGATCCTTGATGCGATTGGAGGCAACTGCCGGCGAAAGCCGCAGATCCCTGCCTCCGGCGGTGATCGAGCCCAGCTCGACCACCCGCACAAAGACCCGCAGGCTTTCCAGATAGGACATGAGATTGGCCCGCTTTCAACGTTTCGTGTAAAGTCTTCTATGCCACGGGCGATTTCACGTCCACACGTTCGGGCCTAGCATCGGACCATGCAAGGAAAGACCCCCATGACCCAGCTGCGTTTTCTGCTCAACGACACCGAGGTGGCCCTGACCGAGGTCGGCGCCTCTGACACGCTGCTGGATCACCTGCGCCTGACGCGCCGCATGACCGGCACCAAGGAGGGCTGCGCCGAGGGCGATTGCGGCGCCTGCACCGTGCTGGCGGGCCGCCTGACGCCCGATGGCCTGGTCTATGAGCCGATCAACGCCTGCATCCGGCTGATGGCGTCGTGCCACGCGACCCATATCGTCACGGTCGAGCATCTGCGCGGCCCCGATGGTGGGCTGCACCCCGTCCAGGCAGCCATGGTCGCGCATCACGGCAGCCAATGCGGCTTCTGCACGCCGGGGATCGTCATGGCGCTGTATGGGCTGTGGATGACCAACCCCGACGCGGGCGCGGCCGAGATCGAGACCGCGCTGCAGGGCAATATCTGCCGCTGCACCGGCTATGCGCCGATCATCCGGGCCGCCCTGGCGGCGGGGGCGGCCGGAGGGCAGGCCCAGGACGCGCTGGCCCGCGAACGCGAGACGGTGGCCGCGCGCCTGGCCGGGATGCGTGGCGCGCGCGTTTCGCTTGCGCGCGGCGCGGACCGGGCACTGGTCCCCGCCGATACCGACGACCTGGCCGCGGCCCTGCTGGAGGAGCCCGGCGCCACGCTGGTCGCCGGGGCCACCGATGTTGGCCTGTGGGTCACGAAATTCATGCGCGACATCAGCCCCGCCATCTTTATCGGGCACTTGATGAAGGAGATCACGGTCGAGGGTGACCTGATCCACCTTGGCGCGGGCGTCACCTATTCCGAGGCCGCGCGGGTGATCGCGCGCCACATCCCGCAGGCGGCGGAATACTGGTCGCGGATCGGTGGCTGGCAGGTGCGCAATGCGGGCACCATCGGCGCGAACATCGCCAACGGATCGCCCATCGGCGACACGCCGCCGCTGCTGATCGCGCTGGATGCGCGGATCGTGCTGCGCCGGGGCGATCAGCGCCGCGAGATGCCGCTGGAGGCGTTCTTCATCGATTATGGCAAGCAGGACCGCCAGCCCGGCGAGTTCGTCGAGGCGATCCTGATCCCCATCCACCGCCAAGCGCGCGTCGCCGCCTACAAGATCAGCAAGCGGCGCGACAGCGACATCACCTCGGTCGCGGCGGGCATCTGCGTCGATGTCGCGGACGGCGTGATCACCGGCGCGCGGCTGGCCTTTGGCGGCATGGCGGGCACCCCCAAACGCGCCCGCGCGGCCGAAGCGGCGCTGGTGGGTCAGCCCTTTGCCGAGGCTGCTTTTGATGCCGCCGCCCGCGCCATCGCCGACGATTTCCAGCCGATGACCGATATGCGCGCCAGCGCCGAATACCGCGCCACCGTCGCGCGCAACCTGATCCGCCGCTTCTGGCTGGAGCAATCCGAACCCGGCCTGCCCGTGCGGCTGCGCCAGAGCGAAGGAGTCTGAGCCATGAAGGACGACACCGCCCCCATCACCGGCCAGGCGCATCAGGACACGGCGCATGACAGCGCCATCAAGCATGTCACGGGCCGCGCCGAATATACCGACGATCTGGTGGAGCCGACCGGCACGATCCACGCCTATCTGGGCCTGTCCACCTGCGCGCATGGCCGCATCACGGGGATGGATTTCACCGACACGCTGGCCCAGCCCGGCGTGCTGGGCGTGCTGACCGCCGATGACCTGCCGGGCGTCAACGACGTCTCGCCCAATGGCAAGAACGACGACCCGATCTTTGCCGACGGCGTGGTGCATTTCTGGGGCCAGCCGGTCTTTGCCGTGATTGCGGAAACCCGCGACCAGGCCCGGCGCGCGGCGCATAAGGCGCGGATAGACTATGACGCGCTGCCCCATGCGCTGGACCCGATCGCGGCGCGGGATGCGGGCAGGGGCTATGTGACCGACCCGCTGACGCTGACGCGTGGCGATGCGGTGGCGGCCATGGCCGAGGCGCCGCGCCGGATCACCGGGCGCTTTGCCGTGGGCGGGCAGGATCACTTCTATCTGGAGGGGCAGATCGCCCTGGCCATTCCGGGCGAGGATGACGAGGTCGCGATGCATGTCTCGACCCAGCACCCGTCCGAGGTGCAGCACATGGTCGCCCATGTCCTGGGCGTGCCCAGCAATGCGGTCGTGGTGAACGTGCGCCGTATGGGCGGGGGGTTCGGCGGGAAGGAGACGCAGATGAACCTCTTTGCCTGCGTTGCCGCCGTGGCCGCGAAACGCTGGCACCGCGCGGTCAAGATCCGCCCCGACCGCGACGACGACATGACCGCGACCGGCAAGCGGCATGACTTCGTGATCGACTATGCGGTGGGCTTTGACGATGACGGCCGCATCCGGGCGGTGGAGGGCGATCTCTATGCGCGCTGCGGGTTTTCGGCGGATCTCTCCGGCCCGGTCACGGACCGGGCGCTGTTTCACGCCGACAACGCCTATTTCTATCCCGATGTGCGGGTCTCGTCGCATCCGATGCGCACGAACACGGTCAGCAACACGGCATTCCGGGGCTTTGGCGGGCCGCAGGGCGCGATCATGGCCGAACGCATGGTCGAGGAGATCGGCTATGCCCTGGGCCTCGACCCGCTGGAGGTGCGCAAGCGCAATCTGTATCAGAACGGCCAGCTGACCCCCTATCACCAGGAGGTGCAGGACCAGATCCTGCCGCGCCTGATCGAGGAGCTGGAGGCGACCAGCGACTATCAGGCGCGCAGGCAGGCGGTGCTGGACTGGAACGCGCGCGGGGGCGTGATCCGCAAGGGCATTGCGCTGACCCCGGTCAAGTTCGGCATCAGCTTTACCGCGACCTGGTTCAACCAGGCGGGGGCGCTGATCCATGTCTATTCCGACGGCTCGATCCACCTGAACCATGGCGGGACCGAGATGGGGCAGGGCCTGAACACCAAGGTCGCCCAGGTCGTGGCCGAGGCGTTCCAATGCGACATCAGCCGCATCAAGATCACCAGGACGACGACGGAAAAGGTGCCGAACACCTCCGCCACGGCGGCCTCCTCGGGGACCGACCTGAACGGCATGGCGGCGCTGGACGCGGCCAATCAGATCAAGGCGCGGCTGGTGGCCTTCGTGGCGGAAAACTGGAAGGTCGCCGAGGATCAGGTGGTCTTCGTGCCGGGTCATGTGCGGGCGGGCGACCAGATGATCGCCTTCAACCAGGTGATCCGCGCGGCCTATATGGCGCGCATCCAGCTGTCGGCGGCGGGGTTCTACAAGACGCCCAAGATCCATTGGGACCGCAGCACGGGACAGGGGCGGCCTTTCTATTACTTCGCCTATGGGGCGGCGGTGTCCGAGGTGTCGGTGGACACGCTGACCGGAGAGTATGTGATCGACCGGGCCGACATCCTGCATGACGTGGGCCGCAGCCTGAACCCCGCGCTGGACCGGGGCCAGGTCGAGGGGGCCTTTGTGCAGGGCGCGGGCTGGCTGACCACCGAGGAGCTGTGGTGGGACGACAAGGGCCGGCTGCGGACGCATGCGCCCTCCACCTACAAGGTGCCGCTGGCCTCCGACCGTCCGCGCGTCTTCAACGTGGCGCTGGCCGACTGGTCCGAGGCGACCGAGCGCACCATCAAGCGGTCGAAAGCCGTGGGAGAGCCGCCCTTCGTCCTGGGCATCAGCGTGTTCGAGGCGATCAACATGGCCGTGGCCTCGGTCGCGGACTATCGCGAACCGGCGCGACTGGACGCCCCCGCCACGCCCGAACGCGTGCTGATGGCGGTGGAGCGGCTGCGCGGATGATCCGCGTCCGGGTCATATCCGCGCGCGGATCGACCCCGCGCGAGGCGGGGGCCGAGATGATCGTGACCCCGGATGCCACGCAGGGCACCATCGGTGGCGGCCAGCTGGAATACATGGCCATCGACCGCGCCCGCCAGATGCTGGCGCGGGGCGAGGCCGAGGCGCGCATGGACATCCCCCTGGGCCCCGAGATCGGGCAGTGCTGCGGCGGGCGCGTGGTGCTGGCGCTGGACCGGCAGGCGGCGACGCCGCAGGACCGGCCGGACGTGCTGATCTTTGGCGCAGGTCATGTGGGCCGCGCGCTGTCGGCGCTGATGCAGCACCTGCCGGTCAACACCTTGCTGATCGACAGTCGCGCCGATGAGTTGGCCCGCGCCATCGGCCCCACGCTGCTGACGCCGCTGCCCGAGGCGCAGATCCGCGCCGCGCGTCTCGGCACGGCCATCATCATCCTGACCCATGACCACGCGCTGGATTTCCTGCTGGCCGCCGAGGCGCTGGCCCGCACGGACCTGTCCTATGTCGGCATGATCGGCAGCGCGACCAAGCGCGCCCAGTTCAGCCGTTTCGCCCGCGACCGGGGGATCGACCCCGCGCCCCTGACCTGTCCCATCGGGGCGGGCTTAAGCCGCGACAAGCGCCCCGAAATTATCGCCGCCTTTACCGCCGCCGAACTGATGGCGTGCCTGACCGCGACCCAGACAAAGAAGACCGCATGCAACAGCTGATCCGGGGCCGCGTCCTCGATTTCCACGCCGATCCCCAGGATACGGACGATAACCACCGTTATTGGGAGAACGGCGCAATCCTGGTCGAGGATGGCCGCATCCTGGCCGTGGGCGATCATGCCGATCTGGCCCGCGAGGGGCTGGCCGAGATCGACCACCGCCCGCATCTGATCCTGCCGGGCTTCATCGACCCGCATCTCCATTTCCCGCAGTTGCAGGTCATCGCCAGCTGGGGCGCGCAGCTGCTGGACTGGCTGAACACCTATACCTTTCCGGCCGAGGCGCAGTTCGCCGACCCCGACCACGCCGCGCGCATGGCGGGCCTGTTCCTGGACCAGCTGACCGCGCATGGCACGACGACGGCGGTGGCCTTCTGCTCCAGCCACAAGGCCAGCGCGGAGGCGCTGTTCACCGCCGCCCATGCGCGCGACATGGCGATGGTGGCGGGTAAGGTGATGATGGACCGCAACGCCATTCCCGCGGTCCAGGACACGCCGCAATCGTCCTATGACGACAGCGCGGCGCTGATCGCGGCGTGGCACGGCAGGGGCCGCCAGCTTTATGCGATCACGCCGCGTTTCGCGATCACCTCCAGCCCGGAACAGATGGAGATGGCGGGCGCGCTGGTCCGCGAGAACCCCGGCCTGCATCTGCAGACGCACCTGTCCGAGAACCGGGACGAGATCGACTTTACCTTAAGTCTGTATCTCAAGGCCCGGGATTATTTGGATATCTATGATCACTATGGTCTTCTGGGGCCGCGCGCCCTGCTGGGCCATTCGATCCATCTGGAACCGCGCGAGATCGACCGTATTGCCGAAACCGACAGCCGCCCGGTCTTCTGCCCGACCTCGAACCTGTTCCTGGGGTCGGGGCTGTTCGATGCGCAGGGGCTGCGCGGGCGGGGCATCACCAGCGGCATCGCCACCGATGTGGGCGGCGGCACCAGCTGGTCGATGCTGACCACCCTGGCCGAGGGCTACAAGATCCTGCAGCTGCAGGGCCAGAAGATGCACCCGCTGACGGCCTTCCACTGGGCCACGCGCGGCAATGCCCTGACCCTGGGCCTGGAGTCCGAAATCGGCACCCTGGCCCCCGGCAGCGCCGCCGATCTGGTGGTGCTGGACCCTTGCGCGACCCCCGCCATGGCGCTGCGGGCGGAACGCGCCACCACCCTGGCCGAGGAACTGTTCATCCTGCAGATCATGGGCGACGACCGGGCCGTCGCGCAAACATATGTCGCAGGCCGACCCTGCAAGGAAGGTCCGCGCGGGCTTCAATCCGCCGCCGAACGGGGCTAGAACGGTGCCAAGGGGCCGATCCGTGGCCCGCATCCCATCCTGACCCAAAGGCGCATCCCATGGCCGACGATCTGCTGAACAGCTTTACCACCGGTCCCGACGAGCAGGGCCGTTTCGGCATCTATGGCGGGCGGTTCGTCAGCGAGACGCTGATGCCGCTGATCCTGGAGCTGGAGGCCGAATACGAACGTGCCAAGACCGACCCGGCCTTCTGGGACCAGATGAACGATCTGTGGACCCATTACGTGGGCCGCCCCAGCCCGCTCTATTTCGCGGAGCGCATGACCGAGCATCTGGGCGGCGCCAAGGTCTATATGAAGCGCGACGAGCTGAACCATACCGGCGCGCACAAGATCAACAACGTGCTGGGCCAGATCCTGCTGGCGATCCGCATGGGCAAGACCCGTATCATCGCGGAAACCGGCGCGGGTCAGCACGGCGTGGCGACGGCCACCGTCTGCGCGCGCTTCGGGCTGAAATGCGTGGTCTATATGGGCGCGCATGATGTCGAACGCCAGGCACCCAACGTGTTCCGCATGCGCCTGCTGGGCGCCGAGGTGGTGCCCGTGACCAGCGGCCGCGGCACGCTGAAGGACGCGATGAACGACGCGCTGCGCGATTGGGTGACCAATGTGCGCGACACCTTCTATTGCATCGGCACGGTGGCGGGGCCGCATCCCTATCCGGCGATGGTGCGCGATTTCCAGTCGATCATCGGCAAAGAGGTGCGCGAACAGATCATGCCGCGCGAAGGCCGCCTGCCCGACACGATCATCGCGGCCATCGGCGGCGGGTCGAACGCCATGGGGCTGTTCTATCCCTTCCTGGACGACAAGGAGGTCCGCATCATCGGCGTCGAGGCCGGGGGCAAGGGCGTCGACGACCGCATGCAGCATTGCGCCAGCCTGTCGGGCGGGCGCGCAGGCGTGCTGCACGGCAACCGCACCTATCTGCTGCAGGACGATGACGGCCAGATCCTGGAGGGCCATTCGATCAGCGCGGGCCTGGATTATCCGGGCATCGGCCCCGAACATGCCTGGCTGAAGGATATGGGCCGCGCCGAGTATGTCAGCATCACCGACGATGAGGCGCTTGGCGCGTTCCAGCTGTGCTGCGCGCTGGAGGGGATCATCCCCGCGCTGGAGCCCGCCCACGCCCTGGCCCATGTCATCAAGATCGCGCCCGACCTGCCTGCCGACCATATCATCGTGATGAACATGTGCGGACGCGGCGACAAGGACATCTTCACCGTCGCCAAGCATCTGGGGTTCGACATCAAGACCTGATCAGCGGCTCAGCAGCAGGATGTTCAGGTCCGATTCCAGGACCGGGGCGGGCATCAGGATGCGGGCGGCGTTGCGGCCCGTGACCTCGACCAGGCCCGCCTCGGGGACCAGCTGCGGGCTTGCCGTGGGGTCGGTCCGGGGCGGCAGCGCCTCATAGGGCAGGGGCGTGTCGCCTGCGACATGGCCCGTGCCCAGATACGTCAGACGGCCCGCGACCAGCCCGATCCGGCCGGACATGCGCTGTGATCCGGTCAGCTTGACCAGGCCGCCATCGGCGTCGATGCGGCACTGGAACGGCTGATAGACCACCAGCGCCAGCCCCCCCCCCCAGCTTGAGCATCCGACAGGACCAGTCGCCGGGCAGGATCGCCGCCGCCTGATCGTCGGGCAGGGCCGCGCCCGACAGCCCCGCCACCAGCACGGCGCGATCATCCGCGGACCCCTGGGCCAGCGCGTCGCGCAGGGTGCGGCCCGTGATCGGGTCCAGCTGATCCAGCCTTGCCACGTCATCGGCGCGGATCACCGCGTCCAACGACGGCCCCAGGGCCGCAGCCGGTGCCGCGCCCATCAGCAGGGCCGCGATCAGCAGCGCCCTATTGCGCATCGCTTTGCGCATGGCGGCGCAGCAGGTCCAGCGGCACGAGGTCCAGCGCCCGCCGATGGGTCGATTCCAGCACCACGACCGGCGCCGCAAACTCCTGCGCGGCCTGCAGAAAGCGGCTGGCGCACAGGCACCAGCGGTCGCCTGCCTTCAGCCCCGGAAAGCCCCATTCCGGGCGCGGCGTGGTCAGGTCGTTGCCCAGATAACGCGACATGGCCAGGAATTCGTCGGTCAGGATCACGCAGACCGTGTGGCTGCCGCGATCCTCGGGGCCGGTATCGCAGCAGCCGTTGCGATAGAACCCGGTGACCGGGGCGGTCGAGCAGGGCTGCAGCGCGCCACCCAGGACGTTGATCGAAGGCTCCATGCCGGTCTCCTCTTTGGGACAGGTTAGGCGCGGGGGGCCGCCAAGGAAAGGGGGCAGGCGGTCACATCGGGCGTGGCTGCCACAGGATGTGCCTGCCGTGGAAATCCGCGCGCCCAAGCGACCAGTCGCGCCGCGTCCCGTCCCACAGGGTCAGGTCCAGCGCCGCGTCGGGCCCGCCGTCGGCCTCCATCCGCAGATGGGCCAGCGGCGCGTCGGGGGTGGCGATGCCGCCCGCATGCGCCAGCGCCTCGGCGCAGGCGGTCCGGGTGGCGGGCGGGAAATACTGGGCGACGATGGTATGATAGACCAGCGTCAGCCGCCCCGGCGCGGGCGCGGCCAGCCGTTCCGCCAGCCATTGCCCCGCATCGCCCCGGTCGACCCGCACCGGGTGCCTGCGCGCCAGATCCAGCGCGGCGCGCAGCCGCGCCAGGCGGTCGTCCTGATCGGCCCAGCAATAGGCCATCAGCCGCAGCCCGTCGCGATCAGGGTCCAGCGGGTTCAGATCGACGCCCCGCCGGCTGGCCACCACAAAGGCGGATTGCGGCACGGGACCGGACCATTCCGGCGTCAGCACCACGGCGCCCGGCCCCGACCCCAGGTGAAAGCGGTCGAAGTTGAGGTTCAGCCCGGCCGAGGCGCCCAGCTCCAGCAGCCGCAGGGGCAGGGGTGACAGGGCCGCCAGGTGGCGCGCCGCGCCGATCAGGGCGGCCGCGCGGGCGACTTCGTTGGTCTGGGGCGGGCTGTCTAGCCAGTCCAGCACCGTGTCGGCATGCTGCAGCAGGGTCGCGCGCAGCAGCGCGGGCGTGACGCGGCGCGCCCGGTAGGCCGCCGCCAGCGCGGGCGCGGCATCGGTCAGCACCAGCGCATGCAGCGCCCCGCACAGCCGCAAGGGCAGCGAATCCGCCCGGTTCGACGGATCGCCCGGCCAGTCGCGGACGCGGGCGCCCACCGGGCCATCCAATGCCTCGGGCAGCATGCGGCACAGTGCCGCCGTCAGCAGAGAGCCGAGCGCCGCGCAGGCCTGCGCCTGACGGGCGAAGGCCTGGGTCACCGCGCTCACCGAAAGCGGTCGGTCAGGGCGCGCAGCCGGTCGGCCAGCGTGTCGGGGCGGGCGGCGGGTTCGGGCGCCTGCGCGGCAGGTTTCGGGGCGGGCTTGGGCTTCGGCGCCTCGCTGCCGCTGTTGCGCGCGGGTGCGGTGCGGTTGGCGACCGCGTTCTGGAACCGGCCCCCGTCGCCCGCCGCCAGCGCCACCGCCCCGTCCGAGATGCCGCGCAGCAGGTCGTCCAGCCAGTCCTGTTCGGCCTTGGCGAAATCCGACAGCACGTATCCCGCCACGCGATCCTTGTGGCCGGGATGCCCGATGCCCAGCCTGACGCGCCCGTATTCCGCCCCGATATGCTGGTGCATCGAGCGCAACCCGTTATGCCCCGCATGCCCGCCGCCCTGCTTGACGCGGGCCTTGCCGGGGGCCAGGTCCAGCTCGTCATGCAGCACGATCACGTCCTGGGGGGTCAGCTTCAGATAGCGCATCGCCTCGCCCACGGACTGCCCCGACAGGTTCATGAATGTCTGCGGCTTGAGCAGGGTGACGCGCGTGTCCCCCAGCTGCCCCTCTGCCGTCAGCCCCTGAAACCGTGTCCGCCAGGGCCCGAATCCGTGGTCGGCGGCGATCCGGTCCAGCGCCATGAAGCCAATGTTGTGACGATTGCACGCATATTTCGCGCCGGGATTGCCCAAGCCCACGATCAGCTTCATCGCTGCCTCCTGTCCGGTCGCGCGAGGGGGCGCGCGGGTCGATTTTCGTTCCATCCCTTGCGGCTGTCCTTGCCCGTTACTAAGACTCTGTCAACCTTTCGCGGCTAAGACAGGGATTCAGGCCCGGACGAATCGCGGGGACAGGGACGTAACGGCAAGGACAGACGATGAGCGATCCGGCAGAATTCTACATGAACACCCTTGTTCCCATGGTGGTCGAACAGACCTCTCGCGGGGAACGGGCCTATGACATCTTCTCGCGGCTGCTCAAGGAACGGATCATCTTCGTTTCGGGACCGGTCCATGACGGCATGTCCACGCTGATCTGCGCGCAGCTGCTGTTCCTGGAGGCGGAGAACCCGTCCAAGGATATCAGCATGTATATCAACAGCCCCGGCGGTGTCGTGACCTCCGGCCTGTCGATCTATGACACGATGCAGTACATCAAGCCGCGGGTCTCGACGCTGGTGGTGGGGCAGGCGGCCTCGATGGGCTCGCTGTTGCTGGCCGCGGGCGAACCCGGCCTGCGCTATTCGCTGCCCAACAGCCGCGTGATGGTGCACCAGCCCTCGGGCGGGTATCAGGGCCAGGCCACCGACATCCTGATCCATGCGCGCGAGACCGAGAAGCTCAAGCGGCGCCTGAACGAGATTTATGTCCACCACACCGGCAAGTCGCTGTCCGAGGTCGAGGAGGCGCTGGAGCGCGACCGCTTCATGACCGCCGAGGATGCCAAGGACTGGGGCCTGATCGACGAGGTTCTGGCCCCGCGCGGCAAGGCCGTGCCGGAGAAGAAATAGGCCTCCGGGGGATTGTGACGGGCCGGGCTGGCCCGTAACATGGTGCGAATGACCTGCGGCGGCCGATCCGGCGCAGGGGAACCGAAGATGCGGCGCGCGGGACAGTCCCGCCGTCGCCCGCGACGCGGCCTTGCGTGGCGGTAGTTTAGGAAATGGACGATGGCGAACCAGTCCGGCGGCGACAGCAAGAACACGCTCTATTGCAGCTTCTGCGGCAAGAGCCAGCACGAGGTCCGCAAGCTGATCGCGGGACCGACCGTGTTCATCTGCGATGAATGCGTCGAGCTGTGCATGGACATCATCCGCGAGGAGACCAAGACCAGCGGCCTGAAATCGGGCGACGGCGTGCCCACCCCGCGCGAGATCTGCGGCGTGCTGGACGATTACGTGATCGGTCAGGAGCATGCCAAGCGCGTGCTGTCCGTGGCCGTCCACAACCACTACAAGCGTCTGAACCACGGCTCCAAGACCGATATCGAGTTGGCCAAGTCGAACATCCTGCTGATCGGCCCGACCGGCTGCGGCAAGACGCTGCTGGCCCAGACCCTGGCGCGCATCCTGGACGTGCCCTTCACGATGGCGGATGCCACCACGCTGACCGAAGCCGGCTATGTCGGCGAGGATGTCGAGAACATCATCCTCAAGCTGCTGCAGTCGTCGGAGTACAACGTCGAGCGCGCGCAGCGCGGCATCGTCTACATCGACGAGGTCGACAAGATCACGCGCAAGTCGGACAATCCGTCGATCACCCGCGACGTCTCGGGCGAGGGCGTGCAGCAGGCCCTGCTGAAGATCATGGAAGGGACCGTCGCCTCGGTGCCCCCGCAGGGTGGCCGCAAGCATCCCCAGCAGGAGTTCCTGCAGGTCGACACCACGAACATCCTGTTCATCTGCGGCGGCGCATTCGCGGGTCTGGACCGCATCATCGCGCAGCGCAACAAGGGCACCGCGATGGGCTTTGGCGCCTCTGTCAAGGAAGCGGGCGACCAGGGCGTGGGCGAGCTGTTCAAGGAGCTGGAGCCCGAGGATCTGCTTAAATTCGGCCTGATCCCGGAATTCGTCGGCCGTCTGCCCGTCATTGCGACCCTGACCGACCTGGACGAGGAAGCGCTGATCATCATCCTGACCAAGCCGAAGAACGCCTTGGTCAAGCAGTATCAGCGCCTGTTCGACCTCGAGGGGGTTCAGCTGACCTTCACCGAGGACGCGCTGACCGCGATCGCCAAGCGCGCCATCAAGCGCAAGACCGGTGCCCGCGGCCTGCGGTCGATCATGGAGGAGATCCTGCTGGACACCATGTTCGAACTGCCCGGTCTGGACAGCGTCCAGGAGGTGGTCGTCAACGACGAGGCCGTCGAGAACCCCTCGGCCAAGCCGCTGCTGATCCATGTCGATCCCAAGAAGGAAACGGCCTCGGCCGGATAACTCCGCGAGGCCCGCGCGAGGCTGGACCTTGCGCGGGTTCTGGGGCATATCCCATGGAAATCCGATTGCTTGAGGGTGCCAACCATGTCGTTCCTGCTGCGCTTTCTGACCTGGTGGAACAGCCAGACGCTCAACACCCAGTTCTGGACCTGGCGCAATGGCGTGAAGGTCGGCGAGGATGCGGTCGGAAACATCTTCTACAAGACGGCGGACGGCAAGCGGCGTTGGGTGATCTACAACGCTGAATCCGAGGCCAGCCAGATCAGCCCGGAATGGCATGGCTGGTTGCACCACACCTGGAACGAGGCTCCGACCGAACTGGCCGTGCCGCGCCGGGAGTGGGAGCAGCCCCATCAGCCGAACCTGACCGGCACGCCGGGCGCCTATGTGCCTGCGGGCTCGCTCTATCGGGCGCAGCCTGCGGTGCGCAGCGATTATGACGCGTGGCGCCCCGAATAAGATGGCCCAAGGCACAGCCCCGCGCACTGAGGCGACGGCGGAACTGATCGCGGGCGGCGTCGTGTTGCTGGTCGCCGCAGGCTTCCTGGCATGGGCCGCGCAGGATCGGTGGCCGCGGGCGTCGGGCTATCAGGTCACCGCGTCCTTTCCCGATGTCGACGGAGTCGCGGTGGGCACCGAAGTGCGTCTGGCCGGTGTGCGCATCGGTCGGGTCAGCGAGATCCGCCTCAATCCCCAGACCTATCTGGCCGATGCCGTCCTGACCATCCCGCAGGACATTGTCCTGCCGACCGACAGCGCCGCGCTGATCCAGTCGGACGGTCTGCTGGGCGGCGCCTATATCCAGCTGCAGCCGGGCGGCAGCCCCGACAACCTGGCCCCCGGCGATGAGATCGAGGATGTCCAGGGCGCCGTCAGCCTGCTGCAGCTGATGCTGAAATTCGTCGACAGCCAGGCGGCAGGGGACGCGCCGTGATCCGTCTTGCGATGTGCCTGATGCTGTCGGCCACGCCCGCCGTGTCGCAGGAAACCATGCGGGCCTCGGGGGCGATGCTGCGGGGGCTGGACAAGGTGTCCGGTCGGACCACCGACCTGCCGCTGCAAGTCGGAGAGGCCGTCCGCTATGGCAGGTTGGAGATCAGGCTGGGGGAATGCCGCTATCCCTCTGGCGATCCCAGTTCCGATGCCTTCGCCCAGGTGGCCATCACCGACCTGCGGCAGAACGCCTCGGTCTTCAGCGGGTGGATGATTGCCAGCTCGCCGGCGCTGTCGGCGCTGGACGATGCGCGCTATGACGTCTGGGTCATGAGCTGCCAGGACTGAGGCCCGACGTCAGGGCAGCCGCCGAAAGCAGGGGTTGCGCGCGAAAGTCGGCCTCGCGCCGCAGGGCAGAGGCAAGACGGCTGCGATAGGCTGTGCGCGGTATTTCGACCCCACCCATCCGGGCCAGGTGCGGCGTCAGGAATTGCGTGTCAAACAGGGTGAAGCCACAGCGCTGCAGGTGGCTGGACGTCCAGAGCAGCGCCATCCGCGACCCATTCTCTTGCGCGGACATCATCGATTCGCCGAAAAACGCCCCGCCAATGGTGATGCCGAAGATGCAGCCGGCGAACACGCCGTCGCGGCGCACCTCGATCGCGTGGGCGTGCCCGGCATCATGCAGTTGGCGATAAAGTTCCGCTAGGGGTGCGTTGATCCAGGTCGTGTCGCGATCCGCGCAGGCGGCCACGGCGGCGTCGAAATCGCCGTCCAGATGCGCCGACCAGCCGCCCCGGCGCAGGTCTCGACGCAACGAACGCGAGGCGTGCACGCCCCCGACCGGAAGGACCCCCCGCATCGGGGGGTCGAACCAGTAGAGGCGGTCGTCATCCGCGCTTTCGGCCATGGGAAACACGCCGCGCGCATAGCCGGTCAGCAGTTGCGCGGGCGTGATCATCGGGCCTTACGCGTAGTGCTGCGCCAGCCAGCGCTCCAGCCAGTGGATCGAGTAGTTCCCCGACTGGATGTCCGGCTCGGCCAGCAGGTCGCGGAACAGCGGCACGGTCGTGTCCACGCCGTCCACGATCAACTCTCCCAGGGCGCGCGACAGGCGGGCCAGCGCCTCGTCGCGGTCGCGACCATGCACGATCAGCTTGCCGATCAGGCTGTCGTAATAGGGCGGGATCGAATAGCCCTGATAGAGCGCCGAATCCATCCGCACGCCCAGACCGCCCGGTGCGTGATACTGGGTGATCTTGCCGGGGCAGGGCGAAAAGCCCGGCACCTTTTCGGCGTTGATCCGCACCTCGATGGAATGGCCGTTGATCACCAGATCCTCTTGGTGGAACTCCATCGGCAGGCCTGCGGCGACGCGGATCTGCTGGCGGACCAGATCGACGCCAAAGATGGCCTCGGTCACCGGATGTTCCACCTGCAGGCGGGTGTTCATCTCGATGAAATAGAACTCGCCATCCTCGAACAGGAACTCGATCGTGCCGGCGCCGGAATAGCCGATCTTGGCCACCGCGTCGGCGCAGACCTTGCCGATGCGGGCGCGCTGTTCAGGGGTGATGGCGGGGCCGGGGGCCTCCTCCAGCACCTTCTGGTGGCGGCGCTGCAGCGAGCAGTCGCGTTCGCCCAGATGGACGGCGCGGCCCTTGCCGTCGCCAAAGACCTGGATCTCGATATGGCGGGGGCGCTGCAGGTACTTCTCGATATAGACGTCGGGATTGCCGAAGGCGGCCTTGGCCTCGGACCGGGCGGTGCGGAAGGCGACCTCAAGGCCCGCCTCGTTCTCGGCGACCTTCATGCCGCGGCCGCCGCCGCCCGCCGTGGCCTTGATGATGACCGGATAGCCGATCTGGGCCGCGACCTGCTTGGCCTCGTCGACGTCGTTCACGCCGCCCTCGCTGCCGGGCACACAGGGGACGCCCAGGGCCTTCATCGTGTCCTTGGCGGTGATCTTGTCGCCCATGATGCGGATATGTTCCGCGCGCGGGCCGATGAAGGTGATGTCGTGATCTTCCAGCATCTGAACGAAGCCGGCATTCTCGGACAGAAAACCATAGCCCGGATGGATCGCCTGCGCGCCCGTGATCTCGCAGGCCGAGATCAGCGCGGGCATCGACAGGTAGCTGTGCGTCGAGGAGGGCGGCCCGATGCAGACCGATTCGTCGGCCATGCGGACATGCATCGCATCGGCATCGGCGGTCGAATGGACCGCGACCGATGCGATGCCCATCTCGCGGCAGGCGCGGATCACGCGCAGCGCGATCTCGCCCCGGTTGGCGATGAGGATCTTGTCGAACATGGGCGTCACTCGACGATCATCAGTGGCGTGCCGAATTCGACCGGGGTGCCATCGTCGATCAGGATGCGGCGCACGGTGCCCGCGCGGGGGGCGGGGATGTGG
Source organism: Paracoccus hibiscisoli (assembly GCF_005048265.1). Lineage (GTDB taxonomy): Bacteria > Pseudomonadota > Alphaproteobacteria > Rhodobacterales > Rhodobacteraceae > Paracoccus > Paracoccus hibiscisoli. The sequence continues at coordinate 96,388 of NZ_SUNH01000014.1, forward strand.
TTCATCGTCTTCATCGCCTCGACGATCATCAGCGTGTCGCCCTCGGCCACGGTCTGGCCCACGGTGACGAAGGGTGCGGCACCCGGTTCGGCCGACAGATAGGCCGTGCCGACCATCGGAGAGGTCACGGCACCGGGCAGCGTGGCCGGGTCGGCGCTGGCTGCGGCGGGTGACGCCGCCGGAGCGGGGGTTCCCGCCGGGGCGGGGGCTGCAGCGGCGGGGGCGGCTGCGGCCTGGGCATAGACGACCTGCTTGCCCTGCTTGGTCAGGCTGACCGTCAGGCGGTCATGTTCGCCGTATTCCCGCTTGACCTGAATCTCGTTCAGCTCGCTGGAATTGAGCAGCTCGGCCAGCGAGCGGATGAAGGCCACGTCGCCCTCGTGATGCTTGTCGTGGTGGGAATCGTTGCTCATGCCATCCTCTGCCATGTTCTGTTCGGGCCGCGTCCAGGCGCGGCGATTGCGGGGCTTATAGCCCTTGTGCCTGCCCAAGGGGAAGGGTCAGGGCGCGATGCGTGGCGAATTGCGCCATCCGCCGCCTGAAATCAGCCCTTTGGGCGCGCGGCCTTTTCGGTCAGCCCCGAGACCCCGTCGCGCCGCGCCAGCTCGGCCTCGACATCGGCCAGGGTGATGTCGCGGGCGGCCAGCATGACCAGCAGGTGGAACATCACGTCCGCGGCCTCCGAGGTCAGCCGGTCGCGGTCGCCCTTGACGGCCTCGATGATCGCCTCGATGGCCTCCTCGCCGAATTTCTCGGCGCATTTCTCGGGGCCCTTGGCCAGCAGTTTCGCGGTCCAGCTGCTGTCCGGATCGGCGGTCTTGCGGGACTGGATCGTGGCCGAGAGGCGCTGAAGCGGGGTCATGTCAGCCTCATGGGGATGCCGGCCGCGGCCATATGGGCCTTGGCCTCGGCGATGGTGTGGGTGCCGAAATGGAAGATGCTGGCGGCCAGGACGGCGCTGGCATGGCCCTCGGTCACGCCCTCGACCAGATGGTCCAGCGTGCCGACGCCGCCCGATGCGATGACCGGCACGTTCACCGCATCCGCGATGGCCCGCGTCAGCGGCAGGTTGAAGCCCGACCGCGTGCCGTCCCGGTCCATCGAGGTCAGCAGGATTTCCCCCGCGCCCCTGGCCTCGACCAGGCGGGCGAATTCGACGGCGTCGATGCCGGTGGGCTTGCGGCCGCCATGGGTGAAGATCTCCCACCGGCCGTCGGCCACCGTTTTCGCGTCGATGGCCACGACGATGCACTGGCTGCCGAAGCGGTCGGCGGCGGCGGCGACCACGTCCGGGTCGGCCACCGCGGCGGAATTGAAGCTGACCTTGTCGGCCCCCGCCAGCAGCAGGGCGCGCACGTCCTCATGCGTGCGCACGCCGCCGCCGACCGTCAGCGGCACAAAGCACTGTTCCGCCGTGCGCGTCACCAGGTCGAACATGGTGCCGCGGTTTTCATGCGTGGCGTGGATGTCCAGAAAGCAGATCTCGTCGGCGCCGGCGGCGTCATAGGCGCGGGCGGCCTCGACCGGGTCGCCGGCATCGCGCAGATCGACGAAGTTCACGCCCTTGACGACCCGGCCATCGGCCACGTCCAGGCAGGGGATGATCCGGGTCTTGAGCATCGGGCGGGCCTTTATGTGGTTCGGTGCCGGTTCTAGCGCAGCGCGGGCCTTTGGGCCAGAGGGGGGCGCTGCCCCCCGCCGCGTGCCGCGGCCCCCCCGGGATATTTGCCGTGAAGAAGAAGGGTCAGGCGAGAATTTGGAGCGCCTGCTTCAGGTCGATGGCGCCGTCATAGAGGGCGCGGCCCGAGATGGCGCCGGCGATGACGCCGGTCTGCGCCAGCGCCGTCAGGTCGGCCAGCGAGGAGACGCCGCCCGAGGCGATGACCGGGATGGTGACGGCCCGGGCCAGCGCCTCGGTCGCGGCGATGTTGGGGCCGCCCATCGCGCCGTCGCGGTCGATATCGGTATAGATGATCGCGGCCACGCCGGCGTCCTGAAAGCGGCGCGCCAGGTCGGTGGCGTCGATGTCGGTCTCGGTCGCCCAACCGCGGGTGGCGACGCGGCCCGCCCGCGCGTCGATGCCCACAGCGATCCGCCCCGGAAAGGCGGCGGCGGCCTGGTGGACCAGGTCGGGGTCCTCGACCGCGACGGTGCCCAGGATGACGCGGGTCAGGCCGCGGTTCAGCCAGGCCTCGATGGTGGCCATGTCGCGGATGCCGCCGCCCAGTTGGGTGGGGATCGAGGTCGCGGCCAGGATCGCCTCGACCGCGGCGGCATTCACCGGCTTGCCCTCGAACGCGCCGTTCAGGTCGACTAGGTGAAGCCATTCGGCGCCCGCATCCTGGAAGGCGCGGGCCTGGGCCGCCGGATCGGTGCCGAAGACGGTCGCGGCCTCCATGTCGCCGCGCAGCAGGCGCACGCAATTGCCGTCTTTCAGGTCGATGGCGGGATAGAGGATCATGGCGGCAGGCTCCGGCGGGTTGGGTCGCGCCCCCTTTGCCACGGGGCGGGCCCGATCGGCAAGAGGCGGACCTGACGTCATGCTTGCCCGGACGGGGGCGGCGCGCGCACTCTGAGCCCATCCTGAGGAGGAGGATTTCATGCGTCCATTCATTCTGGCGGCCGGGCTGATGCTGGCGGCGGGGGCGGCGTTTGCCGACCCGATCGAGGGGGTCTGGCAGACCCAGCCCGACGAGGGCGCCTTTGCCCATGTCACCGTCGCCCCCTGCGGCGGCGCGTTCTGCGGCACCATCACCCGCACCTTCCGCGATGGGGCGGAGTATCAGTCCCCCAATCTGGGCCGCCAGATCGTCATCGACATGGCGCCCCAGGGCGGCGGCAACTACGCGGGCCGCGTCTGGCGCCCGTCCACCGACCGCGTCTATGCGGGCAAGGCCGCCGTTTCGGGCGACCGGATGAGCCTGTCGGGCTGCATCGCGGGCGGGTTGCTGTGCAGCAGCCAGACCTGGGCCAAGGTCCGCTAGCGGCTCCGTGACCGGGAGCGAGCGAACCGCACCGCCCCCGGCGCGTTTTCCTGCCAACTGGCTGCAGGAGGACCGCAGATGCCCATGATCACCGCCAGGGATGGCACGCAACTTTACGTCAAGGACTGGGGGCAGGGCCGCCCGGTCGTGCTGATCCACGGCTGGCCGCTGACCGCCGACAGCTGGGAGACGCAGGCCGTGGGTCTGGCCGAGGCCGGATACCGGATCGTCAGCTATGACCGCCGCGGCTTTGGCCGGTCGGATCAGCCATGGGACGGGTATGATTATGACACGCTGTCGGACGATCTGGCCGATGTGATCGTTGCGCTGGAGCTGGACGACGCGGCGCTGGTCGGGTTCTCGATGGGCGGCGGAGAGGTCGCGCGCTATGTCTCGCGCCACGGGGCGCGCGGCGTCTCGCGGCTGGCCTTCGTGTCCTCGGTCGCGCCGGGCCTGCTGACGTCCGATGCCAATCCCGACGGCGCCCCGGCCGATTTGTTCGACGGGATGCGCGACGGCCTGCGCAAGGACCGCCCGGCCTTTCTGCGCGATTTCTTCAAGGACTTCTATGGTCAGGGGCTGACCAGCGGGGTCAGCCAGTCGGCTCTGGACTGGACGCAGGGCATGGCGATGATGGCCAGCCCGCGCGCCACGCTGGAATGCGTGACCGCCTTTGGCATGACCGACTTCACTGCCGATGTGGCGCAGATCCGGCTGCCGACGCTGGTGGTGCATGGCACCGCCGACAAGATCGTGCCGATCGCAGCCACCGCGCAGCGCATGGCGCAGATGGTGCCGCATGCGACGGCCATCGACTATGACGGCGCACCGCACGGATTGGTCGCCACGCATGGCGACCGGCTGCTGGACGATCTGAAGGCGTTTCTGGCCGCATGACGCCGATGCGCCGGGGTCAGGCCTGCTGGGCCTGGCCTTGGCGCATGTTTTCCATGTGGGCGGCGATCGCCTCTTCGATATCGGCGTAGAAGGTCAGGCGCCCCCGCTCCAGCACGGCGCCCATGTGACAGGTCTCGCGCAGCAGGCCCATGCCATGGGCGACGACGATTGCGCCGGCCTTGGCCATGCGCTCGTTGAACACCCGGTTCGATTTGGCGCGAAAGGCCGCGTCGCCCACCGCCGACACCTCATCGACCAGATAGGTGTCGAAGGGCACGGCCATCGACAGGCCGAAGGCCAGCCGCGACCGCATTCCCGAAGAATAGGTGCGGATGGGCAGGCGGAAATGGTCGCCCAGCTCGGCGAAATCTTCGACGAAATGCAGCAGCTCGTCCGTGTCGACGCCATAGATGCGCGCGACAAAGCGGCAGTTCTGCTCTCCGGTCAGGTCGCCGTTGAACGAGCCCGCGAACCCGACCGGCCAGCTGATCGTGCCGGTGGACAGAACCTTGCCCGACGAAGGCAGCATCGCCCCCGAGATCATCCGCAGCAGCGAGGATTTGCCCGCGCCGTTGCGCCCCAGCAGCGCCACCGCCACCCCGGTCGGAAAGGTGGCGGTGATGTTGTCGGCCACCACCTTGTGCTTGCCGTTCAGGGTATAGGTCTTGGACAGGTTCTGCAGATGGATCATCGCCGGTCGCGCAGGCTGTAGAAGATCAGGCTGCCGATCACCCAGATCACCGTCAGGAACCCCGCGATCATCAGCAAAAGGCGTAGCCGCTGCGGGAATTCGGCCTCCTGCGCCAGGGTCGGGCGGATATAGGGCGCCAGATAGCGCGACTGGCGCGCGGCCTCGGCGCGGGCGCTCTCGAAGCTGGCCAGGGCGGCGGTATAGCTGGCCTCGGCGAACTGACGGTCGACGGTCAGGATCTCGAACTGGCCGACGACATCGGACAGCGCCTCCTCTCCGTTGACCGATCCGAACTTCTGGCGCTCGGCGTCGATCTGGTCGCGGATGACCTGGATGCGCAGCTCGGTCTGGCTGATGCGGGGGTCGTTGGCCTGCGCATTCGCCTGCAGCAGGCCAAGCGCGACCAGCTGTTCGGCCAGCTGCTGCTGGAGCGAGGTGACCACCCCGATCTGGCCCTGCACATCGGCCACGGGATCGACCAGCTGATAGCGGTTGCGGAACTCGGTCACGTTCTGGCGCGCGGTGCGCAGCAGGCCTTGGGCGCGCTCCAGCTCGTCGCGGGCATAGCGCAGGGCGTCCTCGCGGGCGATGTCGTTCAGCTGGTTGATCAGGATGCCGCCCTCGTCCACGATCGCCAGGGCGATGTCCTGGGCGTCCTGCGCGTCGAATGCCAGGATGCGCAGGTCGATCATGCCGCTGTCGTAATGGATGCGGACCTTGCGGTCCCATTCCTTGACCAGATCCTCCAGCGAGGCGCCGCCGCGGAACCCGAAGATCGGATCGCCCGGCGCCTTGGACCAGACCTCGCGCAGGTCGATCCGGCTGTTCACCCGCTCGACCAGGTCGCGGCTCTGGATGAACTTGTAGAGGATGTCGGTGTCGCTGGTCGAGCTGGAGGTGACCCCCACCAGCGACCCCAGCCCCCCCAGCACGTCACCCGCGTTGGGCGCCGATTCGCTGCGGACCGAGAACCCGACATAGGAGGCATACTGATCCACCGCCCGCGTGTAGATATAGGCCGCGCTCAGCAGCGCGGGGATCAGCACCATCACCACAAAGCTGATCGCCATGCCGTAATGGCGCCGCTGCATCTGCGCGGGACTGGCCGGGGGCAGGACGGGCTGCTGCAGCGCCGCCTGGATGCGGGCCTGCATCTCGGGGGTGACGGGGGCGGGGCGATTGGCCGGGCCGGACCCGCCGGGGCGCGGACCGCCGCCCGGTCCCTGCGGACGCGGTTGGCCCTGGGGCGCCTGGCCTTGGGCCGGTGCGGGCTTGGGCGGCGCCGGGGGCTGGCCCTGTGCGGGCGCCTGCGCGGCTGGCTGACCGGGCGGGACCGGCGTGCCGGTTTGAGGACGGGGTCCGGATTTCGGGTCCTGGGCGGACATGCGCTTACCCCGCCTGTCATGTTGATCTTGCTCGCGCCGTCATACATAAGCGCGGGGAACAGTTCCAGCACCGATCCGATGCCAGGATCGTGAGAGCCGCAGCCGCCCCTCCGGCGCAATCCGTGATCCGCATGTCCCAGACCACTTCGACCCCACCCCTGCCGCAACGGCGTGCGCCTCAGGGGGCACACACTCTCCGCGAGGTGCGCAAGCACCGTCGTTTCGCCAGCCTGCGCGCCATCGGCGCCCTGGTCCTGCGCGAGATGCAGACCAGCCACGGCCGCGCTGCCGGCGGCTATTTCTGGGCCATCGCCGAGCCTGCGGGCGGGGTGATCCTGCTGACGCTGATCTTTTCGGTGGCATTCTCGTCGCCGCCCATCGGCTCCAGTTTTGCAATGTTCTATGCGACGGGCATGGTCCCGTTCCTGGGATACATGGACATCGCGAACAAGACGGCCAATTCGGTGCGCTATTCGGCGGCGCTGCTGACCTATCCGGCGGTGACCTTCATGGACGCGCTGCTGGCGCGCATCGCCTATAACAGTGTGACGCAGATCATGGTCTTCACCGTGATTTTCACTGCCATCAGCCTGTTCGAGGAGACGCGGACCGACCCGCAGCTGGATCAGATCGCCCTGGCCATCGCCATGATGATCATGATCGGCGTCGCGGTGGGGGTCATGAACTGTTTCCTGTTCGAGGCGATCAGCTGGTGGGGGCCGCTCTGGGGGATCCTGATGAAGCCCTTCTTCATCCTGTCCTGCATCCTCTTCATCTTCGACGACGTGCCGCAGCCCTATCAGGATTGGCTGTGGTGGAACCCGCTGATCCATATCATCGGCCAGATGCGCAGCGCGTTCTATCCGGGCTATCCGGGCAGCTATGTCAGCTATACCTATGTTTTCGGGCTGGGGCTGGGGTTGTTTGCCCTGGGGCTGATGCTGCTGTCGCGCTATCACCGCGACCTGCAGAACAGCTAACCGCGCGGGTCGATCAGCCGGGCCAGGACCGCGCCGCGGGTGACACGCCCGCCGCCCGCGACGGGCAGGGCGTCGCGATCGGCCAGCAGGCCCATGACGGCGCGCACCGGCATGTCGGGCGGCACGGGCGTGCCCTCGGCGGTGCCGGGTTCGGCCACATCGCGGGCGGTCAGCACCCCCAGAGGGTTCATATGCGCGACGAAATCGGCGACGTAATCGCTGACCGGGTTGGCGATGATGTCGCGGGCCGTGCCGATCTGGACGATACGGCCCCCCTCCATCAGCGCGATGCGGTTGCCCAGCTTGAACGCCTCGTCCAGGTCGTGGCTGACAAAGATGATGGTGCGGCCGGTGCGCGCCTGAAGGTCCAGCAGCTCATCCTGCAGCCGGGCGCGGATCAGCGGGTCCAGCGCGCTGAACGGCTCGTCCATCAGCAGGATCGGCGCCTCGGTCGCAAAGGCGCGGGCCAGGCCCACGCGCTGCTGCATGCCGCCCGACAGGTCGCCGACCTTGCGTTCGGCCCACTCTGACAGACCGACGGTCTCCAGGTGATGGTCGATCCTTTTGCGGCGCTCAGTGGTCGACATGCCCGCCAGCTCCAGCCCCAGGCCCACATTCTCACGCACGCTGCGCCAGGGCAGCAGGCCGAACTGCTGGAACACCATCGCCACGTCGCGCAGGCGGATGTCGCGCAGCGCGCGGCTGCCCGCGCCGGTCACGCTGACCATGCGGTCGCCGCGCCGGATGCGGACCTCTCCGCGGCAGACCGGGTTCAGCGCGTTCACGGCCCGCAGCAGGGTCGATTTTCCCGACCCCGACAGGCCCATCAGAACCAGGATCTCGCCCTCGGCGACCGAGAGGGAGCAGTCGTGGACGCCCAGCACCTGGCCGGTCTCGGTCTTGATGGGGCCGCGGTCCAGCCCCTCGTCCATCAGCGGCAAAGCGCGGGCGGGATGATCGCCAAAGACGATGCAGACCCGGTCGAATTCGACGGCGTTCATTTGCGGCCCTCCATGCGCAGCATCCGGTCCAGCAGGATCGCCACGACCACGATCACCATCCCCGATTCGAACCCAAGCGCGGTGTTCACGCTGTTCAGCGCCCGCACGACCGGCACGCCGAGGCCCGATGCGCCGACCAGCGCCGCGATGACCACCATCGACAGCGACAGCATGATGGTCTGGTTCAGGCCCGCCATGATCTGGGGCAGGGCACTGGGCAGTTCCACCTTCCACAGCAGTTGCCGGGGCGTGGCACCAAAGGCGGTCGCGGCCTCGACCAGGGCAGGGGGGGTCGAGGCGATGCCCAGCTGCGTCAGGCGGATCGGCGCGGGCAGAACAAAGATCACGGTGGCCAGCAGGCCCGGCACCATGCCGATGCCAAAGAACACGATGGCCGGGATCAGATAGACAAAGGTCGGCAGCGTCTGCATCAGGTCCAGCACCGGCCGCATCCAGGCGTAAAGACGCGGCCGGTGCGCGCAGGCGATGCCGATGGGCACGCCCACCGCCATGCAGACGATGCAGGCCGACAGCACCAGCGTCAGCGATTGCAGCATTTCCGACCAGTAACCCTGGTTCAGCACGAAGAGCAGCCCGGCCAGCATCAGCAGGCAGGGGGCCAGCCTGCGCTGCAACAGGCCCGTCAGCGCCATGGCCAGCGCGATGAACAGGAACGGATGCGGGGCCTGCAGCGCGGCCAGGATCGCCGCGATCAGCGCCTCCATCGCGGTCGAGATGGCGTCAAACACCCCCGCCGCATTGGCGTTCAGCCAGTCAAAGGCCGATTTGGCGGTCCGTCCCACCGGGATCTTGGTGTCGGTGACCCATGCGGTCATCTGCTCCATGCGCGCTCCTGCAAGGCTGTGGCGCCGGGCGCGGGGCCCGGCGCGAGGGTCAGTTCAGGGCCGCCTGCAGCGCCGAATGGGGATCGTTGCCGTCCACCGTGGTCACGTCCGCAAGCCAGCCGGTCGCGGCATCGGGATTCGCGGCCAGCCAGGCGCGGGCGGCGGCCATGGGGTCCTGACCATCGTTCAGAATGGCGTCCATGACCTCGTTCTCCATCGACAGGGTGAATTCAAGGTTGGTCAGGAACCGGCCCACATTGGCGCATTCCGCGACATAGCCCGCGCGGGTGTTGGTGCGCACCTCGGCCCCGCCCAGATCGGGACCGAAGATGTCGTCGCCCCCGGTCAGATAGGTCATGTCGAACTGCGCGTTCATGGGATGCGGCTCCCAGCCCAGGAAGACGACCGGGCGGTCGCGGTCGGACGCGCGCTGGACCTGCGCCAGCATGCCCTGTTCGCTGGATTCGACGATCTCGAAGGTGCCCAGGTCGAACTGGTCCATCGCCACCATCTCCAGCAGCAGGCGGTTGCCGTCATTGCCCGGCTCGATCGCATAGATCTTGCCGTCCAGGGCGTCCTTGTGTTCGGCGATGGCGGCGAAATCGGTGATGCCCAGATCGGCACCGGCCTGGTTGGTCGCCAGCGTGTATTTCGCGCCCGTCAGGTTGGTGCGGACGGTGTCGACGGTTCCCGTGTCGCGATAGGGGGCGATGTCGGCCTCCATCGTGGGCATCCAGTTGCCCAGGAACACGTCCACATCGCCGGTGGACAGCGCGGTATAGGTCACGGGCACCGACAGGATGCGCGTCTCGGTCCGGTATCCAAGCGCCTCCAGCACGGTCGAGGCCAGCGCCGTGGTCGCCGTGATGTCGGACCATCCCACGTCGGAAAAGACCACCTGGTGGCACTGTTCGGGCTCTGCCGCGTGGGCGGGCAGGGCCAGGGCGGTGCCCATCAGAAGGCTTGCGGCCATCCGGGAAAGGGTCATTTGAGGCTCCCTGTTCTTGATTGGTCAGTCAATTAACGTTACATGGAAACGGCAAAGCAACAGAAATCTTCCGCAGCAGGGGTGATCATGCCGAAACTCGGGGCCGAGCCTATCCGAAAAGCAGCGTTGATCAATGCCGCGATCTTCGAGGTCGGGCGCGCGGGGTCGCTGGACGTCACCGTGGCGCAGATCGCCAAGCGCGCGGGCATGTCGCCGGCGCTGGCGCATCACTATTTCGGCTCCAAGGACCAGATCTTTCTGGCGGCGATGCGCTATATCCTGCGCAGCTATGGCCGGTCGGTCCATGACCGCCTGCCGGGGCGCGGGGCGCGGGGGCGGCTGGACGCGATCGTCCATGCCAGCTTTGCCCGCCAGAATTTCCAGCGCGAGACCGTCAGCGCATGGCTTAATTTTTACGCACTTGCCCTGAACTCTCCCGAGGCTGCGCGGCTGTTGCGTGTCTATCACCGCCGGCTGCACTCGAACCTGATCGTGGCGCTGCGCGGACTGACCGACCATCCCGAACGCACCGCCGACACGCTTGGCGCGCTGATCGACGGCGTCTATCTGCGCGCGGTCCTGACCCCCGGACCGACCGATGCCGATGCGGCGCTGAACACCATCATGACCTATCTGAAGGAGGCCCTCGCATGAGCCTGTCCGCCCAACCCGCCGCCTCCCTGTTCATCGACGGCAAGCCGGTCGAGGGGCAGGGCGACACGCTTGACGTCCGCTATGCCTTTGACGGCAGCACCATCGCCACGCTGCGCGAGGCCACGACCGACCAGGTGGCCCAGGCCTGCGCCGCCGCCCGCGCCGCCCAGCCCGCATGGGCCGCGATGGCACCCGTGGAACGCGGCCGCATCCTGGCCCGCGCCGCCGCCATCATCCTTGAGCGGAACGACGAACTGGCGCGCCTTGAGACGCTGGACACCGGCAAGCCGATCCAGGAGACGCTGGTGGCCGACTGGCCCTCGGGTGCCGCGTCGCTGGAATATTTCGCGGGGCTGGCCGCGACGCTGACGGGGCAGATGATCCCGTTGGGTGCCGATTGGGCCTATACCCGGCGAGAGCCTCTGGGCGTCTGCGCGGGCATCGGGGCGTGGAATTACCCCAGCCAGATCGCCTGCTGGAAGGCCGCGCCCGCGCTGGTCATGGGCAATACCACGGTCTTCAAGCCGTCCGAGGAAACGCCGCTAGGGGCCTTGAAACTGGCGGAAATCTTCATTCAGGCGGGGATGCCGCCGGGCGTCTTCAACGTGGTGCAGGGCCGCGGCGCGGTGGGTGCCGCGCTGGTCACCGACCCCAACGTGGCCAAGGTCTCTCTGACAGGGTCGGTGCCCACGGGGCGCCGTGTCTATGCCGCCGCCGCCGAAGGGATGCGCCATGTCACGATGGAGCTGGGCGGCAAGTCGCCTCTGATCGTCTTTGACGACGCCAACCTGGAGGATGCGGTCAGCGCCGCGATTCTGGCCAATTTCTACAGCGCCGGGCAGATCTGTTCCAACGGCACGCGGGTCTTCCTGCACGAGGGCATCAAGGAGGATTTCCTGGCCCGCCTGGCCGAACGCGTCAAAGCCGTCCGCATGGGCGACCCGCTGGACCCCGACACCAATCACGGCCCGATCATCAATGCGGCCCAGGCCGACAAGATCCGCGCCGCGATCCGGGCGGGCGTGGATGCGGGCGCGCGTCTGGTCTGCGGGGGGATGGGAGAGGGGCCGTTCATCCCGCCCACCGTGTTCGCTGACGCCACCGACGACATGACCATCGCCACCGATGAGATCTTTGGCCCCGTGATGACCGCCCTCAGCTTTGTTGACGAGGCCGAGGTGATCGGTCGCGCCAACGGCACCGGTTTCGGCCTGGCCGCAGGCGTGTTCACGCAAGACCTGACCCGTGCGCACCGCGTCATCGCCGCATTGGAGGCCGGGACCTGCTGGATCAACACCTACAACCTGACGCCCGTGGAGATGCCCTTCGGCGGCGTCAAGCTGTCGGGTCTTGGGCGCGAGAATTCGGCCGCCGCGATCGAGCATTACAGCCAACTAAAATCCGTCTATGTGGGCATGGGAGGCGTCGATGCACCCTACTGATCTGCCGAAGGCCGCGCAGGATGCGGATTACGTCATCATCGGCGCGGGCAGCGCCGGCTGCGCGCTGGCCTATCGGCTGACAGAGGCCGGGCGGACCGTCACGCTGATCGAATTTGGCGGCAGCGATATCGGCCCCTTCATCCAGATGCCGGGCGCGCTGTCCTATCCGATGAACATGAGCCGCTATGACTGGGGTTTCGCCAGCCAGCCCGAGCCGCATCTGGGCGGGCGCAAACTGGCCACGCCGCGCGGCAAGGTGATCGGGGGGTCGTCCTCGATCAACGGGATGGTGTTCGTGCGCGGCAATCCCAAGGACTTCCAGCACTGGGCCGACAGCGGTGCCGAGGGCTGGGACTATGCCGGCGTTCTGCCCTATTTCAAGCGGATGGAGACCTGGCATGGCGGCCAGTCCCCGGTGCGCGGCACCGACGGCCCGCTGCACATCACCCGCGGCAAGCGCAAGAACCCCCTGTTCAACACCTTCATCGAGGCCGGGCAGCAGGCGGGCTGGCCCCGCACCGACGATTACAACGGCGAACAGCAGGAGGGGTTCGGCCCGATGGAGGCCACCATCTGGAAGGGCCGCCGCTGGTCCGCCGCCAACGCCTATCTGCGGCCCGCGAAAAAGACCGGTCTGCTGACGGTCGTACGCGGACTTGCGAACCGCATCCTGTTTCAAGGAAAGCGGGCTTACGGCGTTGAAATCGAACGAAACGGCAAAGTCGAGGCGCTTCATGCGACGCGTGAGGTCATCATCTCGGCCAGCACCATCAACACGCCCAAGCTGCTGATGGTGTCGGGCATCGGGCCTGCGGATCACCTACGCGAACATGGGATCAAGCCGCTGGCGGACCGTCCCGGCGTGGGCGGCAACCTGCAGGATCACCTTGAGATCTACATGCAGTACAAGTCGCTGAAGCCTGTGACGTTGTATACCTACTACAACCTGCTGGGCAAAGGCCGGGTGGGGGTCGAATGGCTGCTGCAAAAGACCGGCCTGGGCGCGTCGAACCAGTTCGAAAGCTGCGGCTTTATCCGGTCGTCGGAGGCCAAGGACTATCCCGATATCCAGTACCACTTCCTGCCGCTGGCGGTGCGCTATGACGGCAAGTCGGCGGCCAAGGGGCACGGGTTTCAGGCCCATGTCGGTCCGATGCGGTCGAAATCGCGCGGCACGATCCGGCTGGCATCGGGCGATCCGTCCGTGGCGCCCGAGATCCGCTTCAACTACATGTCCCAGCCCGAGGACTGGGAGGAATTCCGCGCCTGCGTCCGTCACACGCGCCGCATTTTTGACGCGCCCGCCTTTGCGCAATATCGCGGCGATGAGATCCAGCCCGGCGACGCGGTCCAGACGGACGAACAGATCGACGCCTTCATCCGCGAGCATGCGGAATCGGCCTATCACCCCTGCGGCACGGCGCGGATGGGGGCGGCCAGCGACCCGGACGCCGTCGTGGACCCCGAACTGCGGGTGATCGGGGTCGAGGGGCTGCGCGTCGCGGACAGCTCGATCTTTCCGCGCATCACCAACGGCAACCTGAACGGCCCATCGATCATGACCGGCGAAAAGGCCGCCGATCACATTCTGGGCCGCCAGATGCTGCGTGCGTAAGCAAAAGGCCCGCAGCGATGCGGGCCTTTTGTCATGCCGCGTCGGCCGCTGCCTGACGCTTGGTATAGTTCAGGACCGGGGCCAGCCAGCGTTCGGCCTCGTCCAACGTCCAGCCCTTGCGCAAGGCGTAATCGCGGGCCTGATCCTCCTCGATCTTGGCGACCCCGAAATAATAGCTGTCGGGATGCCCGATATAGAGGCCCGAGACCGACGACCCCGGCCACATCGCCATGCTTTCGGTCAGGGTCACGCCGGTCGCGGCCTCTGCGTCCAGCAGGCTGAACAGCGTCAGCTTTTCGGTATGGTCGGGCTGGGCGGGATAGCCCGGCGCGGGACGGATGCCCTTGTAGGGCTCGGCCGCCAGTTCCTCGGGCGCAAAGGTCTCATCGCGCGCATAACCCCAATAGTCGCGCCGCACGCGCTCGTGCAGCATCTCGGCCATCGCCTCCGCAAAGCGGTCGGCCAGCGCCTTGACCATGATCGCGCCGTAATCGTCGTTGGCCCGTTCATAGCGGGCCGAAATCTCGGCCTCCTCGGGGCCCGCCGTCACCACGAAGCCGCCGACATGATCCGAGATACCCTCAGGAGCCACGAAATCCGACAGCGCCACATTGGGCCGGTCGCCACGCTTGGTGACCTGCTGGCGCAGGGTGTGCAGCATGGCCAGCGTTTCGGCCCGGTCGTCGCCGGTGAACAGACGGATGTCGTCGCCCACCGCGTTGGCGGGCCAGAAGCCCACCACGGCGCGCGGCTTGAACCACTGGCCGTCGATGATGCGGGCCAGCATCTCCTGCGCCTCGGCGAACAGCTGGCGGGCGGCCTCGCCCTGCTTTTCGTCGTCCAGAATGCGGGGATAGACGCCCTTCAGCTCCCAGGTCTGGAAGAACGGCGTCCAGTCGATATAGCGTGCGATTTCCGCCAGATCCCAGTCGTCGATCACCCGCGCGCCGGTAAAGCTGGGCGCGACCGGCGCATAGGCCGACCAATCGATCTTCAGCGCATTGGCCCGCGCCTTGGTCAGCGGCAGGCGAGATTTCGATGCCTCAGAGCGTTCGTGCTTGTCGGCCACCGCGACGTAATCGGCGCGGATCTCGTTGATATAGGCGTCCTGCCTGTCCTTGGAGAGCAGCGCCGAAGCGACACCCACCGCCCGGCTTGCATCGGTCACATACACCGCCTGACCGCGCGTGTACTTGGGCGAGATCTTGACCGCCGTGTGGATCTTGGACGTGGTCGCGCCGCCGATCAGCAGGGGAATGTCCATCCCCTCGCGCTCCATCTCGGAAGCCAAATGCACCATCTCGTCCAGCGACGGGGTGATCAGGCCGGACAGGCCGATGATGTCGACATTCTCGTCGCGGGCTACTGCCAAGATCTTCTGCGCGGGCACCATCACGCCCAGGTCGATCACCTCGAAATTGTTGCAGGCCAGCACGACGCCGACGATGTTCTTGCCGATGTCGTGGACGTCGCCCTTGACGGTCGCCATCAGGATCTTGCCCGCCGTCTCGCGTTCCGTCCCACCGGAGAGGCGCTTTTCCTCCTCCATATAGGGCAGCAGGACGGCCACGGCCTGCTTCATGACGCGGGCGGATTTCACCACTTGCGGCAGGAACATCTTGCCCGCGCCGAACAGGTCGCCCACCACGTTCATCCCGGCCATCAGCGGCCCTTCGATGACATGCAGCGGGCGGTCCGCCTGCTGGCGTGCCTCCTCGGTATCGGCCTCGATATATTCGGTGATGCCGTTGACCAGCGCATGTTCCAGACGCTTGTCCAGCGGCCATTCGCGCCAGGACAGGTCCTTTTCGCGCTTGGCGCCCTGGCCGTCGCCGCGGAACCGCTCGGCGATCTCCAGCAGGCGTTCGGTGCCGTCGGGGCGACGGTTCAGGACGACATCCTCGCAGGCCTCGCGCAGGTCGGGGTCGATCTGGTCATAGACCGCCAGCTGGCCCGCATTGACGATGCCCATGTCCATGCCCGCCTTGATGGCGTGATAGAGGAACACGGCATGCATCGCCTCGCGCACCGGCTCGTTGCCGCGAAAGCTGAAGGACAGGTTCGACACGCCGCCCGACACGTGGGCGTGGGGCAGGTTCTGCCTGATCCAGCGCGTCGCCTCGATGAAATCGACCCCGTAATTGTTATGCTCTTCGATCCCCGTCGCCACGGCGAAGATGTTGGGGTCAAAGATGATGTCCTCGGGCGGGAAACCGACCTCATCGACCAGAATGCGATAGGCGCGTTCGCAGATCTGGATCTTGCGCGCGCAGGTATCGGCCTGACCGTCCTCATCGAAGGCCATGACCACGACCGCCGCACCGTAAGCCAGGCACAGCCGCGCCTGTTCGCGGAACTGCTCCTCGCCCTCCTTCATGGAGATCGAATTCACGACCGGCTTGCCCTGCACGCATTGCAGGCCGGCCTCGATCACCTCCCATTTGCTGCTGTCGATCATGATCGGCACGCGGGCGATGTCGGGCTCGGCGGCCAGCAGGTTCAGGTATTCGACCATCGCGGCCTTTGAATCGATCAGGCCCTCGTCCATGTTGATGTCGATGATCTGGGCGCCGTTTTCCACCTGATCGCGGGCGACCTCCAGCGCGGTGGCATAGTCGCGCTCCTTGACCAGCTTGCGGAAACGCGCGGACCCGGTGACGTTGGTGCGTTCGCCGATATTGACGAAGGGAATGTCGGGGGTCAGCACAAAGGGCTCCAGCCCCGACAGGCGCAGGTAACGATCAGGCATAGGCGGGCACCTTTCTGGGGGCGAACGGGGCCACGGCATCGGCGATGGCGCGGATATGGTCGGGCGTCGTGCCGCAGCAGCCGCCGACCACGTTGACCAGACCGGCACGGGCGAATTCGGCGACCTGGGGGGCGGTGTCGTCGGGGCCTTCGTCATATTGGCCAAAGGCGTTGGGCAGACCCGCATTGGGATAGGCGCAGATCAGCGTGTCGGCCACGCCGGACAGCTCGACCAGATGCGGCCGCATGGCGGAGGCGCCAAGCGCGCAGTTCAGCCCGATGGTCCAGGGGTTCGCGTGGCGGACCGAATGCCAGAACGCCGTCGGCGTCTGCCCCGACAGGGTGCGCCCCGAGGCATCGGTGATGGTGCCAGAGATCATCATCGGCAGGCGTGACCCGTGATCCTCCATCGCCTGAATGCAGGCAAAGATCGCGGCCTTGGCGTTCAGCGTGTCAAAGATCGTCTCGATCAGCAGGATGTCGGCGCCCCCCGCGATCAGACCCTTGGCCTGCTGCAGATAGGCGGCGCGCAGCCCCTCGAAGGTCACGGCGCGGTAGCCGGGGTCGTTCACGTCCGGGCTCATCGATGCGGTGCGGTTCGTCGGGCCGATGGCGCCCGCGACGAAACGGGGCCGCCCGTCCTTGGCGGTCGCGCGGTCCAGCGCCCGGCGCACGACGCGCGCGCCTTCGACGTTCAGATCGTGGACGGCCTCTTCCAGCCCGTAATCATGCTGGGCGATGGTGGTCGCGGAAAACGTGTTCGTCTCGACGATGTCGGCGCCGGCCATCGCATAGCGGTAATGGATCTCCTCGACCGCCTCGGGCTGGGTCAGGATCAGCAGGTCGTTGTTGCCTTGCTGGGGGTGGTCAGTGTGGTGGCGGCAGGCATGGCCCGACCCGTGGCCGGTATAATCATCCTCGCCCAGGCCAAGGGCCTGGATCTGCGTGCCCATCGCGCCGTCCAGGATCAGGATGCGTTCGGATGCGGCCTTGTTCAGGGCCGCGAAGGCGGGAGAGGGGGGCAGCGACATGACAAAGGCCTTTCCGTTGGAATACCTCACATAAGCGTTGCAAGGCCTGTCGGCAAATTCATAGTTTTCGACAAGATCATGAAACTGGCACAAGTCAGACCGGCACCCCGCCATCATCCTTGAGCGTCCTGAGCACGATCTCGGACCGGACCTGCGCCACCTGCGGGTGCGGCAGCAGGTGGCGATGGACGAAATCGGCGAACCCCTCCAGGTCGCGGGTGCGCACGTCCAGCACGTAATCCGCATCGCCCGACACGGAAAACGCCTGCCGGATCGCGGGCTGGGCCGCGACAAAGCGGGCGAAATCCTCCTCGCGGCCCTGACCGTGGCCGCGCAGGTTCACGCGGATCACGGCGCGGAACCCGTGCCCCAGTCGGGCCGCCGACAGTCGCGCGGCATAGCCCTCGATCACGCCCGCAGCCTCCAGCGCGGCCCGGCGGCGCGAGATCTGGCTGGCCGACAGGCCCACCGTCTCGGCCAGTGCGGCATTCGTCAGCGCGCCGTCGCGCTGCAATGCGGCCAGAATGGCGTTGTCGAACCGATCCATGCGTGTCCCGTGCATCACGTGCCACAAAACGGCACATCCCGTGCATTGATCGCCCAGGGACCGGATGCTTTGCAAGCACCATGCGCGGCCACGGACGCATAATGGACGAAACGACAGGAGGATACCGCATGGGCCCGTTCCCGCATGACGCCCCCAAGGCCACGGTCAGCGCCGCGAACCCCGCAGGCACCGACGGCTTTGAATTCGTCGAATACGCCCATCCCGATCCGGCGGTGCTGGACCGCATCTTCCGCCAGATGGGGTTCACGCCCGTCGCGCGCCACAAGACCCGCGACATCATCCTCTATCGTCAGGGCGACATCAACTATCTGCTGAACGCCGAACCGGACAGCCATGCGGCGGGTTTCGTGGCCGAACACGGCCCCTGCGCGCCGGCGATGGCCTGGCGGGTGGTCGACGCGCAGGTTGCGTTGCAGCGCGCGCTGGATCTGGGCGCGACCGAATATACCGGCCCCGGCAAGTCGATCGAGGCGCCCGCCGTGCTGGGCATCGGCGGCTCGCTGCTCTATTTCATCGACCGCTATGGCGATGCGGGCAGCGCCTATGACGCCGATTACGACTGGCTGGCCGAGGCCGACCCGCGCCCCGAGGGGTTCGGATTCTTCTATCTGGACCACCTGACCCATAACGTCATCCGCGGCAACATGGACACCTGGTACAAGTTCTACCACGACACGTTCAATTTCCGCGAGATCCGGTTCTTCGACATCAAGGGCAAGCAGACCGGGCTGGTCAGCCGCGCCCTGACATCGCCCTGCGGCAAGATCCGCATCCCGATCAACGAAAGCACCGATGATCACAGCCAGATCGAGGAATATCTGCGCGAATACAAGGGCGAGGGCATCCAGCACATCGCCATCGCCACGAATGACATCTATGCGGGCACCGACCGGATCGCCGAGGCCGGGATGCAGTTCATGCCCGGCCCTCCCGACACCTATTACGAGATGTCGCACCGCCGCGTGAAGGATCACGACGAGCCGCTGGACCGCATGAAGGCCCGCGGCATCCTGATCGACGGCGAAGGCGTCGTCGGCGGCGGAGAGACCCGCATCCTGCTGCAGATCTTTTCGAAAACGGTGATCGGCCCGATCTTCTTCGAGTTCATCCAGCGCAAGGGCGATGACGGTTTCGGAGAGGGCAATTTCCGCGCCCTGTTCGAATCCATCGAGGAGGATCAGATCCGGCGCGGCGTCCTCGACGCCACCCCGGCCCAATAGGCACGCCCATCACCATGGCCTGGACCGATTACGGCAGCGCCCCCGCGCCGGGCACGCGCATCTGCCCCGCCAGCGCGGTCACCGGGGTGCACCCGATGACCGTCCGCACGGATCGCGGCGATTTTCCCGTGATCGTGCTGCGCGACGGCGATGCCGTCCGCGCCTTTGTGAACGCCTGCCCGCATCAGTATCTGCCGCTGGATTATCGGGGGTCTACCCTGCTGTCGGCGGACGGCGCGCGCCTGCTCTGCACCGCTCACGGCGCCAGCTTTGATAAGACCACGGGCGCGGCGCTGGCAGGCGCCGATTGCGGGCTGGACCCGGTCCCCGTCACGCAGAACGGCGACCACATCGTGATCGCCGCCTGATCTCTTCTTCATGAAAATATCCCGCGGGGGTCCGGGGGCGCGAAGCCCCCGGTTCCGACGGTCGAGATCAGAACCCGGCTTTGATCCGCTCGAACTCGGCCAGCTGTCGCTGACGCAGAGCCGGGTCGTTGGGGGTCTGGGCCAGGACCGGCGCGTCGATATCGGCCAGCCCCTCGGCCACGGCGGGCTCATCGGCGATGGTCGCCATCGCCTCGGCCGAGGTGTGGCCATAGCCGATCGTGTCCAAGAGCGGCTTGGCCGCCGAAGGCTCCAGCCAGGCATTGATGAAGTCATAGGCCTTGTCTTCGCTGCCGGGCGCGTCCTTGACGTTCACATAGCCGCAGAAGAAGGTCGACGACCCCTCCACCGGCTCTCGTTGAAAGCCCACGGGATAGTCGTCGGCCTGCAGATAGACCACGCCGTCATTCCACGACCAGGCGATGTCGACCGCCCCCGATGCCATCAGCTGGGCCTGCTCGGACGGGTCGGACCAATAGGCCATGACGTTCTGATGCGCCTGGCGCAGCCAGTCGGCGGCGGCCTGGAACTGGTCGTCACTGACGTCGTCCCAATCGGTCACGCCGGTCGCCAGATAGGCCAGCGCCCAGACATCGTCCGAACTGTCGGGCAGCGAGGTGCGGCCCTGGTATTTCGCATCGGTGAAGACCTGCAGGCTGGCCACGTCCTCGGCCGGGACCGTCTCGGTGTTGTAGGCGATGGCGGTCGCGCCCCAGTCGGTCGGGATGAACCACACGCCCTCGTCGTCGCGGAACACCTCGCTGTCCAGGAACCGCTCCTCGATCTGCTCGTAATTCGGGATGCGGGTGGTGTCCCAGGGCTCGATCAGGCCCGCGTCGCGATACTTGCCGACCATCTGGCTGCAGGGGTGGATGACGTCGGCGCGGAACCCCGACGCGACCTTCTGGAACGCCTCGTCATCGTCGCCGTAAAAGGCATAGGTCGGGCCGGTGCCGTGCTGGTCGATATAGGCCTGAAAGATCGACGGCTCCTCGAAGCCCGCCCAATCGAAGACGGTGAATTCCGGGTCGGCCGCATAGGCCGGAAGGGCCGCGGCGGCCAGGATGGTCGTGGTCAGCAAGCGCATGAAATCAGGCCTCTCGGTTGGTCGATTTTGTGCAACGCTAAGGGGCTGGAACAGGGCGCGCAAGGGCTTCGCGCGCCCGTGATGGGCGGATGCCTAACGCATCCGCAGCGCGCCATCGATGCGGATCGTCTCGCCGTTCAGATAGTCGTTCTGGACGATGAAGGCGACCATCCGCGCATATTCGTCCGGATCGCCCAACCGCTTGGGATAGGTCACCTCGGCCGCCAGGCTGTCCTGGACCTCGGCCGGCAGACCGTTCAGCATCGGCGTGCCGAAGATGCCCGGCGCAACGCTGCAGACGCGGATGCCCTGACCGGCCAGATCGCGCGCCAGGGGCAGCGTCATCCCGGCGATGCCCGCCTTGGAGGCCGCATAGGCCGCCTGGCCCTTCTGCCCGTCAAAGGCCGCGATGGAGGCCGTGTTGACGATCACCCCGTTCTGCGCGCGCCCGTTTTTGGCCATGCGCTCGGCCGCCAGGCGCAGCACGTTGAAGCTGCCGATCAGGTTGACCTCGATGGTGCGGCGGAAACTGTCCAACCGGTGCGGGCCGTCGCGGCCCAGGGTCTTTTCGCCCACCACCACGCCCGCGCAGTTCACGCAGACATCGATGCCGCCCATCACGCCCATCGCATGATCCAGCGCGGCCGTCACGCTGGCCTCATCCGTCACGTCGGTCACCGCATAGCCCGCGCCGATGGCCTGGGCCGCCTCGGCCCCGTCCGGATCGCGGTCCAGCACGACGACCTGCGCGCCTTGGGCGCGGAAATAGGCGGCGGTGGCGGCCCCCAGGCCCGATGCGCCCCCGGTCACGACGGCGCGGCAATTCGACAGATCCATGATCCCCTCCCAAGGATATCCTCGACGGGGGTTCTGGCACGGTCGCGCGCCCGCGCCAAGATCAGTTGGGCCAAGATCAGTCGCGCAAAAGCTCGGGTCCGCCCGCAATCAGCGGGTCGCGGGTGCCGACGGCGTCCATGTCCTTGCCCGCGTAATCGACCGCCGACAGGATGGTCTGGATCGCGGCGATCCGCGCGCGCCGCTTGTCGTCCGAGCGGATGACCGTCCAGGGCACCAGCGGCGAATGCGACCGCTCCATCGTGTCGCGGATGGCCAGGGTATAATCGTCCCACCGGGCCAGCCCGTCCACGTCGATGCCACTCAGCTTCCACTGTTTCAGGGGGTCCTGCTCGCGGTCCAGAAAGCGGCGCAGCTGTTCGGCGCGGCCCACGTTCAGCCACAGCTTGACCAGGATGATCCCGTCATCGACCAGCGTCTGCTCAAAGCTGGGCAGCTGTCGAAAGAACGCCGCCCGCTGCACGTCGGTGGAAAAGCCGAAGACGCGTTCCACCACGCCGCGATTGTACCAGCTGCGGTCGAACAGCGCGATCTCTCCGGCGGCGGGCAGCCAGTCGACATAGCGCTGGAAATACCACTGCCCGGCCTCGCGTTCGTTGGGCTTGGGCAGGGCCACGATGCTGGCCGAACGCGGGTTCAGGTTCTCGCGCACGCGTTCGATGGTGCCGCCCTTGCCGGCGGCGTCGCGCCCCTCGAAGACGACGACCAGGCGCTTCCCCGTGTCGATCACGTCATGCATCATGCGCACCAGCTGCAACTGCAGCAGGGCCAGATGCGCCTCGTAATCAGCCTTGGGCATTTCCGCGTCATAGGGGAAATCGGGGTCCAGGATGTCCTTGGACCCGGCCTTGGACAGGGCCTTGCGGATGGGGGCGGGGGCGCCGGTCTTCAGATAGTCGCTGATCTTGCCGACCAGCGGCAGGTCCGGCAGCGTGGCGCCCATGGCCTCATCCCTCTCCGATGCGCGACATGTCATACCATGTCGTCTGATAGATCTCGTTGATCCAGTTACCGTAGAGCAGATGCGCATGGCTGCGCCAGCGATTTGCCGGGGCGCGGGCGGGATCGTCATCGGGATAGTAATTCGCGGGCAGGGTAACGGGTTTGCCCGCGGTCACGTCGCGGTCGTATTCTTCCTTCAGCGTGGTGCTGTCATATTCGAAATGGTTGAAGACATACAGCGCGCGGTGCCCCGGATCGGCCAGAAGGCAGGGCCCGACCTCGGGACTGGCCAGCAGCGTGGTCAGGGCCGGGCGGGCATCGACATCGTCCTGGCGCACCTCGGTCCAGCGGCTGACGGGGACCAGAACTTCGTCCGAGAAGCCGCGCAGATAGGGTGAGGCATGCGCCAGGTTCTGGTGGCGGAAACAGCCAAAGGCCTTGTCGGGCAGGATGTGCTTGGGCAGGCCGTGGAAATGCCAGGCCATCGCCATGCCGCCCCAGCAGACGCCGAAGGTCGAATGGACATGGGTCTGCGTCCAGGCAAAGACGCGGGTCAGCTCGTCCCAATAGGTGACCTGATCGAACGGCAGATGCTCGATCGGGGCGCCGGTGATGACCAGGCCGTCGAACTTCTCTCCGCTGGCCTCGACCTCGCGGAAGGGGCGGTAAAAGCTCTCAAGGTGGTCGGCGGCGGTATTGCGGCTTTCGTGGTCCGACATGCGGATCAGCTGAAAGTCGATCTGCAGGGGGGTGGCGCCGATCAGCCGGGCGAACTGGTTCTCCGTCTGGATCTTCTTGGGCATCAGGTTCAAGAGCGCGATGCGCAGAGGGCGGATGTCCTGGGTCGCGGCGCGGCCCGGCGACATCACCATGACGCCTTCGTCGGACAGGATGCGATAGGCGGGCAGGCTTTCGTTCAGGGTGATGGGCATGTCAGATGTCCTTGCGCGCGATGGCGGTCGCGATCAGGTCGGTGAAATCGGCGGGGGTGCGGATCTGCGCCACCTCCTCGGCCAGGATGGTGACGCCGCGCCGGGCCATCGCCTCATAGCGCGGCTGGCGATGGGCCAGGGCGCGGGCATAGGTCCAGCGGATGAAGTCGTCGGGGTTCACCTGTTCGGCCTCCAGCCCCTTTTCGACCCGGTAGGCGATCCAGGCGCGTTCCAGGAATTGCGGCTGGTAATACATCGGCTTGGGCGCGCGATCAAAGCGGCGGACCAGTTCGGCGGTGTGATCGTCGCTGCCCTTGATCCAGACCATCAGGAGGTCACGCTCCAGCGCCTCCAGGACGGGGTCGTCGGGGTTGTCCGGGTCCACCACCTCGCAGATCGAGCCGCCGCTGTCGCAGACGAAATGGGGCAGGGCATAGATCTCGCGGGCGCGGTCCATGAAATGGCGCGTGTCCAGCAGGGATGCGATCTCGGCCCGGCGGTGCTGGTTCTGGCGGCGGCAGTAGTCGTCGAAGGGCAGGCCCCCGCGCGAGGGGCTGCCGGGCTTGCCCAGATAGGTCGAGAGCGGCGCCAGATTGTCGAAGGTGATGTTCGAGGCGATGTAGACGCTGTCCGACATCAGCAATTCGCGCAGGAAGGGGACCTTCATTGCCTCGCGCTTGAAATTGTCGGCGATGTATTCGCCCATATAGCGGGTGCCGATGCGGTAATCGACGCTGTAATGGAACCAGTCGCCGGTCTCTCGCAGCATAGTGGCCAGATAGGTCTTGCCCAGGCCCGACATGCCGAACAGCACGATCCGCCGGGCTGCGGTGGCCCGCCAGTCATCCGCATTGCGATAGATCATCCGTCGTCCTTCCGTGGCCCGCCTTCTAGCTAATCGCATGACGCGGCCAAGAAAAGACCCGCCTCGGCACTCCCGACCGCCCGGTCGCCCCAGTTTGCGTCCCGCGGCGGCCGGGGGGCCAGCCCCCCGGACCCCCCGGCGGCCCGCTGACCGCCTGCGGTTCGCGCCCCTGCAGGGGGCCCGGGGGGAGCAAACTCCCCCGGCCACCGCCCCCGGCAAGGATGCCCCGACCCGAAACGAAGACCGGCCCCACCGAGAGGGCAGGGCCGGGTTCAGGCGCAATGCTGTGTCAGATCAGAAGCTGTAGCCGATGCGGACGCCGATCCCCAGGATGTCGCTATCCTCCATCTGCGCACGCGCCGCGCCGCCCGTCTGGGGCCGGGCATCGCCCAACTTGGAATAGTTGATGCCGGTCGTGATCTTCATGTTGTCCATGGTGTAGACCGCCGCCAGCGTCACGCCCACCCGCCCGTTCGTCGGGGCCAGGGGCGAGACCAGATCGTCGTTCTCGGGCTCATAGACCAGAGCGGCCGAGCCGGACCAGGTCTCGTTGAACTTGCGCCCGACGCCGATCGTGTAGGTCGTCGTATCCTCCAGAGACACCAGGCCGTTCCCGCCGTTCAGCGCGGTGAAGACCGCCGGGTCGACCTTGAACTCCGACCAGTTGACCCACCGGATCGAGCCGAAGACCAGCGTGTCCGCGGCCACGCCGCTCTGCGCCTCCAGGGTGACGGATTCGGGCGTGTCGACGGTGGTGGTCGAGCGGCCGATGACGGCGCCGTTCAGACGCTCGACCGTGTCGAATTCATGCTCGACCTTGGAGTTGTAGGTCAGCGACACGCGCCCCGCGATGGCCGGCAGCTCATAGGCGGCGCCGACCACGAAGCCCAAGCCGATATCCTTGTCCAGCTGCACATTATAGCCGCTCAGCCCGCCATAGCCGAAACCGTTCAGCGACACCTCGGCATCGGCCTGCGATCCGCGCAGACCGCCATGGACCGACACGTTATTCGGCATCTTGTAGCGCATCAGCGCCGTGAAGGTGGTCGAGTCGACCCTGGCCATGGTGCCGCCCAGAAGCGACGAGCCGCCCTCTCCGGTGGCGGGGTTGAAGCTTTGATAGGACACGTCTGCACCAAAGGGCTGCTCGACAATCAGGGCCGCGGACAGCGCCTCGTTGAACTGATGCTTGTAGCCCAGGCCCAGAAAGCCATAGCCGTTGGCCACGTCACCCGTGCCGCGCGGCGCCAGGCCGGCGGGCGGCACGACGGTTGCCGGCAGGCCGGTATCGGTGCCCGACACGGTCGGATCGGCCGCGCCAAAGCTGAGTTCGGCATAATTTCCCTGTTCAAACAGGATGTTGAGCGATTGGGGTGCGCGTTCGATGCCCCCGGCCAGCAGCGGCGCGGTTCCCGCCAGCAATGCAGCCATGCCCGTGAATGCAAGTTTCATGTCTTCCTCCCTGCGGTCGGGCGAACCGCCCCCCGATCTCACCCTATCGCAAGACTGTTACCGATCAATTGCCGATGCAGGCTGACGTGACGTCCGCGTCACTTGCGACAGTTTGTCCGTGTCGTCCCTGCAACGCCTGCCTGCGGGCTGGACAAACCGCGCCGCGCGTGAAAGGGGAAACTGCCAAACGGAATTGCCGCAAGGATACCCCCATGCAGATTCGTGAGGCCCTCACATTCGACGACGTTCTTCTGGTTCCGGCGGCATCGACGGTGCTGCCATCGACCGCGGACGTGACCACCTGGGTCACCCGCTCGATCCGGATGAACATTCCGCTGCTGTCCTCGGCCATGGACACGGTCACCGAAAGCCGCATGGCCATCGCCATGGCGCAGGCGGGCGGCATGGGCGTGATCCATCGCAACCTGACCACCGACCAGCAGGCCGACGAGGTCCGCCGCGTCAAGCGGTTCGAGAGCGGCATCGTCTATAACCCGATCACGCTGACGCCCGACCAGACCCTGGCCGATGCCAAGGCGTTCCAGGACCGCTACAACGTCACCGGTTTTCCGGTGGTCGATGCCCAGGGGCGGGTGCTGGGCATCGTGACGAACCGCGACATGCGTTTTGCCGATGACATGCGCACCCCGGTCCGCGCCATGATGTCCTCCGAGAACCTGGCCATCCTGCGCGAGCCTGCAGACCGGGCCGAGGCGATCAGCCTGATGAAGGCGCGCCGCATCGAGAAGCTGCTGGTGACCGACGCCTCGGGCAAATTGACCGGCCTGCTGACGCTGAAGGACACCGAAAAGGCCGTGCTGAACCCGCTGGCCTGCAAGGATGACATGGGCCGCCTGCGCGTGGCCGCAGCCTCGACCGTGGGCGACGAGGGTTATGAGCGCAGCTGCGCGCTGATCGAGGCGGGCGTGGACATGGTGGTCATCGACACCGCCCACGGCCACTCCGCAGGCGTCGCGCGCGCCGTCGAACGGGTCAAGGCGTTCCGCGAGGGCGTTCAGGTCGTGGCCGGCAACGTCGCCACCGCCGAGGCCACGCGCGCCCTGATCGGCGCGGGTGCTGATGCGGTCAAGGTGGGCATCGGGCCGGGCTCGATCTGCACTACGCGGATCGTGGCGGGCGTGGGCGTGCCGCAGCTGACCGCGATCATGGACGCGGTGTCGGGCGCGGGCGACGTGCCGATCATCGCCGATGGCGGCATCAAGTTCAGCGGCGATTTCGCCAAGGCCATCGCCGCGGGTGCCAGCTGCGCCATGGTCGGCAGCGCCATTGCGGGCACCGACGAAAGCCCCGGAGAGGTGATCCTGTATCAGGGCCGCAGCTTCAAGTCCTATCGCGGGATGGGGTCCCTGGGCGCGATGGCGCGCGGATCGGCCGACCGCTATTTCCAGAAGGACGCGGCCAGCGACAAGCTGGTCCCCGAAGGGATCGAGGGGCAGGTGCCTTACAAGGGCACCGCCAACGCCGTCGTCCACCAGCTGGTTGGCGGCCTGCGCGCCGCGATGGGCTATACCGGCTGCGCCACCGTCGCCGAGATGCGCAGCAACTGCGAATTCGTCCGCATCACCGGGGCGGGGCTGAAGGAAAGCCACGTCCATGACGTGCAGATCACCCGCGAAAGCCCGAACTACCGCCTGGGCTGAGGCCGGGCGCATCAAAAAAGGCGGCCCTCGCGGGGGCCGCCTTTTTCATGGGCAGGGGGCGGGGGCGCATGGCCCCCACCGCAGGTTCAGGCCGCGATGTCGAAGCGGTCGGCGTTCATCACCTTGACCCAGGCCGCGACGAAATCACGGACGAACTTGTCCGCGTTGTCGTCCTGGGCATAGACCTCGGCATAGCTGCGCAGGATCGAGTTCGACCCGAAGGTCACGTCCACGCGCGATGCCTGCCACTTGACCGCGTCGGTCTTGCGGTCGCGGATCTCATAGATCTCGGCATCGCCTTCGGCCTTGGTCCAGCGGTTGGCCATATCCGTCAGGTTGACGAAGAAATCGGCCGTCAGCGCGCCTTCGCGATCGGTCAGCACACCCAGCTTGGACCCGCCATGATTGGCGCCGATCACCCGCAGCCCGCCCAACAGGACGGTCATCTCGGCCGCGGTCAGGCCCAGCAGCTGCGCGCGATCCAGCAGCAGCTCCTCGGCGTTGACGGCGAAATCGGCCTTCAGCCAGTTGCGGAAACCGTCATGTACCGGCTCCAGCGCGTCGAAGGATTCCGCGTCTGTCTGCTCCTCGGTCGCGTCGCCGCGGCCTGGGGCAAAGGGCACCGTGACGCTGTGACCTGCGGCCTGCGCCGCCTTCTCGATGCCGACATTGCCTGCGAGAACGATGACGTCGGCCAAGGGCACGCCGGCCTCAATCGCGATGGGCTGCAGCACGGACAGGACGCGGGCCAGACGCTCGGGCTCGTTCCCGGCCCAGTCCTTCTGCGGCGCCAGGCGAATGCGGGCGCCGTTGGCACCACCGCGCAGGTCAGACCCGCGGAAGGTCCGCGCGCTGTCCCACGCCGTCGCCACCATCTCGGCCACGGTCAGGTCGGTCGCACTGATCCGCGCCTTGAGGCCGTCGACGTCATAGTCGGTGCGGCCGGCGGGCACCGGGTCCTGCCAGATCAGGTCCTCGGACGGCACGTCGGGTCCGACATAGCGCGCCTTGGGGCCCATGTCGCGGTGGGTCAGCTTGAACCAGGCACGCGCGAAGGCGTCGTCAAAGCTGGCCGGATCGGCCATGAACTTTTCGCAGATGGCGCGATAGACGGGGTCCACCTTCATCGCCATGTCCGCATCGGTCATGATCGGCGTGGTCTTGATCGAGGGGACCTCGACATCGGCAGGCATGTCCTCGGGGGCGATGCTGACCGGCTCCCACTGCCAGGCACCGGCGGGCGACTTGCGCAGCTCCCACTCGTGGCCGAACAGCATGTCGAAATAGCCCATGTCCCACTTGGTCGGGTTCGAGGTCCAGGCGCCCTCGATGCCGCTGACCATCTGGTCGCGGCCGATGCCGCGGCGGCCCTTGGCGTTCCAGCCCAGGCCCTGCTCGTCCAGGCCCGCGCCCTCGGGCTCGGCGCCCATGTCCTCGGCGCGGCCGTTGCCGTGGCTCTTGCCGATGGTGTGGCCTCCGGCGGTCAGGGCGACGGTCTCCTCGTCGTTCATGGCCATCCGGGCAAAGGTCTCGCGGATCTGCGCGGCGGTCGCCATCGGGTCGGGCTGGCCGTTCACGCCTTCGGGGTTCACATAAATCAGACCCATCTGCACCGCGGCCAGCGGGTTCTCCATCGTGTCGGGCTTGGACACGTCGGCATAGCGATGCTCGGAGCCCGCCAGGAACTCCTTTTCGGCGCCCCAATAGATGTCCTTCTCGGGGTGCCAGATGTCCTCGCGGCCAAAGGCAAAGCCAAAGGTCTTCAGACCTGCCTGCTCATAGGCGATGGTGCCGGCCAGCACGATCAGGTCGGCCCAGCTGATCTTGTTGCCGTATTTCTTCTTGATCGGCCACAGCAGGCGGCGGCCCTTGTCGGTGTTGTTGTTGTCGGGCCAGCTGTTCAGCGGCGCGAACCGCTGGTTGCCGGTGCCCGCACCGCCGCGCCCGTCGCCAAGACGATAGGACCCGGCCGCGTGCCAGGTGACGCGCGCGAACATGCCGACATAGCTGCCCCAGTCGGCGGGCCACCACTCCTGGCTGTCGGTCATCAGGGCGCGCAGGTCGGCCTTGAGCGCCTCGACGTCCAGCGACTTCAGCGCCTCGCGGTAGTTGAAATCGGGGCCAAGCGGGTTCGTCTTGCGGTCATGCTGGTGCAGGATGTCGAAGTTCAGCGCACTGGGCCACCAATCCGTGTTCGAGGCCGCGGTCGAGGTGTGGCTGCCATGCATCACGGGGCATTTGCCGGTGCTGTTGACCTGATTGCCGTCCATCTTGATCTCCATCTTGCTTGCGTCCGGGGAAGGCCCCTCGGAGCGGGCGATTCGTCATGGCGCGACCCTAACGCCTTTTCCCCATAAGATGAACTTTGATTGTCTGATGGGATGGAACGGAAAAGCTTATGACACTGCGCGTCGCCGGGTTTGCCCTGCGGGGCCCCGGCGTGCTAGTCCTGAGACCGTCCCTGCCAGTTTGCGAAAGGCTGTCCATGACCCTGACCCCCTCCTGTCCGCAAGGCGGCGTCGCGTGACCCCCGCGGCGCGCATCGCGGCGGCCATCGGCGTTCTGGACCAGATCCTGGCCGGCGCCCCGGCGGAACAGGCGCTGCTGCGCTGGTCGCGGGCCAGCCGGTTCGCGGGGTCGGGCGACCGGGCGGCGCTGCGCGATCTGGTGTTCGGGGCGCTGCGGCGACGCGACAGCCTGGCCGCTCTGGGCGGGGGCTTGAGCGGTCGTGGCCTGATGGTCGGCCATGCGCATCAGGCGGGCCTCCCGCTGGACGCGATCTTTACCGGAGAGGGGCACGCCCCCGCGCCCCTGACCCCGCAGGAGGCCGCGCCCCAGGCCGCCGATCCGCTGCCCGACGATCTGCCCGACTGGCTGCGCCCCGACTGGCATCGCGCCCTTGGCGCCCAGGCCGACGCGGTGGCGCAGGCCATGACCGACCGCGCGCCCGTCTGGCTGCGCGTCAATCTGGCGCAGCACGATCCCGCCGCCGTGGCCGAGGCGCTGGCCGCCGAAGGCATCGCGACCCAGCCCGCGCCGGACCTGCCCTCGGCCCTGCGGGTGGTGTCGGGGGACCGGCTGGTCGCGCGGTCGGCCTGCTATCGCGACGGTCTGGTCGAGTTGCAGGACCTGTCGCCGCAGCGCGCCTGCGCCCGCCTGCCGCTGGCGCCGGGGATGCGGGTGCTGGATTACTGCGCGGGCGGGGGCGGAAAGGCGCTGGCCCTGGCTGCGCGCCAGCCCGACATGAAGGTCGCGGCCCATGACGTGACCCCCGCGCGCATGGCCGATCTGCCTGCGCGGGCCGGACGGGCGGGGCTGTCCATCGCGCTGCAGACGCGCCCGCGCGGTCCCTATGACCTGGTGGTGGCGGATGTGCCCTGTTCCGGCTCGGGCACCTGGCGGCGCACGCCCGATGCGAAATGGCGCCTGACGCGGGCGCGGCTGGATGATCTGGTGGCCGTGCAGGGCCGCATCCTGGAACAGGCAGCAGTGCTGGTCGCGCCCGGGGGCAGCCTGGCCTACATGACCTGCTCGCTGCTGGAGGCAGAGAACGGCGCGCAGATCGACGGTTTTCTGGCCGCCAATCCCGGGTTCCGGGAGGGGGACCGCCAGACATGGACGCCTCTGGACGGGGGCGACGGGTTTTTCATAGCCCGGCTGGTGCGGAGTTAACCCAAATTTAAGCAATCCTGCGCTAGTTTCAGGGGGATCGGACGCAAGGGGACGACTCGCATGGCGCATCTGGACGAACAGGCGGGGCTTCCGCGCGGCGCGATGGCGGCATTGCCGCTGCTGCTGGCACCGATGGTGGTCGGTGCGGCGATCCTGGTCGTTCATCCGGGCGCCGCGACGGGGCTGGGGGCTCTTCTGGCCTCGACCGTGGCGGTTGCGTGGTATCTGATGGGTGGCGCAGTGGCTTTGGGTCACCTGACGCGGGGCATGGCCGCGCGCCGCGCCCTGCGCGCCATCCGCGGAGAGGTCGCTGCAGCCTCGGACCCGGTCTGGCTCTGCGATGCGCGCGGTCAGGTCCTGTTCCAGAATGACGCGGCCCAGCAGCAATTCGACGACCTGACCGGCCGCCCGGTCCTGTCGCTCATCGCGCGCCTGCGGGCCGACGCGGAGGGCCAGCTGGCCGAACTGACCGCCCGCGCCATGCGCCACGGCAATGCCGATCTGGAACTGGCCGAGGGGCAGGTGCTGTCCCTGTCCTGCCTTCCCGACGCCCCGCTGCAGATCTGGTCCTGGCATCGGGCCGGGGTGCAGCCCGATGTGTTCGAGGCGGCGCTGGCCCTGGGCGAGGACGCGCCGGCCGATGATTTCGATGCCGTACCGGTGGCCTTGCTGCGCTTGGCGGCGGATGGGCGCATTTGCCGCGCCAATGCCGCCGCGCGCCAGTTGCTGGAGGGGATGCTGGCGGGCGATGATACCGGGCAGAACCTGGCCGAACTGCTGGAGGGGCCGGGCCGGCCCCTGGCCGCCTGGCTTGCCGACCTCAGCGCCGGACGCGCCACAAACGGAACCGAGATGCTGCGCCTGCGCCACCGCGACAGCCGCCACGGAGACATGCGGGACCGTCACTACCAGCTGTCGCTTGCGCGCGATCCGTCCGATCCTGGGCGTCTGATCGCCGTGCTGACCGATGCCAGCGCCCTCAAGACGCTGGAGGCGCAATTCGTCCAGAGCCAGAAGATGCAGGCCATTGGCCAGCTGGCCGGGGGCATCGCGCATGATTTCAACAACCTGCTGACCGCGATCAGCGGCCATTGCGACCTGCTGATGCTGAAGCGGGACAAGGGTGACCCCGACTATGCCGACCTGGACCAGATCAGCCAGAACGCCAACCGCGCCGCCGCCTTGGTCGGTCAGCTGCTGGCCTTTTCGCGCAAGCAGACGCTGAAGCTGCAGACGCTTGACCTGCGCGACACGCTAGCCGATCTGACCCATCTGCTGAACCGCCTGGTGGGTGAGCGGGTGGGACTGACCATCACCTACGATCCGGCGCTGCGCGCCATCCGCGCCGACAAGCGGCAATTGGAGCAGGTCATCATGAACCTTGTCGTCAACGCGCGCGACGCCATGCCGTCGGGCGGCGACATCACCGTGCGGACCGAGAGCCTGCACCTGGCCGAGGCCATGACCCGCGACCGCGTGACCCTGCCCAAGGGCGATTACGTCCGCATCCAGGTCCGCGATCAGGGCTGCGGCATCGCCCCCGATCACCTGGGCAAGATCTTCGAGCCGTTCTTCACCACCAAACGCACCGGAGAGGGGACCGGCCTGGGCCTGTCCACCGCCTATGGCATCGTCAAGCAGACCGGCGGCTTCATTTTCTGCGACAGCGTGGTGGATGAGGGGACAACCTTCTCGATCTACTTCCCGGCCCATGCGCATGCCCCTGCGGTGGCTGCCCCGGCACCGCGCACGGCACCCCGTCCCGCGGCATCCCTGCAGACCGGACCGCGCGCGACCGTCCTGCTGGTCGAGGACGAGGCGCCCGTCCGCGCCTTTGCCGCCCGGGCGCTCAAGCTCAAGGGCTATGACGTGCTGGAGGCGGGCTCGGGCGAGGCTGCCTTGGCCGTGCTGCAGGCCCGCCAGGGTCCGATCGACATCTTTGTCACCGATGTTGTGATGCCCGGTCTGGACGGTCCCGCCTGGGTCCGCGAGGGACGAAAGCTGATGCCCGCGGCCAAGGTCATCTTCATGTCGGGCTATACCGAGGATATCTTCGTGGACGGCCAGGTGCCGGTGCCCGACGCCTCGTTCCTGGCCAAGCCGTTCACGCTGACCGAACTGACCCAGATGGTCGAGATGCAACTGGCCCGTCCCGCCGGAGGCGAGCGACTGCATTAGACCGCCCAGTGGTTCCCCGCGTGGCAGCGGAGACATCGGTCGACCGCGCCGTCACGGCTCGCTCCCCGGTGCCAGCCGCTGCAAGGCCCGGGCAAGGGTGGGGGCGTCCGTCCCCAGCTCGGCCACCAACTGCGCCTGGAACCGCTCGGCGATGCCGCTCAGGCGCAGCATCAGGGCCGTTCCCTCGGGGGACAGGCGCAGCACGATCAGGCGCCGGTCGGCGGTGTCGCCCTGTTTCTTGACCAGGCCTGCCTGCTCCAGCCGAGAGGCGGCGCGGCTGACCACGGATTTGTCCAGATGCACCAGCGCATGGATGTCGCGCACGCTGGCCGCGCCCGAATGGTCCAGATGCGCCAGCACGCGCCATTCCGGGATCGTCAGCCCCGCCTCCGCCGCATAAAGGGCCGCAAAGCGCGCGCTGGTCCGGTGGGCCGCGACCGACAGCAGATAGGGCAGGAAGGTGTCGAGGTGAAAGGGCATTCGGGTCTCCTGTCCCCAGCATCGGTGAAAATCGTTGCGCCCGCAACGATCTTGACGTCGTTGCATCTGCAACGATATGCTGGACCCCGAGGAACCGATCCGGGGGAGGCGTGCCGAGATGTCCCAAGACCTGCCGCAGGGCATGATCCGTGCCGCGTCCGCCGGCCCGCATGCGGGCTATATGCCCGGTTTCGGCAATGATTTCGAGACCGAGGCCCTGCCCGATGCGCTGCCTCAGGGCCAGAACAGCCCCCAACGATGCAACTACGGCCTTTATGCCGAGCAGCTGTCCGGCACCGCATTCACCGCGCCGCGCGGCCAGAATGAGCGGACCTGGTGCTATCGCATCCGGCCTTCGGTCCATCATGTCGGGCGTTTCTCCCCCATTGATCTGCCCTATTGGAAGACCGCGCCGAACGTGCTGCCGAACGTGACCAGCCTGGGCCAGTATCGCTGGGACCCGATCCCGGTGCCGGATCAGCCGCTGACCTGGATCACGGGCATGCGCACCATGACCACGGCCGGCGACGTGAACATCCAGGTCGGCATGGCCACCCATGTCTATCTGGTCACGCGGTCGATGGAGGACGAGTATTTCTATTCCGCCGACAGCGAATTGCTGGTCGTCCCGCAGGAGGGGCGGCTGCGTTTTTGCACCGAACTGGGCGTGATCGACCTGGAGCCGAAGGAGATCGCGATCCTGCCGCGCGGCCTGGTCTATCGGGTCGAGGTTCTGGACGGCCCCGCGCGCGGCTTTGTCTGCGAGAATTACGGCCAGAAGTTCGACCTGCCCGATCGCGGTCCAATCGGCGCCAATTGCCTGGCCAATCCGCGCGATTTCAAGTGCCCCGTCGCCGCCTTCGAGGACCGCGAGGTGCCAAGCCGCGTCGTCATCAAGTGGTGCGGCCAGTTCCACGAGACCCATATCGGCCACAGCCCGCTGGATGTCGTCGCCTGGCACGGCAATTACTGCGCCTATAAATACGACCTGCGCACCTATTCCCCGGTCGGCGCGATCCTGTTCGACCATCCCGACCCGTCGATCTTTACCGTTCTGACCGCCGCGTCGGGGCAGGAGGGGACGGCCAATATTGATTTCGTCCTGTTCCGCGAGCGGTGGATGGTGGCCGAGCACAGCTTTCGCCCGCCCTGGTATCACAAGAACATCATGTCCGAGCTGATGGGCAACATCTATGGCGTCTATGACGCCAAGCCGCAGGGCTTCGCGCCGGGCGGCATCAGCCTGCACAACTGCATGCTGCCCCACGGCCCCGACCGCGACGCGTTCGAGCGTGCCAGCACCGCCGATCTGGGGCCCGAAAAGCTGGACCGCACCATGTCCTTCATGTTCGAGACGCGGTTCCCCCAGCACCTGACCGAATTCGCCGCGCGCGAGGCCCCGATGCAGCCCGACTATGCCGATCTGTGGGCGCCGCTGCAGAAGAAGTTCGACGGCACCCCCGGCGTGAAATAGCGCGATGACCCCGCACGCCCCCCGCAGCCAGGTGGCCTCCGCGAACGAACCCGGTTGCGATTTTCCCATCGCGAACCTGCCCTATGGCGTCTTTTCGACCCCCGGCACGGCGCGACGCTGCGGGGTGGCCATCGGGGACCTGATCCTGGATCTGGCCGCATGCGAGGCGCAGGGCCTGATCGACGCGGGCGGCAGTTTCGCGGCCCCCCAGATGAACGATTTCATCGCCCGTGGCCGCGCAGAATGGGACCGCGTCCGGGCGCGGCTGACCGATCTGCTGGGCGTGGACGGTCCGCGTGACCTGCCGCTGGTGGCGATGGATGGCGCGGTCCTGCACCTGCCGCTCCGGGTCAGCGAGTTCACCGATTTCTATGCCTCGCGGCACCATGCCTTCAATGTGGGACTGCTGTTCCGGGGGCCCGATAACGCGCTGCCGCCGCAATGGACGCATATGCCCATCGGCTATAACGGGCGGGCGTCCTCGGTCGTGGTGTCGGGCACCGGGGTCCGGCGTCCCATGGGCCAGGTCGCGGGCGCCCAGGGGCCGGAATGGACCGCCTGCCGCCGCCTGGATCTGGAGCTGGAACTGGGCGCCATCGTCGGCGCCGACAGCACGATGGGCGACCGGATCAGTGTCCCCCAGGCTGAGGAGATGATCTTTGGCTATGTCCTGCTGAACGACTGGTCGGCGCGCGACATCCAGGCCTGGGAGTATCAGCCCCTGGGCCCGTTCCAGTCCAAGGCGCTGGCCACGACGATCAGCCCCTGGATCGTGACGCAGGCCGCGCTGGAGCCGTTCCGCCGGGCCGGGGCGCCGCGCGACACCGATCTGCTGCCCTATTTGCACGAGGATCGGCCCGGCTTTTATGACCTGACCCTGGGCTGGAGCCTGAACGGGCAGGAGATGGCGCGCACGAACTACACCCAGATGTACTGGTCCAGCGCGCAGCAGCTGGCCCATCACACGACCTCGGGCTGTCCGATGCGGGTGGGCGATCTGCTGGGGACGGGGACGATCTCTGGCCCCGCGCCGGACCAGACCGGGGCGCTGCTGGAGATGACCCAGGGGGGCCGTGTGCCCGTCCACGTAAACGGTGCGCCCCGCACCTTCCTGGAGGATGGCGATCAGGTCGCGCTGTTCGGCTTTGCCCAGGGCGCGGGATATCGCGTGGGCTTTGGCCCCTGCACGGGGCGCGTGCTGCCGGCGCGGCCGTGATCCGGCGTTAACGGTTCCTTTACCTCGATCGCGCAGGATGGCGGGGCGCGGCCCGACGCGGGGCCAGGACGATCGAGGCGACATGACAGCATATCACGACGGAGCCGACCCGAAGCACGGCGAAGACATGATGGCGGGGTTTTCCGAAGCCGCGCTCAAGGGCCTGGCCGAGCTGGAGGCGCGAAGCCCTCCGCCCGACGTCGTGACCGAGCCCGCCTATGCGCGCCCCTTTCGCGCCACCGACCGGCTGCGCCCCGATGTCGCGGCGGGCGGCGGCCTGATCCGGGACGAGGCGGGGCATGCGCGCCCGCATTACTGGGGCCACCGGGAACGCCTGCGCATGCGGTTCCTGGAGGGCGGCCACGGCCCCATGCCCGACTACGAGCTGCTGGAGCTGCTGCTGTTCAACGCCATCGCCAAGATCGACGTCAAGCCGCTGGCCAAGCGTCTGCTGGCGGCCTTTGGCGATCTGAACGGCGTCATCGCCGCATCCGAGCATCGCATCATGCAGATCGAGGGGGCGGATCGGTGGGTCTATCTGCAGCTGCGGGTGGTCGATGCCTTTGCGCAGCGCATGGCGCAGGCGCGGGTGCTGCAACGCGAGGTGCTGTCCTCGTGGGACGCGCTGATCGCCTATTGCCGCACCTGCATGGCGCATCGCGAGACCGAGCAGTTCCGCGTGCTGTTCCTGGACCGCAAGAACACCATGATCGCCGATGAGGCCCTGGGCACCGGCACGGTGGGCCATGTCCCCGTCTATCCGCGCGAGGTGGCCAAGCGCGCGCTGGAGCTGAACGCCAGCGCGGTCATCCTGGTCCACAACCACCCCTCGGGCGATCCGACCCCCAGCCGCGAGGACATCACCATGACCGCCCGCGTGATCGGCGCCTGCGAGGCCATCGACGTCACCGTCCACGACCATGTGATCATCGGCAAGGATGCCGAGGTCTCGTTCCGCGAGAGCGGGCTGATGTGACATGCTGCCCGATGGCCGGGGCGCGTCCCGACCGGCATGCTCGGCCCATGACCGATGCGCCCCCGACCCGCGTGCTCTATAACGACGCCTGCCCGGTCTGCCGGGCAGAGATCCGGCACTATGCCCGCCATGCCGAACGCGAGGGGCTGCCGATCGCCTTTGACGATCTGGGCTCCGAGGCGCTGGCGGGATGGGGCGTGGATGCCGATGCCGCCGCGCGCCGTCTGCATGTGCTGCACGAGGGCCGCGTGAGTTCGGGCATTCCGGCCTTCCTGGTCCTGTGGGCGCGGATGCCACGCTATCGCTGGCTGGCGCGGGTGATCGGCGCGCCGGTGATCCGGCCGCTGGCGACCGTGGTCTATGACCGGGTGCTGGCTCCGGCGCTTTACCGGCGGCATCTGCGCCGCACGGGGCGCTGAGGGGGCTGCGACGACCTGACGCCAGAAACCGCTTGATCGGCGGGGCCGCAGGCGCGACGCTGAGGGCCTGCGGGTTCCAGGAACAAGGATCGTCCCCATGCAGGCAGGCACCGCCCGAAAAGGCGCCCGGATCGTCGATCGCCCCGAATATGCAAGCAAATTCAGCCCCCTGACCGGGCGCCGTAACACGACCGTGTCCGATGCGGTGGCCGCGATGAAGGCGCGCAACTATGGCTGCATCGTCATCACCGATGCCTCCGACCGGGTCGAGGGGATCGTGACCGAGCGCGACATCATGTTCAAGCTGGTGGCCGAAAGGCGTGACCCCAACCGCGTCACCCTGGCCGAGATCATGACCGCCGACATCCGCATGGCGCGAGAGACCGACAACGTGCTGGACTGGCTGCGCATCATGTCCAACGAACGGTTCCGCCGCCTGCCCGTGGTCGATTCCGAGGGTCGGCTGCAGGCGCTGCTGACCCAGGGCGATTTCGTCAGCTACACTTGGCCCGACCTGCTGTATCAGGCGGGCGGCCTGGCCAAGGCCACGATCCTGGGGCAGCTGCATTATATCCTGACCGGCCTGCTGGCCCTGGGCCTGATCCTGGTGGCGGCGCTGGCGCTGAGCTGAAACATGGCGCCGCGGCCACCAGCGCGACCCTGGTATGCGACCGTCGGCCCCCATTCGTTCGCCGTTCCGCCGTCGCATATCGCACGCCACCAGGAGCCGCCTCGCACGCCTCCTGATCCGGCTCACGGTGGAACTGCATGCGAAAGCGTTCGGAACCGACTAGTCGGCCGTGCTGACGGCGTGGCAGCAAGCGCTGATGTCTCCAGCCTCGGCCGCGCTGACATGGGGTCTCAACCTCAGTCTCCATTTTCAGTCGCTGTCTCTATTGCCTCCGGTCGTATCTCGGCCGCATCCGGCAGGCGGGGGCCTGTTCGGGTCCCGGCGGGATTTGCGGTGGCTTTTGTCACCTCTGGCATTGCGGGGACACTGGCGTCTCTGCCCTCATTGCCGCAGCTGCGGGATGGGGTGCGGCCGCGGATGGGCGACCAAGTGTCGTTCGCCCAGACGCCGCCATTTCCCGACCTCTCTGCGGATGTTCCCTGTTGCTCCGATCTCGACAAATACGACAGACGACGATTGGCTGAACCACGGCCACGTTTAGGACGCTGATCCGCATGCGGCTGTCTCATCAGACGCGCCGTGCGACACGCCTCGGTCTGGCCGAACTTGAGCCGTAGAATATGGTTCGGGCAGTTTTCCCCCGCGCCCGACGCGATTCCGCGCCTCGGGTCACGTGACGAAAAATTCTGTACAATGAATCAGCCACTGGACGATCGAGATCGCCGCTGTCAATGGCATCATGCCTTGCCTACGCACGCCTGTATTCCTGATAGCCGCCTGGCTTGGGTGGGCGATGCTGCCCCTAGCGGGGCTGGTGACCATCGGGACGGGGAGGGACATGCTTTGGACCAACCTGCCCGAACCAGATAAGGCGCCCTGCTGCCCGGGTGAGGCGGGGCCGGCGCATCGGCAGTTGGTTGGCGATTGCCTTCGTACGGCAGAGATCGCTGGACATCCTGATCAAATCACTTCGCGTGCTGATGAGCGATGACCCCAAGGATCCTCGGCACGCTGTCCGATGCGCAGCGCGCGGATAGGGTCACCGGCTGACCTGATGATGCGTCACTCCGCGCGGCGGCGGGCCTGGGCGTGGATTGATGCCGGGCCCCACGGCATCTCTTGGCGCATCGCGTTTGATCAGATTGTAGTGGGGTCGGTCGACCGGTGCGGAAGCAAAAGGTTCGTGGAACTTCATAACCCCTGTCCGTCAAATGATAAGTTGGTTCAAGGTTCGTGCAAACAATTTATGATGAGAACCCTTGTTTGGCTGGCCGAAGTGCAGTTGGGCTGTCTTCGTCCGTGTTTTCCCCCGGAACTACAGTCGCGCGCAGCGTGGTGACATGTCTAGTCCACGCAGTGTAATCCTCCTCAAAGGAGGGGGCTCGTCCTGAGCGATTCCCGGAGGGAACAGGGCCCTGCCAACACGCTTACAGTTGCACACTTTGGAGAAAAAACTGCGACGGTTGAACGGCTCTCATGTGGGGGTTGGCCGCTGCGTGACTGTGGTGTCGTCCTGGGGCAGCCTCGTTCCAACTGGCGGGCGTCAACAATGTCGGCCCATGACAGGGCACGAGGGTTCTCTGCCGCGTTGCGTCCCCGACCTTGGGCATTGGCATGATGGGGGCCTGTTGTCTCCTCAGCCTTGGGTCTTGGCCTGGCAGACAGGAGCGGTCGTTACGGCCCTCTGCGATGGCCCGGATGACGGCCGCTCTCTTGCGCGCGATTGCCGTGATGACCACCCCCT
>NZ_SUNH01000015.1 GCF_005048265.1 Paracoccus hibiscisoli
GCCAGGGACCGTGGCGCAATATGCAGGATCTGGAAATGGCCACCCTCGGAAGGGTCGATTGGTTCAACAACAAGCGCCTGCTTGGCCCGATCGGAAACATCCCGCCAGCAGAGGCAGAACTGAACTTTCAAGTTCAGCGCGACATGCTCGATCTTGTCGCGTAAAGTCAAGCTATAGGTCTCCGATAAATCCGGGGCGATTCAGTCTTCCTGTCCGCCTTATTGACGAGCTGGGTCACGGCAAACTTGCTTGTGCGGTCAATGCCGACGAACAAAAACAGTTTGCCTTCAGCGGTCTGCGCCTCGGCGATGTCGATGTGAAAAACGCCGATGAGGTAGCGTTTGAACTTCTGCCGCTTCGGCTTGTCGCCTTCCACGTCAAGCAGTCGAGAGATACCGTGACGCGTGCCGGGCACCGATGCAGCGCCGAGCGTGTCAGGTGCGGGATGGATGGCTGCAGAGCATAGAGGCGTTCTGCGCTACCAACGATCCCCCGGATCGTTTGCTTCACGCTTGAACTCCAGCGGCAGCAGCGCGTGCCGCCGGAAAGCCACGATGGTCGCTTCCTCGGCCTCGGTCAGGATCGTCGAACGCGGTTCTCTCGGCCCGGTCTTGAGATCGTCGACCGTTTGTCGCTTGCGCCATTTCGCAATCGTCTTCTGGCTCGTCGGGAAAACGATTCACTGGATCGTTTTCTGATCCTCCTCACTCCCCAACTCCCGACTCAGAGTCGCGAGCGAAGCTTGCGATCATTCGGGCCAGGCCCTCGGACCGATGGCGGGCCGGCCCTCGTTATTGCAGCTCTGACGGCGTGCGTGGTCGTGGCGCTTCCGTGACGAACCTGACCCATAATGCATCCTTCCATTCCTCAGAAAGGATCGCACCATCAAACCGTGGGATCAAACAACTAGATATTTCTGACTTACCTTCCTGCCAGAAATGCTCTTGGCGTGGCGTAGATCGTCGCACCAGAGGGCGATGTCTTCAGGGGTCACCTTGCGGGCATCATCATGGCCAACGAATGTGCGCAGAGAGTCCAGCTTCTGTCGGAAGTCTCGGGCGGTCCTCTCGGGTTTCCCGTTGGCGAGGTGATCGCGTTCCCAGAGCTTGAACGCTTCGGTGATCGAGAAGTCAGCCGGGGAGGGTATCTGTTCGGGCACTTTGGTGGGGACCCATGCGGGGAACCTCTCGACCAGCTGGTCGGGGCGGAAGTCTCCTTGAGACCGGCGATGCTGGAAGTCGACCCATTCTTTGGCCACAATGTGCATCTGTCCGATGAGCCGACCGCGGCTGTAGTCATCGGCGTTCAGCCCCGCCTTGAGTAGCAGTCGGCCCGCATCGTCGCCATAATATTTGGCCAGTCCCTCAGGCGTGGCATCGGGCACCGACGACTTCTCCCGCAGGATTGCCCATAGCTGCGGTTCCCCCGGCTCTTGTTCAACCATCGTGTCGAGTACACGACGCCACTCACCAGCAAGGGCCACGAGTTGCGCGAAAGGTATCATGCCCGGGCCTGAGCGCATGGCCTGCCACTCTTGCTGCAATTCCTCATAGCGAAGGGCGAACCGACGCTTTGCTTCTGCCGGGTCTTTTGTGCGGAGGGATTCTTCCAGGACCGGGCGGGCCCCGGAGCGCACCAGATCGGATGGTGACCGGACTGTCAGATAGTAAACGCCGGTCTTAGGATGCTTGATCGGACTGGGCATTCGGAGGGCCATGTATGCCACTTCTGTATACCACCGAGGGGGCTTCAAGCCTCTGAACTAGCACAAGTTTTTTATGTTATTCAAAAAAAGTGGTGCTGTGAGAGAGGATTGAACTCTCGACCTCACCCTTACCAAGGGTGTGCTCTACCACTGAGCTACCACAGCAACGTGAGGCGGCGTTTAGACAAAGGCCGCAGAGGGTGCAAGGGGGTCCGTGCGATTTTTCGGCATTTTGGCGAATGACCGCGCGCGGCGCGTGCGTTTGCTGGACGAGCGGCGCGCGCGGCGCTAACAGATCAGCCATGACCGACCGTGACCCGGACAAGACACAGGCCCAGAGCCGCGACGAACGCCTCCGCCAGGCGCTGCGGGCGAATCTGGCGCGGCGCAAGCAGCAGGCCCGCGCCCGCGCCGGCACGGGCGGAGCAGGCACGGACGGAACCGACAACAAGACCACCCCGGACGCGGGCGGCGAGACAGGCAAGGACAGCTGATGGACCAGATCATCGTCACCGGGAACGGCCCCCTCAAGGGAGAGATCCCAATCGCCGGCGCCAAGAACGCCTGCCTGACGCTGATGCCCGCGACGCTGCTGACGGATCAGCCGCTGACGCTGACCAACGCGCCGCGCCTGTCCGACATCCGCACCATGACCGCGCTGCTGGGATCGCTTGGGGCCGAGGTCGCCAGCCTGCAGGAGGGTCAGGTCCTGGCGCTGTCCAGCCATGCGATGACCAGCCACCGCGCGGAATACGACATCGTGCGCAAGATGCGCGCCTCGATTCTGGTGCTGGGGCCGATGCTGGCGCGCGACGGCGTGGCCGAGGTGTCGCTGCCCGGCGGCTGCGCGATCGGCGCGCGACCCGTCGACCTGCATCTGCGCGCGCTGGAGGCGATGGGCGCGACGCTGGACCTGTGCGAGGGCTATGTGCATGCCAAGGCGCCGTCGGGGGGCCTCAAGGGCGCGGTCTTCGAATTCCCGGTCGTGTCGGTGGGCGCCACCGAGAACGCGCTGATGGCCGCCACCCTGGCACGCGGCACGACCGTCCTGAAGAACGCCGCGCGCGAGCCCGAGATCGTCGATCTGGCCCGCTGCCTGCGCGCGATGGGCGCGCAGATCGAGGGCGAGGGCACCGGCACGATCATCATCCACGGCGTCCAGGCGCTGCACGGGGCGACGCATCCGGTGGTCACCGACCGGATCGAGCTGGGCACCTATATGCTGGCGCCCGCCATGTGCGGCGGCGAGGTCGAGCTGCTGGGCGGCCGGATCGAGCTGCTGGCGGCGTTCTGCGAAAAGCTGGACGAGGCCGGGATCAGCGTCGAGGAGACGCCGCGCGGCCTCAAGGTCGCGCGCAAGAATGGCCGCGTGCGCGCCGTGAACGTGCGGACCGAGCCCTTCCCCGGTTTCCCCACCGACCTGCAGGCGCAGTTCATGGCGCTGATGTGCACCGCCGACGGCACATCGGTGCTGGAGGAGACGATCTTTGAGAACCGCTTCATGCATGCGCCCGAGCTGACCCGCATGGGCGCGCAGATCGAGGTCCATGGCGGCCACGCCACCGTCACCGGGGTCGAGAGCCTGCGCGGGGCGCCCGTGATGGCCACCGACCTGCGCGCATCCGTCAGCCTGATCCTGGCCGGAATGGCCGCGCAGGGCACCACCACCGTCAGCCGCGTCTATCACCTGGATCGCGGATACGAGCATGTCGTGCGCAAGCTGCGCGGCGTGGGCGCCCATATCGAACGCGTGAAAGAGGAGGCCGCATGACAGGCGACGCCCGCTTTTCCGATGCCGACCCCCGTCCCCTGGCCCTGAAGGCCGAGGATGAGGTCGACCTGCGCATCCTGTCCTCGCTGTTGCAGGACGCGGTGCTGACCGGGTCCGACATCAGCCACGACCCCAGGGCGCGGCGGCTGGCGCTGCTGGTCACGCGTTTCCGGTGGGAGGACGCCGCCGAGGCCCAGACCGAGGGCCGCGCGTTCGAGCGTGTCCGTTCGGTCCTGGTGATCGGCGACGTGATGCGGGTGGTCAGCGACGGCGTGGGTCGCGATGCGGACACCGTCCTGTCGCTGCTGGCGATCCGCTGGCAGCCGGGCGAGGACGGCACCGGCCGCCTGTCGCTGGATTTCGCCGGCGACGGCACGATCCTGGCTGAGGTCGAGTGCATCAACCTGGACCTGCGCGACGTGACGCGGCCCCATGCCGCCGTGTCGGGCAAGGCGCCGCGGCACCCGGACTAGGACGCGCCCGGCGTTTCGGGCAGAGGACAGACCCGCGGCATCCTGTCCGCGCCCCGGTGCTTGAGGCGGCCAGGGGTGCGGGGTAGGCCCGCGCGGGAACCAAGGGGAATGATGATGCCGGTTTTTCTGAACATCGCGGATGCGGATTTCGAGCAGGGCTTTGCGGCCATGCTGGGCGCCAAGCGCGAGGATTCGACCGATGTGAACGACGCGGTCACCGCCATCATCCGCGATGTGCGCGACCGGGGCGACGCGGCCCTGTGCGACCTGACGGCGCGGTTCGACCGGTTGCAGCTGACCCCCGCGACCCTGCGCTTTTCCCCCGAGGAGATCGCCGAGCAGGTGGCCCGCGTCACGCCTGAGGACCGCGCCGCCCTGGCCCTGGCCGCGGAACGCATCCGCGCCTATCACGCCCGCCAGATGCCCGAGGATGCCTCCTGGACCGACCCCGAGGGCGCGACCTTGGGCTGGCGATGGAGCGCGGTTTCGGCCGCGGGCCTTTATGTGCCGGGCGGGCAGGCGGCCTATCCCTCCAGCGTGCTGATGAACGCGATCCCGGCGCGGGTGGCCG
Source organism: Paracoccus hibiscisoli (assembly GCF_005048265.1). Taxonomy (GTDB): domain Bacteria; phylum Pseudomonadota; class Alphaproteobacteria; order Rhodobacterales; family Rhodobacteraceae; genus Paracoccus; species Paracoccus hibiscisoli. The sequence goes on from NZ_SUNH01000015.1 coordinate 4,521, forward strand.
GGGTGGAACGGCTGGTCATCTGCGTGCCGACGCCCGACGGGGTGATCAACCCGCTGGTCCTGCTTGCGGCGCAGCTGTCCGGGGTGGACGAGATCTATCGCATCGGCGGCGCACAAGCGGTGGCGGCGCTGGCCTATGGCACCGATACCATCGCGCCGGTGGACAAGATCACCGGGCCGGGCAACGCCTATGTCGCGGCGGCCAAGCGGCAGGTCTTTGGCCGCGTGGGCATCGACATGATCGCGGGGCCGTCCGAGGTTCTGGTGATTGCCGACGGTGATCAGAATCCCGACTGGCTGGCCTGGGACCTGCTGGCGCAGGCCGAACATGATGCCGACGCGCAGTCGATCCTGATCACCACCGATCCGACCATGGCGCAGGCGGTGGCGGCGGCGGTCGAGCGCATCATCCCGACGCTGGACCGCGCGGCCATCGCGGGCGCCAGCTGGCGCGATTACGGGACGGTGATCGTGGTCGATGATCTGGACCGGGCCGCCGCCCTGTCGAACCGCATCGCGCCTGAGCATCTGGAGCTGTGCGTGGCCGACCCCGACGCCTTGGCCGCCAAATGCATCCATGCCGGCGCAATCTTTCTGGGCGCGCATACGCCCGAGGCGGTGGGTGACTATGTCAGCGGGCCGAATCACGTCCTGCCCACGGCCCGGTCGGCGCGGTTCAGTTCCGGCCTGTCGGTGATGGATTTCCTGAAACGCACGACCATGGCGCGGCTGACGCCGGGGGCATTGGCCGCGATTGGCCCCGCCGCGGTGCGCCTGGCCGCATCCGAGGGCTTGCAGGCGCATGGCGCTTCGGTTCAGGCTCGGCTTGGGACCTTGAACGAAAGGCTGCCGGAATGAGCCGCATCACCCGGATCGAGATCGACGACAGCGCCATCGCCCCCGCCACCCCCGAGATGGAGCAGGAGCGGCGCGTCGCGATCTTTGATCTGATCGAGGATAACAGCTTTGCCGTGCCTGGCCGCGACGGGGGGGCGGCGCCCGACGGCCCCTTCGTGCTGGAGCTGTGCATCCGCGAGGGGCGGCTGGTCTTTGACGTCACCACCGAGGACGCGACCAAGGTGGCCGAGTTCCACCTGTCGCTTGGCCCCTTCCGGCAGGTGGTCAAGGATTACTTCCAGATCTGCCAAAGCTATTTCGACGCGGTCAAGCGCCTGCCCCCCGCCCAGATCGAGGCGATCGACATGGCCCGGCGCGGCATCCACAATGAGGGCGCACGCACCCTGCAGGAGCGGTTGGAGGGCAAGGCCAGCCTGGACATCGACACCGCGCGCCGCCTGTTCACGCTGATCTGTGCGCTGATCCCGCAGGGCTGAACCGATGGCGCAGGACAAGATCCCCTCATCGGTCCTGTTCTGCTGCGATCACAATGCCATCCGCTCTCCCATGGCGGAGGGCATGATGAAGCGGTTCTATGGCCGCGCGGCCTATGTCCAGTCCGCCGGGGTCAAGAATGACCTGGAGGTGGACGGATTCGCCATTGCCGTCTGCGACGAGATCGGCGTGCCCATCGCCAACCACCGCAGCCGCAGCTTTGAGGAAATGCAGGACTGGGGCGACGATCTGAGCCAGTTCGACCTGATCGTCGCCCTGTCGCCCGCCAGTCAGCGCATGGCGCTGGAGATGACGCGCCATGCGCATCTGGAGGTCGAATACTGGCCCATCATGGACCCGACCGGCTTGGCCGAGGGCCGCGAGGCGCGCCTGGCCGCCTATCGCCAGACCCGCGACCAGATCGAGGCCCGGATGCGCGACCGCTTTGGCCCGCCCCACGCGGATAAGGCCTAGCGGCGCCAGTGGCGCGGCACGTCCCACAGGGGGCGGGCGATCTCGGCCTCGACATCGTCGCGGGTCAGGCCGATGTCGCGCAGATGATCATCCGACAGGCGCGACAGGTCGATGCGGGTGCGGCGGACGTCCAGCATGGTCAGCAGACGCTCCAGCCAGGGCTTGCGCGGGATGATCCCGTGGCCGGTGACGACGCGCAGAAGGGCGGTGGATCGGGCAGACATGGTTCAACTCCGCTGATGGAACGTATCACGAAATCAGATGTATCAGTCATCGTTCATCTGATATGTTGATTGGTATCGCCTTCCGGGTTATCTGTGAAACGAATGGTTTTGATGCAACCCATCACCGGAACTGAAGGATCGACCCATGCGCAACCTGGATATCGGCACGTTGCGATCGCTGCAGGCGGTGGCCGAATACGGCGCCGTCACCCGCGCCGCCGAGGCGCTGAACATGACCCAGAGCGCGCTGTCCATGCAGATGCGGCGGCTGGAGGATCTGTTCGGCCGCCCCATGCTGGACAAGGCCGGGCGCGGCGTCGTGCTGTCGGATTTCGCCCAGGATCTGCTGGGGGAAAGCCGCAAGATGGTGGCGCTGAACGACGCGATCCTGTCGCGCTTTACCGGGGCGCGGCCCGACATGCGGCTGCGGGTGGGTCTGACCAGCGACTGGCTGTTCACCAAGGTGGCCCAGACCGTGCGCGCCTTTCGCCGCGACCATCCCCAGGTCGAGCTGGTGATCAACGACGCCCGCAGCAAGGACCTGCGCGCCCAGATGAAGCGCGGAGAGCATGACGTGATCCTGACCACCGAATTCGACGCGCCCCCCGGCGCGATCCATCTGGCCAAGGTCGATCTGGCCTGGTTCGGGGCCACCGGCGGGCAGGCCTGGTCGGAACGCCCGCTGCCGATCGCGAATTCGCCGCATTGCGCCTATTACCCGGTCGGCATGGCCGCGCTGGATCAGGCGGGCATCGAATGGGTTCAGGTCGTCGGAGAGGGCGGCAGCGATACCTGGCGCGTGCTGGCCGCCGCCGATCTGGGGGTGACGCTGCTGCCGCGTGGCATCCAGCAGCCGGGGCTGGAGGTTCTGGATCACGGCGGCGCGCTGCCGCCGCTGCCGCCGACCTGGCTGAACGTCTATGTCGCCGAAGGGCCGGCCCGCCAGGTGGCCGCCGATTTCGCGGGCTATCTGCGCCAGGTCGTCTGCGAGGTCGCCGCCGCCGCCTGATGCCGACAATTCGACCGATGGGGCGGCTTGACGTCGCGCCCGGCGATCTGCGACCCATAGTGTGTCTCAGAAGGATGCGGCGCGATGGACGACCTGACCCGACTGGCCATCCGGCATGACACCGACAAGTTCGGGTTGCATGACTACACGCCGGTCTATGACGCCCTGTTCGGCCCGTGGCGCGACAGGCCGGTGCGGGTGCTGGAAATCGGCGTCGGCGGCTCTGGGCATGCCGATCACGGCGGCGGGTCGCTGGCGATGTGGCGCGACTATTTTCCCAGGGCCGGATCGTCGGGCTGGATCTGGCGCCCAAGCAGCTGGATCTGGGCCCGCGCGTCAGCATCCGCAAGGGCGCGCAGGCCGACCCCACGGTCATCGCCGCCCTGATCGCGCAGGAAGGGCCGTTCGACATCATCATCGACGATGGCAGCCACCGTCCCGATGACGTGTTGGCCTCGTGGCGGCTGCTGGGGCAGGCGCTGGTGCCCGGCGGGATCTATGTTGTCGAGGATGTGCAGACCGCCTTCATGACGGCACTCGGCGGCTCGGCCGATCTGTCCGCGCCGAACCATCTGGCGGCGCTGCGCGATCTGGCCCTCGACCTGGGCGCGGGTCGCCTGGTCGAACCGGCACTCCAACGGATCGAACGCCATCACAACCTGATCGTCCTGGTCGCGGCGGATGGCCCTGCGCCCGATCTGATGCAGGCGCCTGATGCGCTGCGGGCCGCGGCGGCGGGACAGGGGGCGTTGTGGCAGGGCGGTGGCGGGACGGGCGCGCCGATCGTCGCGCTGCCCGTCGATCGTCTGAGCAGCGACGCGGCCCTGACCCAGGCCCTGCAGGGGCGTGCCGATGGCGAGGCGCTGGTCTTTCCCTGGCCCGAGGACACGGATCTTCTGCGCCGTCTCTTTGTCCAGATCGACCATCACGAGATCGCGGCCATCACGCCCGGCAGCCCGATCCTGGCTGCGGCGGCGCGGGTGCTGTCGCTGGTGATCGTGCCGGGCGGCGTGATGGTCGTGCAGGGGCCCAATGATTTTCCGTCGATCCATGCCTATCACCTGAGGTCGCGGCGGGCCATTCTGGCGCAGCATTGGGTCCAGACCGTCCTGCTGGACCCGGAGACGCAGCCCAGCCAGGGGCAGTTGCTGGGCCTGCTGGACCGGGCGCTGCTCTATGGCCGGCCGGGCAGCAGCGGACCGATTCAGCGGCGCCTGGCGGAGATCGGCTCCGATGACGCCGGAGGGCTGCAGCTGCAGATCCTGGCGGCGGGACGGGGCGGCGATTGGGGTCCGGTCGCCACCGTGGCGCTGGCCTGCGCGGCGCGCAGCGCGGATGCCGTCATGTCCGACGGCTATCGTCTGGTTGCGGCATGGGCCTAGGCGCGGGCCGGATCATGGTCCGAACTGGCGACCTATCTGGGCACCGATGCCGCCCCCGAGGAGCTGACCCTGATCCTGACCGCGCGCGCCCACGCGACCCCGACGCCCGAGGACGGAGCCGAGGCCGAGGCGCTGACCGGAATGGTCCGCGCGGCCCGGCGCGACCTGCGCGAGGCGCGCAAGCCGCAGCCGGCCTGAGGTCAGACGACCACACCGGCCCCTTCGGTCGCGGGCCCGGCGACGGCACGGAAGGCCGCGAACAGTTCGCGGCCCATGCCCTCTTGGCTGTCCGAGGCGTCGTGGACCGCGGGGGTGCGGCTGTCGAAATCCGCCTCCAGGCATTCCAGCGTGCCGTGGGCGGCGTCCAGGCGCACCATGTCGCCGTCGCGCAGCCGCGCCAGCGGGCCGCCCATCGCGGCCTCGGGGGACACATGGATCGCGGCGGGCACCTTGCCCGAAGCACCCGACATGCGCCCGTCGGTGACCAGCGCGACCTTGAGGCCCCGATCCTGCAGCACGGCCAGCGTCGGCGTCAGCGAATGCAGTTCCGGCATGCCATTGGCGCGCGGCCCCTGGAAGCGGACGACGACGATCGTGTCCTCGGTGAACTCACCGGCGCGAAAGGCGGTCTTGACCGATTCCTGGTCCTGGAACACGCGGGCGCGGGCCTCGATCAGATGGCGTTCGGGGGCGACGGCGCTGATCTTAATGACGCCGCGGCCCAGATTGCCCTGCAGCTGCTTCAGGCCGCCGGACGCCGCGAACGGATCGCTGGCGGGGCGCAGGATGCGGTCGTTCAGCGTGGCGCGCGCGCCATCCTCCCACCGGATGGCGTCGCCGTCCAGCTTGGGTTCGCGGACATAGCTGTCCAGCCCCGACCCGGTGATCGTCTTGACGTCCGGGTGCAGCAGGCCGGCCTCCAGCAGCTGCCCGATCATGTAGCCCAGGCCCCCCGCCGCGTGGAAATGGTTCACGTCGGCCAGCCCGTTGGGATAGACCCGCGCCATCAGCGGCACGTTTTCCGACAGGTCGTGGAAGTCGGCGATGTCGATGATGACGCCCGCCGCCCGCGCCATCGCGGGCAGGTGCAGGACCAGGTTCGTGGACCCACCCGTGGCCATCAGGCCCACGATGCCGTTCACGAAGGCGCGTTCGTCCAGGACCTCTCCGGCGGGGGTGTATTCGTTGCCCAGGTTGGTGATCTGCGCGGCGCGCTGGACGGCGGCCATGGTCAGCGCCTCGCGCAGCGGCGTGTTCGGGTTCACGAAGCTGGAGCCGGGCAGGTGCAGGCCCATGAACTCCATCAGCATCTGGTTGGTGTTCGCGGTGCCGTAGAAGGTGCAGGTGCCCGCCGCATGATAGCTGGCCATCTCGGCCCGCATCAGCTCGTCGCGGCCGACCTCGCCCGTGGCGAATTGCTGGCGGACCTTGGATTTCTCGTCATTGGGCAGGCCCGAGGGCATCGGTCCGGCGGGCACGAACACTGCCGGGATATGCCCGAAGGTCGCGGCGGCGATGATCAGCCCCGGCACGATCTTGTCGCAGACGCCCAGATACAGCGCCGAATCGAAACAGTCATGCGACAGCGCCACCCCCGCCGCCAGCGCGATCACGTCGCGGGAAAACAGCGACAGCTCCATCCCCGGACGGCCCTGGGTCACGCCGTCGCACATGGCGGGCACGCCGCCCGCGACCTGCACTGTGGCCCCCGCCGCGCGACCGGCAGCCCGGATCACGTCCGGGTAGCGTTCGAACGGCTGATGCGCCGACAGCATGTCGTTATAGGCCGTCACGATCCCGATATTGGGTTTGCGCGTGGTGGCCATGTCGGTCTTGTCGTCCATCGCGGCATAGGCATGGGCCTGATTGCCGCAGGACAGATGCGCGCGGGCCGGGCCGTCCTGCGCCGCGCGGGCGATCTTGGACAGATAGGCGCTGCGGCTGTCATGGGACCGTTCGCGGATGCGGTCGGTGACGCGGTCGATCATGGCGTGAAGGGTCATGGGGGCCTCCTCTGGCTTTGCGGCACTATACGCCGTTAGCGTTAACGGTTCAACCATTGCCGGCACAGGCTTGTGCGCGGGGGTGGGGCGTGTCAGATCGACCGCAAAAGGAGTTTTGCCATGAGCGAACTGCACCCCGCCGACGACCATTCCGACCAGCCGGTCACCCATCCGAACGACCGCGCCGTGATCCGGTTGCGCCCGAAATCCAAGCCGCAGGCGATCCGCCACGGCTTTCCCTGGGTCTTTGCCGATGAGGCCGTGCTGGACCGCCGCACCAAGGCGCTGCCCCCCGGCGGCCTGGCCGTTCTGGAGGATGCCGAGCGTCAGCCCCTGGGCCTGGTGACCGTGAACCCGGTCAGCAAGATCATTGCCCGCGTGATGGACACCGATCCGGGCGCGGTGATCGACGGCGCCTGGCTGCGCGCCCGCTTGACCCGTGCGCTGCAGATGCGGGCGCGAATCTATGACGAGCCGTTCTACCGCCTGGTCCATGCCGAGGCCGACGGCCTGCCGGGTCTGGTCATCGACCGCTTTGGCGATGCGGCGGTGATCCAGCCCAACGCGGCCTGGGCCGATGGGATGGTCGAGGAGATCGCCGACGCGCTGATCGACGTGACCGGCGTCACGACCGTCGTCGTGAACGGGCAGGGCCGGTCGCGCGGCCTGGAGGGGCTGGCCGAACGGCTTGAGGTCATCCGCGGCACCGCCCCTGAGGCGCCCGTGCAGGTGCGCATGAACGGCGCGACCTATCTGGCCGATCTGATGGGCGGGCAAAAGACCGGCCTGTTCTTTGACCAGCGCCCGAACCACGCATTCACACAGACCCTGGTCGATGGCGGCGAGGTTCTGGACGTGTTCAGCCATGTCGGCGGCTTTGGCCTGGCGGCCCTGGCGGCGGGCGCGGATCGCGCGCTGTGCATCGACGGCAGCGCACCGGCGCTGGAGCTGGCGCGCGGCGGGGCGGCGGCGATGGGCGCCACCGACCGGCTGGAGACGCGGCAATCCGACGCCTTTGACGCGCTGGAGGCGCTGGCCGCCGAGGGGCGGACCTTTGACGTGGTGGTCTGCGACCCGCCGGCCTTTGCGCCCTCCAAGCCCGCGCTGGAAAAGGGTCTGCGCGCCTATGAGCGTGTGGCCAAGATGGCCGCGCCTCTGGTCGCACCGGGTGGTTATCTGGTGCTGTGCAGCTGTTCGCACGCGGCCGATCTGACCGCCTTCCGCAATGCCAGCGCACGCGGCATCGGGCGCGGCGGGCGGCGGTCGGTCCTGATCCATACCGGTCAGGCGGGCCCCGACCATCCGACCCTGCCGCAGCTGGCTGAGACGGGCTATCTCAAGGCGCTGTTCTTTCGGCTGGACTGATGCGCGCGGTTCTGGACGCCAACGTCCTTTTCCCCACCATCCTGCGCGAGATCTTGACGGATCTGGCGCAGCCGGGCCTTTATGACGCGCTGTGGTCAGACCGCATCCTGGAGGAATGGCACCGCGCCGCCGCCCGCATCGGCCCCGATGCGGCCAGTGTCGCGGGGGCCGAGATCGCCCTGCTGCGCCTGCGGTTTCCGCAGGCGGTCCAGCCCGATGACGGCCAGCGGGCGATCGACCTGGACTTTCCCGACCCCGCCGACCGGCATGTGGTCGAGGCCGCGCTGGCCGGGGGCGCGTCCCTGATCATCACCGCCAATCTGCGCGATTTTCCGCAGCGGATGATGGCCGGGCTGGGCCTGCGTGCCACCCATCCCGACGCCTTCCTGCTGGATCTGCACCGCATCGACCCGCAGGCGGTCCTGCGCGCCCTGCACGCCGCCCGCGACAGGGCAGAGGCCGCAGGCGGTGCCATGAGCCTGGCCGAAATGCTGAAACGCTGCCGCCTTCCGCGGCTTGCGCGTGCAGTGAAAGGTTGAACGGCATTGCTGTTATCGCTAACAAGGGGTAAGGCGGACGCCACCCAACAGGAGGACAGCATGGTCTCTCGTGTCATTCCGGTCGATGACTTCGACCTTGTGATCTTTGGCGCCACGGGCGATTTGGCGCATCGCAAGATCCTGCCCGGTCTGTTCCGGCGCTTCAAGGCCGGGCAGATCCCGGCCAGCAGCCAGATCATCGGCGCCGCGCGCACCGAGCAGGACGATGACGGCTTTCGCGCCGAGGCCGAAAAGGCCATCTGCGAATTCGGCGGCGCGAGGAAGGGCGATGCCGATCTGGCCGAATTCCTGGCGCTGCTGGGCTATGTCGCGATCGACGCCAAGGGCGAGGGCGGCTGGCAGGCGCTCAAGGACCGGATGCGCAAGGGCGCGGTCCATGCGTTCTATTTCTCGGTCGCGCCGGCGCTGTTCGGCGACATCGCGGAAAGGCTGGCGGGCCATGGCATCGCCGATGATGACAGCCGCATCGTGGTCGAAAAGCCGTTCGGCCGCGACCTGGCCAGCGCGCGCGCGCTGAATGCCACGCTGGCGCAGCATTTCACCGAACAGCAGATCTATCGGATCGACCACTACCTGGGCAAGGAGACCGTCCAGAACCTGATGGCCGTGCGCTTCGCGAACGTGTTGTTCGAGCCGCTGTGGAACGCGCAATATGTCGACCACGTCCAGATCACCGTGGCCGAGACCGTTGGCGTGGCCGGGCGCGGCAGCTATTACGACAAGTCCGGGGCGATCCGGGACATGGTCCAGAACCACATGATGCAGCTTCTGTGCCTGATCGCGATGGAGCCGCCCTATCACTTCGACCCCGATGCCGTGCGCGACGAAAAGCTGAAGGTGATCCGCGCGCTGGAGCCGCTGGAGCCTGCCGACATTGTCCGCGGCCAGTATCAGGGCGAGGGCAGCGACTATCTGACCGATGCCGAGGACCGCGATTCGCGCACCGAAAGCTATGTCGCGATGAAGGTGCGCATCTCCAACTGGCGCTGGCAGGGCACGCCCTTCTATCTGCGCACCGGCAAGAAGCTGCGCGCCCGCACCAGTGAGATCGCGATCACTTTCAAGGAACCGCCGCATTCGATCTTTGACGACAGCGGCGTGCCCAAGGCCAACGAACTGGTCATCCGCCTGCAGCCGAACGAGGGCATGAACCTCAAGGTGATGATCAAGGAGCCGGGGCCGGGCGGCATGCGCCTGGTTCAGGTGCCGCTGGACATGTCCTTTGCCGACGCCCTGGGGCCTGAGGGGGCGGACATGCCCGACGCCTACGAGCGGCTGATCATGGACGTGATCCGCGGCAACCAGACCCTGTTCATGCGCGGCGACGAGGTCGAGGCGGCCTGGGCCTGGACCGACCCGATCATCAAGTCCTGGGAGGAGGGCAAGCGCCGTCCCGAACCCTATGACAGCGGATCTTCGGGCCCCGAGGAGGCGTTGCGCCTGATGCACCGCGACAACCGCCGGTGGAGGGAGATCAGGGCATGATGGATTTCAAGGAATACCCGGACCGCGAGATGCTGGCCTTGTCGCTGGCCGATCGCATCGCGTCCCAGCTGGCGCAGCACCTGCGCGGCAACGACCGCGCGACGCTGTGCGTGCCAGGCGGCACGTCGCCCGCGCCGGTCTTCGAGACGCTGTCGGGCGCGGATCTGGACTGGTCCCGCGTGACCGTGGTCCTGGGCGATGAGCGGTGGGTGGACGGCGATCATAAGCGCTCGAACAGTCGACTGCTGCGGCGGCATCTGCTCAAGGACAAGGCGGCGGCGGCGGATTACATCGACCTCTATACCGGCGACGCCTCGCCCGATCTGGCGACCGAGGGGCTGGCCGCACGGCTGGTGTCGCATCTGCCGCTGACGGTGGTGCTGCTGGGCATGGGCAACGACATGCACACCGCCAGCCTGTTCCCCGGCGCCGACCATCTGGAGGCCGCGATGGCGCCGGACGCGGCCCCCGTCATGGCGATCCGCGCCGAGGGCGCCGAGGAGCCGCGCATCACCCTGACGCGCCCCGTGCTGGCCGATGCGCTGAACATCCACGTCCTGATCATGGGCCCCGAAAAGCGCGAGGCGCTGGACCGCGCGCAGAAATCGGACCCGATGGACGCGCCGATCCGCGCCTTTCTTGACCAAGCCACCGTCCATTGGGCGGAATGAGGGACTGACCATGACCGAACTCTGGACCCGCCTTCAGGATCACCGCAAGGCCCAAGGGTCGGCCCGGATCGAGGATCTGTTCGACGCCGACCGCGCCACCGCGTTCCGCGTGCAGGCCGACGGGCTGACCTTCGACTATTCCAAGACGATGATCGACGCGGGCGCGCGCGACCTGCTGCTGCAGCTGGCCGCCCCCGTGGCCGCCCGCCGCGACGCCATGTTCGCGGGCGACAGGATCAACGAGACCGAGGGCCGCGCCGTCCTGCACACCGCGCTGCGCAACCTGCAGGGCAACGTCACCGTCGACGGCCAGGACGTGATGCCCGCCGTCCGCGACACCCATGCGCGCATGTCGGCCTTTGCCGCCAGCATCCGCGACGGCAGCATCGCGGGGCAGGGCGGTCGCTTTACCGATGTGGTCAATATCGGCATCGGCGGATCGGACCTGGGACCGGCGATGGCCGTACTGGCGTTGGCGCCCTATCACGACGGGCCGCGCACGCATTTCGTCAGCAATGTCGACGGCGCGGATATCGCCGACGCGCTCAAGGGGCTGGACCCGGCGACGACGCTGGTGATCGTGGCCTCCAAGACCTTCACCACCATCGAGACGATGACCAACGCCCAGACCGCCCGCGACTGGATGGCCAAGGCGGTCGCCGATCCGGGCGCGCAGTTCGTGGCCCTGTCCTCGGCCAAGGCCAAGGCCGGCGATTTCGGCATCGACGAGGCGCGGGTCTTTGGCTTTGAGGATTGGGTCGGCGGGCGCTATTCGGTCTGGGGCCCGATCGGGCTGTCGCTGATGCTGGCGGTCGGGCCGCAGGCGTTCGATCAGTTCCTGGCCGGGGCCGCCGCGATGGATGCGCATTTCCGCGATGCCCCCCCGGCGCAGAACCTGCCGGTGATGCTGGCCCTGACCGGCATCTGGCACCACCAGATCTGCGGCTATCCGACCCGTGCGGTGCTGCCCTATGACAACCGCCTGATGCGCCTGCCCGCCTATCTGCAACAGCTGGAGATGGAATCGAACGGCAAGCGCGTGGCGATGGACGGCAGCGACCTGTCGGTCGTCTCGGGCCCCGTGGTCTGGGGCGAACCCGGCACCAATGGCCAGCACGCCTTCTATCAGCTGATCCACCAGGGCACGATGCCGGTCCCGTGCGAGTTCATCCTGGCCGCGCGCGGGCACGAGCCCGACCTGGCCCATCACCACATCCTGCTGGCCGCGAACTGCCTGGCGCAATCCGAGGCGCTGATGCGCGGCCGCAGCTTGGACGAGGCGCGCGCCCTGATGGCCGCCAAGGGGCTGGAGGGGGCCGAGCTGGACCGCCAGGCCCGCCACCGCGTGTTCCCCGGCAACCGCCCCTCCACCACGCTGCTGATGGAGCAGCTGACGCCCTTTGCCCTGGGCCAGATCGTGGCGCTGTACGAACACCGGGTGTTCGTGGAGGGCGTGATCCTGGGCATCAACAGCTTTGACCAATGGGGGGTCGAGCTGGGCAAGGAGCTGGCGCTCAAGGTCGAGCCGCTGCTGAAGGGTGAGGACGCGCCGGGGCACGACCCCTCGACCGAGGCGCTGGCCGCGCTGATCCGGCAGATGCGCGGCTGAACCCGCCGCCGCGACCCCCGAAGGCCGCCCCTGTGCATCGGGGCGGCTTTTCCTTTTCGCCCTGAGCGGCTAGGGTCCGCGCGGCACAGCGAAAGGTCGGATCATGGCGTTCTTTACCAAATTGCGAGAGCGGCTGACGCGGTCCTCCTCCAAGATCGGGGCGGGGCTGGACGATATCGTCGCAGAGAGCCCGGCCCCCGCCGGCGATCCTGTCGTGGCCCCGGCTGCCGCGCCCGAACCCTCGGGCCTGGTGGGTCGGCTGTTCGGTCGCGCCACGGCCCAGCCCGAAGAGCCGCGCCGCGCGCTGGACGATGCCATGCTGGAGGAGCTGGAGGACATGCTGGTCCAGGCCGATCTGGGGGTCGAGACGGCGCTGCGCGTCACCGCCAACATCGCCGAGGGCCGGATGGGGCGGCGCGTCTCCTCGACCGAACTGAAGGAGCTGCTGGCCGCCGAGATCGCGCGCATCATGGCCCCCGTGGCGCGGCCCCTGCCGATCTATCCGAAAAAGCCGCAGGTCGTGCTGGTCGTGGGCGTCAACGGCGCGGGCAAGACCACCACCATCGGCAAGCTGGCCAGCCAGTTCCGCGCCGCTGGCAAGTCGGTGGTGATCGCCGCGGGCGACACGTTCCGTGCGGCCGCCGTGGAACAGCTGCAGGTCTGGGGCCAGCGGGCGGGCGTGCCGGTCATGGTCGCGCCGCAGGGCAGCGACCCGGCCAGCCTGGCCTATGACGCGATGGTGCGGGCCGAGGCCGAGGGTGCGGACCTGTTGATGATCGACACGGCGGGCCGGTTGCAGAACCGTCAGGACCTGATGGAGGAGCTGGCCAAGATCGTCCGCGTGATCCGCAAGAAGGACCCCGAGGCGCCGCACAACACCCTGCTGGTGCTGGACGCCACGACCGGCCAGAACGCCCTGAGCCAGGTCGAGACCTTCCGCAAGCTGGCCGATATCTCGGGGTTGGTGATGACCAAGCTGGACGGGACGGCGCGGGGCGGCGTGCTGGTGGCCCTGGCCGACCGGTTCGGCCTGCCCATCCACGCGATCGGCGTGGGCGAGCAGATCGACGATCTGGACGCCTTTGACGCCGAGGAGTTCGCCCGCGCGCTGGTCGGCCTTCAGGCCCCGGATGAGGTGCCGCGCTCCCGATAGGGGGTGCTGCCATATTGCGCCCGATAGCATTTCGAGAAATGCGACGGGCTGGAGAAGCCCGATGCCAGCGCGATCTCGATGATCGACATCTCGGTCTGCATCAACAGGTTGCGGGCCCGCGACAGGCGCGTCTCCATGTAATAACGTTTCGGACTGCGGTTCAGATAGCGGCGGAACAGACGCTCCAGCTGGCGGGTGGACATGCCCGCGTCCAAGGCCAGCTGGGCGGGGCTGATCGGGTCCTCAAGGTTCGCCTCCATCCGGGCGATCACGGCAGCCAGGCGCGGGTGGCGCACGCCGATGCGCGTCGGGATCGACAGGCGCTGGCTGTCCTGATCGGTGCGGATCGCGGTGTGCAGCATCTGATCGGCCACGTCGGCGGCCAGCGCGTCGCCATGCGCCAGCGCGATCAGGTGCAGCATCAGGTCGATCGAACTGGTGCCCCCCGCCGCCGTCAGCCGGTTGCCGTCATGGACAAAGACCGACCGGAACAGGTCGACCTCGGGGAAGGCCTCGGCCAGGCCGTCGTGGTTCTCCCAGTGGATCGTGGCCTTGCGCCCGTCCAAGAGCCCCGCCTCGGCCAGGACCCAAGTGCCGGTGCAGACCGCGCCCATCGCCGCGCCGCCGCGCGCCTGTCGGCGCAGCCAGGCCAGCACGGGGCGCGTCGCCTCGCGCGCGATGTCGGTGCCGCCACAGACGATCACGACCTCGTCCCGGCCCGGCGGGGGGGCGTCGGGGTCCAGGCCCGCATCGACCATCACCCGCGTGCCGTTCGAACAGGTCGCGCCGTCGGGCCGTGTGCCCACCAGCCGCCAGTCGAACAACACCCGCCCCGAGGCCCGGTTGGCCAGGCGCAACGGCTCGATCGCCGCCGTGAAGGGCAGCATGGTGAAACGGTTCAGCAACAGGAAGGTGAAGCGGCGCGGTTTGTCTGCAGGCGTTTGCGATGGCATGGGGGCTGTCTTTGCGTGCGGTTCCGCCCGGCACCCAAACAGCCTTTTGACGCCACGGCAAGGGGCATGCGCCGCGCGGTCCGGCAGGCCTTTTCCTGCCCGGTGTTAGCGTTTATACCGGCGCTGCATTTTCAAGGAGCGCAGGACATGACGCAGCAGATCCGCAAGACCGCCACCCAGACTTGGGACAAGGCCGGCTGGCGCGCCTATCCGCGCGTCCAGATGCCCGATTATACCGACGCGGCGGCGCTGAACGCGGTCGAGGATCAGCTGCGCCGCTATCCGCCTCTGGTCTTTGCCGGAGAGGCGCGGCGCCTCAAGGCGCAGCTGGCCGATGTGGCGGCGGGGCGCGGCTTCCTGCTGCAGGGCGGCGACTGCGCCGAGAGCTTTGGCGAATTCAGCGCCGACAACCTGCGCGACACCTTCAAGGTGCTGCTGCAGATGGCCGTGGTGCTGACCTGGGGCGCGCAGATGCCCGTGGTCAAGGTCGGCCGCATGGCGGGCCAGTTCGCCAAGCCGCGCAGCGCGCCCACCGAGGTCCTGGACGGGGTCGAGCTGCCCAGCTATCGCGGCGACATCATCAACGGCTTTGATTTCACGGCGCAATCGCGCATCCCCGATCCGCAGCGGATGCTGGCGGCCTATACGCAGGCGGCGGCGTCGCTGAACCTGCTGCGTGCGTTTTCCACGGGCGGTTTCGCCGACATGCACCGCGTCCAAAGCTGGATCGCCGATTTTGTCGACGGCCCCGAGGCCGCGAAATACCGCGACATCGCGGGGCGCATCGGTGATGCGATGGCCTTCATGCAGGCGGCCGGTGTCAATTCCGACACCGCGCATCAGCTGTCCAAGGTCGATTTCTACACCAGCCACGAGGCGCTGCTGCTGGAGTACGAAGAGGCGCTGGCCCGCATCGATTCGACCACCGGCCTGCCGGTGGCGGGGTCGGGGCACATGCTGTGGATCGGCGACCGCACCCGTCAGCCCGATGGCGCGCATGTCGAATTCTGCCGCGGCGTGCAGAACCCCATCGGCCTGAAATGCGGCCCGACCACCACGGCGGACGACCTCAAGGTGCTGATGGCCAAGCTGAACCCGGAAAACGAGGCCGGTCGCCTGACGCTGATCGCGCGGTTTGGCGCGGGCAAGGTGGGCGACCACCTGCCGCGCCTGATCGAGGCCGTCCGGGCCGAGGGCGCGAATGTCGTCTGGTCCTGCGATCCGATGCACGGCAATGTCATCAAGTCGTCCACCGGCTACAAGACGCGCGCGTTCGATTCGATCCTGCGCGAGGTCCGCGAGTTCTTTGCGATCCACAAGGCCGAGGGCACGATCCCCGGCGGCGTGCATTTCGAGATGACCGGCAAGGACGTGACCGAATGCACCGGCGGCGTCCGCGCCGTGACCGACGAGGATCTGTCCGACCGCTATCACACCGCCTGCGATCCGCGCCTGAACGCCAGCCAGTCGCTGGAGCTGGCCTTCCTGGTGGCAGAGGAACTGCGCGCCCGGCGCGAGGATGCGGCCCCGGCGCGCACCGCCGCCGCCATCTGATACCGAAAGGCCCCGCCGATGCGGGGCCTTTTCATTTCCAGCGGCGATGGACCCAGAACCATTGGTCCATGTGCCGCCTGACCAGCATCTCCAGATCGTCGTTCAGCGCCTGCATCATCACCCGCGGCTCATCCGGGGCAACGGGTGCACCCACATGCACGCGAAACGACAGGCCGTCCGGCTGGCGGATGCCGCAGATGGGCACCAGCAGCGCGTCATAGCGGCGCGCCAGTTCCGCAGGCGTCAGCACCGTGCGCGTGGGCAGGTCAAAGAACCGCAGCTCGGCCCCCTCGCGGTCGAACTGGTCGAACCCCAGGGCCAGCCAGCCGCCGCCCTTCAGGAACCGCAGCATCGCCGACAGGCCCGACCGGCCGCGTGGGAACAGCGGCTCGGCGATGGCGGTGATGGCGGGGACATAATGGCGGTTGAACGCTTCGTTGTTCATGGGGCGGTAAAGCGCGCCTACCGGCCAGCCGCGCCCGGCCAGCGCGGCGCGCATGGCGTCGTAATTGCCGAAATGCGCGCAGGCCAGGATGACGGGTCGGTGACTGTCCAGCGCCGCCTCCAGCGCGGGCAGGCCCGGCCCCTCCAGCGGGTCGGCGCGGCGGATGCGGTCGGTGAATGCGTCGCCCGAATAGATCTCGGCCAGGGACCGGCCTGCATTGTCGGGGACGGCGCGGACTAGTGCCTCCACCTCGGCGGCGGGCAGGTCGGGGCGGGCCAGGGCCAGGTTGTCGCGGATGCGCCGCCGCCATCCCGCGACCGGCGCGATCACATGCGCGAACACCCAGCCCATCGCCGGGATGCGCCGATGATAGGGCAGCAGGCGCGCCAGCCCCATGACCGCCAGAAAGGCGCCGTTCGCCAGGCGGTCGGTCAGCGTGGATCGGTCGTCGCGCATGATGCCTCCTTGGCGGCACGGGCCTCTCGGGACCATACATAGAGGCCCGCGGCCACGATGATCGCGGCCCCCGCGACGGTCCACAGATCGGGCAGCTGGCCAAAGAACACATAGCCCCACAGCCCGGCCCAGATCAGCCCGGTATAGCCGAAAGGCGCAAGCGCCCCCGCCTCGGCCGCGCTGAAGGCCTTGACCAGCAGATATTGGCTGATGGTGCCAAAGATGGCCAGCGCCGCAAAGGCCCACAGATCGCCCACAGCCACCGGCTGCCAGAACATCGGCACCACCAGGCTGGAGGCGATGGTGCCCACCACCGCCGACCACAGGACCGAGGTGGCCACCGAATCGGCCCGCACGATCCGCGTCAGCAGCGCGCCCGCCGAATAGGTGAAGGCCCCCGCCAGCGGCAGCAGGGCGGCGGGCTGGAACACGCCCAGGCCGGGGCGGATGATCAGCATGGCGCCGACCAGCGCGACGGCGATGCCCGCCAGACGGCGCACACCGATCCGTTCGCCCAGAAACAGCGCCGCACCCAGGGTGATCAGGACCGGGTTCAGGTCCATGATCGCCGTGGCCTCTGCCAGGCCGATATATTGCAGCGAGGTGAAGAACAGCGTGACCGAGCCCAGCTGCATGATCGCGCGCGCGAATTGCGTGCCCGGCTGGCGCGTGCGCAGCAAGGGCAGCATCGCGCCGCGAAAGATCAGCGCAAAGATCAGCAGGTTGCCGATAAATCGCGCCCAGATGACCTGGGCGGGGTGATAGGTCTGCGTCAGGTGCTTGGCCGTGGCATCCATCAGCGTGAATCCCAGGATCGCCGCCAGCAGCAGCGCGATGCCCCGCGCCTGGTCCGATCCGGGGCGGCGCAACCCGTCCCGTTCGCGGCCCATCAGGGCAAAGGCCCGCGCCAGCACCCGCATCAGCGCGCGGCCCGGCGATCACCGGGGCAGGCCGCCCCGGTGGCACCGCATGCGGCGGCTGGCGTCACAAAAGCGCCTTGGCGCGCTCCACCACGGCTTCGGCGGTGATGCCGAAATCCTTGTAGAGGTCGGGCGCGGGGCCGGACGCGCCGAACCCCTCCATGCCGACAAAGGCCGACCGCTCCTCGTTCCCGCGCTCGCCCAGCAGCAGCCACTCCCAGGGCTGGCGCACGGCGGCCTCGATGGCGATGCGGACGGTGTTCGCGGGCAGGACCTCGGCGCGATAGGCCTTGTCCTGGTCGCGGAACAGCTCCATCGACGGGACCGACACGACGCGGGTCGCGATGCCCTGGGCCTCCAGCGCGTCGCGGGCGGCGACGGCGATCTCGACCTCAGAGCCGGTGGCCATCAGCACGACCTTGGCCTCTGCGCTGGCCTCGCGCAGGACATAGGCGCCCTTGGCGGTCAGGTTCTCGGCCGTTGCCTCTCGCAGCAGCGGCAGGTTCTGGCGCGACAAAGCCAGGACCGAGGGCGTCGCGTCCTGCGACAGGGCGATCTCCCAGGCCTCGGCGGTCTCGATCTGGTCGCAGGGGCGGAAGGTCAGCGTGTTGGGCGTGGCGCGGCAGATCGCCAGATGCTCGACCGGCTGGTGGGTCGGGCCGTCCTCGCCCAGGCCGATGCTGTCATGAGTCATGACATAGACGACCGGCAGCCCCATCAGCGACGACAGCCGCATGGCGCCGCGCGCATAGTCGGTAAAGGTCAGGAACGTCCCGCCATAGGGCCGGAATCCGCCATGCAGCCAGATGCCGTTCATCGCCGCTGCCATGCCGTGTTCACGGATGCCGTAATGGATGTAGCGGCCCATGCGGTTGTCGGGCGCGAACACGCCCTGACCGCCGGTCTTGGTGTTGTTCGACCCGGTCAGGTCCGCCGATCCGCCGAAATTCTCGGGCATCTCGGCATTCAGAACCTCCAGCACGTTCTCACTGGCCTTGCGGGTGGCGACCTTGGGCTTGGCCTCCAGGGTCTGCACCTTGAAGGCGTCGATGATCGCGTTCAGGCGCGGGTTCGCTTCGGTCCCGATGCGGCGGGCGAAATCGTTGCGGGCCGCGTCGTCCAGCGCGTCCACGCGGTCGTTCCAGGCGGCACGGGCGGTCGCGCCGCGCTGGCCGATGGCGCGCCAGTCGGCGACCACCTGGTTGGGGATGTGGAACGGCTCGTGGCTCCAGCCATAGGCCTCGCGGGTGGCCGCGATCTCGTCCTTGCCCAGTGGCGATCCGTGGGCCTTGCTGCTGTCGGCCTTGTTCGGCGCGCCGAAACCGATGATGGTCTTGCAATCGACCAGCGTCGGGCGGCCGTCATCCTGCGCGGCCAGGGTCAGGGCGCGGTCGATATCGGCGGCGTCATGGCCGTCGCAGGACAGCACCCGCCACCCGGCGGCGGCAAAGCGGGCGTGCTGATCGGTGCGGTCCGACAGGCTGACGCGGCCGTCGATCGTGATGTCGTTGTTGTCCCACAGCACGATCAGGCGGCCCAGCTGCTGGTGGCCGGCCAGGGCGATGGCCTCGTGGCTGATGCCCTCCATCAGGCAGCCGTCGCCGGCGATGACCCAGGTGCGGTGGTCGCACAGATCAGCCCCGAACTCCGCACGCATCGCCTCCTCGGCGATGGCGAAGCCGACGGCCGTGGCCAGGCCCTGACCCAGGGGGCCGGTGGTGGTCTCGACCCCCTCGACATGGCCGTATTCCGGATGGCCCGCGGTGATCGCGCCCAGCTGGCGGAAATTGCGGACCTGATCCAGCGTCATCTGCTCATAGCCGGTCAGGTGCAGCAGCGAATAGATCAGCATCGACCCGTGGCCCGCTGACAGGATGAACCGGTCGCGGTCGAACCAGTGCGGGGCGCTGGCGTCGAATTTCAGGTGGTTGCGGAACAGGACCGTAGCGACATCGGCCATGCCCATCGGCATGCCGGGATGGCCGGAATTGGCGGCCTCGACCGCATCCATGGACAGCACGCGGATCGCGCTGGCCAGGGTCCAGTGGTCGGGGTCGGCAGAGCGGCGGGCGGCGATATCCATGGCGAAATCCTTGCGGGACTGGGGGACATGTGAATGCGGTTACGCGGCGTTGTTAGGGGCTTGGCCGCGCGGTTGCAAGACGCGCTCAGCCCTGGGGCTTGGGGGTCAGGGGGCGCACCCGCAGGCGACTGATGCGGTTCTCCCGACGCGTCACCACCTCGAACCGATAGCCCGCGAAACTGAACACCTGCCCCTGTTCGGGGATCGACTGCGCCATGTGGATCACCAGGCCCGCGATGGTGTTGGCCTCGTCATCGGGCAGATCCCAGTCCAGCTGGCGGTTCAGGTCGCGGATCGTCATGCCACCCTCGACCAGATAATCGCCGCTGGCATTGGGCTTCAGCGTCTGGTCCTCTTCGGTGTCGTGTTCGTCGGCGATCTCTCCGACGATCTCCTCCAGGATGTCCTCCAGCGTGATCAGACCGCGCAAGCTGCCGTATTCGTCCACGACCAACGCGAAATGCGTGCGCCGCTTGAGGAATTCGCGCATCTGTTCGTCCAGAGCGCTGGTCTCGGGCACGAAATAGGGGGGCATGACCACGGTCATCAGGTCGAACTGACGGGCGGCGGCGGCATCGTCGGCATTGCGCACGGCGCGGTTCACGGCGCGCAGCAGGTCCTTGGCATGGACCACGCCCACGATGTTCTCGCGCTCCTCGCGATAGACGGGCAGGCGGGTGTGGGGGCTGGCCAGGACGGTCTCCAGGATCTTGGCGGGGGGCAGGTCGGCGTCGATCATCTGGATCTCGCTGCGGTGGCGCATGATCTCCTCGACGGTGCGGTTGCCCAGATCCAGGGCGCCCAGCAGGCGGTCGCGATCCTCCTTGTTGACGGCGCCTTGCGCGTGACCCAGGGACAGCGCGCCCTCGATCTCCTCCTCAAGGGAGAACATGTGCTTGCCCGGATCGGTCTTGAGGCCCGCCACCGCAAGCATGACGTTCACGATGGCGCGCACCACGCTGACGATGGGGGCCAGCACGATGGTCAGGATGCGGATCGGGCGGGCCACCCGGCTGGCCACGGTCTCGGGCGCCGAGATGGCATAGGTCTTGGGCATCACCTCGGAAAAGATCAGCACCAGCACGGTCATGACCAGCGTGGCGATGGCCACGCCGCTGGCGCCCAACAGGCGGGTGAACAGCGCGGTGGCCAGGCTGGCGGCCAGGATGTTGACCACGTTGTTGCCCAGCAGGATCGCGCCGATCAGGCGTTCGCTGTCGGCGGTGATGCGGACGGCGGCCTCGGCCCCGGTATCGCCCTTGTCGGCACGGGCGCGCAGCTTGGCCTTGCTGGCGGCGGTCAGCGCGGTCTCGGACCCCGAGAAAAAGGCCGACAGCATCAGGCAGATCACGATCGCCCCCGCCGTCATGAGGGTTGCGACATCCAGCGCGGTCATCAGGTCGTCCATGGGGTCCTGTTCGGGTCAAGGGGATGATCATCCACCGCCACGGGGCGCGCCAGCGGATGATGGTTCAGAACGAGATCGCGCATGCGGTGGTTCAACACATGCGTATAGATTTCGGTAGAGCCCAGATCGGCATGGCCCAGCAGCATCTGGATGCTGCGCAGATCGGCGCCGCCCTCCAGCAGATGCGTGGCAAAGGCGTGGCGGATAACATGCGGCGTGACCTGGGCGGGGTCGATGCCGGCGGCGATCGCCATCTGTCCCAGCAGCCGCGAAAAGCTCTGCCGCGGCAGGTGGCCCGCGGCACCCGGCGCGGGGAACAGCCAGCGCGCGCCCTTTCCCGCCAGCAGGCGCGCCATGGCACTGCCGTGCGGGGCCGCGTCGCGCACCGCCAGCCAGTCGCGCAGCGCGGCCCGCGCCGCCTGGCCCAGGGGGACCATGCGGTCCTTGCCGCCCTTGCCGCGGATCACCAGCACCGCCGGATCGCCCCGGCAGCCCGAAACCGGCAGGCTGACCAGCTCGCTGACGCGCATGCCGGTGGCATACAGCATCTCGATCAGGCACAGGTTGCGGCTGCGGTCGGCGGGGGTGCGCCCGATGCCGGGGGCGGCGTCCAGCAGCGCCTGGATCTGGTCCTGCGTCAGCGTGCGCGGGATGCGCTGCGACCGGCCGGGGCCCGCGATGCGGATGGCGGGGTCGTCCTCGCGCCAACCCTCCTCCAGGGCGAAGCGGGTGAACTGGCGGATGGCCGACAGGCGGCGCGCGCGCGTGGCCCGCGACAGGCCCTGCGCGTCGCAATGGGCCAGGTAATCCTCGACCTGCTCGCGCGTCAACGTGGCCAGCGTCAATCCGCGCGGCCCCAGCCAGTCCGACAGGTCGCGCAGGTCGCGACCGTAAGCCAGCAGCGTGTTGCGCGCGGCCCCGGCCTCGGCGGCCTGGGCATCCAGAAAGGCGCCGATGGCCTGATGATCGCGGCTCATTGCGGGGCCTGGATCTGCGGCAGCAACGCGATCTGGGTCTGGGCGCGGTCTGCGTCATGGCCCAGTCCCAGGGCGCGCAACATGGCGATGCCGCGCCCGGCACGGGCCAGATCGCCCTCCAGGGCGGCGTCGATATCGGCCATCGCGGTCAGCAGCGCCTCGCCGCGCTGTGCGGCGGGGGGCGTGGGGACGGGGGCCGACATCTCGGGGGCGGGGTCGGGCAGGGGCGCGTCCGGCAGGCCCGCCCAGGCCCGCAGCAGGTCGGCCACCTCGCGCGCGCGCGGATCGGGAATGTCGGCGGGCAGATCGCCCGCGACCATCCCCGCCAGCAGATCGGCCATGCCCGCCCGGCGGAATTCGTCAAAGGCGCGGGGCAGGGCCTGCGCCAGATCGCCGCCGGTCAGCGCGGCCTCCAGCGTGCGCATGACGCCCGCGCGTTCCCAGACACCGCCCGATGCGGCGGGGCGCTGTTCGCCATAGATCTGGCGCAGGGTCGCGGCGGGCAGGGCGCCGGTGCGGGCCAGACGCTCGGCCGCCTCCAGCCGCGCCTTGAAGCCGCTGTTCAGCCGCAAATCCGATTGCGCGAAAGCCACCGGTAGCGACAGCGTCGGCAGCGGCTGGCCCACGGCCTCGTGGATGCGGAAATCCAGGGGCGTCATGCGTTCGGCCGGTTCCAGCAGGTCGGCGGTATCGACGAAGGCATCGTCCAGGAAATGCGTCAGCAGGATCGCCTGGCGTTCGTCGATCAGGCCAAGCGCCTCGGCGCCGTGCAGGCTGACGGCGGCGGCGGCCCAGTCCCCGGTCTGCGCCAGGCAAAAGATACGCGCCGCGAAACTGGGCGCGATGCCGGGCGTGCCGTTCATGATGGCGCAGGCGCGGCCCTCATCGCCCTCCAGCAGGGCGATGTCGAACATCCGGCGAAAGATCTCGGGCTGGCCGGGGCCTGCGGCGACCAGCAGGGCCTGCGCCTCCTCCAGCGCGCCCATATCCAGCAGGCGATCGGCGCGGGCCAGGAACAGCTGGCCGCGCGTCTCTCCGTTTCCGGTGGGCGGGGCCAGCTGCGCGGTCAGCAGGCGGCGCATCAGCGCCTGCATGGATTGCAGCCGCGCGGGCGTGGCCAGCACCATCCGCGACAGCACCTGCGGATCGCTGCCCGCCCACAGATCGACGGGCAGACCCGCACGGCGCGGGCTTTGCGTGCCGGTCTGGTCGGGGTCGCCCTGATCCAGGCGCGTGACCTGCACCGGGCCGACTGCGCCGCTGGTCGCCACCGCCTGCGGGCGTGCGCCGGGCCGGGGGGGCGGGATATCGCCCGGACGCCAGGCCGAGCTTTCGCGCGCGGGGCCGCGCACGCTGCCCGACAGCCAGTCGCTGGCCGACAGCGGCTGCTGCTGCGCGCCGCCCGCGACGGGCAGCAGCGCCAGTCCCAAGGCCAGGGCCAGAACGGGTCGGATGTCAGTTGCCATCGGTCGCGGGGGCCGGTTCTGCGGCGGTGGGGGCGTTCAGTTGCAGGGGGCTGCGCACTTCCTGACGGGTGGGGGCCATGTCGCCGAAATAGGCATAGCCCGCCAGGCCGATCAGGCCCGCCAGAATCAGCACCACCAGCAGTTTCAACATCCGCATTGCATTCGCCTTTTGCTCGACCGTGTTCGTTGGTTCATTGCCGGTCTTGGGCCGGCTGCTGGCGAATATATATGGCAATTTCCGAAAGATCACGTCATTCAGTCACCCGATTGACGGCGGTCGACCGCCGGGGAGGCCGAATGACCAGGGTGCTGACGCGCCATATCGTGCTGATCGGGATGATGGGGGCCGGAAAGACCGCCATCGGCCTGGACCTGGCCCGCCGCCTGCGCGTGCCGTTCAAGGATTCCGATGCCGAGATCGAGGCCGCCGCCGCCATGTCCATCACCGAGATCTTCGCCCGCGACGGCGAGGCGTTCTTTCGCGCCCGCGAAGCCCAGGTCCTGGGCCGCCTGCTGGCCGGGCCGCCGGGCGTCATCTCGACCGGGGGGGGCGCGTGGATGCGCCCCGAGAACCGGCAGATGGTCGCTGCGCGCGGGCTGTCCGTCTGGCTGAACTGTTCGCCCGAGACGCTGTGGATGCGCGTCCGCCAGCGCCCCACCCGACCCCTGCTGCAGACCGCCGACCCCAAGGGCACGCTGCTGCGTCTGCTGGAGGAGCGGGGCCCCGTCTATGCGCTGGCCGATGCGGAATTCGTGTCGCAGGCGGGCGACAGCATCGAGGCGACCTCGGGCCGGCTGCTGACGCAGCTGCGCGCCGCCCATCCCGACCTGATCCAGGAGATCCCATGACCGATCCCGTCACCGTCCATGTTCCCCTGGGCGCGCGCGCCTATGACGTGCGCATCGGCCAGGGCCTGCTGACCCGCGCGGGCGCCGAGATCGCGCCGCTGCTGGCGCGTCCGCGCGTGGCGATCGTGACCGATGCGACGGTGGCGGGGCTGCATCTGGCGCCGCTGCAGCAGGCGCTGCGGGAGGCGGGGATCGCCAGCGAGGCGCTGGTCCTGCCTGCCGGAGAGGGCACCAAAAGCTGGCCGCATCTGACCGCCTGCGTCGAATGGCTGCTGGAGCAGCAGGTCGAGCGGCGCGACGTGGTGCTGGCCCTGGGCGGGGGCGTGATCGGCGATCTGGTGGGGTTTGCGGCGGCGATCCTGCGGCGCGGCGTGCGGTTCGTGCAGCTGCCCACCACGCTTTTGTCGCAGGTGGACAGCAGCGTGGGCGGCAAGACTGGCATCAACAGCCCGCGCGGCAAGAACCTGATCGGCGCGTTTCATCAGCCGTCGCTGGTTCTGGCCGACATTGACGTTCTGGACACGCTGAGCCCGCGCGATTTCCTGTCGGGCTATGGCGAGGTGGCCAAGTATGGGCTGCTGGGGGATGCGGATTTCTTTGCCTGGCTGGAGGCGCATGCGCCCGACCTGCGCGGCGATCCGGCCCTGCGCCAGCAGGCGGTCGCGCGGTCGGTGGCGATGAAGGCGGGCATCGTGACCCGCGATGAGAGCGAGCAGGGCGAGCGCGCGCTGCTGAATCTGGGCCACACCTTCGGGCATGCGCTGGAGGCGGCGACGGGCTATTCCGACCGGCTGCTGCATGGCGAGGGGGTGGCGATCGGCTGTGCGCTGGCCTTTGATCTGTCGGCGCGGATGGGCCTGTGTTCGCAGGAGGCCCCGAGCCGGGTTCTGGCGCATCTGCGCGCGATGGGCATGCCCGCGCGACTGTCCGAGATTGCGGGCGATCTGCCCGATGACGCGGGCCTGTTCGCGCTGATGGGGCAGGACAAGAAGGTCGTGGACGGGCAGCTGCGGTTCGTTCTGGCGCGCGGGATCGGCGAGGCCTTTGTCAGCGACGCGGTCGAGGGCGGCGTCCTGGCCTCGGTGCTGCGCGACGCCCGCTGAGGGCGCATTCCGTCCCGGCCCGGAAAGCCGCGCAGGCCCCCATCGAGGGGGCCAGAACGGCTGGCTGTCGCCGGAGCCGGATCAGGCGGCGCGGCGGGGCGAGAGCATCGCCGCGACCATCTCATCGGCAACCTGCGCGGGCAGGCGGCCCGTGTCGCGGGCGCGGGCCAGCATCTGATCCACGCGGCCTGCGATGGCGGTCAGGCGGTCCAGACGCCAGGCGTCGGGATGGCCGTGGATCTCGCTGGCGACGCTGATGATGCCGCCTGCATTGACCACATAGTCGGGCAGGTAGGTGATGCCCCGCGCGGCCAGCGCATCGGCCACGCCGTCATGGGCCAGCTGGTTGTTCGCGGCCCCGCAGATCAGCCGCGCGGTCAGCGCCTGCGCGCTGTCATCGGTCAGCACGCCGCCAAGGGCGCACGGCGCCAGGATGTCGATCTGCTGGTCGAACACCTGATCCGGGGCGCAGGTCTGGGCGCCGAGGCGCGTCGCGGCGGCCTCCAGCGCGGGCTGGTTGATATCGGTCAGGATCAGCCGCGCGCCCGCGGCCGCCAGCTTTTCGGCCAAGGACATGCCGACATGGCCCAGGCCCTGCACCAGCACCCGCCGTCCCGTCAGGTCGTCGCTGCCGAAGACGTGGCGCGCGCCGACGCGCAGGCAGCGGAATACGCCCTCGGCGGTCCAGGGCGAGGGGTCGCCCGACGCGCCCGACAGGCCCACGGCAAAGCGCGTCGCCTCGGCCGCATGGGCCATGTCGGCGGGCGAGATGCCCACATCCTCGGCCGTCCAGTAGGTGCCGCCAAGCGCATCGACCGCCGCCCCAAAGGCGCGCATCATCGCCGGCGTCTTGTCGGTGCGCGCATCGCCGATGATCACCGCCTTGCCGCCGCCCAGACCCAGATCCGCCATCGCGTTCTTATAGGTCATGCCGCGCGCAAGCCGCGTCACGTCATGGATCGCGGCCTCGTCATCGGGATAGGCCCACATCCGGCAGCCGCCCGCCGCCGGGCCAAGCGCGGTCGAATGCAGGCAGATCAGCGCCCGCAGCCCGGCCTGCGGGTCCTGCGCCAGCACCAGACGCTGGAACCCCTGCGGGGCGGTCAGATCGGTCAATGTGAGTACCATGTGCATGTCTTCCTGTGGCAAGGGGCGCGGGCGTGCCGCGCCTGGATCGCCTCAGAAAGCGCCCCGCGGGACGCATTGCAAGCGCAGGATCATTCGCAAAGCCCGACCGGTTCGTCGCGCAATTTGCGGCAAGACCGGGCGGGTGCGCGGCAAGATCGCATCGCGGGGGCGCGCATGAAAAAGGGGCGGCCACCGGCCGCCCCTTTAGTGATTCGCGTCGGATCAGAACGGGATCTCGTCGTCGTAATCGGCCCGTCCGCCACTGGGGGCGCCGCTGCCGCCGCCGCGCGCGGGCGATCCGCCGCCCTGGTTGTAATCGTCATAGCCGCCGCTGTCGCGACCGCCACCCATGCCGCCACCGCCCATGCCGCCGCCACCGCCGCTGGCACCGTCCAGCATGGTCAGCGTGCCGCCGATGCCGCGCAACACGACCTCGGTGGAATAGCGGTCCTGGCCGGACTGGTCCTGCCACTTGCGGGTCTCCAGCGCGCCCTCGACATAGACCTTGCTGCCCTTTTTCAGATAGCGCTCGACCACGCCGACCAGGCCCTCGTTGAAGATGGCAACGGTGTGCCACTCGGTCCGCTCCTTGCGCTCGCCGGTGGTGCGGTCCTTCCAGGTTTCGGAGGTGGCGATGCGCAGGTTGGCGACCTTGCCGCCGTTCTGAAAGCTGCGGATTTCCGGATCGCGGCCCAGATTGCCGATCAGGATGACCTTGTTGACGCTGCCTGCCATGTGACGATTCCTTGGATCATGTGTGTTCGGGGGTTCATGTGCCTGCCCGGATCGAGCCGGTTTGCACGGGTCTAACCCGGTCCGACGGGGCGGGGCAAGGGCGCGCGCGGGTTCTTGCCCAGCCCGACGCCGTGGCTGGCAGCAGGTCCGATTTGATGTATAGTCCCTTCAAAAGCGGCGTCAGGCCGATGCGGACAAGGACGAGGGCGGACAAGATGCGGTTAGGCCAGACCCTGAAGGCGACGTTTTGCGTGGCGCTGATCTCGACGCTGGCGATGCCGGTGGAGGCGCAGGGGCTGCGCCTGTCGGGCAGCTCGTCGAAATCGCGGGCCGAACAATTCGCGCGCCAGACCCGGCTGATGGATTCGCGTCTGTCGACGCAGTACCAGTCCTCGGCCCGGCTGCAGCCCGGCACCCGCGAACGGGAGGTCGTGCTGGACACGGCGCCCAACATCCCCCGCTATACCGGGCGGCGCAGCGAATACCTGCCCCATGCCCGTCAGGCCGCCCAACGCCACGGCATCCCCGAGGATCTGTTCCTGCGTCTGGTTCAGCAGGAATCAGGCTGGAACCCCAATGCGCGCTCGCACAAGGGGGCGATGGGGCTGGCGCAGCTGATGCCGGGCACGGCGGCGAAACTGGGCGTGAATCCGACCGATCCGGTGCAGAACCTGAATGGCGGCGCGCGCTATCTGCGGATGATGTACAACCAGTTCGGCAACTGGACGCTGGCGCTGGCCGCCTATAATGCGGGGCCGGGCGCCGTCCAGAAATATGGCGGCATCCCCCCCTATCGCGAGACGCGGAACTATGTCCGCATCATCGCGGGGGGCTGATCGCCCGCGTTGGGCGTGGTTCAGCCCCGCAGGCCGGTGACACGCAGCAGGCCACGACGGCGCGCCTCGTAGTAATAGCCCCGCGAATACCAGCTGATCGCACCGTCCGGGTCGCCGTCGGCGACGATCCAGGCGCCGCGAAGGTATTTCACGCCATAGCGCAGGTTCGTGTCCGCATCCAGCAGCGCCGCGGGCGAGCCGCGATGGCCCATCGTCCGCGCGGTTGTCGGATTGATCTGCATCAGCCCGTAATAGGACCCATTGCGCGCCTCCGGCCGATGGCTGGATTCGCGCAGGATCACGCGCTGGACCAGGCTGCTGGGCACGTCGTAATGGCGCGACCAATAGTTGATGCGCTGGCGCAGTTCGGGCGTCTCGTTCGGATAGAGGCCGGAACCGCCGATCTGACCGTTCCCGCCCGAGCGCATGGTGTTGCCACCACACGCCGCAAGCGCCAGGACCGAGATCAGCAGCCCGCGCCGCCCGATCGTCCGTGCCGGACCGTGTTGGTGGCGCGGGGGCAGGGCCCCCGCCTCCGGGCGCATCTTACGCATGGATCGCCCCGCCGCCGCAGGCCAGCGCCGCCTCGCGCACGGCCTCGGACACGGTCGGATGCGCGTGGCAGGTCAGGGCCAGATCCTCGGCCGAGGCGCCGAACTCCATCGCCACGCAGACCTCGTGGATCAGGTCGCCCGCCGACGGGCCGATGATGTGGCAGCCCAGGATGCGGTCGGTCTCGGCATCCGCGATCAGCTTGACGAAGCCGTCGCCCTGGAACTGCGCCTTGGCGCGGGCATTGCCCATAAAGGGGAACTTGCCGATCTTGACCTTGCGCCCGCCCTCCTTGGCCTGTTCCTCGGTCAGGCCGACATTGGCGACCTCGGGGGTGGTGTAGATCACGCCGGGGATGACGCCATAGTTCACATGACCATGCTTGCCCGCGATGACCTCGGCGACGGCCATGCCCTCATCCTCGGCCTTGTGGGCCAGCATCGGGCCGGGGACCGCGTCACCGATGGCATAGACGCCCTTGACGCTGGTGGCCCAGTGGTCGTCGACCTTGACGAAGCCGCGATCGGTCATGGCGACGCCCAGAGCGTCAAGGCCAAGCCCGTCCAGATGCGGACGGCGGCCGGTCGCCACCAGCACCACATCCGCGGTGATCTGATGCTCGCTGTCGTCCTTTTTCAGGGCATAGGTGACGGTGGCCTGGCCGTCCTGGGCCTCGGCCGATTTCACGGCGGCACCCATCACGAATTTCAGGCCCTGCTTGACCAGCACCTTCTGGAACTGCTTTTGCACCTCGCCGTCCATGCCGGGGGTGATGACGTCCAGATATTCGACCACGGTCACCTCGGCGCCAAGGCGGGCATAGACCGAGCCCAACTCCAGCCCGATGACGCCCGCGCCGATCACGACCATGGATTTCGGGATCTTGGGCAGAGCCAGGCCGCCGGTCGAATCGACGATCACGCCGGCATCGTTGTCCACGGTCACGCCCTTCAGCGCGGCGGGGGACGATCCGGTGGCGATGACGATGGTCTTCGTTTCGTGGACGGTGTCGCCGACCTGGACCTTGCCCGCGCCGGGGATCGAGGCCCAGCCCTTGATCCAGTCGATCTTGTTCTTCTTGAACAGGAACTCGATACCCTTGGTGTTGCCCGCGACGGTGTCGGCCTTGTAGGCCTGCATCTTGTCCCAATCGACATCGACATGGGCGTTCATCAGGCCCATCTTTTCAAAGTTCTCATGCGCCTCGTGCAGCATGTGGCTGGCATGCAGAAGCGCCTTGGAGGGGATGCAGCCCACGTTCAGGCAGGTTCCGCCCAGGGTCTCGCGGCCCTCGACCACGCCGACCTTCAGGCCCAGCTGGGCCGCGCGGATGGCACAGACATAGCCGCCGGGGCCGGCGCCGATCACGATGAGATCATACATGGCAGTTCCTTTAGGTCAGGCCGCAGAGGCGGGGGCTTCGCGCCCCCGCACCCCCGCGGGATATTTTCATGAAGAAGAAATCAGGGCGGAGAGGATCATCAGCACCGTCGCGGCAAAGCCCGTGATCCAGATGATCGAGCGGCCCGGCACCCAGCCCAGCAGATAGGCCGGGATGTAGAGGATGCGCGCCGCGAGGTAGATCCAGGCACAGATCGCCGTCAGCGTGGACCCGGCCTGGCCGAGCGTGACCACGACCACCGCCAGGGTGAACATGATCAGACCCTCGAAATGGTTGTTGAAGGCGCGCTGCAGTCGGCCTGCCATGCCGGTCAGCTGGACCTGCCCGCCGTCGCGGGGGCTCATGGCCGCGCGGCGACCGACCTGGCGTTGGGCCATGATCGAATAGGCGGCGAACTGGCCGGTTTGCAACAGTCCCGCAAGGGCCAGGGCGGTCAGTTCGGGGGTCATCAGACGGTTTCCACGAAATGCGCGTCGGTCGCGCTGACGCCGGCCTGGGCGTGAAAGACCGCCGCGGCGCCGTCCAGATAGTCGCGGGCGGCGCGGGGGTTGCCGACCTGGAACAGCGCCCAGGAATGGCCGTCATCTTCGCGCCACAGCTGAAGCAGCGTCATGCCGTTGCGGCCCCGATCCTCGGCATCGGCGTCGAAGGCCGTTCGGAAGGTGGCGGGATCGGCATGGGTGTAGCGGATGATGAGCTGCATGGGAAACGGCCTTGGGGTGGGGGACCGGCTGCCCGGTCGGGTCCTGGCGCGGGGGATGGCGGCACCCCCCGCGCCCATGCGGATCAGAGATCCATCAGCAGGCGGCGCGGGTCTTCCAGCGCCTCCTTGACGCGGACAAGGAAGGTCACGGCGCCCTTGCCGTCCACGACGCGGTGGTCGTAGGACAGCGCCAGATACATCATCGGGCGGATGACGATCTGGCCGCCGACGACGACGGGACGCTCCTGGATCTTGTGCATGCCCAGGATGCCCGATTGCGGGGGGTTCAGGATCGGCGACGACATCAGCGAGCCATAGACGCCGCCGTTCGAGATGGTGAAGGTGCCGCCCTGCATCTCGGCCATGGACAGTTTGCCGTCGCGGCCCTTGATGCCCAGTGCGCCGATCTCCTTCTCGATCTCAGCAAAGCTCTTTTGGTCGGCGTCGCGCACGACGGGGACGACCAGGCCGGTGGGGGTGCCCACCGCGACGCCCATATGGACGAAGTTCTTGTAGACCACGTCCGTGCCGTCGATCTCGGCATTGACCTCGGGGACTTCCTTCAGCGCGTGGCAGCAGGCCTTCACGAAGAAGGACATGAAGCCCAGCTTGACCTTGTGCTTCTTCTCGAAGGCGTCCTTGTACTCGTTGCGCAGACCCATGACGCCGGACATGTCGGCCTCGTTATAGGTGGTCAGCATCGCGGCGGTGTTCTGGGCGTCCTTCAGGCGGCGTGCGATGGTCTGGCGCAGGCGGGTCATCTTGACCCGCTCCTCGCGGCCCGCATCATCGGCGCTGGAGGGCGCGCGGGGGGCGGCGGGTTTCGGCGCGGGTGCCTGCGCCTTGGCGACGTCCTCCTTCATCACGCGGCCGTCGCGGCCCGAGCCCTGGACCTGATCGCGGTTGACGCCCTTTTCGGCCATGGCCTTCTTGGCCGAGGGGGCGTCCTCGACATCGGTCCGGGGCGTCATCTCCTCGGGGCCGGCGTTCTTCAGCACGGTCTCCTGGGCATCCGACGCCTTGGGGGCCGCGGAACCGGCGGCGCCTTCGGTGATGATCGCCAGACGGGCCTTGGCATCGACGGTCGCGCCTTCCTCGGCCAGGATCTCGGCCAGGACGCCCGCGGCGGGGGCCGGGACCTCGACCGAGACCTTGTCGGTCTCCAGCTCGCACAGCATCTCGTCGGCCTCGACCCGGTCGCCGGGCTTCTTGAACCAGGTGGCGACTGTCGCCTCGGTCACGCTTTCGCCCAGGGACGGGACCATCACGTCCACGGAATTGCCGCTCATTGTCGTCTGTTCCTCGGTCTTTTCGGCCTTTTCCTCGGCCTTTGCGGGTTTGGGGGCGGCGGCTTCGCCACCCTCGCTGATCTGCGCCAGCAGCGCATCGGGGCCGACCGTCTCGCCTTCGGCGGCGACGATCTCGGCCAGGGTGCCGGCGGCGGGGCTGGGCACCTCGACGGTGACCTTGTCGGTCTCCAGCTCGCACAGCATCTCGTCGACCTCGACGCGGTCGCCGGGCTTCTTGAACCAGGTGGCGATCGTGGCCTCGGTGACGGATTCGCCCAAGGCGGGCACGCGGACTTCGGTGGTCATCGGATCATCCTTCGAGGTTCAGAGCGGTGGCGACCAGCGCCTCTTGTTCGGCCTTGTGGCGCGAGGCCAGGCCCGTCGCGACCGAGGCCGCCGCGTTCCGGCCCGCATAGCGCGGCCGCGTGTGCTTGGCACCCAGCCGTTCCAGCACCCATTCCAGATAGGGCTCGACAAAGGTCCAGCCGCCCTGGTTCTTGGGCTCCTCCTGGCACCAGACGATCTCGGCCTGCTTGAAGCGGCCCAGCTCCTTGACCATCGACTGTGCCGGGAAGGGATAGAACTGCTCCAGGCGCAGCAGATAGGTGTCGGTGATCCCGGCCTCGTCGCGGGCCTTGAGCAGGTCATAATAGACCTTGCCCGAACAGACCACGACGCGCTTGATCTGGTCGTCCGCCACCAGCTTGGTGGCCGAGCGGCCGCGCTGCGCATCGTCCCACAGCACGCGGTGGAAGGTGCTGCCCGACTGGAACTCTTCGGCGTTGCTGATCGCCAGCGGATGACGCAGCAGCGATTTCGGCGTCATCAGCACCAGCGGCTTGCGGAAGCCGCGGTGGATCTGCCGGCGCAGGATGTGGAAATAGTTCGCGGGCGTGGTGCAGTTCGCGACGATCCAGTTGTCCTCGGCGCATTGCTGCAGGAACCGCTCCAGGCGGGCCGAGCTGTGCTCGGGCCCCTGACCCTCGAAGCCGTGCGGCAGCAGCATCACCAGGCCCGACATGCGCAGCCACTTCTTCTCACCCGAGGAGATGAACTGGTCGAACATGATCTGCGCGCCGTTGGCGAAATCGCCGAACTGCGCCTCCCACAGAGTCAGCGTGTTGGGTTCGGCCAGCGAATAGCCGTATTCAAAGCCCAGCACCGCGTATTCCGACAGCATGCTGTCGATGACCTCATAGCGGGCCTGACCCTCGGCGATGTTGTTCAGCGGATAGTAACGGTCCTCGGACTTCTGGTCGATGAAGGCCGAATGCCGCTGGCTGAACGTGCCGCGGGTGCTGTCCTGACCGGACAGGCGCACGCCGTGACCCTCCTGGACCAGCGAGCCAAAGGCCAGCGCCTCGGCGGTGGCCCAGTCAAAGCCCTCGCCGGTCTCGAACATCTGCTTTTTCGCCTCGACCAGGCGGCCGACGGTCTTGTGCAGGTTCAACCCCTCGGGGACGGTGGTCAGCGCGCGACCGACCTGGGTCATCACCTCGGGGGCGATGCCGGTCTCGCCGGCGACGTAATCCGTGCCCTCGCGGTTCATGCCCGACCACTTGCCGTCCAGCCAGTCGGCCTTGTTCGGCTTGTAGTTCTTGCCGATCTCGAACTCTTCGTTCAGGTGCGCCTGGAAGGCGGCCTTCATGTCCTCGATTTCGCCCTCGGGGATCAGCCCGTCGGCGACCAGACGTTCGGTATACAGCTGCAGCGTGGTCTTCTGCGCCTTGATCTTGGTGTACATCGCCGGGTTGGTGAACATCGGCTCGTCGCCTTCGTTGTGACCAAAGCGGCGATAGCAGATGATGTCCAGAACCACGTCCTTGCGGAACTTCTGGCGGAACTCGATGGCCACGCGGGCGGCATGGACGACTGCCTCGGGGTCGTCGCCGTTCACGTGGAAGATCGGCGCCTCGACCATCAGCGCGATATCGGTCGGATAGGGCGAGGTGCGGCTGAAGGCCGGTGCGGTGGTGAAACCGATCTGGTTGTTCACCACAATATGGATGCAACCGCCGGTGCGGTGACCGCGAATGCCCGACAGCTGCAGGCATTCGGCCACGACGCCCTGACCCGCAAAGGCCGCGTCGCCATGCAGCAGGATCGGCAGGACCGAGCTGCGGTCGGTGGTGTCGCCCAGTTGGTCGCTCTTGGCGCGCGCCTTGCCCAGCACGACCGGGTTGACGGCCTCCAGGTGGCTGGGGTTGGCGGTCAGCGACAGGTGGACGGTGTTGCCGTCGAACTCGCGGTCGGCACTGGCGCCCAGGTGATATTTCACGTCGCCCGACCCGTCGACATCCTCAGGCTTGAAGCTGCCACCCTGGAATTCGTGGAAGATCGCGCGATAGGGTTTGGACAGCACGTTGGCCAGGACCGACAGGCGGCCGCGATGCGGCATGCCGAACACGATCTCCTTCACGCCAAGCGCGCCACCGCGCTTGATGATCTGTTCCATCGCGGGGATCAGCGCCTCGCCGCCGTCCAGGCCGAAGCGCTTGGTTCCCATGTATTTCACATGCAGGAACTTCTCAAAGCCCTCGGCCTCGACCAGCTTGTTCAGGATGGCGCGGCGGCCTTCGCGGGTGAACGCGATCTCCTTGCCGTAACCCTCGATCCGCTCCTTCAGCCAGGCGGCTTCCTCGGGGTTCGAGATATGCATGTATTGCAGCGCGAAGGTGCCGCAATAGGTGCGGGTCATCAGCTCGGTGATCTGACGGATCGACGCGACCTCAAGGCCCAGCACATTGTCGATGAAGATCGGGCGGTCCATGTCGGCGGGGCCGAACCCGTAGGTCGCGGGGTTCAGCTCTCCGTGATCGGGCACGTCGCGCAGGCCAAGCGGGTCCAGATTCGCGTGCAGGTGACCCCGGATGCGGAAGGCGCGGATCAGCATCAGCGCGCGGATGCTGTCCAGCACCGCCTGACGCATCTGGCCCTCGTTCAGGGGCACCCCCTTTTCCTCGGCCTTGGCGGCGATCTTCTTCATCGCGGCGGCGCCATCGCCCTTGGCGGCACTGGGCCATTCGCCCGTCAGTGCGGCGGTGGTGTCGTCGGTGGCCGTGGGCGGCCAGTCGGCGCGCTTCCAGCTGGCACCCTCGGCCGCGGCGGTCGCATCGGCGCTGTCATCGCCCAGGGCGCGGAAGAACGCGTCCCAGGCCTGGTCGACCGCGCCTGCGTCCTTGGCCCACTGGCCATACAGCTGTTCGACATAGGCCGCGTTATGGCCCTGCAGGAACGAGGAATCGTGGAATTCGGTGTTTTTCGGCTGGTCGGTCATGGCTGGTCCCCGTTCAGGGCAAGGATGGGTTAAATCAGGCGCAGTAGATGTCGAAGATGCGGGCGCCGGGATCGGCGGAGGGGTCGAGGCGGGGCTGCTGCACGATGCGCAGGGGTGCGCGCCGCTCCAGCCCGCACAGGGCGACGGCGGCGCGGCTCTCGGCATTGGCGGGGGCGGCGGCGGGCTGATAGATGACCCGCCAGCCGAAATCCCGGCGCGCGACCGTGCGGACCGAGGCGGGCGGCAGCCCGCTGGCCTGATGCAGGTCGG
Organism: Paracoccus hibiscisoli; assembly: GCF_005048265.1. Taxonomy (GTDB): domain Bacteria; phylum Pseudomonadota; class Alphaproteobacteria; order Rhodobacterales; family Rhodobacteraceae; genus Paracoccus; species Paracoccus hibiscisoli. The sequence continues at coordinate 40,193 of NZ_SUNH01000015.1, forward strand.
TGCGGGCCGGGATGCCGCCGGGCAGGATGTCGTCCGTCATGCGGCTGCCGCATGCCGTCAGCGACAGAAGGGCCACCAGCGACAGCGGGACACCCCGCCGGGCCGCAAGGCGCGTCCGGCAAGGCTGCGGCTCGGGGGCGCGCTGAGCGGTCACTGTGGCTGGTCCTCCGTCACGGTATCGCATCCCCGATACATAAGCATCGGGGACGCGGGTTCAAATCATCAACCCTTGATCGCCTTCAGAACGGCCTCGCCCAGGCCCGCGGGGCTGTCGGCGACGATGATGCCGGCCTTCTTCATGGCCTCGATCTTGGATTCCGCATCGCCTTTGCCGCCCGACACGATCGCGCCGGCATGGCCCATGCGACGGCCCGGAGGTGCGGTGCGACCCGCGATGAAGCCAGCGGTGGGCTTCCAGATGCCCTTGCGCTTCTGCTCGGCCAGGAACTCGGCGGCCTCCTCCTCGGCGGAACCGCCGATCTCGCCGATCATGATGATCGATTCGGTCTCGGGGTCCTCCAGGAACAGGCGCAGCACGTCGATATGCTCCATCCCCTTGATCGGGTCGCCGCCGATGCCGACCGCGCTGGACTGGCCCAGACCCACGTCGGACGTCTGCTTGACGGCCTCATAGGTCAGGGTGCCCGAACGCGACACGACGCCGACCGATCCGCGACGGAAGATGCTGCCCGGCATGATGCCGATCTTGCATTCGTCGGGGGTCATGATGCCGGGGCAGTTCGGCCCGATCAGGCGCGACTGCGACCCGGCCAGGGCGCGCTTGACGCGCATCATGTCCAGCACCGGGATGCCCTCGGTGATGCAGACGATCAGCGGAACCTCGGCGTCGATCGCCTCCAGGATCGAATCCGCCGCGAACGGGGGCGGGACATAGATCACGGACGCATTGGCGCCGGTCACGGCCACGGCCTCGTGGACCGAGTTGAAGACGGGCATGCCCAGGTGATCCGTGCCACCCTTGCCCGGCGTCACGCCACCGACCATCTGCGTGCCATAGGCGATCGCCTGTTCGGTGTGGAAGGTGCCCTGGGATCCGGTAATCCCCTGGCAGATGACTTTGGTATTCTTGTCAACGAGAACGGCCATATTTCCGTGTCCTTCGTGAAAGTTCTGTTGTCTATCGCCGCATCAGGGCGAGCGTGATTTCATTCTGTCCAGGCCCGCGCGGGTTCCGCAACAGGGCCACCACTTCGGCCTGTCCCGGCGCCGTTTCCCAGGCCGCCTCATAGGCGGCGGAGGGGGCCAGCGGTCGGGCCTGGGGCCAGGTCCGTGCGATCTCGGCGGCGATGGCGTTGGTCTGCCCCGACCGGGCTGCGGCCTGCACGGCGCAGGTCCGGCCCGTCTCCGACAGGATTACCATCGGCCGGAGGTCCGCGACGACAAAGCGACGGGTACCGCCTGACCAACCGCCCATAGGCACATAGTCCGAGGCACGCAGCAGCGCGGTACGCGCCGCATTGTCTGAGGGCGTCTCCAAGCAGTGCTTGCTGAAGGTTCCGATCAGCGTCGCGGGCCGGGTCGCCGGCACCATCAGCCTGGCGGGCATGTTCGCAAGCTCCTGGCGTTCCCCGAACGACGCATCGGATGATGCGCAACCGGTCACGGCAATGGCCAAGGCCACCGCCGCACCGCGTCCGAGGATCGCCAGAACCCTCATCAGCCCTTGACCGCTTTCACGATCTTCTCAGCGCCGTCCTTGAGGTCATCGGCCGCGATCACGTTCAGACCGCTATTGGCGATGATCTCCTTGCCCAACTCGACGTTCGTGCCTTCCAGACGCACGACCAGGGGGACCTGCAGGCCGACCTCCTTCACGGCGGCGATGATGCCCTCCGCGATGATGTCGCAGCGCATGATGCCGCCAAAGATGTTGACCAGGATGCCTTTGACGTTCGGATCGCTGGTGATGATCTTGAACGCCTCGGTGACCTTCTCGGTCGTGGCGCCGCCGCCGACGTCCAGGAAGTTGGCGGGCTCGGCGCCGAACAGCTTGATGATGTCCATCGTGGCCATCGCCAGACCGGCGCCGTTGACCATGCAGCCGATCTCGCCGTCCAGCGCGATGTAGTTCAGGTCGAACTTGGAGGCGGCCAGCTCCTTGCTGTCCTCCTCGGTCTCGTCGCGCAGCGCCATGATGTCGGGCTGGCGATACAGCGCGTTGTTGTCAAAGCCCATCTTGGCGTCCAGGCACTTGATCTGGCCTTCGGGCGTGACGATCAGCGGGTTGATCTCCAGCATCTCCATGTCTTTTTCAATGAACATGCGATACAGGTTCTTGACCAGGGCCACGCATTGCTTGACCTGCGCGCCTTCCAGGCCCAGGGCAAAGGCCACGCGGCGGCCGTGGAAGTCCGACAGGCCGGACGCCGGATCGACGCTGAAGCTGACGATCTTTTCGGGGGTGTGCTCGGCCACTTCCTCGATGTCCATGCCGCCCTCGGTCGAGGCGACAAAGCTGACGCGCGAGGTCTGGCGGTCCACCAGCAGCGCCAGGTACAGCTCACGCGCGATGTCGCTGCCATCCTCGATATAGATGCGATTGACCTGCTTGCCGGCCGGTCCGGTCTGGTGCGTGACCAGCGTGCGGCCCAGCATCTGGCGGGTCAGCTCCTCGGCCTCCTCGACCGATTTCGCCAGGCGGACGCCGCCCTTCTCACCGGCCGCAGCCTCGGTGAAGTGGCCCTTGCCACGGCCACCGGCATGGATCTGCGCCTTGACGACCCACAGCGGGCCGTCCATCTCGCTGGCGCAGGTCTTGGCCTCGTCGGCCTTCATCACGATGCGGCCCTCGCTGACCGGTGCGCCGTATTGACGCAGCAGCGCCTTGGCTTGGTATTCGTGAATGTTCATCGCGACCCCCTCGTTCGGTTCGACAGATTTGGGGGCCTTGTGACATGATGCAGCAGCACACAGAAACGAAATCCCCTTAAAATGCCCAAAACCGGCGGGAAGTCGCCAAATGTGATCACGCCCTGATTTCCTGTGATCACAAACCCCGCGGACGATAGCGCAAGCAGGTTGATTCGCCGCCCCGACCCTAGTTCAGAAGCAGCATGTAAAGCCCCGCGCGCCCGCCAAGGCTGTCCACGAACCGGTCCCAGCTGTCGCGCCCGACCGTCAGGCCGGGGCGTGCATAGGGCAGGGCCGCGCTGCCCTGCAGCCAGTCGATCACATCGACCGGACGCGGATTGTCCAGCCACATCGCCAGATCGACGCCGTGCCCGGGCGCCATGCGCCAATGCGGGATCAGCATGCGCCCGTCCAGCGCCTGATCGACCTCATCCAGGATCGACAGCCACAGCGGTCCGGTGCCGGGCGGCAGATCGAACCCCAAGGCCGCGTCCTGGGCCTCGTTCGGGATCCATTCGCGGTCGTTGTCGGTCTCCAGCGCGACCTCGGCCCAGAACAGGCGGTTGGCGGCGACCATCGCGCGCAGGTGATCGCCTGCCGTCCGGGTCAGGGCGGGGTCGGGCTGCTGGCGCAGGGTCCGCAGGACCACGGCGATGCGGTCCAGCACCGGGCCAAAGGCCTGTGCCTGCCTGTCGAAAGTCGGCGCGCGGGCCATCTGGCCGGGCGGTTGGGCGAATTGCTCGGCCAGGGCCGCGCCCAAGGCGATCCGCCCCGCCAGCGCCGGTTCGGGATCAAAGGCCAGGATCAGCGTCGCCACCCCCTCGATCAGGTGGGTATAGGCGCGCAGCCAGTGGATGTCGGCGCCGTCAAAGCGGATCTGGGCGCCGCCCTCGGGCGGGGGCAGGGCGGCCAGCGCGATCAGATCCTCGCCCGCGCCGCGCGTGCCGTCGCCATCCACGTCCAGCCAAAGGTCGCGCAGGTCCAGGATCAGCGTGGCGGGCGCGTCGGGCAGGGCGTCGCGCGTGTCCTGCATGGCGGCCGACAGATCGCGCATCATAACGGTGACGAAATCGGCGGTCATCGGCTGCGGGTCGGGGTTCGGCGGCAGGGGCGCGCCCAGCAGCGGCAGCGGCACCAGCGGATCGGTCGCGCCGATGCGGTGGCGGGCCTGGAACGCGGCCTCGATCCCGCCCAGAAACCGCGTGGCGGCCAGCGCCAGGTCTCGATCCGGGGCAGGGGCCCGGGCCTCCAGCGCGGCGCGGGCGCCCGACAGGCCGTCACGGGCGATCAGGTCCGACACCTCCTGCGCCCCGGCGGGGCAGGCGGTCAGCAGCAGGGCGGCAAGCAGGCGACGCATGGGACCCCCCAAATGGAAACGGCGCGCCAATCATGGCGCGCCGTCCCCGGTTTCGGCAAGCGGCGATCAGGCCAGCGAGGGGTCGATGCCCTTGCAGGCCTCGACCAGGCCCTTCACGGCCTCGACCGACTTGTCCATCATCGCCTGTTCGGCGTTGTCCAGCTTGATGTCGATGATCTTTTCCACGCCACCGGCGCCGATCACGGTCGGCACGCCGACATACATGCCCTTGAGGCCATAGGCGCCGTCCACATGCGCCGCGCAGGGCAGGACGCGCTTCTGGTCCTTCAGATAGGCCTCGGCCATCTCGATCGCGCTGGTCGCGGGAGCGTAGAAGGCCGACCCGGTCTTGAGCAGGCCGACGATCTCGGCGCCGCCATCGCGGGTGCGCTGGACGATGGCGTCCAGCTTGTCCTGCGTGGTCCAGCCCATCTTGACCAGATCCGGCAGCGGGATGCCCGCGACCGTCGAATAGCGGGTCAGCGGCACCATCGTGTCGCCATGCCCGCCCAGCACGAAGGCCGTCACGTCGCGCATGGACACGTTGAACTCCAGCGACAGGAAATGGCGGAAGCGCGCCGAATCCAGCACGCCGGCCATGCCGCAGACCTTGTTGTGGGGCAGGCCGCTGAACTCGCGCAGCGCCCAGACCATCGCGTCCAGCGGGTTGGTGATGCAGATCACGAAGGCGTCGGGGGCATGCTTGGCAATGCCCTCGCCCACGGATTTCATGACCTTGAGGTTGATGCCCAGCAGGTCGTCGCGGCTCATGCCCGGCTTGCGCGGAACGCCCGCGGTCACGATGCAGACATCGGCGCCAGCGATGTCGGCATAGTCGTTGGCGCCCTTCATGCGGGCGTCGAACCCTTCGGACGGGCCCGATTGCGCGATGTCCAGCGCCTTGCCCTGCGGCGTGCCTTCCGAGATGTCGAACAGGACGACGTCGCCCAGTTCCTTCATCGCGGCCAGATGCGCCAGCGTGCCGCCGATCTGTCCCGCACCGATCAGTGCGATTTTGGGTCGGGCCATGGATAACCTCCGATTGGGTGGTGAAAAGTTGCGGCAGGGGTAAGCGGTCGCGCAAGGAATCGCAAGATGGTCCCACAGCCGGGTGGGCATGGTTGTGCTAACACTTGTCTTCATCGCCCGCCCGCGCCACAGATTGCACGTCGTGCAGGGAGGGGCCCATGCTGGAATTGTCGCAGGCGGGATGGGCGCTGGCCGTGCTGTCGGCCTTTGCGGTGGGCCTGTCCAAGGGCGGGCTGGCGATGGTGGGCATCATCAGCGTGCCGCTGATGTCGCTGGTCATGTCGCCGGTGCAGGCGGCGGGGCTGCTGCTGCCGATCTATGTGATCTCGGACATGGGCGGGCTGATGGCGTTCCGGCGCAATCTGAACCGGCGCGTGCTGATGCTGGCGCTGCCCGGTGCGATGGCGGGGATTGCGGTGGGCTGGGCCACGGCCAGCATCGTGCCGGTCTGGGGCGTCACGCTGATCGTGGGGGTGATCGGGCTGGGATTCGCGCTGAACGCGCTGATCCGACCGGCGCTGGATGCGGCACCCCGCCCGCCGCGGGGCAGGGCCGCGACGATCTGGGGCGGGCTTGCGGGCTATACCAGTTTCGTCAGCCATTCCGGCGCGCCTTTGTGGCAGGTCTATGCCCAACCCCTGCGCCTGTCGCCGTTGGTCTATGCGGGCACGACGACCTGGTTCTTTGCCATCGGCAACCTGGTCAAGCTGGTGCCCTATGCAGCGCTTGGCCAGCTGTCGCCGGCCAATCTGGCGACGGCTGGGGTGCTGATGCCGGTCTCGCTGGTCGCGGTCTGGATCGGGCTGCGGCTGGTGCGGATCATCCCCGCTGCGCTGTTCTATCGGCTGATCACCTGGGGGTTGCTGGCGGTGTCGCTGCGGCTGATCTGGCAGGGGCTGAGCGGCTGATTTCTGCACTGCGGCAAAAACGGGCTTGCCAAATCTGGCGCAGCGCGGCACCAAGGCGCAAGATTGTTACCCGGAGGTTTTCCCCATGGCCCGCCCCTATCGCTCGGTCCTGTATATTCCCGCCGCCAATGCCCGCGCGATGGACAAGGCGCGCGGCCTGCCCGCCGACGCGATCATCTTTGATCTGGAGGATGCCGTGGCCCCCGACGCCAAGGCCGCCGCGCGCGATGCGCTGGCCCAGGCCCTGACGCAGGATTACGGCCCGCGCGCGCGGATCGTGCGCATCAACGCGCTGTCCACGGAATGGGGCGCCGATGACGCCCGCGCCTGCGCCGGGCTGGCGATCGACGCGGTGCTGATCCCCAAGGTGGACGGCCCGGACGACCTGGACCGCGTGGCCAAGATGATCCCCGACACGCCCCTCTGGGCGATGATGGAGACACCTTTGGGCATGCTGAACGCCGCCGCCATCGCCGCTCATCCACGGCTGGCGGGGATGGTGATGGGCACCAACGATCTGGCCAAGGATCTGGGCAGCCGCTTTCGTGCCGATCGGCTGCCGATGATGGCCGGGTTGGGGCTGTGCCTGCTGGCGGCCAAGGCGCATGGGGTGGTGATCGTGGACGGCGTGTTCAACGCTTTCAAGGATGAGGACGGCCTGCGCGCCGAATGCGATCAGGGCCGCGACATGGGGTTCGACGGCAAGACCCTGATCCACCCCGCCCAGCTGGAGATCGCCAACGCCGCCTTTGCCCCCACCGAGGAGGAGGTCGCCCTGGCCCGCCGCCAGATCGAGGCGTTCGATGCGGCCACGGCCGAGGGCAAGGGCGTCGCCGTGGTCGACGGCCGCATCGTCGAGAACCTGCATGTCGCCACCGCGCGCCAGACGCTGGACCGCGCGCAGGCGATTGCGGCCATGGCGCAATAAGGGCAGTCTGCGCGCCACAAGCTCCAGCGAGAGGAAAGCCAGATGCTGATCCTGATCCTAGGCGTGGCCCTGTGGTGGGCTGCGCATCTCTACAAGCGGATGGCCCCGGCCAGCCGCGCCTCGATGGGCGAACGCGGCAAGGGGATGGTCACCGGCCTGCTGGTCTTGTCGATCATCCTGATGGTCATCGGCTATCGCGGCGCAGAGGGTGCGTTCTTCTGGGGGCCGAATGCGGCGCTGGTGGGCATCAACAACCTGTTGGTCCTGGTCGGCATCTACCTGTTCGCGGCCAGCGGCATGAAGACCCGCGTGACCGCCCATACCCGCCACCCGATGCTGTGGGGCTTTGCCCTGTGGGCGGGCGCGCATCTGCTGGTCAATGGCGACACGCCGTCCATCATCCTGTTCGGCGGCCTGCTGGCCTGGGCCTTCGTCGAGATGGTGGCGATCAACCGCGCCAGCCCCTGGGTCCGCCCGACCGGACCCTTTCCCGCCCGCAAGGAGGCGATGGCCGTCTTTGGCGCCGTCATCGTCATGGGCGTCATCGGCCTGATCCACGGCTGGATCGGCCCCTGGCCCTTCGGAGGAGCCTGACATGCCCCTGATCTATCGCTGCATCACCGATGACGACACATCGCAGTTCTGCCACCGCGTCAGCGAGGCCCTGTCCAAGGGCTGGTCGCTGCATGGCAGCCCGTCCATGGCGCATGACCCGGCCAAGGGCGTCATGCGCATGGCCCAGGCCGTCACCAAGGAAATCGAGGCCGACTATCACCCCGACATGAAGCTGGGACAGCAATGACCAAGACCAACCCCGGACGGTTCTTCGAGGATTACACGGTCGGCCAGACCATCCGTCACGCGGTGCCGCGCACCGTGGCCGAAGGGGAACGGGCGCTGTATCACGCGCTGTACCCCGCGCGGCATGCGCTGTATTCGTCGGATGATTTCGCGATTTCCTGCGGGTTGGACGGATCGCCGCTGGACGATCTGCTGGCCTTTCACACCGTCTTTGGAAAGACCGTCCCCGATGTCAGCCTGAACGCGGTGGCCAATCTGGGCTATGCGCAGGGGCGCTGGCTGCGTCCGGTCTGGCCGGGAGACACGCTGCGCGCCGAAAGCCAGGTGATCGGCCTGCGCCAGAATTCCAACGGTCAGTCGGGCGTGGTCTGGGTGCGCACCCAGGGGCTGAACCAATCCGACGAGGTCGTGCTGGATTATGTCCGATGGGTGATGGTCCGCAAACGCGACGCGGACGCGCCTGCGCCCGAACCGATTGTGCCGGACCTGGCGTCGGTCGTCGATCCGGCCGACCTGATCGTTCCGGAGGGGTTGAGCTTCACTGATTATGACTTTGATCTGGCGGGGGAATCGCATCGGTGGGGCGATTACGCCGTGAGCGAGGTCATCGACCATGTCGACGCCGTCACCATCGAAGAGGCCGAGCATATGCTGGCCACCCGCCTGTGGCAGAACACCGCCAAGGTGCATTTCGACGCCACCCACCGCCCCGACGGGCGGCGGCTGATCTATGGCGGCCACGTCATCAGCCTGGCCCGCGCGCTGTCCTTCAACGGGCTGGCCAATGCGCAGATGATCGTGGCGCTGAACGGCGGCGCGCATGCCAATCCGTGCTTTGCGGGCGACACGGTCCGCGCCTGGTCCGAGGTTCTGGACCGCGCACCGACCAGCGCACCGGGCATCGGCGCGATCCGCCTGCGGCTGGTCGCCATGCGCGACGGCGGCACGGCGGGCACCCTGCGCAGCGCGGACGGCAAATACAGCCCCGAGGTGCTGCTGGATCTGGATTACTGGGCGCTGATGCCGGTCTGATGGCCCTGTGATCGCGGGCCCCGAGTCGCGGCGTGGGCCCGCCTTGTCTGGCGCAAGACGGGCTTTTGCGCTAACAGGTCAAGGGCATGCGGGACGGGAATGGTTACTTGTGATCACAGCTGCGGCAAGTGTGATCACAAAGCGCCAATTCCGCGGCATTTCGGCGCGCGGGGTGGTATCTGCGGATGACAGATGGCATCTAACGGGTCAAGAACGGCACCAATCGCCAGCCCTCGCGGCAAGCCCGGCCTTCGGTCCAGGGAACCTGCGACGGGACACTGAGAACCGACAAAGGAGGGCCGCCGATGGCCGACGTGAACCGGGGTAACCGGCCCCTTTCCCCCCATCTTCAGGTCTATCGCCTGCCGCTGCCGGCGATCACCTCGATCCTGACGCGCATCACCGGACACGCGCTGTCCGCGGGCATCCTGCTGCTGGTCTGGTGGCTGGTCGCCGCCGTCACCAGCCCCGGCGCCTTCGCGACCGCCGATTGGGTGCTGCGGTCGTGGCTGGGGTTCCTGATCATGACCGCCTCGACCTGGGCGCTGTGGTTCCATGCGCTGTCCGGCGTGCGCCACCTGTTCTACGACAACGGCATGGGCCTGGAGATCGAGGACGCCAAGCGCGCCTCCTGGGGCATCATCATCGGTTCGGTCGCGCTGACCGTGCTGAGCCTGATCATCTTCTTCATCGGCTGAGGGCATCATGCGTTACATCACCCCCCGCAAGGCCGCACAGGGCCTTGGCTCGGCCCGCGCCGGCACCGCGCATCACTGGAACATCACGATGAGCAGCTATGCGCTGATCGTGCTGACGCCGCTGTTCCTGATCGCCGTGGGCGGCGCCATCGGCCTGCCCCAGGATCAGGTCGTGGCCCATTTCGGCAGGCCCTTTCCCGGCATCATCACCGCGCTGTTCATCATCGTGGGCATGATCCATTTCATCAAGGGATCGCAGGGCGGCGCGATTGCCGACTATGTTCACGGCACCGCCCAGCAGCTGACCATGGTCGCCATCGCGATCTTTGGCTGGGGCGTGATCGCCGCCGCCGTCTTTGCGCTGGCCAAGATGGCCTTCACCCTTCCCGCGATCTGAGGACGACATGGCAGCTTACCAAACAACCGTTCATGACTATGATGTGGTCGTTGTCGGGGCCGGTGGCGCAGGTCTGCGCGCGACGCTCGGCATGGCCGAACAGGGGTTGCGCACGGCCTGCGTGACCAAGGTGTTCCCGACCCGCTCGCACACCGTCGCCGCCCAGGGCGGCATCGCCGCGTCCCTGTCCAACATGGGCCCCGACAGCTGGCAGTGGCACATGTACGACACCGTCAAGGGGTCGGACTGGCTGGGCGACACCGACGCCATGGAATACCTGGCGCGCGAGGCCCCCAAGGCCGTCTATGAGCTGGAGCATTACGGCGTGCCGTTCTCGCGCACCGAGGATGGCCGCATCTATCAGCGCCCCTTCGGCGGCCACACCACCGAATATGGCGAAGGCCCCCCGGTCCAGCGCACCTGCGCGGCGGCCGACCGCACCGGCCACGCCATCCTGCACACGCTTTATGGTCAGTCGCTGAAGAACAACGCGGAATTCTTCATTGAATATTTCGCGCTGGACCTGATCATCACCGATGGCCGCTGCACCGGCGTCGTCTGCTGGAAGCTGGACGACGGCACGATGCACGTCTTCAACGCCAAGATGGTGGTGCTGGCGACGGGCGGCTATGGCCGCGCCTATTTCAGCGCGACCAGCGCCCATACCTGCACCGGCGACGGCGGCGGCATGGTCGCCCGCGCGGGCCTGCCCCTGCAGGACATGGAGTTCGTGCAGTTCCACCCGACCGGCATCTATGGCTCGGGCTGCCTGATCACGGAAGGTGCGCGGGGCGAGGGCGGTTACCTGACCAACTCCGAGGGCGAGCGCTTCATGGAGCGGTACGCGCCGACCTACAAGGATCTGGCCAGCCGCGACGTGGTTTCGCGCTGCATGACGCTGGAGATCCGCGAGGGTCGCGGCGTCGGCGGCGACAAGGACCACATCTTCCTGAACCTGATGCACCTGCCGCCCGAGACGCTGCATGAGCGCCTGCCGGGCATCTCCGAATCCGCCAAGATCTTTGCGGGGGTCGACGTAACCCGTGCGCCCATCCCGGTCATCCCCACTGTGCATTACAACATGGGTGGAATTCCGACGAACTATTGGGGCGATGTGCTTGCTCCGACGCCGGAAAACCCCGATGCGATCTTCCCGGGCCTGATGGCCGTGGGCGAGGCGGGCTGCGCCTCGGTGCATGGCGCGAACCGTCTGGGGTCGAACAGCCTGATCGACCTGGTGGTCTTTGGCCGCGCCGCCGCGATCCGCGCGGGCGAGGTCGTGGACCGTGCGGGTGCCGTGCCGTCGACCAACCAAGCCGAGGTGGACCGCGCGCTGGACCGGTTCGACGGTCTGCGCCACGCCAACGGCACCACCGGCACGGCCGAGCTGCGCAACGAGATGCAGCGCACCATGCAGCTGGACGCCGCGGTCTTCCGCACCGACAAGACCCTGGCCGAGGGCATGGCCAAGATGGAGTCCATCGCCGGCAAGATGGACGACATAAAAGTGACCGATCGTGGTTTGATCTGGAACACCGACCTGATGGAAACGTTGGAGCTGACGAACCTGATGCCAAACGCCCTGACCACCATCGTGGCGGCCGAAGCGCGCAAGGAAAGCCGCGGCGCGCATGCGCACGAGGATTACCCTGAGCGGGATGACGCCAACTGGCGCAAGCATTCGCTTGCCTGGGTCGACGGGAACAAGGTTAAACTGGCCTATCGCCCCGTCCACCTGGAGCCCCTTACCACGGCCGAGGAAGGCGGGATCGACCTGCAAAAGATCGCTCCGAAGAAAAGGGTTTATTGATGCGCTTCAACCTCATCGCCGCTTTCGGCCTGTCCGCCGTCACCCTGGCGGGCTGCGTGGCCCCGGTCCCCATGACCGGGCCTGCCGTGCCCTCCGCCCCCGTGGCCACCGCGCCTACGCCGACCATCCTGGATGCCGCCTCGCGTCAGGTCGCGCGCAATGTCGTCGACGGAGAGATGAGCCGCCGCCTGCCGGGCGTCAACGTCTCGCCCTATACCGACTGCGTGGTCAACAACGCCACCACGGCCGAGTTGATCGACATCGCCCAGATGTCGCGTTCGGGCGCCTCGGGTACCGCCGACAGCGTGGCGGCAATCGTCTCGCGGCCGGCCACGACGCAGTGCATCGCCGCTGCGGCGCGCACGGCCTGACGCCATGATCGCGCGGACGCTTCGCATGGGTCTGCTGCCGCTGATCGCGGTGCTGGCGGCCTGCGGTCCGGTCCCCGTGGACCAGGCCGAGCGGAGCTGTCTGCGCGACGCCGAACTGGCCGAGCGCCCTCGCGGCAGCGTCGCGATGGGCATCGGCTCCGGCTCGGGGGGGACGCGCGGCTATGGCAGCGTCAACCTCGAGATCGGCAGCGATTATCTGCGCGGGCGCAACCCGTCCGACGTGTTCAGCAGCTGTGTCCAGCGCCGGTCCGGTCAGGCCCCGACCCGCGTCCTGGCCGATCAGCCCGGCTGGCGGGGCACCCGATGAGCCGCCCGCTGCTTTTGCATGTCGGCGTCCAGAAGACCGGGACGACCAGCCTGCAACGCTTTCTGCGCCGGTCGGAACGGGATCTGTCCGATCTGCTGGTGGTCCGCACGCCTGAGGAGGGCACGCCGATGCGGCCCCTGGGACGCGCGGCCATCGCCTTCAGCCTGACGCCGGATGACGCGCATCGCGACCGCCTGATCGCAGCGTTTGACGCCGTCCTGGACACGCTGCCCGACGACGGGCGTGGCGTGATCATCAGCCACGAGAACCTGGCCGGCGCCATGCCCGGCAATGGCGGCGAGACGCGGCTGTTTCCGGCGCTGCCGCAGATGCTGTCGCTGATCGTCGCGCGGGCCGAGGCGCGGGGTTACGCCCCCCATGTCGCGGTCTATACGCGGCGGATGACGGCCTGGCTGCCCTCGGTCTGGGCGCAGGCGGTCCGCACGGACGGCTATGCCGAGACGCTGGCGCAGTTTCGCGACAGGACCGCCGCGCTGCCGGGCTGGGGCGATCTGATGCGCCGCATGTCGGCGGAGCTGGGCGCGGGCCGGGTAAGCCGCCTGCGTCTGGAGGACGAATCCGATGCGGATCGGCCCGGACGCCAGCTGCTGGCGCTGGCCGGTGTGCCCGAGGCGCGTCTTGACGCATTGCCTTTGCTGGACAGCCGCGCGATGGAGCGTCTGAGCCCCGGCGCGACCGAATTTCTGCGCCGCCTGAACGGGCTGGCGCTGAACCCGCATGCCCGCGACCGGGTGGCCGATCTGGTGGCCCGCTCGCAACCCCTGTTCACGGCGCATTTGCCGTCCGAAGGCACTCTCTGAAAGGAGCTACCCCATGGTCCAGTTCACCCTGCCCAAGAACAGCCAGATCCGGGTCGGCAAGACCTGGCCCAAGCCCGAGGGCGCAACCAACGTCAAGAAGTTCAAGATCTATCGGTGGGACCCCGAGACCGGAGAGAACCCGCGTCTGGACACCTATTTCGTCGATCTGGACAAATGCGGCCCGATGATGCTGGACGCGCTGATCAAGATCAAATCCGAGATCGACCCGACCCTGTCCTTCCGCCGGTCCTGCCGCGAGGGGATCTGCGGGTCCTGCGCGATGGTGATCGACGGCGGCAACAAGCTGGCCTGCATCTTCGGCATCGACGAGGTCAAGGGCGACGTGTCGATCTATCCGCTGCCGCACATGCCGGTGGTCAAGGATCTGGTGCCGGACCTGACGCATTTCTATGCGCAGCACGCCTCGGTGAACCCCTATCTGCAGACCAAGTCGCCCACCCCCGGCAAGGAGTGGAAGCAGTCGATCGAGGATCGCAAGAAGCTGGACGGTCTGTATGAGTGCATCCTGTGCGCCTCTTGCTCGACCTCTTGCCCCAGCTATTGGTGGAACGGCGACCGCTATCTTGGGCCGGCCGCGCTGCTGCACGCCTATCGTTGGATCATCGACAGCCGCGATGAGGCCACGGGCGAGCGTCTGGACGAGCTGGAGGACCCCTTCAAGCTGTATCGCTGCCACACGATCATGAACTGCACCAACACCTGCCCCAAGGGGTTGAACCCCGCCAAGGCCATCGCGTCGATCAAGCACATGATGGTGGAACGCGCGGTCTGATTGCGTCCCGCGACGGTGGGCGGGGGGCCAGCCCCCCGCACCCCCCGCCGAGGGGACGTATCGTCCCCTCGGGCTCCCCTGGGGGCGGCGATCATGGAAAAGGGCCCGGGGAGTGATCTCCGGGCCCTTTTCCGTCGGTTCGGTTGGTCAGCCCTCGATGCGGGTGAAGTCGGCGATCTGGCGGCCGGCCTCGCGGATGCGCGACAGCAGGTTCAGGCGGTTGCGCCGGACGATCTGGTGGTCGGTGTTCACCTGGACCGCGTCGAAGAAGGCGTCGATGGGGGTGCGCAGGGCAGCGATGGCGGTCATGGCGGCCGGGAAGTCCTGTGCGACCATGGCGCGCTTGATCGCGGGTTCGGCGGTATCCAGCGCGGAGAAGAGGGCGCGTTCCTGGTCCGTCTCGGCGAACTTGACGTCGGCGCCGAAGCTGTATTCGACGCCGTCCTTCTCCTCGGCCTGGGCCAGGATGTTGCCGGCGCGCTTGAGGCCCTGGGTCAGGTTCCGCCCGTCCTCCGTCGTCAGCATCGCGTTCAGCGCCGTGGCGCGGTTCACCACCTGCACGAGGTCGTCATTCCCGTCCTGCGCCAGCACCGCGTCGATGATGTCGTGGCGGATGCCTTGGTCGCGCAGGTGGACCTTGAGGCGCTCGTGGAGGAAGGAGAGGAGGTCGGCAATGCTATCGTCAACCTTAGCAGTAGTAAGTCTTAGGGCCTCACCCAGACTGTCGAGCGATTCTATGTCATGACCCGAAATCTCTTGCCACGTGTCGAGTTGATCTCGCACAACCGTCCACACGTGATTGAGATTTTCGACGTTTTCCTTGGAAAGTTCTTTGGACAGGCGCGTCGCCGCCTCAGTGGCTGTTCGAAGCCTTGATGTGTTTCCATCTACTGCTGCTGATTTCTCCCGAAGCTCTTTTGACATCTCAGGAAGAGCAGCTTTCCGAGCAAACTCCACAAACAGCCCATGGCGCAACGGTATCCGACTACCGTGCGCCAGTATCAACCGGATTACCCCCAAGGCCGCCCGCCGCAAGGCAAACGGATCCTTCGATCCGGTCGGCTTCTCATCAATCGCCCAGAACCCCGTCAGCGTGTCGATCTTGTCGGCCAGCGCCACGGCGACCGAGACCGGCGCTGTGGGAACCTCGTCCGAGGGGCCGAGGGGTTTGTAATGGTCGCGGGCGGCGTCGGCGACGGCGTCAGGCTCTCCGGCCTCCAGCGCATAGTAGCGGCCCATCGTGCCCTGCAGCTCGGGGAACTCTCCGACCATGGCGGAGCGCAGGTCCAGCTTGGCCAGGCGGGCGGCGCGTTCGGCTTGTGTGGGATCGGCACCGACCAGGGGCGCGATTTCTCGGGCCAGGGCGGCAATGCGTTCCACCCGGTCGGCCTGGGAGCCGAGCTTGTTGTGGAAGGTGACCGCAGACAGCCCTTCGGCCCAGGCCGTCATGCCCGATTTCGCCTCGCGCAGGTCGTTCTGCCAGAAGAAGGCGGCGTCCGACAGGCGGGCGGCCAGGACGCGCTGGTTGCCCGACAGGATCGTCGCGCCCTCATCGGGCGTCTCGATATTCGCGACGGTCACGAAACCCTCGATCCGCCCGGTGGACGGGTTGCGGGCCGAGAAGAACTTCTGATGCTCTTTCATCGAGGTCTGCAGGACCTCGGGGGGCAGGGCCAGGAAACGCTCCTCGATCACGCCCATCAGGGGGACGGGCCATTCCACAAGGCCCGCGACCTCGGCCAGCAGGGCGTCGTCGGGGACGATCTGCCAGCCGCGGGCAAAGGCCAGGTTGTCGGCCTGCGCGCGGATCTCGGACGCGCGTTCCTCGGCGTCCAGCATCACGCGGGCGCGGCGCAGTTTGGCGGCATAGTCGTCGAAGCCGCTGACGGTGAAGGCGTCGGGCGCCATGAAGCGGTGGCCGCGGGTGGTGTTGCCCGCCACGATCCCGTCGACGGTCAGCGGCACGACCGAGGCGCCGGCCTCATCCGACAGGATGCACAGGATGGAATGCAGCGGGCGCACCCACCGCAGGCTGCCCGACCCCCACCGCATGGATTTGGGCCAGGGGAAGGTGCGGATGGTCGTCTCCAGCACCTCGGCCACGATGTCGGCGGCGGGGCGGCCGGGCTGGGTGATCGTGGCGAACCAGACCTGGCCCTTCTTGTCGTCGCGCGCCTCCAGCTGATCGCGGGTCAGGCCCGCCCCACGCAGAAACCCCTCCAGCGCCTTTTCGGGGGCGTCGGTGCGCGGGCCCTTGCGTTCCTCTCGCGTGGTGGGGCTGTGGGCGGTCAGGCCCTCGATGGTCAGGGCCAGGCGGCGGGGCGTGCTGAACGCACCCGCGCTGGCATAGGTCAGGCCGGCCGCGACCAGGCCGTCGGTGACCAGGCGTTTCAGGTCCTCACGCGCACGGGTTTGCATGCGGGCGGGAATTTCCTCGGAAAACAGTTCGATCAGCAGGTCGGGCATCAGTCCATCACTCCGCGTTCCGGGGTCTTGTCGAGATATTGGTGCCAGCCATAGACGCGGCCGTCGGGATAGATCGCCAGCACGCGATCCACGTCGGGACGGATGTCCTCGACCGAGAGGACGGCGCGGGCGGCGCCGCTTTCCAGATCGGCGCCAATCCGTCGGGCATCGAAACAGTCGAACCAGCGCGGGCCGATCAGGGGCGTCGCGTCGGGAAAGGGGATGGCGTCGGCGGGCAGGTCGGTGACCGTCGCGCAGGCGCGCCAGCGCAGCGGGCTGCTGTCTGCGTCGATCGCCTCGACATCCGCGATTGTCAGCGGCTGCGGGCCAGCAGGTGTGGCGACCTCCAGCGTGACGGTGGCCGGGTCGATGCTGTCATAGTATCCGTATTCCTGCGCATACCACATGCCCCCGCCCGCCGCGACCGTGGCAACCAGCAGTCCGACCGCGGCGATCTTGCCGCCGTTCATGCCGCGCCCGCCGCGTCGGTGGTCAGGAACAGGTCGGCGCAGCCCTTGGCCAGCGCGCGGACGCGGCCGATATAGGCCTGGCGTTCGGTCACGCTGATCACGCCACGCGCGTCGAGCAGGTTGAAGATGTGGCTGGCCTTGATCGCTTGGTCATAGGCCGGGTGCGCCATCGGGATGGTGCGGCCCGCGCTGTCGGTCGGATCGGCGGCCAGGATGCGGGCACATTCGGCCTCGGCATCCTTGAAGTGCTGGAACAGCGTGTCCGTATCGGCATGGTCAAAGTTCCAGCGCGAATATTCCTGTTCGGTCTGGCGGAAGATGTCGCCATAGCGCAGCGGGATGGGCGCGTCGGGCGCATTGAAGGGCATGTCCATGACATGTTCGACGCCCAGGACATACATCGCCAGACGCTCCAGGCCATAGGTCAGCTCTCCGCTGACGGGTTTGCAGTCATGGCCGCCGACCTGCTGGAAATAGGTGAACTGGCTGACCTCCATCCCGTCGCACCAGACCTCCCAGCCCAGGCCCCATGCGCCGAGGGTGGGGGATTCCCAGTCATCCTCGACAAAGCGGACATCATGGACCATCGGGTCCAGCCCGATCGCGCGCAGGCTGCCCAGATACAGCTCCTGCAGGTCGGGCGGGGACGGTTTGATGATGACCTGAAACTGATAGTAATGCTGCAGGCGGTTCGGGTTCTCGCCGTAACGCCCGTCGGTGGGGCGGCGCGAGGGCTGGACATAGGCCGCGGCCCAGGACCGCCCGCCCAGGGCGCGCAGCGTGGTGGCCGGGTGGAACGTGCCCGCGCCGACCTCCATGTCATAGGGTTGCAGCACCGCGCAGCCCTGTTCGGCCCAGTAATTCTGCAGGCGCAGGATAATCTCCTGAAAGCTGCGGGGTCGGTTGGGGCTGGTCATCGGGCCATCCTTTTGGGTAGATCGGGCGCAAGGTTCCGCGTCTTCTAGGCGCGCGGCGGAACAGGGTCAATAAAGGCCCGGCGGCGGGTGGGCGCCCGCGACAGGATGGCAGGATCAGGATGACGGCAAAGATGACCCGGATGCGGCACGCGGCGGTGGTGGTTCTGGCCCTGATGCCCGGCGTGGCGGGGGCCGAGGGTGCGGTGATCCGGCTGGAGGCGAAACGCTCTCCTGAGGCGGCTGCACAGGCGGCGCAGGCCTGGGCGGACCGGTTCGACGGGGTGGTGACGCTGCCGCTGCCGGGGGGCTGGACGGGCATCGCCATCGGCCCGCTGCCTGCGGACCGCGCCGGGCCGCTGCTGGAACAGCTGAAACAGGCGGGCAAGGTGCCGCAGGACGCGTTCGTCAGCACCCCGGCCGAGGGGACCGCCCTGACCCCCGCAGGCGCGCTGGCCGTGCCCGCCGCGTTGCCCGATGAGACACCGCCGTCGCCCGACCGCTATCTGCGCCTGGAATCCGCCCCGACCGAGGTCGAGGGCCGCGCCGCGCTGGAGCGGCTGCGCGCGACCTTCCCCGAGGCCGGGCTGTGGGCGCTGTCCGATGGCTGGTTCGCGGTGACGCTTGGGCCCGTGCCCGAGAAGGCGGGGCGGGCCTGGCTGCCGGTGCTGACCAAGGCCGGGCTGATCCCCGAGGATGCCGTTCTGGCCCGTGCGGCCGATCTGGGCCAAGCGGTGGAGGAGGGGGCCGCGCCCGATCTGGCCGCCCCCGGTGCGCCCGAGCCGCTGCCGCCGCTGGACCGGGTGCAGCGCGCCCTGCGGTGGGCGGGGCATTACGCGGGCGTCATCGACGGCAAGGACGGCCCCATGACCCGCGCAGCCATCGCGGCCGAGATCGCGACCGCCCGCGCCTCGACCGATCCGGGCACCGCGCTGCGCCTGCTGGAGGGGCGACGCGCGGCCTGGGCCGATGCGCAGGGGCTGGCGCCGCTGGTCGATCAGGCCACCGGGCTGACCGTCACCGCGCCGATGCGGGCGCTGACCTTTGACCGGGCGGAACGCGCGCTGTCGATCTATGGCCCGCGGGACGGGTCGGGGGCGGCGCTGATCCTGTTCAGCCAGCCGGGCGGCCAGCAGGAGCTGCTGGACCTGGCGGGGCTGGTCACCGCGCTTGGCTGGGTGCCCCAACCCGAACGCACCGTCCGGCAGGGGCATGTCACCCTGCAGGGCCGGAACGACGCTCATCTGGGCGCCGCCGAAGGCTGGGTCCGCGAGGGTCGGGCCGAGGGCTACGTGCTGATCTGGCCCGCGGGCGACGAGGCCACCCATACCCGCCTGCTGGCGGAGATCAGCGACAGCCTGACCCGCCACGGCCCCGGCACGAACGAAGGGGCCGCACCCTCGACCCTGCCCTAGCCGCGCCAGAATCGCGGCAGCAGCAGCACCAGCACCGAGACCAGCTCCAGCCGACCCAGGAACATGCCAAGCGTCATCAGCCACTTGGCCGAGGTCGGGAAATCGGCGACCGATCCGTTGGCGCTGATGCCTGGGCCCCAGACCGGGCCGATATTGGCGATCGCCGTCCAGGCGGCGGTCAGCGCGGTGCGCGGGTGCAGCCCGGTCAGGGACAGGCCCACGATCAGCAGGCCGAAGGTCAGAAAGAACAGCGTAAAGAACGCCATGACCGAATCGACCACGTCCTGATCCAGCGGCTGGCCGCCATAGCGCAGCGGATAGATGCGGCGCGGCGATTGCATGCGGCGGATCTGCGCGCGGACGGCCTCGAACAGGACCAGGTATCGGAACACCTTGACCGAACAGCCCGTCGACCCGGTGCAGCCGCCGATCAGCCCCACAAGGACCAGCACGACCAGCGGCAGGTGCCCCCATTGCGTCACGTCGGTCGAGGCAAAGCCCGTCCCCGAAAAGGTCGAGATGACGTTGAACACGGTCTCTCTCAGCATTTCCTCGGGGTGGGCGGTCTGGCCCAGCCACAGCACCCGGTACAGGATCACCACCCCGCAGGCATAGGCCGTCCAGCGCAGATAGGCGCGCACCTGCACGTCGCGCCACAGCGGCGCCGCCTGGCCGCGCATCAGCTGGACCATGCGGATGAACGGGATCGAGGCCAGCAGCATGAACACGCAGGCCGCCCATTCCGGCGCGCCCAGAAACTGTCCGAAGCTGGCGTCATAGCTGGAGAACCCGCCCGTCGAAATGGTGCTGAGCGCATGGACGATCGCGTCATAGCCGCTGAGCCCCAGCAGCAGATAGGTGATGATGCAGGCGCCGGTCAGGATCAGATACAGCTGCGTCATCTCTCCGGCGATCTGGCCCGCGCGGGGCAGCACCTTGCCCATCGTATCGAACCCTTCGGAGCGAAAGAACTGCATGCCGCCGACCTTCATCACCGGCAGGAACACCATCGCCACGACCACGATCCCCAGCCCGCCCGACCATTGCAGGATCGACCGCCACAGGTGGATGCCACGCGGCATCCCGTCCAGCACGGGGAACACGGTCGTGCCGGTGGTGGTGAAACCCGACATCGATTCGAACATCGCATCGGTAAAGCTGGCATCCGGCGCGCCCAGCACAAAGGGCAGCGCCCCGAAGGTCGGCAGCACCAGCCAGATCCCCGAGGTCAGCAGGAACGCCTGGTGCAGCGTCAGGTGGTCATAACGCCCCGCCGTGGTGACCGCGATCATCACGCCCGCGACCATGGTCATCACCGCCGATTGCAGGAACACCACCCAATGCGGATCGCCGTTCCAGGCATCGACCGCCATCGGGAACAGCATGAACGCGCCGATCGCGGTCAGGATCTTTCCGATCGGATGGGCGACGGGGCGGAGGTCTATCATCGCCTCTGGTTGCCGCGCGGTCACGGTCGCGTCAAGGGTCGTGAGGGGGCGCCCCGCAGCGCGCAGGGCGTCTGTGGCGCGGCGGCCCCTTGAATGGCGGCCTTGGGCAGGTTACGTTTTGTTCAACTTGTCATCGGAGGGCGTGTGTCATGACGCCCAAGCGTCCTGCGGGTGCGGACGTGGTCCCGAGAAATACGGTCGAACCGTCGGGCACCCGACACCCCGAGGAGGGGGCGCTTTATGCTGCGCTCGACCTTGGGACCAATTCTTGCCGGATGCTGATTGCCCGACCGACGGGCAGTCAGTTTCAGGTCGTCGACAGCTTCTCCAAGCCGGTTCAGCTTGGTCAGGGGCTGGAAGCTTCGGGACGCCTGTCCCGCAGCTCGATGGCGCGTACCGTTCACGCGCTTCAAGTCTGCAAGCGCAAGCTGGACCAGCACAAGGTGCGCAACATGCGCCTTGTGGCGACCGAGGCGTGCCGGCGCGCACGCAACAGCCGCGATTTCCTGCGCACCATCCGCCGCGAGACCGGCCTGCCCATCGAGATCATCGGGTCCGAGGAGGAGGCGCGGCTGGCGGTGATCAGCTGCGCGCCGCTGGTCAGCCACAAGACCGAGACGCTGATGGTCGTCGATATCGGCGGCGGCTCGACCGAGCTGGTCTGGATCGACCTGGAGGACGTGGAGCCCAAGGAGCGGCCTCGCGCCATCATGCGCCTGTCCGACGGCTTCGGGAACCCGCAGCCGGGTGGCGCGCGCGTCGTCGACTGGATCAGCGTGCCGTTGGGGGTTGCGACCCTGCGCGACCAGTTCGCGGATGTCGAGGACGATCAGGGCCGGTTCGCGCTGATGTCGTGGTTCTTCGAGGAGGCGCTGGCGAATTTCACCCCCTATGCCGACGGATCGCCCGATGAGGGGTTCCAGATCATCGGCACGTCGGGCACCGTCACCACGGTCGCGGCCAGCTTTCTGGGCCTGCGCCGCTATGACCGGACCAAGGTGGACGGGCTGGAGATGACCAGCGACCAGATTGACCGCGTCATCCACAGCTATCTGCAGCTGGGCCCCGAGGGGCGGCGCACCGACCCGCGGATCGGCCGCGAACGCCATGCGCTGATCATGTCGGGCGCGGCGATCCTGCAGACGCTGATGCGGGTCTGGCCCACGAACAAGCTGTCGGTCGCGGATCGCGGCCTGCGCGAGGGGTTGCTTTATGCCCAGATGGTGCGCGATGGGGTGCTGGCGCCGGAAGGTTTGAACGGAGTGGCATGAGATGACGAAGACACCGACCAGCCGGGACGGCAAGACCAGCGGGCGCGGTGCGCGCGATCTGCGCGTGCGCGTGAAATCCGCCAAGGGACGCAAGCTGTCCTCGACCCTGTGGCTGGAACGGCAGCTGAACGACCCCTATGTGGTCCGCGCGAAGCGCGAAGGCTATCGCGGGCGGGCGGCCTACAAGATCATCGAGCTGGACGACAAGTACCGCTTTCTGGTGCCCGGCGCGCGGGTCGTCGATCTGGGCTGCGCGCCCGGCGGCTGGTGCCAAGTGGCGGTGGCCCGCGTGAACGCCCTGGGCGAGAAATCGGGCAAGAAGGTCGGGCGCGTGCTGGGCCTTGACCTGCAGGAGGTCGATCCGATCGCGGGGGCCGAGATCCACGTGCTGGATTTCCTGTCCGACGGCGCGGATGATCTGGTCAAGGGCTGGCTGGGCGGGCCTGCGGATGTGGTGATGTCGGACATGGCCGCATCGGCGTCCGGGCACAAGAACACCGACCACAACCGCATCGTGGCGCTGGTCGAGGCGGCGGCCCAGCTGGCCTTTGACGTGCTGGAGCCGGGCGGGACCTTTGTCGCCAAGGTCCTGGCAGGCGGCGCCGAGACCGAGATGCAGGCGATGCTGAAGCGCAACTTTACCAAGGTCGCCAACGTCAAGCCGCCCGCCAGCCGCAGCGACAGTTCCGAGAAGTTCGTCGTCGCCATGGGGTTCCGCGGCCGCGAGGCGCTGACGGGACCCGAGGCGGGCTGAACGACCGCTTAGTCCGGCGTGCGGGTCATCTGCTGGCGATAGGTTTCGGGCGTGCGCCCGGTGGCCGCCACGAAGATCCGCGTGAAATGGCCGTGGCTGGCATAGCCCAGATCCTGGGCGATGCGCGGCGTGGGCCGGTCGGTATGGCGCAGCAGTTCGGCGGCGCGTTCCAGGCGCTGTTCGTGCACCAGATCAATCGCGCGGCGGCCGCGCGCCTGAAGGCAGGCGCGGTCCAGCTGGGTCAGCGTGGTGCCCAGGTCCTGCGCCAGATCGGCCAGGGTGCGGTCGGACCCGATCTCGCTGGCGGACAGGGCCAGGAACCGGTCGACCAGTGGCCGGTCGGCGAGCGCCGCGCCCGCGGAGGTGCGGCGGTCGCGCTCCGGGTCCAGCCGCGACAGGCGCAGCGACAGCACGTTCAGATAACAGTCCAGCGCCTTGCGGTCGGGGCTGCGCGCGGCCTCCTCGACCAGGGCCTGCAGGGTGGCGGCCAGGACCGCCGCGCCCTGACCGATGCAACCCGCCGTCACGCTGCGGGGCAGGGGGGGATCGACCTCGGCCACCAGTTCGGGAGAGATCAGCAGCACATGCCCCTCGGCCCCGGCGCGGGGGCGGGCGGCAAAGGCCGTCCCTGAGGGGATGAACCGCACGTCGCCCGGCTCCAGGATGGTGCCGCTGCGCGGGAAATCCAGCCGCATCCGCCCGCCGGTGACCCAGATCAGCGTGTGGTCGGGGCGGGTGCGGGGCTGGACGGGCGGGGTCGCGCTGCCCCAGGTGAAGGCGCCGATGGGCAGCAGGCGCAGGCTGGCGCGGCGCGGTGCGGTGCGGCGCGAGGCCGGCGTCACGCGCACGGTCAGCGCGTCAGGCACGACGATGCGCCCATAGGACAGCGCCGCAGGGGTGGTGCGCGGCAGCGTCGCGCCCGTGTCGCAGATGGACGCGGCGGTCACATCCACGTCGCCGCCCTGTCCGCGCACCGCCCGGCCAAGCGGGCCGAGGCGCGTCGGAGAGAACGGAAACCCCCCCTTCCAGCCAGAGCGTTCCCAGAGAGACATGTTCCCCGCCTGTCCTGAGCCGGCCGCATCGACCGGCAGCTTATGGGCGGATTATTGCCCATCCCGGTTGAAACTCAATGAATCATCTGCGGGTTTCGCACAATCATGACGCGATCGGCCCGGCGTTGCCCGCCTGCCACAGATGCCAGTCGCGCATCCGGCCCCGAAACCAGATCCGCTGCGATTTCGCATATTGTCGGGACGCGATAATGGCCCGTTCGGTGGCCTCCTGCAGGGTCAGCGCGCCGTGCAGATGCGCCATCAGTTCCGGCGCGCCGATGGCCCGCGCCCATTGCGCGGTGGGCGCCCAATGCGGCTGCATGGCGCGCGCCTCGTCCAGGGCGCCCTGCTCCAGCATGGCGTGGAATCGCCGGGCGATACGGTCCGCCAGCCAGTCGCGGTCGCTGGTGATTACGATGCGCTGGCAGGTGTCGGGCGGCATCAGGGGCGGCGGGGTGTCGGCCTGCCAGGCGGCGATGCCGCGCCCGGTGGCGGCCAGAACCTCCCACGCGCGCTGGACGCGGGCGGGGTTGCGCAGGTCGATCTGCGCGGCGCTCTGCGGGTCCAGTTCCGCGATCAGACCGGCCAGGCCGCCGGGTTCGGACAGCCGCGCATCGGCCTGGGCCCGCAGGGCGGGCGGCGTCGCGGGGATCTGCGCCAGCCCCCGCGTCAGCGCGGTCAGGTAAAGGCCCGTGCCCCCCACCACGATCAGCCGCCCCCGCAGCCCGGCCACCTGACGCAGCCAGTCGCCCACCGAATAGGCAGCCCCCGGCGCGACATGACCGTACAGCGCGTGGGGCGCCAGCGCCTCATCAGTCGCGGAGGGGCGCGCGGTCAGCACCCGCCAGCAGGACCAGACCTGCAGCGCATCGGCATTCACGACCGTGCCGCCTTGGGCCTGCGCCACCGCCAATGCCAGCGCCGATTTGCCGCTGGCCGTCGGTCCCGCGATCACCAGGTGGCGCGAGGCGTCGATCTGTGTCAGGTCAGGGTCACGCATGGGCCATCCGGCAGTTGATCCGGCGGCCCTTTTGCGACATTTAACGGCGCGATGAAAGCGACCGGCGACAGGAGCCCCCCAATGACCACCGAGACCCCCAGGCAATATGGCCGCGTGATGCTGAAGATCTCGGGCGAGGCGCTGATGGGCGACCAGGGCTATGGCCTGCACCCGCCCACCGTCGCCCGCATCGCAAGCGAAGTCGAGGCCGTGCAGGCCATGGGCGTCGAGGTCTGCATGGTCATCGGCGGCGGCAACATCTTTCGCGGGCTGCAGGGCAGCGCGCAGGGCATGGAGCGCACCACCGCCGACTATATGGGCATGCTGGCCACCGTCATGAACGCGCTGGCGATGCAGTCGTCGCTGGAGGCGCGCGGCCTGCATTGCCGCGTGATCAGCGCGATCCGCATGGACGAGGTCTGCGAGCCCTATATCCGCCGCCGCGCCATCCGCCACCTGGAGAAGAAGCGCATCGTGATCTTTGCGGCCGGCACCGGAAATCCCTATTTCACCACCGACACCGCAGCCACGCTGCGCGCCTCGGAGATGAATTGCGAGGTGATCTTCAAGGGCACCAAGGTCGATGGCGTCTATGACAAGGACCCCAACAAGTTCCCCGACGCCAAGCGCTATGAGACCGTCAGCTATGACGAGGCGCTGCAGAAGCATCTGGGCGTGATGGACGCGTCGGCCATCGCGCTGGCGCGCGACAACAAGCTGCCGATCATCGTGTTCTCGCTGGATGCGCCTGGCGGGTTCCGCTCGATCCTGGAAGGCCGGGGGATCTCGACCCGTGTCCACAACTGACGCGACTTTGCGCGGGCGTGTGGATCGGCTGATCCACGGGCCCCGCGCGCAGATGGTGATCACCGGGGTGATCCTGTTCAACGCCATGATCCTGGGGCTGGAGACGTCGCCTGCGATCATGGCCAGCGCCGGGCCGCTGATCCTGGCGCTGGATGCTGCCTGCCTGTCGATCTTCGTGATCGAGATCGCGATGAAGCTCTATGCCCGCGGGCTGCGCTTTTTCCGCGACGGCTGGAACGTGTTCGATTTCGTGATCGTGGGCATCGCGCTGATGCCGGCCACGCAGGGGCTGTCGGTGCTGCGCGCGCTGCGCATCCTGCGGCTGCTGCGCATCGTGTCGGTCACCCCCCGCCTGCGCCGCGTGGTCGAGGGGTTCCTGTCCGCGCTGCCCGGCATGGCGTCGGTGTTCCTGCTGATGGGAATCATCTTCTACATCTTCGCCGTCATGGCGACCAAGCTGTTCGGGACGACCTTTCCCGAATGGTTCGGGGACATGGGCAATTCGGCCTATTCTCTGTTCCAGATCATGACGCTGGAAAGCTGGTCGATGGGCATCGTGCGCCCGGTGATGGATGTCTATCCGCAGGCCTGGCTGTTCTTTGTGCCCTTCATCCTGATGACGACATTCGCGGTGATGAACCTGGTCGTCGGTCTGATCGTGAATTCGATGCAGGAGGCCCATCAGGAGGAGGAGAACGCTGCGACCGAGGCCTATCGCGACGAGGTGCTGGCGCGCCTGACCGCGATCGAGGAACGGATGCGGCGCGACGGGGGTTCGGGCGATGCGCGCTGATGGGAGCAGTGACGGGGGCCCGCTGCCGGACCCTTGGGCAAAGGCTTTGCCAATCTGCGACATTGTGGTTACAAGCGAAAAAAATTCCAAAGCAGAGGCAGTCCGACATGGCTGAGGACATCGACATCGATATCGACGATCTGGAGCGGCGCATGAAGGGCGCCATCGACAGTCTGCGCGGCGAATTCGCCAGCCTGCGCACCGGGCGGGCCTCGGCCTCGATGATCGACCCGGTCCAGGTCGAGGCCTATGGCCAGATGACGCCGATCAACCAGCTGGGCACCGTCAACGTCCCCGAGCCGCGGATGGTCACGATCAACATCTGGGACAAGGGCATGGTCAACAAGGTCGAAAAGGCCCTGCGCGAAAGCGGCCTGGGCATCAACCCGCAGACCAACGGCACCATCATCATGCTGCCCATCCCCGAGCTGAACGAGGAGCGGCGCCGCGAGCTGACCAAGGTCGCCGCCCAATATGCCGAAAGCGCCCGCGTCTCGATGCGCAACGTGCGTCGCGACGGCATGGACCAGGTCAAGAAGGCCAAGGCCGCCGGCATGCCCGAGGACGACCAGAAGCTCTACGAGACCGAGATCCAGTCCCTGACCGACCGCATGATCGCGGTGGTCGACGAGGCGCTGACGGCCAAGCAGGCCGAAATCATGCAGGTCTGAGCGGATCATGGCCTGGCCCAGAGGCGCAGCGACCAAGGCGGTGGCAGAGGGGACGTCGCGTCCCCGCCATGTCGCCGTGATCATGGACGGCAACGGCCGATGGGCCACCGAACGCGGCTGGCCGCGTCTGGTCGGCCACCGGCGCGGCGCCGAACGCGTCAAGCAGATCGTCCGCGCCTGCCCCGATCTGGGGGTGGACTGGCTGACCATCTATGCCTTCTCGACCGAGAACTGGAAGCGGTCGACCGAGGAGGTCCTGGGTCTGATGAAGATCTTTCGCCGCTACATCCAGCGCGAGGCCGAGGAGATGTCGGGCGAGGGGGTGCGCATGCGCTTCATCGGCGAACGCTCGCGCCTGGACCGCAAGCTGCAGGAGCTGATGGCCTCGATCGAGGCGCGGACGGCGGGCAACACCCGGCTGAACCTGACGGTGGCGATCAACTATGGCGGCCGCGATGAGCTGGTGCGCGCCTCGACCCGGCTGGCCGAGCGCATCGTGCGGGGCGAGGTCACGTCCCCCTCCGAGGCCGATCTGGCCGATTGCATGGACACCGCCGGACATCCCGATCCCGATCTGGTGATCCGCACCTCGGGTGAGACGCGGACGTCGAATTTCCTGCCCTGGCAGGCGGCCTATTCGGAATATGAATTCACGCCGACGCTGTGGCCCGATTTCACGCCCGACCATCTGGCGACGATCCTGGACCGGTTCGGCCTGCGCGACCGGCGCTTTGGCGGCGCATGAGGGCGGCACCGATCACCGGGGGCGGCAAATGGGGTGACCTGTCGCGCCGCGTGGCCTCGACGCTGGTGCTGCTGGCCATCGGAGTGCTGCTGGCCGTGGCGCAGGGTCCCTGGCTGAGGCTGGGCATGGCGATCATCACCGCCATCACCTTCTGGGAGCTGGCGGCGATGACCGGCTGGAAGAACCCGGCCCGCCATGTCACCCTGTTCGGACGCTCTCGCCCCATCGCGCTGGCCGCGATCGCGGGCGTGGCGCAGGCGTTCGCGCTGACCGGGCTGCCCTGGGCCTGGCTGGCGCTGTCGCTGCCGCTGCTGCTGGGCCTGCCGGGGGCGGCGCGGCGCGACCGGGCGACCTATGCGATCTTCGGCGCGGCGATCCTGCTGGTCGCCTATGAGCTGGTGCTGTTCCGCGAAAGCTTTGGCCTGAACTTCGTGCTGTGGCTGATGGGGGTCATCATCATCTCGGACACGGCCGGCTATTTCTTCGGGCGCATTCTGGGCGGGCCGAAATTCTGGGCCGCACTCAGCCCCAAGAAGACCTGGTCGGGCACCATTGCGGGCTGGATCGGGGCGTGCCTGTTCGGCGCGATCCTCTGGGCCACGGACCGGGGGGATGCCACGCTGATCTGGGTGTCGCCGCTGGTCTGTTTCGCGGGCCAGATGGGCGACATCGCCGAAAGCTGGCTGAAGCGGCGGGCCGGGGTCAAGGACAGCTCGAACCTGATTCCGGGCCATGGCGGCTTCATGGATCGTTTTGACGCAGTGACGGGCGCGGTGCTGGCCACCATGCTGATCGGATTCGTGACCAGCCTGCCCGTGGTGAACTGACACATGCGACGCATTTCCATTTTCGGCGCGACCGGATCGGTCGGGGCCAATGGCGTCGATCTGATCCGCCGCGCCCCGGGCGACTATCACGTCGTGGCCCTGACCGGCGGGCGCAACATCGCCCGTCTGGCGCAGATGGCCAGCGACCTGCGCGCCGAGATCGCCGTGACCGCCCATGACGAGCTGCTGGACGATCTGCGCGCGGCGCTTGCGGGCAGCGACGTCCAGGCCGCCGCCGGAGAGGCCGCCCTGCTGGAGGCCGCGGCCCGTCCCGCCGACTGGATCCTGTCGGCCATCGTGGGCGCGGCGGGCCTGGCGCCGGGTCTGACCGCGCTGGCGCAGGGCGGGGTGCTGGCGCTGGCCAACAAGGAATCGCTGGTCTGCGCAGGCGCGCTGCTGCGCGACACGGGCGCGCGGTCAGGGGCCACGATCCTGCCGGTCGACAGCGAACATTCCGCGATTTTTCAGGCGCTTGGAACGGATACCCTCGACAGCGTCAGGGATGTCACCATCACCGCATCGGGCGGCGCCTTTCGCGACTGGCCGCTGGAGCGGCTGGCGGCGGCGACGGTGGCCGAGGCCTCGACCCATCCGAACTGGGCGATGGGCCAGCGCATCACCATCGACAGCGCGTCGATGTTCAACAAGGCGATGGAGGTGATCGAGGCCAAGGAGTTCTTTGGCCTGGACGCCGCCCGCATCAAGGTTCTGGTCCACCCGGAATCGATCATTCACGCCATGGTCACCCATCACGACGGCGGCACCATCGCGCATCTGGGCGCGCCCGATATGCGCCACGCCATCGGCTATGCGCTGCACTGGCCCGAACGCCGTCCGCTGCCGGTCGCGGCGCTGGATCTGGCGGCGCTTGGCAGCCTGACCTTTCGCGCCCCCGACGAGACCCGCTGGCCCGCCCTGCGCCTGGCGCGCGAGGTGATGGCCGCGGGCGGGGCAGCGGGCGCGGTCTTCAACGCGGCCAAGGAACAGGCGCTGGACGATTTCATCGCCGGCCGCATCCGCTTTACCGAGATGGCCCCGCGCGTCGAGGCCACGCTGGAGGCGCTCTCCGCCGAGCCGGGCTTTGCCCAGGACCCCCAAGACCTGCCCGCCGTCCTGCACTGGGATGGCCTGGCCCGAAGAAAGGCCGCCCGATGATGGATCTGATTGCCCAGACCGCAGGCACGCTGTGGACGCTGCTGGCCTTTGTCACCGCGCTGGCGGTGATCGTGACCGTGCATGAATACGGCCATTACATCGTGGGCCGCTGGTCGGGCATCCGGGCCGAGGTGTTCAGCGTCGGTTTTGGCCCGCGCCTGTTCGCGCGCCGCGACCGGCGCGGCACGGTCTGGCAGGTGGCGGCGGTGCCGCTTGGCGGATACGTCCGCTTTATGGGCGACGACAACGTGGCCAGCGCCGGGCCGGGCCGCGCCGTCGATCCGGCGCTGCGGCGCCAGACGCTGCAGGGCGCGCCGCTTTGGGCGCGGTTCGCCACGTTGCTGGCCGGGCCGGTGTTCAATTTCGTGCTGTCGATCCTGGTCTTTGCGGGCTTTGCCGTGGTCCAGGGCCTGCCGGTCGATGAGGTCCGCGTGGGCGCCATCAGCGAGGCCCCGCCCGCTATCACCAACGAATTGCAGCCCGGCGACCGCATCGTGGCGCTTGGCGGGCAGCCCGTCGCCACCTGGCGCGACATCGGCGCCCTGACCCCCGATCTGCCGGTCGCAGCCCAGCAGGACTGGCGCGTCGAACGCGACGGCCGGACCCTGACCGTGACCGGACCCGACCCGATGCCCGCGCGCATCGGCGGCGTGGCGCCGCGCAGCGCGGCGGCGGCGGCGGGCATGCGCGCGGGCGACGTGGTGCTGGCCATCGACGGAGAGCCCGTCACCCGCTTTACCCAGATGCGCGAGGCGGTCGAGGCCGCCCAGGGCGCGCCCCTGGCGCTGAGCCTGTGGCGCCCCGGCGTGGGTGACGTCGCCGTCACCCTCACGCCCAAGCTGTCCGACCTGCCCGCCCAGGGCGGCGGGTTCGAGCAGCGCTGGCTGATCGGCGTGACGGGGGGCGAAAGCTTCTTCACCCCCCAGACCCGCAGCGCCGGGCCGCTGGAGGCGCTGTCCCTGGGCGCGGGCCAGACCTGGGGCATCATCACCTCGTCCCTGACGGGGATGTGGGCGATGATCTCGGGGCAGATCGGCACCTGCAACCTGGGCGGCGCGATCAGCATCGCCGAAAGCACGGGGCAGGCGGCCAGCGCGGGGGGCGCCAACTTCCTGTGGTGGATCGCGGTCCTGTCGGCGGCCATCGGGTTCCTGAACCTGCTGCCCATCCCGGTGCTGGATGGCGGACATCTGATGTTTTACACCTACGAGGCCCTGCGCGGGCGTCCGCCGTCGGACAAGGCGCTGAACCTTCTGACCGCGATCGGCATGGCCGCCGTGCTGTCCCTGATGATTTTCGGCCTGACCAACGATCTTTTCTGCCCCTGACGTGCATGCGCTTTTGACAGCCCGGCCCTGTTGGGGCTACAGACCATAGGCAAAACGACAGCCCGAACCGGGCGCGTGCAGGCGGACACAAGAGGGGCCATCATGGAACGGAAACTGGGCAAGGGCGCATTGGCGCTGGTGACGTCGCTGGCAATCGCCGTGCCCGCAGGGGTGATCCCGCAGCCTGCCGCCGCCGTGGTCTTCAGCAGCATCCAGGTTCAGGGCAACCAGCAGATCGAGACGGGGGCCGTGCTGTCCACGCTGGCCCTGCCTCAGGGTCAGGATGTCAGCCCCGGCCAGATCAACGACGCGCTGCAGCGCCTGCAGAATTCCGGCCTGTTCGAGACGGTCGAGTTGGTCCCGCAGGGCGGCACCCTGATCGTGCGGGTCGCCGAATACCCGATCGTCAACCAGATCACGTTCGAGGGCAACCGCCGCCTGAACGACGCCCGCCTGGCCGAGATTGTGCGCAGCCAGTCGCGCCGCGTCTATCAGCCCGCCCAGGCCATCCAGGACGCGCAGGCGATCGCCCAGACCTATGCCGCCGAAGGCCGCCTGGCCGCTCGCGTCGATCCGCGCATCATCCGCCGCAGCGGCAACCGCGTCGATCTGGTCTTCGAGATCCGCGAAGGCAACGTCACCGAGATCGAGCGCATCAGCTTTGTCGGCAACCGCGCGTTTTCGGACCGGCGTCTGCGCAACGTGCTGGAGACCAAGCAGGCGGGCCTCTTGCGCACCTTCATCCGCCGCGACACCTTCGCCCCCGAGCGCATTCCGCTGGATGAGCAGCTGCTGACCGATTTCTATCGCTCTCAGGGCTATGCCGATTTCCGGGTGCAGGGCGTGGCCCCCGAGATCGCGCGCGAACGCGACGCGTTCTTCATCACCTTCAACATCCAGGAGGGGCCGCGTTACCGGTTCGGGCGGGTCGATACCGTCTCCGAGATCCCCGGACTGGACGCCAGCGCCTTTGCCGAACAGAGCCGCGTGCGGCGCGGATCGGTCTATAACCCTTCGGTCATCGACACGTCGATCCGGCGGATGGAGACCATCGCGATCCAGCAGGGCCTGAACTTCGTCAATATCGAACCGCGCGTCACCCGCAATCCGCAGACCCAGACCCTGGACCTGACATTCGCCCTGACCCGTGGAGAACGCATCTTTGTCGAGCGCATCGACATCGAGGGCAACACCACGACGCTGGACCAGGTGATCCGCCGCCAGTTCACCACCGTCGAGGGCGACCCCTTCAACCCGCGCGAGATCCGCAACTCCGCGGAACGCGTGCGCGCCCTGGGCTATTTCGCGGATGCGCAGGTCCAGACCCGCGAGGGCAGCAGCCCCGATCAGGTGATCGTCGGCGTCAATGTCGAGGAGCAGCCCACCGGGTCGCTGTCCCTGGGCGCCAGCTATGGCGTGAATTCGGGCGTTGGCTTCAACCTGGGCCTGACCGAGCAGAACTTTCTGGGGCGCGGCCAGACGGTCGGGTTGCAGCTGTCCACCGCATCGGACGACCGCGCGGCGGCGATCAACTTCGTCGAGCCGTTCTTCCTGGGCCGCGACCTGCGATTCGGGTTCTCGGCGAACTATGTCGAGACCGAGGGCCTGAACTCAGACTTTGACACCCGCCAGATCCGCATCCAGCCGTCGCTGGAATTCCCCATCTCGGACAATGGGCGGCTGGAGCTGCGCTATCGCCTGTCCGAGGACAAGCTGAGCAACGTTACCGAGGACAGCTCTCAGATCCTGATCGACGAGGAGGGGACGCGCCTGACCTCGTCGCTCGGGTACACCTACAACTGGGATTCGCGCCGCACCGGGCTGGACCCGCTGACCGCCTATCGGTTTCGCTTTTCCCAGGATTTCGCGGGTGCGGGGGGCGATACCAAGACCATCACCACCACCGCCCTGGCCGGCGTCGAAAGCACCGCCTGGCGCGACAGCGTGACCCTGCGGGCCGAGGTCGAGGCGGGCGCGATCTATTCCTATGGCGACTATTCGACCTGGATCCTGGACCGCTTCCGCACCGGCAACCGCATCCGCGGGTTCGAGCCGAACGGCCTGGGCCCCCGCGATCTGGCGGCTGACAATGAGGACGGCCTGGGCGGCAACTACTATTGGGCGGCCCGCGCCGAGGCGCAGTTCCCCATCGGCCTGCCCGAGGAATACGGCATCCAGGGCGGGTTGTTCGCCGATGTCGGATCGCTGTGGGGTCTGGACCAGACCGTCGGCACGGGCGGCGTTGCGGTCGATGACGACATGTATGTCCGCGCCGCCGTGGGCGCGTCGATCTTCTGGACCACGCCGATCGGGCCGCTGCGGTTCAACTTTTCGCAGGCGCTGCGCAAGGAAGACTATGACCGAGAGCAGAATTTCGACCTGACGATCCAGACGAACTTCTGATGCGGGTCTGGGGGCTGATGGCGGGGCTGGCGTTTCTGGCGCTGCCCGCGCTGGCGCAGGAGCCGCTGGCCGACGAGGCGGTCCCACAGGTCCCGCCCATCGCCGCGCCCCCGGTCCTGCCCAATGCCACGCTGCCCGGCCCCGGAGAGATG
This sequence comes from Paracoccus hibiscisoli, assembly GCF_005048265.1. Taxonomy (GTDB): domain Bacteria; phylum Pseudomonadota; class Alphaproteobacteria; order Rhodobacterales; family Rhodobacteraceae; genus Paracoccus; species Paracoccus hibiscisoli. Next base: position 74,008 of record NZ_SUNH01000015.1, read on the forward strand.
GCCGACAGCGCGCCCATCCTGACGCTGGATCAGGACGTTCTGTACCTGACCTCGGCCTGGGGCCTTCGCGCGCAGGACCGGCTGGAGGCCGAAGGCGCGCTGATCGCCGAGGAAAACGACCGCCTGACCCAGCTTCTGTCCGCCGAGGAAGCCCAGCTGACCGAACAGCGCGCCACGCTGCCTGCCGACCGCTTTCGTCAGCTGGCCGAGAGCTTTGATCTGCGCGCCACCCGCATCCGCCGCGAACGCGCCGAGGCGGTGCAGAACCTGAATGCCTGGGCCGAGGCCGACCGCGCCGCGTTCTTTCGCGCGGCCCTGCCGGTGATGGGCCAGATCATGCAGGACCGGGGCGCCGTCGCGGTGCTGGACCGGCGCACGATCTTTGTGTCGCTGGACGCCATCGACGTGACCGAACAACTGGTCGCCGCCCTGAACGACCGCATCGGCGATGGAGAGGGCGTGATCCCGCTGCCCGCCCCGCCCGTGTCGGAACCCGAACCGGCACGCTGAGCGGTCAGGGCAGGCGCGCGATCCGCTCCAGCAGCAGGGCGAACAGCGCGTCGCGGTCGACGTCCTTCAGAAACAGCGCGTTGGGCGCGCGCCCGCTGACACGCCACCAGTCGGCCACGGTCATGCCGGTGGTCCAGCGGCCCTTGGTCTCGATCTCGACGTTGATGTCGCGGCCCTGGAACAGGTCGGGCTGCAGCAGCCAGGCGATGGTGCAGGGGTCGTGCAGCGGCGCGCCCAGGCTGCCGTATTTCGCCGTGTCGAAGCGTTCGAAGAAATCGGTCCAGCCCGCCACGGCAGGGCCGCAGCGGCCGGGCAGGGCGCGCATCGCCTCGACCCAGGCACGGTCGGTCAGCGCCTTGTGCGTCACATCCAGCGGCATCACCACCAGCGGCACGCCCGCGGCAAAGACCTCGGCCGCGGCCTCGGGATCGACATAGATGTTGAATTCCGCCGCCGGGGTGATGTTGCCCACCTCGAAATAGGCGCCGCCCATCAGCACGATCTGTTGCACGCGCCCGATGATGTCGGGGGCGCGGCGGAAGGCTTCGGCGATGTTGGTCAGCGGGCCGATGGGGACCAGCGTGACCGTGCCAGCGGCCTCGGCGCGCAGGGTGTCGATGATGAAATCGACGCCGTGGACCGGCTGCAGCGGCAGGGAGGGCTCGGGCAGGGCGATGCCGTCCAGCCCGGTCTTGCCATGCACATGTTCCGCCGTGACCAGATCGCGCGACAGCGGGCGGTCGCAGCCGGCAAAGACTGGCACGTCGCATCCCGACAGCTCGACCACCTTGCGGGCGTTCACCTGCGTCAGGGCCAGCGGCACGTTGCCCGCGACGGCCACGATGCCCAGCACCTCCAGCTCGGGAGAGGCCAGCGCCAGCAGAATCGCCACGGCATCATCCTGGCCGGGGTCGGTGTCGATGATGATCTTTTGCGGCATTCCGGCTGTCCCCTCTGGTGGCCTCCAAGCGCGGATTTGTGCGCCAGCATGAAAAAAGGCGCAAGCCCCGCCTGCGCCTTTTCGGTTTTGTCCGGGTGACCGGATCAGCCGTCGAAGTTGACCCGCTCGATCAGGTCCAGCGCCTGCGGGCGCAGGTCCGAGATCTCGGTCAGGGACAGATCGTCCGGGGTGAAATCGCCCCAGCTGGCGACCAGCTCCGAGCGGTCGACGCCGTCCTTGACCGGGAATTCGTTGTTGGTCTCGGCATAGATGCGCTGTGCCTCGTCACCGACCAGGAACTCCATCAGCTGCAGGGCCGCGTCACGGTTGGGCGCCGAGGCGGTCATCGCCATGCCCGACACGTTCACATGCGTGCCGCCATCCTCGAAGGTGGGGAACATGATGCGGACCGATTCGGCCCATTCCTGCTGCTCGGCATCCTTCAGCATCGCACCCATGTAATAGGTGTTGCCCAGGCTGATGTCGCATTCGCCGGCCCAGATCGACTTGACCTGATCACGGTCGCCGCCCTCGGGACGCTTGGCCAGGTTCGACTTGACGCCCTCCAGCCAGGCGACGGTCTCTTCCTCGCCGTGATGGGCCAGGAAGGCGGCGGTCAGCGCGACGTTGTAATCGTTGGTAAAGCTGCGGGTGCAGATGCGGCCCTGCCATTTCGGATCGGCCAGATCCTCATAGGTGGTGACCTCGCCATCGGCGACGCGGTCGTTATGGGCATAGACGATGCGGGCGCGGGTGGTCAGGGCGAACCACTGGTTCTCGTCGTCGCGCAGCGCGTCGGGGATGGCGTCGGTCAGGGTCTCGTCCTCGACGGCCTGCAGCACGCCCGCGTCCTTGACCTCACCCAGACGGGCGACGTCCACGGTCAGCACCAGATCGGCGGGCGAGCGCGCGCCCTCGGCCTGCAGACGCTCGACCATGCCCTTGTCGACAAAGGCCACGTTCACGGCAATCCCCGTTTCGGCGGTGAACGCGTCGATCAGCGGCTGGATCAGCTCGGGCTGGCGGTGCGAATAGACGTTCACCTCCTGGGCCAGGGCGGGCATCGCGGTGGCACCCAGCAGCGAGGCGAGGATCAGGGGACGCATGTTGACTCCTTTGGTCGGATTACAGAGGCGTTCTGCCAAGCCTGACCGAACCTGTCAAGCATTGCCGTGCATTGACGCAGGCGCCGCCGCAGGCTAGGGGCGCGGTCATGGCACGCGCACCCCTTTTGCAACTTTCCGAGATCTCGCTGACCTATGGCGGCGATCCCATTTTCGAAGGTCTTTCCCTGAACGTCCAGCCGGGCGACCGCGTCGCGCTGGTCGGTCGGAACGGTTCTGGCAAGTCCACCCTGATGAAGGTGATGGCCGGTTTCGTCGAACCAGACCGGGGCGACGTCGTCCTGGCCGCAGGGGTTTCCACCGGCTACATGGAGCAGGACCCGGATCTGTCGGGCTTTGCCACGCTTGGGGAGTTCGCCCGGGACGGGCTGGAGCCGGGCGAGGATTACTTGGTCGACATGGCCGCAGAAGGGTTGAAATTCGACCCCGACCGTCCCGTGGACACCGCATCGGGCGGCGAACGCCGCCGCGCCGCGCTGGCCCGTCTGCTGGCCCGCGCGCCAGAGCTGATGCTGCTGGACGAGCCGACGAACCACCTGGACATCGAGGCGATCGGCTGGCTGGAGGACCATTTGTCGCAGACCCGCGCGGGCTTCGTGCTGATCAGCCACGACCGCGCCTTTCTGCGCCGCCTGACCAAGGCCACGCTGTGGATCGACCGCGGCGCCGTGCGCCGTCAGGAGCGCGGGTTCGAGGGCTTTGAGGATTGGCGCGAGGCGACCTGGGCCGCCGAGGACGACGCCCGCCACAAGCTGGACCGCAAGATCAAGGCCGAGGCCAAGTGGGCCGTCGAGGGCATCAGCGCGCGCCGCAAGCGCAACCAGGGCCGCGTCCGCGCGCTGGCCGATCTGCGCAGCGAGCGCAGCAGCCAGATCCGCCGTCAGGGCACCGCCGCGATGGCCTTCGATTCTGGCACCACCAGTGGCAAGCGGGTGGTCGAGGCGACCGGCATCTCCAAGGTTTTCGGCGACAAGGTGATCCTGCGGCCCTTCGATCTGCGCATCCAGCGCGGGGACCGCATCGCCTTCGTCGGCCCCAACGGGGCGGGCAAGACCACGCTGATCAAGATGCTGACCGGAGAGTTGGCCCCCGATACCGGCACGGTCAAGCTGGGCACCAATCTGGAGATCGCGATGTTCGATCAGGCGCGCGCCGCGCTGAACCCCGACCAGACGCTGTGGGAATCGCTGACCGGCGATCCGGACATGCGCGTGTCGGGCCGCGCCGATCAGGTGATGGTCCGGGGCCAGCCCAAGCATGTCGTGGCTTATTTGAAGGATTTCCTGTTCGACGACGGTCAGGCCCGCGCGCCGGTGCGCAGCCTGTCGGGTGGCGAAAAGGCGCGTCTGCTTCTGGCGCGGCTGATGGCGCGGCCCTCGAACCTGCTGGTCATGGACGAACCGACCAACGATCTGGACGTCGAGACGCTGGACCTGCTGCAGGATCTGCTGGGCGAGTATGACGGGACCGTGCTGCTGGTCAGCCACGACCGTGATTTCATCGACCGCGTGGCCGACACCACCGTCGCGATGGAGGGCGATGGCCGCGCCACCGTCTATGCCGGCGGGTGGAGCGATTATCAGGCCCAACGCGGAGAGGTTCAGCCAGAGGAGCCGGTGAGCGTCGCCAAATCCGCGCCCGTGGCCGACAAGCCCAAGGCCGCACGCGAGGGTCTCAGCTTTACCGAGCGTCACCGCCTTGAGGCGCTGCCCGGCCTCATCGCCAAGCTGGAGGCCGAGATCGCCAAGCTGTCCGAGTTCATGTCCGACCCGGACCTGTTCACCACCGCCCCCGCCAAGTTCGAAAAGGCCAGCCTGGCCCTGTCCGAACGCCAGGCCGCCCTGGCCGATGCCGAAGAGGAGTGGCTGGCGCTGGAGGAAAAGGCGGCCGTCTAGGCCGCCTGACCGTCGCTGCGCGCCAGGTGGTTCTGCAGCCAGCCATGCGCAAAGGCGATCTTGTGGCGCACCGGCACGGTCAGCACGAAGGGATACAGGTCGGTATTGTCCAGCGCGCGGTTGATGTCATTGACCGCGATGGTGATCTCGGCCGCGATGTTCAGCAGGCGATAGGGGTCGGTCTCTGTATAGGGATGATAGTCGTCGGGCACCCCCGGCATCGCCAGATGCGTGCTGCAGAAGCTGTCGGCCACGTCGGTCAGATGCAGCAGATGGGCCACTGTCTCGGCCCAGTCCTCATGCGGATGGGACGTCGCATAGCTGGTGATGTATTCGTCGCCTGCGTCACGCGGATTGGCGTAATGGGCGCGCAGGGCGGCGCCGTAATCGGCCCGCTCATCCCCAAAGACCTGCCGGAAGGCCGACAGGAAATCGGGGGACACCGCCAGCCGGTCGAACAGGAAATGCGCGATCTCGTGGCGGAAATGGCCGACCATCGACCTGTACTGCTCACCCAGCTTCAACTGGCGCTTGAGGCGGATCAGCTCGTCCGCCTCGGTCACGTTGATGGTGATGTCGCCATTGGCGTGGCCCATGGTGATCTGCTGGGCGCGCCCGCCGGTATCCTCGGACAGCATCAGAAAGCGGGGGCGGCGGCCCGGATCGGTGGGCGTGAACCAGTGCCATTGCGCCAGGTTCGCCAGCACCCACCGCTTGGCGCGTTCGGCGCTGGCCAGCAGGCGCTGGTTTTCGCCGACATGCATCACCGGGACCACCTGCGACATCGCGCAGGACGTGCAGTAGCCCCCCGGCACCCGCGCCGCCCAGTTGCAGGCGATGCTGTCGCGGTTGGCGCAGGGCGCGGCATCGACCGTCATCTGACCCTGGGCGGGATCATAGACCAGCGGTTCGCTGCACAGGCACATCAGATTGTGGAAATAGGCACGCGTGCCGCAATGTGGGCAGGTGAAGCGTTGCATGAGGCGGGTTCCGGTCCATCGTGGCAGGACACAAGCCCGCAGGCGGCGCAGGGTTCCACACCATCCGCGGGTCTTGACAGCGGGGCCGCGATCGGGCAAATGCTGCGCTCCGGCAGGGCATCCGCCCTTGGCCGGTCGATTGTTTTTAACGACACCCGCACAAGGGTGCGCTGTCCGAAGGTGGGGCGATGCCCCGGAACTCCGACCTGATGTCGGGACCGCAGGACGCGACGAAGAAGGAAGAAAGCGATGTTCGCGGTTCTGAAAACTGGCGGCAAGCAGTACAAGGTGCAGGCGGGCGACGTCCTGCGCGTTGAAAAGCTGAATGCCGCGGCTGGCGATACCGTCCAGTTCAACGATGTGCTGATGGTCGGCTCGACCCTGGGCGCGCCCCTGGTCGCCGGTGCCTGCGTGCAGGCCACCGTGATCGAGCAGATCAAGGCCGACAAGGTCATCACCTATGTCAAGCGCCGCCGCAAGCACAGCTCGCAGCGGACCCGCGGCCATCGCCAGCAGCTGACGCTGCTGCGCGTCACGGACGTGCTGGACAAGGGCGCGGACAAGACCGGCGTCAAAGCCGCCGTCGGTGCCCGCACGAAGGTCGAGGCGTCCGAGGCGCCCGCCAAGAAACCGGCCAAAGACGCCGCTGAAGCCTAAGGAGAACGACCCATGGCACATAAAAAAGCAGGCGGTTCTTCCCGCAACGGCCGCGACAGCGCGGGACGCCGTCTTGGCGTCAAGCTGTTCGGTGGCCAGGCCGCCATCGCAGGCAACATCATCGCACGTCAGCGCGGCACCACCTGGTGGCCGGGCGTGAACGTCGGCATGGGCAAGGATCACACCTTGTTCGCGCTGACCGACGGCCATGTGAGCTTCAAGAAAGGCCTGAAGGGCCGGACGTTCATTTCGATCGTCCCCGCCCAGTTGGAAGCAGCCGAGTAACCTTAGCGTAATATTCTGATGCTAAGGGGGGATCGGCGAAAGCCGGTCCCCCAAACCGTTTTATCGTCACATTTCTTGATCGGTTTCTTGGGGAGGAAACATGGTTATGTCTGCACCCATGCGGGAGGGAAGCCGTCTGGACGACCTCAAGCCCGCCCTGGCCGGAGCCCCGGCCCAACCCGTGATCGCGACCGAGCGGTTCACGTTGCGCCCGCTGCGCGCCTCGGATGCCGGGATGATCGCGCATTACACCGCCGACCGGCGCGTCGCCGAAGGCACGCGGGCCATCCCGCATCCCTTGCCCCGCGGGGCGTCGGACAGTTTCGTGGCCCGCGCCTTGGCCACTGATCGGACCGAGGATGTCTGGGCCATCGACGGCAGCGACCACAAGCTGGCCGAGCTGCTGGGCGTGGTGTCCTTGACCCGGATGGAGAACGAACAGTCCGAGCTGGGCTTCTGGATCGGCGCGGGCTTCTGGAATACCGGTTTCGCGACCGAGGCCGTCGCGGCCCTGGTCGCCGCCAACCCGCATGGCGCGCGGACCCTGTTCGCCGAGGCGTTCCAGGACAATCCCGGCTCGGCCCGCGTTCTGACCAATTGCGGCTTCGTCTATCTGGGCGATGCCGAAAGCTGGTCGGTCGCGCGGGGCGCCCGGGTGCCGACCTGGACCTATCTGCGCAAGATGGCCTGACGGACGATATCTGCGCCCCGTCATTGCAAAGGGGCGCGGACGGCCTAGATCAGGGGGATGACACAGCATCTTCCCTATTCCGTCCTCGACCTGTCGCCGGTGCCCGAAGGGTCCACCGCCCAGGACGCGATCCGCAACACCATCGACCTGGCGCAGCACGCCGAGGGCTGGGGCTATCGCCGCTTCTGGCTGGCCGAGCATCACAACATGCCCGGCATCGCCAGCGCCGCGACCGCCGTGCTGATCGGACTGGTGGCGCAGGCCACCCGCACGATCCGTGTGGGTGCGGGCGGCATCATGCTGCCCAACCACGCGCCCCTGTCGGTGGCCGAGGCCTTTGGTACCTTGGCCACGGTCTTTCCCGACCGCATCGATCTGGGGCTGGGGCGCGCGCCCGGCGGCGACGGTGCGGTGATCCGCGCCCTGCGCCGCGATCCGATGGCCGACAGCTTTCCCCAGGACGTGGTCGAGCTGTTGGACTATCTGGGACCGGAGCGCCCCGGCGCGCCGGTCCGCGCCCTGCCGGGCGAGGGCACGAACGTCCCCGTCTGGATCCTGGGCAGCAGCCTGTTCGGCGCGCAGCTGGCGGCGCATCTGGGCCTGCCCTATGCCTTCGCCAGCCATTTCGCGCCGGATGAGCTGGACCGCGCCCTGACCCTGTACCGAGAGCGGTTCCGCCCGTCGCCCTGGGGACAAAAGCCCTATGCAGTGCTGGCGGCCAACGTCTTTGCCGCCGACGATCCGGGGCAGGCGGCCTATCTGCGCACGACCATGCAGCTGGCCTTTGCGCGCCTGCGCACCGGTCAGCCCGGCAAGCTGCCCCGCCCGGTCCGCGACATCGACGCCGAGATCGGCGCGCAGATGCGCCAGGCCGTGGACGGCGCGCTGCGCATCAGCGCCGTGGGCGGGCGCAATGAGGTGGCCGACCAGCTGGCCCGCCTGGTCGAGGCCTATCGCCCCGACGAGCTGATCCTGACCGGTCAGATCCACGACCACACCGCCCGCCTGCGCAGCTTTGAGATCGCGGCCGAGGCTGCGGCCGCTTTGCCCGTGGCGCAGGCCGCCTGACCCGCGCGCATGAAAAAAGGCCCCCGGATCGGGGGCCTTTTGCACGGGACTGATGGGGCGATTTACTCGCGGTTGCCCATGAATTGCAGCAGGAACATGAACAGGTTCAGGAAGTCCAGATACAGGCGCAGCGCACCCATGATCGCGGATTTGCCGATGAAGTCGGCGTCCGAGCCGGACATCTGCAGGTAGGTGTTCTTGATGTTCTGCGTGTCATAGGCGGTCAGGCCCGCAAAGATCAGCACGCCGATGACCGAGATCGCGAACTGCATGGCCGAGGAGGCGATGAAGATATTCACGATCGAGGCGACGATCAGGCCGATCAGACCCATCAGCAGGAAGGTGCCCCAGCCCGACAGATCCTTTTTCGTGGTATAGCCCCACAGCGACAGGCTGGCGAAGGCAATCGCGGTCACCAGGAAGGTCTGCACGATCGACACCGAGGTGTAGACCAGAAAGATCGAGCTGATCGACAGGCCCATCAGCGCCGCGAAGGCGTAGAAGACGCCGGTCGCGGCCGAGACGGACAGCCGGTTGATCGCGGCGCCGAAGGCAAAGACCATCAGCAGCGGCGCGAACATGATCACCCATCGCAAGGGCGAGGTATAGATCGCGACGCCCAGGCCGGTCAGCTCGCCCGTGGGCGTGACCGCCGCGGTCGAGATGCCATAGGCTGCGACGGCGGTTACACCCATGCCGACCGCCATCAGCCCGTAAACCTTGTTCATGTAGGCCCGCAGGCCCTCGTCGATCACCGCCTGGCGGGTGCCGACGCCCTGCGCGGTGCGGTACGTGTTGTAATCTGCCATCGATGTCTCCCCTGAAAGGCATGTCGGGAACGGTCCCGACTTGGCTTCAATATCGGGGGAAACGGGCCGTTTTTCAATGCCGGGATGGGCGGAAAATGGCCGCGATCACAGGGTGATGACCACTTTTCCGATGCTGCGCCGCTCTCTCAGCAGATGATAGCCCTCGGTCAGGGCCTCCAGCGGCAGGGTCGCGCCCGCGACGGGGTGCAGGCGGCCGGCTGCAAACAGGTCGAACAGCGCCGCCATGCTGGTGCGCAGCGCTTGCGGGTCCAGCTGCCGGTAGCCGCCCCAGTAGAAGCCGTGGATGGCGATGTTCTTGACCAATGCATGGTTCAGGGGCAGGGCCGGGGGGCGACCGCCCGCAAAGCCGATGGACAGGAACCGCCCCCCCGGACGCAGCGCGCGAAAGGCCGCCTCTCCGGGTTCGGCGCCGACGGGGTCATAGACCACATCCGCCCCGCCCAGATCGCGCAGCGCACCGCGCAGGTCGGCGCAATCGGCGCTGTCGATCACATGGGCCGCGCCCGCGTCGCGCACGACCTGCAGCCGGTCCGCACCGCGCGCCACCCCGATGACCCGCGCACCCATCGCGGCTCCGATCTCGACCGCGGTCAGCCCGACGCCGCCCGCGGCCCCCAACACGACCAGAACCTGCCCCTCAGCCAGCGCGCCGCGGCCTGACAGGGCCAGATGACTTGTCCCATAAGCCACCTGAAACCCGGCGGCCTGTTCAAAGCTCATCATGTCTGGAATGGGCTGCACGGCGTCGGGGTCGACCGCCATCACCTGGGTCATCGTGCCGGGCGCCGACACCACGACCCGCATGCCGGGGGTCAGGCCGCTGCCCGCAGGCGCCTCCAGCACGGTGCCCGCGCCCTCCAGTCCCGGCACGAAGGGCGGGTCGGCAGGCTCCTGATATTTGCCCTGCGCCTTGAGGAGATCGGCAAAATTCAGCGCCGCCGCGCCCATGCGCAACAAGACCTGTCCCGGCGCCGCGCGGGGCGCAGGCAGGTCGCGGATGACGGGGTCTTGGCCCAGGGCCTCGATGCGGGCGGTGCGAATCATCTGTTCCATGGCGGCTCCGTTTCGATGTTGCCCACACGTTCGCATGCTGCCCGAACAAGTCAACGCAGGGTGGCAGATGCCCGAATGGCACCCCTGGGACCTGTCTTTTTGGTCAGGAATGGGGTGGTTAACCAAGTTGACACTCGAAAATTGTGCCTATCCGGGCTACGGCATCTGCAGATTGCAAGAGGTTGGGGCAATGAAGCATAGTGTAGATGTTCACGTTGGTAAGCGTATCCGCCATCGCCGCTGGATGATTGGCATGACCCAACAGCAACTGGCCGACAAGGTCGGGATCAAGTTCCAGCAGATCCAGAAATACGAGACCGGCATGAACCGCGTCTCGGCCTCGCGGCTGTGGGACATTGCGCGGGCGGTGGATGTGCCGGTCAGCTTCTTCTTCGAAGGGCTGTCCGAGGGCGATCTGCCCGGCGCGGTCGAGGGCGACATCTTCGCCGACAAGGAGGCGCTGCAGCTGGTGCGCGCCTATTACGCCATGCCTGAGGCGCAGCGCCGCCAGATATTCGAGCTGGCGCGCGTCCTGTCCGACGCGGCCTGACTGCCGAAACCGCCAGAAGGTGGGTGACCCCGCCGTCGTTCCGCGCCGTGTGACCGCCGGACGACAGCCCCCGTTTGACCGCTGGCCCCCCGGCCAAGGACGGGTTACACCCCCACGGGTGACATGACCGCAGGGGGCCAGCATGCAGGACGCAGCCACGATCATCCGCACCGCGCATCTGATGGCCGATGCCGCGCGGAACGCGATCCTGCCGTGGTTTCGCAACGACGCGCTGTCCGCCGACAACAAGCGGCCCGCCGATTTCGACCCCGTGACCCAGGCCGACCGCGATGCCGAACGCGCCATGCGCGCCGTGCTGGCCGCACACCGCCCCGATGACGCCATCCTGGGCGAGGAATACGGCGCGACCCCCGGCACCTCTGGCCTGACCTGGATTCTGGACCCGATCGACGGGACGCGGGCCTTTCTGTGCGGCGCGGCCAGTTGGGGCGTGCTGATCGGGCTGTCGGACGGGCGCGACGTGATCTATGGCCTGATCGACCAGCCCTATACCCGCGAGCGGTTCGAGGGGGGCCTGGGCCAGGCGCAACTGACCTGGTCTGGCGGAGAGCGTGCGCTGCGCGTGCGCGGCGGCCTGGAGCTGGCGCAGGCCACGCTGATGACCACCTTTCCCGAAGTGGGCACCGCGGCCGAGGGCGCGGCCTTTCGCCGGGTCGCGGACCGGGTGCGGCTGACGCGCTATGGGCTGGACTGCTATGCCTATGCGCTGCTGGCCCTGGGCCAGGTCGATCTGGTGATCGAGGCGGGGTTGCAATCCTATGACATCGCCGGTCCGATGGCGGTGGTGCAGGCGGCGGGCGGCATCGTCACCGACTGGCAGGGCGGTCCGGCGGCTCAGGGCGGCCAGGTGATCGCGGCGGCATCGGCGCCCTTGCACCGCGCCGCGCTGGACCTGCTGAACGACTGAACCGACACGACCGCAAGGGGGCAGCATGGCCAACGACAACCGCGCGACCGACAGCATCGACCGCGACGAGGATTATGGCCTGACGCAGGCGCTCATGGACCGCATCGACGCCGCGATGGAGGCGGGCGACCGCCCCGCGCTGGACGCCGCGCTGGAGCCGATGCACGCCGCCGACATCGCCGACCTGATCGAGCGGCTGACGCCTGCGCGCAGGCGGGCGTTCCTGACGCTCTATGCCGACGGCATCGACGGCGAGATCCTGTCCGAGATCGACGAATCGATCCGCGAGGAGGTTCTGGACCAGCTGCCCCAGGCCGTCGTCGCCGAGGCCGTCCGAGAGATGGACAGCGACGACGTCGTCGACCTGGTCGAGGATCTGGACCAGCCCGACCGCGACCAGATCCTGGCCGCGCTGGATGCGGGCGACCGTGCCGCGGTCCAGCAATCGCTGGCCTATCCCGAATATTCCGCCGGCCGCCTGATGCAGTCCGAGGTCGTGACCGCCCCCGAACACTGGACCGTGGGCCAGACCATCGACTTTATCCGGGCCGAGGAGTGGCTGCCCGAACAGTTCTATCACGTGATCCTGGTCGATCCGCGCCGCCACCCCACCGGCTATGTGACGCTTGGGCGGCTGTTGGCCTCGCCGCGCGAGGCGACGATGCGCGATCTGGCCGAGGACAGCTTTCGCACCATCAGCGCCCAGGCCGAAGAGGGCGACGTGGCCTATCTGTTCAACCAGTATCACCTGATCTCGGCCCCGGTGGTGGACGACCATGACCGGCTGGTGGGCGTGATCACCATCGACGACGCGATGACCGTCCTGGACGATGAGCATGAGGAGGACATCCTGCGCCTGGCCGGCGTCAATGACGAAAGCCACGTTTCCGACAGCGCGCTGACCACGGCGCGCCAGCGTCTGCCCTGGCTGGTCATCAACCTGTTCACGGCCTCGCTGTCGGCCATCGTCATCACCCAGTTCGAGGCCACGATCTCCACGCTGGTGGCGCTGGCCGCGCTGATGCCCATCGTCGCCTCGACCGGCGGGATCGCGGGAACGCAATCGCTGGCGGTCGCGGTGCGGGCCTTGGCCACGCGCGACCTGAACCGCTCGAACGCGCGGCGGGTGGTGATGCGAGAGCTGGGGGCGGGGCTGCTGAACGGGCTGGGGCTGGCGCTGATCCTGGGGATCGCGGGGACCGTGATCTTTGGCGACCCCAAGCTGGGCGTCGTGCTGGGCATGGCGATGATCGTGAACCAGATCGTCGCGGCCCTGGGCGGGGTCCTGGTGCCCCTGGGGCTGAACAAGATGGGGCTGGACCCGGCGCTGGCATCGGGAACCTTCGTGACGACGATGACCGATGTCATGGGGTTCTTTGCCTTCCTGGGACTGGCCACGCTGATCCTGATATGACCGACAAGGCCACCCTGCGTGCACAGGCCCTGACCGCCCGCGCGGCGGGAGGCGACCGGGATGCGCTGGACCGCCACCTGATCGCGGCGCTGGCGCCCCATGCGGGCGTGGTGCTGGCCGGATACTGGCCCATGCGCGACGAGGCCGACCCTCGCGCCGCCATGGCCGCCCATGACGGTCCCGTCGCGCTGCCTGTGGTCACAGGCGCTGCGCGGCCGCTGACCTTCCGGCTGTGGCAGGGCGGCGCGCTGGAGCGCGGACCCTTTGGCACCTCCCACCCCCCCGAATCGGCGCCCGAGGTCAGGCCCGATGTCCTGATCGTGCCGCTGGCGGGCTTTGACGACCGCGGCAACCGCTTGGGCTATGGCGGAGGGTTCTATGACAGGACCTTGGAATTGCTGCGTAAATCGGGTCCGGTCTTGGCCGTGGGCCTGGCCTTTGAGGTCCAGCGCCTGCCCGCCATCCCGACCGAGCCGACCGACCAGCCCCTGGACCTGATCGTGACCGAGGGCGGCGCGCGGACCCCCCTGCGCTGAAAATTGCTGATCGTGGCCATTTTGCATCGGCTGTGAACAACCTCCGGATGAGATTTGCATAAGTCTGTGGACAAGATGGGGGGTGTTCCACCCACACCCTTGTCACTAAACGAAATTTCGTAAGACCCGGCCGATCCTGTCCCGCGGATGCGCCGGATCTGTGCGCGAATCCCGGCGGCCTGTCAGGGCGGTGCTGTCAACGGTCTGCGGGGCCGGCCGCTGCGAATAATTCGATTGAAAGCCATCCCGTCCGGGGCCAATTTCCAGGCCAGAGCCGAAAGCGGCACGAAAGATGGTGGCCATGAACGGCGCCACCACAGGCAGGACAAGGCAGACACGATCAGACGGACGACCCGGTCGTCCGCGCCCCGAACGGGCGGATCGCGGCTGCGCGCGGGACCGAAAGGACGGGCAGGCATGAAGATCGAGCGGCGTTTCACCACCAAGGATGGCGGGGCCTATGGCGGCATCGCCTTCACCACCACCGTCAGCGAGATCCGCAACCCGGACGGCACGGTGGTGTTCCACAACGACGCCGTCGCGGTGCCCCAGGGCTGGAGCCAGGTCGCCAGCGACGTCATCGCCCAGAAATACTTTCGCCGCGCCGGTGTCCCCGCCCGCCTGAAGCCTGTGCGCGAAAAGGGCGTTCCGGCCTTTCTGTGGCGCCACGTTCCCGACCGCGAGGCCCTGGCCGCCCTGCCCGAGGAGGAGCGTTTCACCGGAGAGACCAGCGCCGCGCAGGTCTTTGACCGCCTGGCCGGGGCCTGGACCTATTGGGGCTGGAAGGGCGGCTATTTCACGACCGAAGCCGATGCCCGCGCCTATCTGGACGAGATGCGCCACATGCTGGCCCGACAGATGGGCGCGCCGAACAGCCCGCAATGGTTCAACACCGGCCTGCATTGGGCCTATGGCATCGACGGGCCGGGGCAGGGGCATTTCTATGTCGACCACCGCACGGGCACGCTGACCGCATCGACCAGCGCCTATGAGCATCCGCAGCCGCATGCCTGCTTCATCCAGTCGGTCAGCGACGATCTGGTGAACGAGGGCGGCATCATGGACCTGTGGGTCCGTGAGGCGCGCCTGTTCAAATACGGCAGCGGCACCGGCACCAATTTCAGCAGCCTGCGCGGCGAGGGCGAACCCCTGTCGGGCGGCGGCACGTCGTCGGGCCTGATGGGGTTCCTGAAGATCGGCGACCGCGCGGCGGGCGCGATCAAGTCGGGCGGCACCACGCGCCGCGCGGCCAAGATGGTCATCTGCGACATGGACCACCCCGATATCGAGGCCTTCGTGAACTGGAAGGTCATCGAGGAGCAGAAGGTCGCCTCGCTGGTCGCCGGGTCAAAGCTGCACGAACGGGAGCTGAACGGCATCTTTGCCGCGATCCGCACCGGCGGCGGAGAGACCGATCCGGCCCGGAATGACGCGCTGAAGGCCGCGATCCGCAGCGCCAAGCGGGCGATGATCCCCGAGACCTATGTGAACCGCGTCCTGCAATATGCGCGCCAGGGTTTCGACAGCATCGAATTCCCGACCTATGACACGGATTGGGATTCCGAGGCCTATCTGTCCGTGTCGGGCCAGAACTCGAACAACTCGGTCCGGGTGACGGATGCGTTCCTGCGCGCCGTGCGCGAGGATGCCCCGTGGGAGCTGATCCGCCGCACCGACGGCACGGTCGCGAAAACGGTGTCCGCCCGCGATCTGTGGGACCAGATCGGGCATGCGGCCTGGGCCTGCGCCGATCCGGGCATCCAGTTCCACGACACCATCAACGCCTGGCACACCTGCCCCGAGGATGGGCCGATCCGCGGGTCGAACCCGTGCAGCGAATACATGTTCCTGGACGACACCGCCTGCAACCTGGCGTCCATGAACCTGCTGACGTTCTGGACCGATGGCCGGTTCGACGCCGATGCCTATGCCCATGCCAGCCGGCTGTGGACCCTCACGCTGGAGATCAGCGTGCTGATGGCGCAGTTCCCATCCAAGGAGATTGCGCAGCGCAGCCATGATTTCCGCACGCTTGGCCTGGGCTATGCCAATATCGGCGGGCTGTTGATGAACATGGGCCTGGGCTATGACAGCGATGAGGGCCGCGCGCTGTGCGGTGCGCTGTCGGCGATCATGACCGGGGTGGCCTATGCCACCAGCGCCGAAATGGCGGCCGAGTTGGGGGCGTTCCCCGGATATGCCCGCAACGCGGGCCCCATGCTGCGCGTGATCCGCAACCACCGCGCCGCCGCGCATGGCACGGCGTGCGAGGGCGTGAACGTCGCCCCCGTGGCGCTTGACGCCGCGAACTGTCCCGACCAGACGCTGGTCGCGCGGGCGCGCGACGTGTGGGATCAGGCGCTGGCCCTGGGTCAGGCGCACGGGTTCCGCAACGCCCAGACCACCGTCATCGCGCCCACCGGCACGATCGGCCTGGTCATGGATTGCGACACCACGGGCATCGAGCCGGATTTCGCGCTGGTCAAGTTCAAGACGCTGGCGGGCGGCGGCTATTTCAAGATCATCAACCAGTCGGTTCCCGCCGCCTTGGGCAAGCTGGGCTATGCCCCCGCGCAGATCGAGGAGATCGTGGGCCATGCCGTGGGTCACGCGACCCTTGCCAACTGCCCCGCCATCAACCACGCCTCGCTGGCCGGTCACGGCTTTGGCGCGGCGGAAATCGCCAAGGTCGAGGCCGCGCTGCCTCAGGCCTTCGACATCCGCTTTGTCTTCAACCAGTGGACCTTGGGAGAGGATTTCTGCCGCGGCACCCTGGGCATTCCGGCGGACAAGCTGTCGGATCCCAGCTTTGACCTGCTGCGCCACCTGGGCTTCACCCGCGCACAGATCGACGCGGCCAACGACCATGTCTGCGGGACGATGACGCTGGAAGGCGCGCCGCATCTGAAGGCCGAACACCTGCCGGTCTTTGACTGCGCCAATGCCTGCGGCAAGACCGGCACGCGCTATCTGTCGGTGGAAAGCCACATCCGCATGATGGCCGCGGCACAGAGCTTTATCTCGGGCGCGATCAGCAAGACGATCAACATGCCCTCCAGCGCGACCATCGCCGACACGCTGGCGGCCTATGCGCTGTCGCACAGCCTGGGGATCAAGGCAAACGCGCTCTATCGCGACGGCTCCAAGCTGAGCCAACCGCTGGCCAGCGCTCTGATCGACGACGACGAGGAGGCCGAAGAGGTCCTGGCCCACGGCTCCACCCACGACAAGGCGCGCGTCCTGGCCGAAAAGATCGTCGAGCGTGTCATCGTCAAGGAGATCGTCCGGTCGAACCGCGAAAAGCTGCCGCAGCGCCGCAAGGGGTACACCCAAAAGGCCATCGTCGGCGGGCACAAGGTCTATCTGCGGACCGGCGAATATGACGACGGCGGCTTGGGCGAGATCTTCATCGACATGCACAAGGAGGGCGCGGGCTTTCGCGCCATGATGAACAATTTCGCCATCGCCGTGTCGGTGGGCCTGCAATACGGCGTGCCGCTGGAGGAGTTCGTGGACGCCTTCACCTTCACCCGGTTCGAGCCTGCGGGCATGGTGCAGGGCAATGACAGCATCAAGAACGCGACCTCGATCCTGGACTATGTGTTCCGCGAGCTGGCGGTCAGCTATCTGGACCGCACCGACCTGGCGCATGTCGCCCCCGAAGGCGCGCGTTTCGACGATATGGGCGGCGGCGAGGACGAGGGGCGCCCCAGCCAGCCCGCCGAGCTGAAATCGCTGACCATGCTGAAGCAGATCAGCAGCGCGGGCTATCTGCGCAAGCGGATGCCGCAGGACCTGATCGCGCTGCAGACGGGCGTGTCCATGGCCGCCGTGGCAACGGGCATGGACCTGCGCGCCAAGGCCCGGATGCAGGGATACGAGGGCGATCCCTGCGGCGAATGCGGCAATTATACGCTGGTCCGCAACGGCACCTGCATGAAGTGCAACACCTGCGGCGGCACCAGCGGCTGCAGCTGAACAGGATCGCCCCCGCCATTGCGCGGGGGCGTCTTTTTGCCTGCAACATCTTATGGATATCTTCGGCGTGCCGCGCTAGGTCCGGGGGGTGGCGCTTGACGCTGGCCGCTCTTGGGCCTTCACTGGCGGTGCAACAGGCGGTCTGTGGACATGGTGTCCGGGCGTAACTGGTCCAAGGGGTTTGCGATGACGAAGATCACTCCGGTTCTGATGGCGGGCGGTTCGGGCACGCGGTTGTGGCCCGTGTCCCGCAAAAGCTTTCCCAAGCAGTTCGCGGCCCTGACGGGGGACGAGACGCTGTTCCAGGCCTCGGCCCGGCGGCTGTCCGGCCCGGATTTCGCGGCGCCCGTGGTCATGACGAATTCCGATTTCCGCTTCATCGTGGCCGAACAGCTGGAGCAGGCGGGCATCACCCCCGGCCGCATCGTGATCGAACCCGCAGGCCGCAACACCGCGCCCGCGATTCTGGCCGCAGCCCTGATGGTGGCCGCCGACGACCCCGAGGGTCTGGTGCTGGTCGCGCCGTCGGATCACGTGATCCCCGACGCCAAGGCCTTTGCCGCCGCCGTGGCTCAGGGCGCGCAGGCCGCGGCCGAGGGGCGGATCGTGACCTTCGGCATCACCCCCGACCGCCCCGAGACCGGATACGGCTATCTGGAGCTGGCGGGCAGCGGCGATGGCCCGCAACCCCTGGCGCGCTTCGTCGAGAAACCCGATGCCGACCGCGCGGCCCAGATGCTGGCCGAGGGCAATTACCTGTGGAACGCCGGCATCTTCCTGTTCAGCGCCCGCGCCATGATCGACGCCTTCCGCGCCCATGCCCCGGCCTATCTGGAGCCGGTGGGCCAGGCCGTCGATCAGGCGCAGACCGATCTGGGCTTTCTGCGGCTGGCCAAGGCGCCCTGGGCCGCGGTCGAGGATCAGTCCATCGACTATGCCGTGATGGAAAAGGCCGACAATCTGACGGTCGTTCGGTTTTCGGGCCGCTGGTCGGATCTGGGCGGATGGGACGCGGTCTGGCGCGAGGCGCTGGAGCATCAGCCCTCCGATCACGGCGTGGTCACGGACGACAACTCCACCGCGATCGACTGCGAGGACGTGCTGCTGCGCTCGGACAGCAGCGACCTCAAGGTCGTGGGCATCGGGCTGCGCGACGTGATGGTGGTGGCCACATCGGACGCGGTGCTGGTGGCCGACCGGGGCCGCGCGCAGGACGTGCGGCTGGCCGTCAGCGCGCTCAAGGCGAAACGCGCCAAGCAGGCCGAGGCGTTCCCCCGCGACCACCGCCCCTGGGGCTGGTTCGAGACGCTGGCCCTGGCCGACCGCTTTCAGGTCAAGCGCATCGTGGTGAAACCCGGCGCGGCCCTGTCGCTGCAAAGCCATGTCCACCGGTCCGAACACTGGATCGTGGTGTCGGGCACCGCCCGCGTCACCGTGGATGACAGCGTGACCCTGGTGACTGAAAACCAGTCGATCTACGTCCCCCTGGGCGCCGTCCACCGGATGGAGAACCCGGGCAAGGTGCCGATGGTCCTGATCGAGGTCCAGACCGGCAGCTATCTGGGCGAAGACGACATCATCCGCTACGAGGACGTCTATTCCCGCAGCTCGGCCGACTGATCGGGCAGCAAGCGGGGCAGGGTGACCTCGACCCAATCGGCCAGCGCCGCGACATGGGTCGCGGCCTCAAGGCCAAGGGGCGTCAGCGAATATTCCGTCTGCGGCGGCACGACCGGATAGGCCACGCGCAGGACCAGCCCATGCGCCTCCAGCCGGCGCAGCGTCTCGGCCAGCATCCGCTCGCTGACGCCCCCCACCCGACGGCGCAGCGCGCTGAAGCGCAGCGTGCCGTCGCGCAGCACCATCAGCACCAGCACCCCCCATTGGCTTGTGACCACCCGCAGCACCGCGCGGGACGGGCAGGCGGCGGCCAGAACATCGCCGCGCCGCAATTGGTCGCTGATGCTGTCGGTCATATCCATACTTACCTTTCTGTGCGTACTTACGAAAAGTAAGCCGATGCGCCATATCCGGCAAGTCCCATCGAAGGAGAATCCGATGACCCTTGCCATCACCGGCGCCACCGGCCAACTGGGCCGCCTTGTCCTGGACCGCCTGACGGCCCTTGGTCACCCCGCCACCGGCCTGGCGCGCAGGCCCGGCCCCGACCAGCGGCTGTTCGACTATGACCGCCCCGACACGCTGGCCCCGGCGCTGGCGGGCATCGACAGCCTGCTGCTGATCTCGGGCAGCGAGATCGGGCGCCGCGTGGCTCAGCACCGCGCCGTCATCGACGCGGCGGTGGCGGCGGGGGTGCGGCGCATCACCTATACCAGCCTGCTGCGTGCCGACCGCTCGATCCTGTCGCTGGCCGAGGAACACCGCCAGACCGAGGCGATGCTGGCCGCCTCCGGCTTGACCGTCACCATTCTGCGCAACGGCTGGTATCACGAGAACTATCTGGCGGGCATTCCGGCGGCGCTGCAGCATGGCGTGCTGATGGGGTCGGCGGGGCAGGGGCGCATCGCCTCGGCCGCGCGGGCCGATTATGCCGAGGCTGCGGTGGCGGTGCTGCTGGGCCCGGGCCATGACAGCCAGACCTATGAGCTGGCCGGTGCCCCCACCTGGACGCTGGCCGATCTGGCGGCCCAGATCAGCCAGCAGACCGGGCGCGACATCCCCTATCGCGACCTGCCCGAGGCCGATTATGCCGCTGTCCTGGCGGGGGCGATGCCCGCGCCGCTGGCGCAGGTCTATGCCGGGCTGGATGCCGCCGCGGCCCAGGGCGCGCTGGATGGCGACGGCGCGGTGCTGGCGCGGCTGATCGGGCGGCCCTCTCAGCCGCTGGCCGAGGCGGTGCGCGCGGCGCTGGCCTAGTTCGCGCTGTCGCGGATCTGGGCGATGGTCTGCGCCACGCCCACCCGCGGCACGCCGCGCAGCATCTGGTCGCCGATCACGAAGGTCGGCGTCCCCTGGATCGCCATGACCTGCGCCAGCGCGCGGTTGCGCTCCAGCACGCCGGTCACGGCATCGGTCTGCATATGGGCCAGCACATCGACCGAACCGATGCCGATCTGTTCCGAGATGTCGCGCAGTGCGCGGTCGGTCACCGGGCCGCGCAGCGCCATCAGCGCATCATGCGCGGCCAGATAGGCGTCATCCCCCGCCAGCTGATGGACCGAGATGGCATAGCGGGCGGATAGCTCGCTCTCCTCTCCCAGGATGGGAAATTCCTTGAGGATCAGGCGGATATTGCCATCTTCCTCGACCGCGTCATGGACCTCTTGGTTGAACTGTCGGCAGACGCCGCAGCGATAGTCGATGAACTCGACCATGGTCAGGTCGCCCTCGGGGTTGCCGCCGACCCAACTATAGCCGTCCTGGAACAGTGCCTCGCTGTTGTCCTGGACCAGCTGCTGGTCGGTGCGCGACGCGTCCTGCGCCTGGCGGGTCTCAAGGACGGTGATCGCCTCGACCAGAACCTCGGGGTTCTCCATCAGATAGTCGCGCACCGCCGCGCCAAAGGCGGTCTTTTCGGCATCGCTCATCGCGTCGAGGTCAAAGGCCATCGCCGGGGTGGCCAGCGCGGTGGCGGCTCCCAGCAGCAAGGCGGCGGTCAGGCGTGTCATGGGCGCGTCCCTTGAGGTCATGTCGCGCGCAGAGTGGACCGCAGGGCGCGCGATGGCAAGAACGCCCCCCACACGGCTGCGTGTGACCATGCGCCCCCGACAGCACTGCGTGTAAAGAACTGGAGCGTCGCCGCGTCCCGCGCTATCACGGGGCAAAAATGAGGCCGAGCCATGCGACATTCCCTGCGCGGACAGGTTGACCCGTTCATCGTGATGGACGTGATGGAGGCGGCGGCCCGTGCCGAGGCCGCCGGTCGCCACATCATCCACATGGAGGTCGGCCAGCCCGGCACCCCCGCCCCCCTGGGCGCGCGCCAGGCGCTGGCAGGCGCGTTGGAACAGCCCCTGGGCTATACCGTGGCCTTGGGCCTGCCCGCGCTGCGGCAGGGCATCGCGGACCTCTATCGGCGCTGGTACGGGGTCGATCTGGACCCCGCGCGGGTCGTGGTGACGCCCGGCAGCAGCGGCGCGTTCATCCTGGCGTTTTCTGCGCTGTTCGATGCGGGGGACCGGGTGGCGATGGGCTATCCGGGCTATCCCAGCTATCGCCAGATCCTGCGCGCGATGTCGCTGACCCCGGTGGGCATTCCGACGCGCCCCGAGGACCGTTACCAGCCCCGCCCCGGCGATCTGCCCGATGATGCGCAGGGACTGATCCTGGCATCGCCGGGCAATCCGTCGGGCACGGTGCTGACCGTGCCCGAGCTGTCGGCCCTGACGCAGGCGGCATCCGCGCGGGGCATGGCCGTCATCTCGGACGAGATCTATCACGGGCTGTCCTATGGCGACCGCTGCCATTCCGCGCTTGAGGTGACGGATGAGGTTCTGGTCGTAAACTCTTTCAGCAAATACTTTTCCATGACCGGGTGGCGCGTCGGGTGGATGGTCGTGCCCCCGGACATGATCCGCACGGTGGAACGGCTGGCGCAGAACCTGTTCATCTGTCCGCCTCATGCCAGCCAGGTCGCGGCGCTGGCCGCCCTGGACTGCATCCCCGAGGCCGAGGCCAACCGCGCCGTCTATTCCGAGAACCGCCGCCTGATGCTGGAGGGTCTGCCGCGCGCGGGGTTCGACCGCATCGCCCCGCCCGAGGGGGCGTTCTACATCTATGCCGACGTGTCGCATCTGACCGATGATTCCGTGGCCTTTGCGGCCGAGATTCTGGACAAGGCCGGGGTCGCCGTCACGCCGGGGCTGGATTTCGACCCCGACCGGGGGCGGCGGACGCTGCGCTTCTCCTATGCCCGCGCGACGGCGGACATCGCCGAGGGGCTGGCCCGCCTGACCGCCTTCATGGCGGCGCGATGAGGGCAGTGGCGCTGATCCTGGCGCTGGTGCTGGCGCTGTGGCCGGGCGCGCCCGCGCAGGCGCAGGAGGCCGGGCGGCTGGTTCTGGGCGGCTCGTCCCTGACGCAGGCGCCGCAGGGCTGGTGGCACCGCCTGTTCGGCCCCGCACCGCTGGAGGTTGCGCTGACGCTGGATCGACCGGTGCCGTGGCGGGCCTTTCTGGTGGGCGAGCCCGCGCGGCTGGTGATCGACCTGCGCGATGTCGATCTGGCCGGGCTGGACCCCGCGCAGCTGTTCGGCAAGGATCTGGCCCCCGCGATCCGGTGGGGCAGCTTTCGGCGCGGCTGGTCGCGGCTGGTGATCGAGCTGCCCGGCCCTTATCGCGTGGCCCGCGCGGGTCTGCGCACCCAGGGTCCCGAGGCGCGGCTGCAGATCGGTCTGGACCCCGTCGCGCCCGAGGATTTCGCGCCCCGCCCTTCGGCGGCTGCGGCGCTGCGCAACCTGCCCGATCCGGCGCAGCTGCCCGAGCCGCCGCCCCGCGCGCCGGGCCTTGCGGTGACGCTGGACCCCGGCCATGGCGGCTTCGACCCCGGCGCCCAGGCCGGAGGAGAGACCGAGGCCGCCCTGGTCCTGACCTTTGCCCAGGAGCTGCGCCGCGCGCTGGAGGCCCGGGGCGTCACCGTGTCGATGACCCGCGACAGCGATGTCTATGTCCGGCTGGAGGATCGCATGACCGCCGCCCGGCAGGCGGGCGCCCATCTGCTGCTGTCGCTGCATGCCGATGCGCTGCCGCAGGGGCAGGCGGCGGGGGCCACGGTCTATGTCTGGAACCCCGCCTCGGACGGGCGGGCGGCGGCGCAGCTGGCGTTGCGGCACCAGCGCGACGATCTGCTGGCGGGCATGGATCTGCGCGGGCAGGATGACACGCTGGCCACGGTGCTGATGGATTTCGCGCGCACCGACACTCAGCCCCGGTCCGAGGCCTTTGCGAGGCTGTTGACCTCGCGCATGGCGCTGCGCGGCATCGGGCTGCATGGGCGGCCGGTGCAGGGGGCGGCGTTTTCCGTGCTGAAATCGCCCGATATCCCGTCGGTCCTGCTGGAGCTGGGCTTCATCTCGGACCAGACCGACCTTGCGAACCTGACCGACCCCGAATGGCGCGCCCGCATGGTCGAGGCGGTGGCCGAGGCCACGACCGGCTGGTGGCGCGACGAACAGGCCCGCGCGGGGCTTTTGCGTCATTAGCACACCCAGTGTTGCTTTGACCGCTGCGCCGCGCGACGCTATAGGGGGCGCGAAACCCCCGAAAGGCCGACCCCCGTGCTGCGACCCATCCTGTCCTTTTTTGGTGCGATCTTTTCCTGGGTGGTGACGGGGGTGTTCTTTGCCGCCCTGACCGTCGGGGGCATCTTCTGGATCTATTCGCGCGACCTGCCCAGCCACGAGACGCTGGCCCAATACGCGCCCAAGACCATCAGCCGCATCTATTCCGCCGAAGGCCAGCTGATCGACGAATTCGCCGAGGAGCGGCGCATCTTCGTGCCCATCGACGAGGTGCCCGACCTGGTCAAGCAGGCCTTCGTCAGCGCCGAGGACAAGAATTTCTATTCCCACCCCGGCTATGACCTGCGCGGCATCCTGTCGGCCGCCTATGAGGCAGCAGTCACCGGCGGGGCCAGCGTGCGCGGCGCGTCCACCATCACCCAGCAGGTGATGAAGAATTTCCTGCTGTCCAGCGACCGCAGCGTCGAACGCAAGGTCAAGGAGCTGATCCTGGCCGCCCGGCTGGAACGCAGCCTGTCCAAGGACCAGATCCTGGAGCTGTATCTGAACGAGATCTTTCTGGGCCAGAACAGCTTTGGCGTGGTTGCCGCCGCCCAGACCTATTTCAACAAATCGCTGTCCGAGCTGGCCCCCCACGAGGCCGCGATGCTGGCCGCCATGCCGCAGGCGCCGGGCCGCTATCACCCCGTCACCGCCAAGGAGCGCGTGACCGAACGGCGCAACTATGTGCTGCGCGAGATGTGGCAGAACGGCTATATCGACCAGGCGACCTATGAGGCCGAGGCGGCGCTGCCGCTGCGTTCGGTCCAGAACGGCGACTTTCCGTCCTTTCGCCGGGCGCTGCCGCCGCGCGATTATTTCACCGACGAGATCCGCCGCCAGCTGAGCCGCGAGTTCGGCCAGGAGGAGTTCTTTGGCGGTGGCCTGACCATCCGCGCGACGGTGGACCCCGAGCTGCAGTCGGAGGCCGCCAGCGCCCTGCAGACCGCGCTGGAGGATTACGACCGCAACCGCGGCGTCTGGCGCGGCACCGGAGAGGTGATCGAGGCCGGGCTGCTGACCGATGAGGCCAGCTGGCGCGGGGCGCTGTGGGACCTGCGCCTGCCGCGCGACATTCCGGGCTGGCACCCGGCGGTGGTGCTGGAGGTGGGCGCCCGCGACGCCCGCATCGGCATCGAGGGCATCGAGGAGGACGGCGACGGCCACTGGATCCCAGCCAGCGACGTGACCTGGGCGCGGCCCCTGGACCGCGAGACGGGCCGGGCGGGTGCCCGCGCGCAGGTCGCGGGCGATCTGGTCCAGCCGGGCGACGTGGTGCTGGTCCGCGCGATGATGAGCGAGGGCGGCTTTCAGCGCTGGTCGCTGCGTCAGGTGCCCGAGGTTCAGGGCGGCTTCATGGCGATGGACGTGAACACGGGGCGCGTGCTGGCGATGCAGGGGGGCTTCAGCTATGAGAGCAGCGTCTTCAACCGCGCCACGCAGGCGCAGCGTCAGCCGGGGTCAAGCTTCAAGCCCTTCGTCTATGCCGCGGCGCTGGACAACAACTATACCCCCGCGACGATCGTGGTGGACGAGCCGATCCGCATCAACACGCCCCAGGGCCTGTGGGAGCCCAAGAACAGCTCGGGGCGCCATTACGGGCCGACGCCCCTGCGCACAGGCATCGAGCAGTCGCGGAACCTGATGACCATCCGCATCGCCGACGATATCGGCATGGATCAGGTCGCCCGCTATGCCGAGGATTTCGGCGTCTATGACCGACTGTCGCCGTTCCTGGCCAATGCGCTTGGCGCGCAGGAGACGACGCTGTTCAAGATGGTCGCGGCCTATGCGATGTTCGCCAATGGCGGCGAGCGGGTGGAGCCCACGCTGGTCGACCGCGTGCAGGACCGGCGCGGGCGCACCGTCTATCGCCACGACCAGCGCGTCTGCCGGACCTGCGAGATGCAGGCCATGCCCGTGGGGCAGGGGCCGGTGATCGACAGCAACCGGGAACGGGTGATGGATGCGGTCACGGCCTATCAGCTGACCTCGATGCTGCAGGGCGCGGTGACGCGCGGGTCGGGGTCGGGCGTCAACCTGCCGGTGCCCATCGCGGGCAAGACCGGCACCACCAATGACGCCAAGGACGTGTGGTTCATCGGCTATTCCAGCAATATCGTGGCGGGCTGCTATCTGGGGTTCGATCAGCCGCGGACCTTGGGCGAGCGGGCCTTCGGCGGAACGCTGTGCGTGCCGGTATTCAACGCCTTCATGCGCGAGGCGGTGGCGGAATATGGCGGCACCGATTTCGCGGTGCCTCCGGGCGGCTATTGGGTCAAGATCGACCGGCTGACCGGCCAGCGCCTGCCCGACGATGCCAGCGGGCCGAACGTGATCGCGGAGTATTTCCGCGACGGGACCGACCCCGACTGGCTGGCGCCCTTTGTGGTGTCTGGCTTTGGCGACGAGGTCGTGATCCTGCCTTGGGAGGCCGGAGCCAGCAGCGGCGCGGGCCGGGCGATCACGACCTCGACCGGAGAGAGCCGGGTCATCCCGCAGCGCACCGATTTCGGGACCATGTCCTCGGGCGGGCTGTATTGACGGGGTCGAGCGGTTTGCGTCCCGCGACGGCGGGGGGCTGACTGCCCCCCGCACCCCCCGTTCGCGTCGCGCGGGGCCCGAGCGGTGGTCTTGCCCAAGGGCGCGCGGCGCGGTATCACCCCGGACCTGACGCCAGACCGAAGGAACCTGCCCATGCGCGCCGAGACGCAGTCCACCATCGAGGCCATCCGCCGTTCCCTGACCCTGCTGGGTCAGCGCCTGGACTGGACCACCGCGCCGCATCGTCTGGAAGAGATGAACGCCATGATCGAGGATGGCGACCTGTGGTCGGACCCCGCCCGCGCGCAGAAGCTGATGCGCGAGCGCCAGTCCCTGTCGGACGCGATCGAGACCTATCGCCGGATCGAGGACGACCTGTCGGCCAATGCCGAGATGGTCGAGCTGGCCGAGGCCGAGGGCGATGCCGATCTGGTGACCGAGGCCGAGGGCAACCTCAAGGCGCTGGCCAAGCTGGCTGCCCAGAAGGAGCTGGAAGCGCTGCTGAACGGCGAGGCGGATGCCAACGATACCTTCCTGGAGATCAACGCGGGCGCGGGCGGTACCGAGAGCTGTGACTGGGCCTCCATGCTGGCACGCATGTATGTGCGATGGGCCGAAAAGAAGGGCTATGAGGTCGAGCTGCTGTCCGAGACGGCGGGCGATGAGACCGGTATCCGCAGCGCCGGCTATAAGATCACCGGGCACAATGCCTATGGCTGGCTGAAGTCGGAATCGGGCGTTCACCGGCTGGTCCGCATCAGCCCCTATGACAGCGCGGCGCGGCGGCATACGTCCTTCAGTTCGGTCTGGGTCTATCCGGTCGTGGACGAGAATATCGAGATCGACATTCCCGACCGCGACATCCGCATCGACACCTATCGGTCGTCGGGGGCGGGCGGCCAGCACGTCAACACCACGGATTCGGCGGTGCGCATCACCCACCTGCCTACAAACATCGTCGTCACGTCGTCGGAAAAGTCGCAGCACCAGAACCGCGCCAACGCCATGGCCGCGCTGAAGGCGCGCCTGTACCAGATGGAGCTGGACCGCCGCAACGCGGAGGTGAACGCCCAGCACGCCGCCAAGGGCGATGCGGGCTGGGGCAACCAGATCCGCAGCTATGTCCTGCACCCCTATCAGATGGTCAAGGATTTGCGCACCAGCGAGGAGACCAGCGACACCCAGGGCGTTCTGGACGGCGATCTGGACCGCTTCATGGCCGCGACGCTGGCGTTGGACGTGGCCGGGAAAAGCCGCGCCGAGGCGAATGCCGAAAGCTAAGATCGGGGCGCCCTTGTGGCGCCCCTTGTCGTCGGAGGGGTGATGGAACGCAGGCAGCTGGGGCAGGGCGGCCCGATGGTGGGCGCGGTGGCCCTGGGCACCATGAACTTCATGGGCACCTATGGCGCGGCCGATCCGCGCGACAGCCTTGCCGTGATCGACGCCTGCATCGAGATGGGGATCGACCATATCGACACTTCGGACGTCTATGGCGCGGGCGGGGCCGAGACGTTGCTGGCGCCGGTGCTGGCCCGCCACAAGGGCCGCGTGACCATCGCCAGCAAGGCGGGCATCACCCGCAACCCCGACCACCCCTTTGACAATTCGCCCGCCTATCTGCGTGCCGCGCTGGAGGGGTCGCTGCGCCGCATGGGGGTCGAGCGGATCGACCTCTATTACCTGCACCGCCGCGAGGCCGCCCGCCCCGTCGAGGAGGCGATGGAGGCGCTGATGCGCCTGCGGGACGAGGGCAAGATCGGCGCCATCGGCCTGTCCGAGGTCGCCCCCGCCACGCTGGAGCGCGCCTGCGCCGTGGGTCCGGTCGCCGCCGTCCAGTCGGAATATTCGCTGTGGTCGCGCCAGGTCGAGCTGGGCATGACCGACGCCTGCGCCCGGCATGGCGCCGCGCTGGTGGCGTTCTCTCCGCTTGGGCGGGGCGTGTTCGGGGATGCGCCGCCTGACCCGGCGGGCTTTGCGCCGGGCGATTTGCGCATCACCATGCCGCGGTTCCAGCCGGAGAACTGGGCGCGCAACCTGCCGCGCCTGCGGGCCTTTGGCGATTGGGCGCGGGACCGGGGCGAATGCCCCGCCGCCGTGGCGATCGCCTGGGTTCTGTCGCGCGCGCCGCATGTCATCGCGCTGCCCGGATCGCGCAGCCTGGATCACTGGCGCCAGATCGCGCGCGGTGCGGCCTTGCGGCTGGATGCCGCGGCGCTGGACCAGATCGACCGGCTGCTGCCTGCAGGATGGGCGCATGGGCCGCGATACGGGCAGGCGATGGCCGTGGGGCCGGAGGGCTGGTCGTGATGCTGCGCTGCGGCGTAAACAGGGAACTTGCCAGCCGTTGCAGGGCTTGTATCATGCTGCAACTGCATCATTGAGGGCTCCATGGAACAGAAACGCATCAACCTGGCCCTGCAGGGCGGCGGCGCGCATGGCGCATTCACCTGGGGCGTGCTGGACCGCCTGCTGGATGAGACCTGGCTGGAGGTCGCGGCCATCAGCGGCACATCCGCCGGTGCGCTGAACGGGGCCGCGCTCAAGGCGGGGCTGGCGGCGGGTCGGGGGCGGGCCGGGCAGCAGGCCGCGCGCGACAATCTGGACGCGCTCTGGTCCGAGGTCGGCACCATGAGCGACAACCGCGTGATCCGCTGGATCAATTCGCTGATGCCGATGGGGCGCGGGTTCCAGCGCCTGACCGAGGTGTTTTCCCCCGCCGCCTGGCTGGACAACCTGACCCGCCTGGTCAGCCCCTATGATTACGGGCCGTTCTACACGAACCCGCTGGCGGCGGTGCTGCGCGGGCTGCCCCATCCCGATTTCACCGCCGATGCCGGGCCGGACCTGTTCGTGGCCGCGACCAATGTGCGGACCGGCCAGATCCGCGTCTTTACCGGCGCGGAGGCGGATGCCCATGCGGTCATGGCCTCGGCCTGTCTGCCGACGCTGTTCCAGGCGGTCGAGATCCACGACCCCAAGACCGGGCGGCTGGAGGCCTATTGGGATGGCGGCTATGCGGGGAACCCGGCGCTGTATCCGCTGTATCCGTCGCGCTATCCCGATGACGTGGTCATCGTCGCGCTGAACCCGATGATCCGCGAGACGCTGCCCCGCACCCCGGTCGAGATTTCCGACCGCGTGAACGAGGTCAGCTTCAACAGCAGCCTGATGTCGCAGCTGCGCGCCATCAACTTCGTCAAGCGGCTGCATCTGGAGAACCGCCTGACCGATAGCCCGATGAAGAACGTGCTGATCCACATGATCATGGACGACGCGCTGATGAACGACCTGTCCGCCCGGTCAAAGCTGATGCCCGGCGCGCACAAGCTGGCCATCATGAAAGGGGCCGGACGCGTGGCCGCCGACACCTTCCTGGAGCAGCATGCCGACAAGCTGAACAAGGCCGACAGCGTCGATCTGTCGGCCATGTTCAAGCGCAGCTTCGATCACGCCACCGGCTGAGCCATCGCGGCGGCGATCCGCGCGGCCAGGCGGGCGTTGTTCAGCACCAGTTCGATATTGCTGTCCAGCGAGCGTCCCTCGGTCAGCTCGAAGATCCGGCCCAGCAGGAAGGGCGTCACCGCCTTGTCAGCGATGCCCTGGGCCGCGGCCTCGGACAGGGCCTGTTCGATCACGGGCATGATCTGGTCCTGCGGGATCTCGGCAGCCTCCGGGATTGGGTTGGCGACCAGCTGGCCGCCCTTGAGGCCCAGGGCCGCGCGCATGGCGGCGGCGGCGGCGATGTCTTCGGGCGTGTCCATGCGCAGCGGCGCGCGGATGCCCGAGGCGCGCGACCAGAAGGCCGGCAGATCGTCCTGGCCATAGGCGATGACCGGCACGCCCAGGGTCTCCAGCACCTCCCAGGTCTTGGGCAGGTCCAGGATCGCCTTGGCACCGGCGGCCACGACCGTCACGGCGGTCTGCGCCAGCTCCTGCAGGTCGGCCGAGATGTCGAAACTGTCCTCGGCCCCGCGATGCACGCCGCCGATGCCGCCGGTGGCGAAGACCTTGATGCCTGCCAACTGCGCGCAGATCATCGTGGCCGCGACCGTGGTGGCACCGGTCCGTCCGTTCGCGATGCAGACGGCCAGATCGGCACGGCTCAGCTTCATGGCCTCTGCGGGCGGGGTCTGGGCCAGGGCGCGCAGGGCCTCGGGCGTCAGGCCGATATGGATCTGGCCGCCCATGACGGCGATGGTCGCGGGGACCGCGCCACCGTCGCGGATGGTGGCCTCGACCTTCTCGGCCATCTCCAGGTTCTGCGGCCAGGGCATGCCGTGGGTGATGATGGTCGATTCCAGCGCCACCACGGGCAGGCCGCGATCCAGCGCGTCGCGAACCTCGGGGGGATAGGTGAGGGGGGCAGTGTGGGTCACGGGACATCCTTTCCGGAGACATGCGCGGCCGAGGCACGGACCGCCTGGCGCAGGGCCTCGTCGCGCGGCATCAGTTTCAGTTCGGCGGCCAGATGGGCCGCAAGGAAGCAGTCGCCCGCCCCGGTCACGCGTTCCACGGTGACCTTGGGGGGCTGATGGGTCAGGGTCGGGCCACCGGCGATCGCCTCGGCGGCCAGGTTCGGGCCGTCGGTGACCAGCACCCGGGCAGCACCCCGCGCGACGACCGCCTCGGCGGCCTGGGCCGCGTCGGCGCAGGCGCGCCCGGCCAGGATCTCGGCCTCAAGGCGGTTCAGATAAAAGCACCCGCGCCGCGCGGCGATCAGCGGCTCAAGGCGCTCGGCCTTGCCGGGGCTGGCGGGCACCACGCGCAGATCGGCGCGCATCAGGCGCGGATCGCGGGCGATGGCCGACAGCAGCTCCTCGGTCAGGTTGCCGTCCAGGACGACCGGGCCGGTCCAGACGGGCAGGGCGTCCAGCGGCGCCAGGATTGCCGCGCCCGCCAGCTCCAGGCTGAGCGCATCGGCCACGGCGGCGATCAGCCCCTCGCTGTCCTCGATGGCCATATAGCAGTCGGTGGGCAGGCCCGCGTCGCGCGTCAGGTGATCGGTCAGCACGCCAAGGCGCTGCGCCTCGGCGATCAGGCCCTCGCCCTCGGAATCGCGGCCCACGGCGGACAGGACCGAGGGCGTCATGCCCCACCGCGCCAGCGCGACCGCCACGTTCAGCGCGACGCCGCCCGGCAGGTGCCGGATGCGGCCCGGCACGTCCGCACCCGGCGCCATCCGGCGCGGCGCGCGGCCGATCACGTCCCACAGCATCGCGCCAATGCACAGCACGTCAGGCGTCTTGGTCATCATCGCTCCTCAGCTGGACATCCAGAAAGCGTTCGAAATCGTCCAGATCTACCGGGTCGAACTGGCCGAACCCCTGCATCCAGACCGAGGCCCGGCGCATCCCGTCCGGGTCCAGCTTGCACCACGTGATCCGTCCGCGCCTCTCCTGACGGATCAGACCGGCGGCTGCAAGCACCGCCAGATGCTTGGAGATCGCGGCCAGGCTCATCTGGAACGGCTCGGCCACGTCGCTGACGGCCATGTCATCCTCCAGCAGCATCGACAGGACGCGGCGTCGGGTGGGGTCGGCCAGGGCCGCAAAGATCAGGTCCAGCCGGTCCGGCGGGGCAGGCGGGGTCATGGGTGCGGGCTTTCGGATCGGGGAATGGTCAACCGGGCGGTTGAATGATGACGCCGCCGCGCGGCGATTGCAAGCCCGCGCCCACAGCAGGGTTCGCAATTAATGCGCGTCAAATCAGGGGGTTGCGGAATGGTCGGTGCGGCTTGACTTGGGCGGCCCCAGCCCCTAGACAGCGCCCAACGACGTCGGGGGCGTGACAGATGGCCGAAAAACCCCAGGGCGATGCGGATCGGACGGCGGATGCCGACCGCCTGCGGGCACTGGAGGCCAAGCTGGCCGCCCTGACACCGAAACCCTCCGGGCCCGGCCCGATGGGGAAATATGAACAGGCGAACCTTGCCTGGCGCATGGTGATCGAGCTGGTGACCGGGCTGGGCCTGGGCTTCGTGGTCGGTTACGGGCTGGATTATCTGCTGGGCACGATGCCTTTCATGATGGTCCTGTTCATCTTTCTCGGCCTGGCGGCCGGCGTCAAATCGATGATGCGGACCGCCTCCGAGCTTGACAGGAAACCCGGCACCGCGCCGGAGGACAAGACATCCGGCCACGAGCCGGGCAGTGACGAGAGGGATTGATCGTGGCGACGGAAGCGACTGGCGGCGGCCTTGAATTTCACCCCATGGACCAGTTCGTGGTCTCGCCGCTGTTCGGTAACGGCCCGGTGGCATGGTACACCCCCACCAACGTGACGCTGTGGCTGGCGCTGACCGCGCTGGCCTCCATCGCGCTGCTGGTTCTGGGCACCCGTGGCCGCGCCATCGTCCCGAACCGCGCGCAGTCGGTGGCCGAGATGGCCTACGGCCTGGTCCACAAGATGATCGAGGACATCGCCGGCAAGGAAGGCCTGCGGTATTTCCCCTATATCCTGACGCTGTTCATGTTCGTCGTCTTTGCCAACCTGCTGGGTCTGGTGCCGATGGCCTTCACCGTCACCTCGCACATCGCCATCACCGGCGTTCTGGCCCTGGCGGTGTTCTTCGGCGTGACGATCATCGGTTTCGCCAAGAACGGCGCGCATTTCCTGGACCTGTTCTGGGTGCGCTCGGCGCCGCTGGCGGTCCGTCCGGTGCTGGCCGTGATCGAGGTCATCAGCTACTTCGTCCGTCCGCTGTCGCTGTCCATTCGTCTGGCGGGCAACATGATCGCCGGTCACGCGGTCATCAAGGTTTTCGCGGGCTTCGCGGCCATTGCCGCCGTCGCCCCCATCGCCATCGTCGCGGTTGTCGGGATGTATGCCTTCGAGGTGCTTGTCGCCATCGTCCAGGCCTACGTGTTCACCATCCTGACCTGCGTCTATCTCAAGGACGCGCTGCACCCGTCGCACTGAGGCGACGGTCCGCAGCCCCTGCGCGGTCCCTGTCGGGACCGCATCCACCACGATCGACCAACTTCCAACCGCAAGGAGAATTTCCATGGAAGGCAATATCGGAGAACTGGGCCAGTACATCGGCGTCGGCCTGACCGCGTTCGGCATGGGCATGGCCGCCCTGGGCGTGGGCAACGTTGCCGGCAACTTCCTGGCCGGTGCCCTGCGCAACCCGTCGGCCGCCGCCGGCCAGACCGCCACGCTGTTCATCGGCATGGCATTCGCGGAAGCACTGGGGATCTTCTCGTTCCTGGTCGCGCTTCTGCTGATGTTCGCGGTCTGATCCACGGCCATCCTTGCGGCGGGGTGGGGGTCTGTCCCCCGCCCCTTCGTTCGTTCCAAGGCCATGGGGTAGGATATGTTCAGCCTGTTGCAAGAGGCCGCCACCACCGCGGTCGAAACCACTGAGGGCGCGATCGTCATCGACGATGCCACCGCCCACGGCGCGGATGCCGCGGCCCATGGGGTCGAAGGCGCCGGTTACGCCACCGAAGCCGCGGGCCTGCCGCAGCTGGATATCACCACCTTCGGCAACCAGATCTTCTGGCTGGTCGTCACCCTGGTGGTCCTGTATCTGGTGCTGTCGCGCGTGGCCCTGCCGCGTATCGCGTCCGTGTTGTCGGACCGCCAGGGCGCCATCACCGGCGATCTGATGGCCGCAGAAGAATTCAAGCTGAAGGCCCGCGAGGCCGAGGCTGCCTATGACAAGGCCTTGGCCGATGCCCGCGCGCAGGCGCAGACCATCGTCGCCCAGAACCGCGCCCAGATCCAGGCGCAGCTGGACGAGGCCATCGCCAAGGCCGATGCCGAAATCGCCGCCCGCACCGCCGAATCCGAGACGCGCATCCGTGCCGTCCGTGCATCCGCCGATGTCAGCGCGCGCGACGTGGCGCAGGACGTCACCGCCGAGCTGGTCCGCACCTTCGGCGGCCAGGCCGACGATGCCACGGTGGGCGCCGCCCTGGACGGGCGCATGAAGGGGGCCGTGCAATGAACCGCATGATCGCAACGCTGGCCGTGACCGGCCTGACCGCGGGACCGGCCATGGCCGCGGCGGGGGATTACGGGTTCTTCTCGCTGCGCAACACCGATTTCATCGTGCTGCTGTCCTTCCTCGCCTTCATCGGCGTGCTGGTCTATTTCAAGGTGCCCGCGCTGCTGGGCGGCCTGCTGGACAAGCGGGCCGAGGGCATCCGCGACGACCTGGAGCAGGCCCGCCGCCTGCGCGAGGAAGCGCAGGAGATCTATGCCAGCTACGAGCGTCGCTCGCGCGAGGTCAAGACGCAGGCCGACCAGATCGTGGCCAATGCCAAGCGCGAAGCCGAGGCCCAAGCCGCCAAGGCCCGCGAGGATCTGGCCCGGTCCATCGACCGTCGCCTGCAGGCGGCCCAGGACCAGATCGCCAGCGCCGAGAGCGACGCCGTGCGTGCGGTCCGTGACCGCGCCGTGGCTGCGTCTATCGCGGCAGCGTCCCAGATCCTGGCGGATCAGGTGCGTGCCGGTCAGCGGTCGGCCGGGATCGACGACGCCATCGCAGACGTGGCGCGTCGCCTGAACTGACATCACCATCGGACAGTGATCCCTAAGGCCCCCGCCGCACCCGCGCCGGGGGCCTTTTCCTTAGGAACCGGGGCGGTTGTGCAGGCGCAGCCGCGCCACCGCCGCATGATCGTCGGCGCGGCGCTGTGCGGACAGGGTCTGGGCCACCAGATCCAGGTGCTCCTCCAGCGCGGCGCGGGCCTGGGGGCCGTCGCGCATCTGCAGCGCGTCATTGATGGCGATGTGCTGGTCCAGGATGCGGTCGCGCAGATCGGGGCTGGCAAAGATGCGGGGGCGGTTGAACAGCATCCCCTGGCGCAGCAGGTCCTGCATGGCGCGCATCATGTGCAGCGCGATCAGGTTGTGGCTGGCCTCGACGATGGCCATGTGGAAATCGGCATCCAGCGCGGCCTCCGCCTGGGGGTCGGGGGTGGCATGGGCGTGGCGCATGGCCTGCACGATGCGGTCCAGAACCTCAAGGTCGGTGTCGCCCGCGGCGATGGCGGCACGTTCGGCGGCCAGCCCCTCCAGATCCTTGCGAAAGGTCAGATAGTCATCGGCCGCCTGCGGATGCCGCGCGATCAGCTGGACCAGCGCGGGAGAGAACGCGCTGCCCAGCACATCGGCCACGAAGACACCCGAACCGGGGCGGGCGACCAGCAGCCCGTCGGCCTGCATCGCGGCCAGCGCCTCGCGCAGCGACGGGCGGCTGACGCCCATGCGTTCGGCCAGGTCGCGTTCGCCGGGCAGGCGTTCACCGGGGCGCAGCACGCCCTGCAGGATCAGTGCTTCAATCTGCGCCACGACCGCGTCCGACAGGCGGGCGGCGTCGATGGGGTGGAAGGGGCTGTCGGGATCGGTCATGGCGGCGGGTCCGGGCTGTCGGGGTGGTCATCCTAGGGCCGGGCCGGCGCGGGGAAAAGGGGCCGGGCGCATGGCCCGGCCCCGATGCGGCCTTTACTGCGTCGGACGGATCAGGATCTCGACCCGGCGATTCTGGGCACGGCCTGCCTCAGTCGCGTTCGAGGCGACGGGCTGGGTAAAGCCGCGGCCCGCGGCGGCCAGACGGTTCTGCGCGACCCCTGCGGCGGCCAGGATGCCCGCGACCGATTGCGCACGGCGCTGCGACAGGTCCTGGTTCAGCGCGGCGCTGCCGGTGTTGTCGGTGTGACCGATCACCTCGACGCGGCTGTTGGGATACTGGTTCAGGTTGCGCGCGACGGCATAGAGGTCGGTCTGCGCCGGGCCCGACACGGCGGCAGAGCCGGTGGCGAACAGGATGCCGTCGGGCATCACGACCTGCAGGTAGCTGCCGTGGTTGACGATCTGCACGTTGGGGTTGCTGATCGACTGTTCCAGCGCGGCTGCCTGACGGTCCAAGATGTTGCCGGCCACGGCACCGGCGGCGGCGCCGACGATGGCCGCACGGGCGGCGTCACGGCTGCGGTTGCTGCCGTCGCTGTCGCGGGTGCCGCCATAGAGCGCGCCCACGGCTGCGCCCGCCAGCGCGCCCTGCTGGGTGCGGCTCATGCCGGCGGCGCCGGTATCGGTCATCGCGGGGGCACAGGCGCCCAGCAGGGTCAGGCCACACACGGCCAGGATCGAGGTCTTGCGGAGGCTCATGGGGCTCCCTTTCCTTGGTGGGGGCGGGCGATGGTCGCCGCGCCGGGTCTGCATTGGCGGTCCCGCGGCCCGACAGGGGCTGATTCCGGGATATGCCGTCAACGCGTGGCACGCTGTCGCAGTTCCGCGCCAAAGGAAAGTCACTGTTTCGTGGAGGGCACTGGAAACGCTTTGAAAACCTTGTGTGCCGGGGCCCGCTTGCATTGCGCGGGCGGGGCGGTCAAAAGCGGGGGCATGGCCCTGTCCCGTCGTCTGCCGCCCGCCTTGCCGTTCTCCGATCAGGTCGCGATCTTTTCGCGGCTGGCCGAGGGCAATCCGGCGCCCGAAACCGAACTGCTGTTCGTGAACCCCTTCACGCTGGTCGTGGCCGTGGCGCTGTCGGCGCAGGCGACCGATGTGGGCGTGAACCGTGCCACGCGCGGGCTGTTCGCGGTGGCCGATACGCCCGCCAAGATGCTGGAGCTGGGCGTCGAGGGCGTCACCGAACATATCCGCACCATCGGCCTGTTCCGCCAGAAGGCCAGGAACGTCATCGCCCTGTCGCGTATTCTGGTCGAGGAGTATGACGGCCAGGTGCCCGACAGCCGCGCCGCGCTGACCAGCCTGCCCGGCGTGGGGCGCAAGACCGCGAATGTCGTGCTGTCCTGCGCCTTCGGCCACCCGGCGCAGGCGGTCGACACGCATATCTTTCGCGTCGGCAACCGCACCCGCATCGCGCCCGGACGCGACGTGGACGAGGTCGAGCGCGCCATCGAGGACAATGTCCCCGCCCGGTTCCAGGCCCATGCGCATCACTGGCTGATCCTGCATGGGCGCTATATCTGCCAGGCGCGAAAACCCCGCTGCGGCATCTGCCCGATCCGCGACCTGTGCCCCTATGAGGAGAAGACCGCATGAGCACCCCCTATGTCATCGGCATCGGCAATGCCGTCATGGACATCATCGCCCCCACCGAGGACGCGCGGCTGGAGGCCCTGGGGATCACCAAGGGCATCATGCAGCTGGTCGACCGCGAGCGGTCGGAATACCTGATGGCCGCGCAGGCCGACGACCATTCCGCGCGCCGCGATCAGGCGCGCATGGTCGCGGGGGGCAGCGTGGCGAACACGCTGGCGGGGATCGGCGGGCTGGGGCTGCGCACGGCCTTTATCGGTTGCGTGGCCGATGATGAGATCGGGCAGCTTTACGCCAGCCAGACCGAGGGGGCGGGCACGCGCTTCGTGAATGCGCCGGTGGCGGGGGCGGGGCTGCCCAGTTCGCGCACGATCATCTTTGTCACGCCGGATGGCGAGCGGTCGATGAACACCTATCTGGGCATCTCGGCCGAGCTGGGCCCCGAGGAGGTCGCACCCGAGGTGTTCGACGGCGCGGGCTGGCTGTTCCTGGAGGGCTATCTGTTCGACAAGGACAAGGGCAAGGCCGCGTTCCTCAAGGCCGCCGAATGCTGTCACGCGGCGGGCGGCAAGGCCGGGATCGCGCTGTCGGACCCGTTCTGCGTGGACCGGCACCGCGAGGATTTTCGCCGTCTGGTCGCGGGTCCGATGGATTACGTGATCGGCAACGTCCATGAATGGCAGGCGCTGTACCAGGTCGAGGATCTGGACGAGGCGCTGCGTCTGGCGGTCGCCGATTGCGGCACGGTGATCTGCACCCGGTCCGGCGATGACGCGATCCTGATCCGCGACGGCGAGCGGGCCTGCGTGCCTGTGCAGCGCGTGGTGCCGGTGGATGCGACCGGGGCGGGCGACCAGTTCGCGGCGGGGCTGATCTATGGGCTGGCCACGGGGCGGCCCCTGGACGTGGCGGGGCGCATGGGCTGCATCGCGGCTTCCGAGGTGATCGGGCATGTGGGCGCGCGGCCGCAGGGCGACATTCTGGCGCGGTTCCGGGCCGAGGGGTTGGTCTGAGGCTTGCGTCCCGCGACGCAGGCGGGGGGCCAGCCCCCCGCACCCCCCGCCGGGCGGGCGCTGCGCGCGCCCCCCGGACCCCCGCGCGTTGTCGCGGTTTCGTGACGTTGCGCCAGGGCGGGCACGCGTGTATCACGGCGCAAAATGCGAGCAGCTGAAGGAATTGCCGATGCGCAGGGTTGTTGTCACCGGGCTTGGGATGGTCACGCCGCTGGCGTCTGGCGTCGAGGCGACGTGGGAGCGTCTGCTGGCCGGGAAGTCCGGCGCCGGGCCGATCACGCGGTTCGACGCGTCGCAGGTGGTGACGAAATACGCCTGCGAGATCCCTGTGGGCGATGGCAGCGACGGGACCTTCAACCCCGATGACTGGATGGAGCCCAAGGACCGCCGCAAGGTGGATGACTTCATCCTGTACGGGGTCGCTGCGGCGCATCAGGCGGTACTGGACGCGGGCTGGATGCCCGACGACGAGGAAAGCCGCCTGCGCACCGGCGTGATGATCGGGTCGGGGATCGGCGGGCTGACCTCGATCGCGGAAACCGCGGTGCTGATCAAGGAACGCGGGCCCAAGCGGGTGTCGCCGTTCTTCATTCCGGGCGCGCTGATCAACCTGATCTCGGGTCAGGTGTCGATCCGCTATGGGTTCAAGGGGCCGAACCATGCGGTCGTCACCGCCTGTTCGACCGGCGCCCATGCCATCGGCGACGCGTCGCGGATGATCCGTTATGGCGATGCCGACGTGATGATCGCGGGCGGCGCAGAAAGCCCGATCAGCGAGATCGGCATCGCGGGCTTCAACGCCTGCAAGGCCTTGTCGACAAAGCGGGCGGATGATCCGCAGGCGGCCAGCCGCCCCTATGACGCGGACCGCGACGGGTTCGTGATGGGCGAGGGCGCGGGCGTCGTCGTGCTGGAGGAATACGAGCACGCCAAGGCGCGCGGCGCCAAGATCTATGCCGAGGTGCTGGGTTACGGCATGTCGGGCGATGCCTATCACATCACCGCGCCAAGCGAGGATGGCGATGGCGGATACCGCGCGATGGAGGCCGCGCTGCGGTCGGCGGGTCTGACGCCGGACCGGATCGATTACATCAACGCGCATGGCACCTCGACCATGGCCGACACGATCGAACTGGGTGCGGTCGAGCGTCTGATGGGCGATGCGGCCGCAGGCGCAGTGATGTCGTCCACAAAATCCAGCATCGGCCACCTGCTGGGTGCCGCAGGCGCGGTCGAGGCGATCTTTTGCGTGCTGGCGATCCGCGACCAGATCTGCCCGCCGACGATCAACCTGGACAACCCGGCCGTGGCGCCCAAGCTGGACCTGGCGGCCAATGCCGCGGTGCGCCGCAAGATCGATATCGCGCTGTCCAACAGCTTCGGCTTTGGCGGGACCAATGCCAGCCTGGTGCTGGGGAAGGTCGAGGGATGATCTGGCGCAACATCGCCTCGAACTTTCTGACGCTGGCCATCGTGCTGCTGATCGGGGCGGCGGCGGCGGTGGCCTGGGCCAAGCGCGAATTCAGCGGGCCGGGCCCGAGTGCGGTCGCGCAATGCGTGCAGATCGCGCCGGGGGCCAGCCTGAACGCGGTCAGCAACCAGCTGGCGGCGCAGGGTGCGATCTCGAACGCCTATATCTTTCGCGCCGGGGCCGATTACATGGACAAGGCGCGCGATCTGAAATTCGGCAGCTTCCTGATGCCGCCGCGCGCCAGCATGGAGCAGATCGTCGAGACGGTGACGGCGGGCGGCCCCTCGACCTGCGGGACCGAGGTTGTGGTGCGCGTGGGCGTGCGCGAGAACACCGTGCTGCTGCGCGACACCAACCCCGAGACCGGGGCCTATGAGGAGGTCGCGCGCTGGAACCCCGCCGTGGGCGAGCGTCCCGCGCCGATCGTGGCCGCGCAGGAGCAGCCGGGCGTGCGCCTGTCGCTGGTCATGGCCGAGGGCGTCACCAGCTGGCAGGTGGTCGAGGCGCTGAAGGCCGCCGATTTCCTGACCGGAGAGGTGGCCCAGACCCCCGCCGAGGGCAGCCTGGCCCCCGACACCTATCTGTTGGAGCGGGGCGCCGACCGCAACGCGATCCTGGCGCAGATGGCCAGCCGTCAGGCGGCGATCCTGGCGCAGGAATGGGAGGCGCGGCCCTTTGGCATGCCCTATGACACGCCGGAGGAGGCGCTGATCATGGCCTCGATCGTCGAGAAGGAGACGGGGCAGGCGGCCGAGCGTCCGCAGGTGGCCAGCGTCTTCGTGAACCGCCTGCGACAGGGGATGCGGCTGCAGACCGACCCGACGGTGATCTATGGCGTGACGAACGGACAGGGCATTCTGGATCGCGGGCTGCGGCGGTCGGAGCTGGACACGACCACGCCCTACAACACCTATCGCATCGACGGGCTGCCGCCGACGCCCATCGCCAATCCGGGCCGTGCCGCGATCCGGGCCGCGCTGAACCCCGATGAGACGGACTATCTGTATTTCGTGGCCGATGGTACCGGCGGGCATGCGTTCAGCCGCACGCTGGAGGAACACAACGCCGCCGTTGCCCGCTGGCGCGAGATCGAGCGGCGGCAGGGTCTGCCGGCGGACAGCCCGGTGCAGACCGCGGATTGAACGCCCGCGTTTGACAAACAGGGCCCCCGGACGCAGGCTTGCATCCGGGGGCCTTTCTCATGGCCCCATAGCCTTGGGAGGAGCCGTGATGATACTGCCCGACATGCTGAAGACGCTGACCGACAATGCCCGCCAGTTCCAGGAGCGGCTGACCGAATGGCAGGCCGCCATGGCCAAGGGCCAGGAGGAGGCGATGGAGCAGGCCCGCCAGTGGCAGGCCCAGGCCATGCAGCAGCAGCAGGAGGTGAATGCCCGCCTGATGGCCCAGATGGAGGGCGCCAGCGAGACCATGCAGGCCCAGTGGCAGCAGATGCAGAAGACCTGGGAGGATCAGTTCGCGACCATGCAGAAGCAGGGAGAGGAGATGCGCACCAAGGCCATGTCCGCGACCGGCGGATCGGGCGGCAACGCCTTTGCCGACTGGA
Organism: Paracoccus hibiscisoli; assembly: GCF_005048265.1. Classification (GTDB taxonomy): domain Bacteria; phylum Pseudomonadota; class Alphaproteobacteria; order Rhodobacterales; family Rhodobacteraceae; genus Paracoccus; species Paracoccus hibiscisoli. The sequence continues at coordinate 115,293 of NZ_SUNH01000015.1, forward strand.
GCGAGACCTATGCGGCGCAGATGGTCGCCTTTACCCAGAAGATGCAGGGCGAGGCCGCCAAGGCGATCGCCACCGCCACGGAGGCGCGGGGCAAGGGCGGCAAGAAGGCCTGAGTTGCGCGGAGGGCCTGTAAGCCGGATTTTGTCCACCGCTTGCGCGGCTGGATGACCATTCCTCTGGTCCGGCCGTTACCGGCCGGATCTAGCTGCCTACCCGGATCTGCTGGGGCAAGGCGGCCCTGCGGATTGCTCCGCGCGCGATCCCTATTCGGCATTGCTCCTGGTGGGGCTTGCCATGCGGGCGCTGTTACCAGCCCCCCGGTGGGCTCTTACCCCACCGTTTCACCCTTACCCATCCGGGGATGGGCGGTCTGTTCTCTGTGGCGCTGTCCCTGGGGTTGCCCCCGCCGGGCGTTACCCGGCACCATTGCCTCATGGAGTCCGGACTTTCCTCGACGGGTCGCCCCGCCGCGGTCATCCAGCCCTCCGCGCGTGGTCCGTATGCTTGTGCGATGGCCGGGCGTCAAGAGGGGGCTCCGCCCCCGTCGCGCAAGCGCGACTCCCCCGGGATATTTTCATGAAGAAGAAGCCGGGCGGCGGTCTGGCGGTCGGCTGGCGTTTCGGGGCCTGTGGCCCAGGGGCGGTGGCGCAGGCGGAAGGCATCGAGTCGCGCGGGATGGTCCGGGTAGCCGAGCGTGGTCAGGCTGGGGGCCAGCGGGGGCGCGGGGGCGGTCGGTTCGGGGCGGGCGAACAGGGCCAGCTGGTCGCGGGCCAGTCCCTCCCAATCGAAGCGGGGGCCGGGGTCGATCTTGCGGCCCGGCGCCAGGTCGGAATGGGCGATGACATGCGCAGGCGGGATGGACCAGCGCGCCATGGCGGCGCGCAGCAGGCGGCGCAGCGCGGCCATCTGGGGCGCGGGAAAGGGGCGGTCGCCGGGATTGGCCAGCTCGATCCCGATGGAGCGGCTGTTGATGTCGTCCGCGCCCTGCCAGCGGCCCGCGCCCGCGTGCCAGGCACGGCGGGTTTCGCAGACCAGCTGTTCGGTCGTGCCATCCGGGTCGATCAGCCAATGGGCGCTGACCTCTGCCCTCGGGTCGCACAGGCGGGCGCGGGCCTGCGCTGCATCCGCCATGCCGGTGTAGTGGATGACGATCAGGGACGGAACCTGCCCCCGGCGGTCGCCGTGATTCGGGCTGGGCCAGTCGGTCACGGTCGCCTCAGGGGGCGGGGCGGTTGACGCGCAGGCCCATCGTCGCCGGGACGGGCACCGGGTCGGCGCCTGCGATCCGTGCGCCTGTGGGCGCGTGGACCGGCAGAGCGATGGGGATGGTCGCCGCGGGGGTGGTGCCGGTGACCAGCGCGGCCTCGCGCGCGGTGAGGTATTGGCCATAGCGGTCGGCCCCGAACTGATAGTTCGGGTTCCAGCCCCGGTGTTCCCCGCATCCGGCCAGCGCCAGCACCCCGATCATCCACCAGCCGCGCATGATGCCTCCCTTGATCCGTTTCGCGGACGTTACCACCAGCGATCCGGCTTGGCCACAAATCCTGCGGCAGCCTCCAGCACCTGGGCCTGGTTCAACAGATCGCCCTCTTCGAAGGGGCGGCCGATCAGCTGCAGGCCCAGAGGCAGGCCCTGCGCGTCCTGTCCCACCGGGACCGCGATGCCGGGCAGGCCCGCCAGGTTCAGCGTCACCGTGAAGACGTCGTTGAGATACATCTGCACCGGATCACCCTTGTCGCCCGACCCCAAGGGGAAGGCCGCCGAGGGCGTCGCGGGCGCCAGGATCGAATCGATGCCAGCCGCAAAAGCCTGGTCGAAGTCGCGCTTGATCAGCGCGCGGACGCGGCGGGCGCGGTTGTAATAGGCGTCGTAGAAGCCCGCCGACAGCACATAGGTGCCGATCATCACGCGGCGCTGGACCTCGGGGCCAAAGCCTTGAGCGCGGGTGTTCTCGTACATCTGGGTGATGCCGTCGCCCGAACCCAGGGTCGCGCGATGGCCGTAGCGCACGCCGTCATAGCGGGCCAGGTTCGACGAGGCCTCGGCCGGGGCGATCACGTAATAGGCGGGCAGGGCGTATTTCGTATGCGGCAGGCTGATATCGACGATCTCGGCGCCCGCATCGCGCAGCATCTCGGCCCCCTGGCGCCACAGGGCGTCGATGGCGTCGGGCATGCCGTCCACGCGGTATTCGCGCGGGATGCCGATGCGCTTGCCGCGGATGTCGCCGGTCAGCGCGGCCTCGAAATCGGGGACCGGCAGGTCGGCGCAGGTGCTGTCCTGCGGGTCGGCCGACGCCATCGCGCCCAGCATGATCGCCGCGTCACGCACGGTGCGCGTCATCGGCCCCGCCTGATCCAGGCTGGAGGCATAGGCGATCACGCCCCACCGGCTGACCCGGCCATAGGTGGGCTTCAGCCCCACCGTCCCGGTGAAGGCCGCGGGCTGGCGGATCGAGCCGCCGGTGTCGGTGCCGGTCGCGCCCAAGCACAGATCGGCGGCCACCGCGGCAGCGGACCCGCCAGAGCTGCCGCCCGGCGTCAACTGCGCGCCGTCGGGCCCGCGCCAGGGGTTCACGGCGGGGCCGTAGCAGCTGGATTCGTTGGTCGACCCCATCGCGAATTCGTCCTGGTTCAGCTTGCCCAGCATCACCGCGCCCGCGTTCCACAGATTCTGCGTCACGGTCGATTCGTATTCGGGGGTGAAGCCCTGCAGGATGCGGCTGCCCGCCTGGCTGGGCACGCCACGCACGCAGAACACGTCCTTGATGCCGACCGGAATGCCGGTCATCGGGGCCGCGTCGCCCGCCTTGATGCGGGCATCGGCAGCGCGCGCCATGTCGCGGGCCATGTCGGGCGTGTGATGCACGAACGCGTTCAGCGCGCCGGCGGCGTCGATCGCGCCCAGGCAGGCGTCCGTCAGCTCGACCGAGGTTAGGTCGCCCCGGGCCAGCGCGTCGCGCGCCTCGGCAATGGTCAGTCGGTTCACGTTCGTCATTCCACCACCTTCGGCACGGCAAAGAAGCCCTCGCGGGCGTCGGGGGCGTTCGACAGGATCTTGTCGGCCATGCCCCCCGAGGTCACCACATCCTCGCGCCGCTTCAGGCGCATGGGGGTGACGCCGGTCATCGGCTCGATGCCCTCGACATCGACCTCGTTCAGCTGGTCCATGAAATGCAGGATGCCGGACAGATCGCGCGCCAGGGCGGGCAGGGCGGCATCATCGACCGCGATGCGCGCCAGATGGGCGACCTTGCGGGCCTGATCCTCGGTGATCGACATGACGTTTCCTTTCGTTGGTCGCGGGTCTACAACCCCGCGCGAAAGGCCGCAAGACGCACGGCCCGGAGGTTCCATGTCCGCAGCCCTGTCCGTCCTTCCCGTGATCGCGCTGGTGGTGCTGGGCCATCTGGCGCGGCGCGGCGGGCTGATCCCCGCCGCCAGCTGGCCGGGGATCGAACAGCTGGGATACCGTGTGCTGTTCCCCGCGATCCTGCTGACCTCGATCTATCGCTCGGACCTGTCCCTGGGGCGGCTTGGGCCCTATCTGGCGGCGCTGTTGGTGGCCTTTGTCGCGACGGGGGCGGTCGCGCTGATCCTGGCGCGGCGGCGTGCCGAGCCGGGGCCGCGCGCCAGCTCGCTGTTTCAGGGCGCGCTGCGGTTCAACTCGCTGCTGATCCTGGCGGTGGCCGCGCAGGCCTTCGGCGGAGGCGCCTTGGGCGATCTGGCGGTGGCCTTCGCCTTTCTGATCCCGGCCTTCAACATCTCGGCCATCGTGGCGCTGACGCTGTGGTCCGACGGGCCGCGCCCCTCGGGCACCGCCGCCCGCATCGGCGCCGAGATCGGCCGCAACCCGATGGTGCTGTCCTGTCTGGCGGGGCTGGCGCTGAACCTGTCGGGGCTGGCGTTGCCGGGCTGGCTGCTGTCGCCGCTGGACTGGCTGGGGCAGGGGGCGCTGGCGGTGGGCCTGCTGGCGGTCGGGGCGGGCATCCGTCCCGCCCATCTGTGGCAACGCGACGCGGCGCTGTGGATGGGGGTCTGGCTGCGGCTGGCGTTCTGCCCGGTGGTGTTCGTGATCGCCGCGCTGACCCTGGGCCTGCCTGCGGGCCAAGTCGCGTCGGGGGTGCTGGCGACGGCGGCGCCGGGGGCGCCGGTCGGCTACATCCTGGCGCGGCAGATGGGCGGAGACGCTGATTTCTTTGCCGCGATCTTTACCTGGCAGACGGTCCTGGCGGCCGCGACCTTGCCCTTGTGGCTTATTTTCGCTGGCTTTCTTGGCGTCTGACGGGTCCGCGCATTTTTTTTCGCGCGCACGTGTTTTTTTGGCTTGCAGCCTTTGGCGGCTTTGCCTAAACACCGCCTCACGCCGCCAGGGAAGACTGGCAGCGACAGAAAGTGGCCCGTTCGTCTATCGGTTAGGACGTCAGGTTTTCAACCTGAAAAGAGGGGTTCGACTCCCCTACGGGCTGCCACTCTTCCTAAATTACCAAAGAAGTCAGTGATCTAAGTCACAGTTTACAGGAACTGCGTCACTGGTTTCCAGTTTTCTCGGATTGTTCTACCCCGCGCGCTGCCGCCCGTCGGTTTGCTCACGGGTATAATGCTCCACCTCTTCCAGCGTGATGTGACCGGTCCAGGCTGCGATCTGGTGAACCGTCGCGCCAGCCTCGGCCAGCGACTTCGCGCGCGCTTTCCGAAGCCCATGGGCTGATTTCTCAACCTTCGCAGCACCGGCCGCTTCTGACAGGAGATGTCCCAAGGCCTTCGAGGATCGTGTCCTTCCCTGGGCTGTGGCCAAGAACGTCATGTGCTTTTCCGACCGGGCCTCCAACGCCATGTGCAGCAGCTGGCGATCCTTCAGCATGCGCATCGCATAGGCTGGTGGCTGGCAGGTCCAGGGCACGAAGGCCGGCTCGCCAGTCTTCTGCTGGCTGAACTGCAGCACCCCGTCACGGCCGACCATTCCTGGTTCGATCAGCACGGCATCGCTGATCCGTGCGCCGGTCCAGAAGATCAGCTCAAACGTCAGCCTCTGGACCGTGCCCACAGGCCACCGCGCGCGATAGCGCTCGATGTCAGCGTCAGTCCATGCCGGATGGCCGATGGACTTCGGAATGGCCTTCCGACGTGCAGCGAGGGATGGATCGACAGTCAGCAGCCGCTTCGTCTTGCCGTAGGCGCAGATGGCGCGCCACGTCTTCAGCCGGTCGGCGGCGGCGTTCGGTGCCAGCGGCTCCAGATCGTCAGCGATGTCTTCGGTCGTCGAGTGCGCGGCCAGGGCGTCTTCGGCCTGCTCCTTGATGGCTTCCGCATGGCGCCTGATCGTGCGTCGATACGAATCCGACCTGTCCAAGTGATCGCGGCTGGACAGGTATCCCTCGATCATCTGTGCGATGGTTCCCGGCGCGGCTTTGGTCTTGACCTCGACCACTGTCAGAGCTGCCGCGTAGGCGGCCAGGAATGGGGTGCTGTCGATCGGCAGGTCCGGTAGGCGCTGCCGCTTTGCGCCGGGGGCGCGTAGATAATGATAGACCTTCCCGCCCTTGTGGATGGTCTGCAGGTGCTTGAGCGTCACGACGCCCGCCGCCCGAATTTGCCGCGGCATGTGTTGGCCTCTGGTGTTGTCTCTTCGCCTTCCACAGTCAGAGCGTCGGCGTACTGGTCAAGCGCCAAGACATCATAAAGCCTCTTGCCGCCGAGTATGCGGCGGGGAAGGTTGAGAGATCGCAGGGTGCTTTCGCTGATGCCCAAATAGGCGGCCGCCTTGGCGGCTGGCAACAGCCTAGGCGTGAATGCGAAAGCGTGGCGGGCCATCAGATCAGCACCTCCTGTCGTGGGTCGGTCCGGTCCATGAACCGGAAGTCGGGGTATGGCTTGGGGTGGGCAGGGCCGCGCGGGTCGCGCCGGTCCCAAACGAACCAGGCGTTGGCTGTGCCGGGTTGCCCTCTCCGGTGAAGTCCAGCTTCCAGCGCACGAGGTAGCACTAGCTGAACGGATGCTCGTCCAATAGCGCGCCCAGGCCGTTCGTCCGGCCTGCGGGCCAATCCCATGACAGCAGCAGCGCCAGATAATCCCATCCGGTCAATTCGAGCGTGTGACGCAGCCAGCGGCCGCGGCCTTTGCTGCTGATCTCGCAGAAGGGCGGGTTGGTGATGATCGCCCTGGCCGGGCTGCGACGCGCGGTGTAGAAGTCGGCAACGCTGCTGTCTGGGCAGCCCCGGTCGATCCGGTCGCTGGCGATGCAGCGCACGCCCAAGGCGCGGATCTCGCGCACCAGCGCGCCGTCGCCACAGGCAGGTTCCCATACTTTCCGGCAATCCCGAATCCTCTGGCCGTCATAGGCGAACAGCGGGCGGATCGCCTCGGGCTGCCCGGTCGGATAGAAGTCCTCGCCGCGCCGCTCATGCTCGGGCGCCGGGCGCGTCTGATCGGGCAGGTCCGCGAACATGAGGCCTGCGGCCAGAGCCTTCGCGCGACCGCGACCGGAGATCGCCTTGGACAGCGGCTTGGCAGATGTCGGGCGGGTCGGATTAACGGTCATGGTCGCCGTCTACTTGTTTGAGATCTGCGGCGGTCAAGAACGCCTGCCATGCCGCCTTCAAAGTATCGCGGGCGGCTTCTTCAGTCTTGGCGCGCCCTCGGTCGGCCTTGACCGTCCGTTGACCCACAGACGCCATGCCCAAGGGTTGCGGCTCTGGATCTTCCCAAGAAGCGGGAACACCGCGCCGATGTCGATCTGGCCCGATCGGGCCAAGATGCGGCTGTTCGGATATTCCTGGTGCCATGCGACCGTTATGCGTCCATCTCCATCGCTTCGGCAGCGTGGCCGCCTTGTTCCTCGATCCGCAGGTGCGTGCAGTTGGCCGCGACCAGCGCCTCCGCCAGAGGCGGGCAGACCTTGTTTCCGCAGCAGCTGACCTGGACGTCCCTGGCGAAGGGCCGCCAGTTCGGGCTGTCGGTGTCGAGGCCGTCCCAGACCCCCTCGATGACATAATCCGTCGGGAAGCCCTGAGCGCGGAACAACTCGCGCGGGGTCAGCATCCGTATGCCGATGTCGATCACGACATTGGACGCGCCGCCGATCGTCAGGGTGACGAACTCGCCCCCGTCCCAGGCATCGTGCGCGCGCAGGAACTCGGCCACGGCGCGGGCCCGGGCGTGATGCTCGGGCGCGAAGGGCGGGGCTGCCAGTGCGGCCTGCATGTGGCCCATGCGGTCCTTGACCGTGACGGTTTGGCAGGGCTCGTCGGTCCGGGCTCCGTCGCCGGTGCTGTAGTATTTCGCGAACTAGGCCGCGACCGGGGTCTGATGGCTGCCCGAGGCGGCGACAGTCGACAGCGGATCGCGCGCGTCGTGCCCGGCATGGGCTTCCATGCGCGGCCCGCCGTTCTGCTGCGCCAGGAACGCCGCCACGGGCGCATGCTTGGCGCCGCCCGCGACCACCGTGCCGAGTGGCGCGGCCACTTCCAGCGCACGGGGCTGCTGGCCCGCGCGCTCGCCATAGCCGGTCTGCACCATGATTGCGGCGATCAGGCTGTTCTGGTCCTTCTTGCTGGCGCAGGTGGTGTGGTGCGGGTCGGTCGCTGCCCGGTTGCCGCCGCCCTGTTGGGCATAGGTCAGCACCGGGGCGATCACAGCGTGGCGGTTCTCGACCGTCACCGTCCGAAGCGGCTCGGCCAGATCCGCAGCGCGCTTCCCTCGCGAATCGCCGTGGCCATAGAACGGGCGTTGTTGCAGAAAGGCGGCCTGATGCGTGACTGCCCCTTCCCCCTTCATCGTCAGGCCACGCGGACGATCTCGGCGGTGCCGAGGGCGTTGAAGCGGTTCATGAGCGCGACGCGGATATGGATTTCGGCGGTCTGACGGTCGGGGTCCCTTGTGGAGATGCGCTCACCGAAGGACTTGAGGCACCGCATCCTGGCCTCGGCGCGGCTGCGGGTGTGGTATCCCGTCCATCGCTTCCAGAACGCTCGGCCGTAGTGACGCGTGGCGCGCAGGGTTTCGTTGCGCGCCCGGGCGGCCGGGCAGTCTTCCTTCCACAGGCGGCCGTTCTTGCGGATCGGGATGATCGCGGTGCCACCGCGCGCGATGATGGCGCTGTGGCAGCGGCGGGTGTCGTAGGCGCCATCCGCGGTCACGGTGCCGATGTCTTCGTCGTTCGGGACCTG